>CAZGSE010000104.1:0-1655 GCA_964528135.1 uncultured Paraprevotella sp. | reverse complement strand
TGATGGCAAGAACATTCAGCGTGTCTTCGCCAATCTTGAAATCCTGTACGGCTTTTACGGCTGAATCCGCATCCGTCAATACTTTATATAAGGTAGGGGCATAGTTGCGGAAAGACCCGATGAGTTTTTCCCTTTCCGTATCTGTGGCTTCGTCACGCACCGTCTGCACCTTGCCTGACACCAATTTCTCATTGGCCTTGCCTGCAGTCAGAAAGTATTCCCGGAGAAAACCGTCCCAGTTGGCGAAACAAGTGCATTCTTTCCTGTCTTTATCCTCCACCATGCCGGTGTGGGCATAATATGTGGTGGTAATCGTCCCGTCCTTTTGCCTGCCGGGGTAGTAAACCTCTTCGGTGATGTCCACCTTGCGGATGGTTTCCGTAAAATCCCTGTGCAGGAACTCCGCTTCTGTCTTGCCTTCATCCATTTCCACGCCGGAAGTCGGGGTGAGGAACGGGCGCAGCGTAAGCCTGTTCCAGTTGGCCTTCACGTAACCGGGATTGTCACGCTCGTAACGCACGAGGTTGATGACGAGTTCCGCCTCCTTGCCGCTCATCTGTGCCAGACGCCGGCTCAAGGCGGTGTCACCCTGTGCGTGAAGCTCCTTGCAGAGCGAGACCAGCGAAGGCTTGGCGGCAAGGCGGTCGATGATGCCGTAAAGCATCGGGAGCGTGCGTCCACCGTATCCGCAGGCCTGCAGGAAGCCGGCGAGCAGATCCACGGCACGCCCTTTCTCCGTTCCGACGGACAGCCGGTCTCCCTCCATGTTGTGCAGGCGGACCACGTGCAGGTCCCATGCCTTGGGGCAGGAGACCGTGAGCCAACTGCCGGGTTCAAAGCCCTGTACCTGGAACACCAGCCGTTTATCACGGCGGAAACGGCAGATGTAGCCCTCGCAGCCTGCAAGCGGGCCGTCGATGACACGCACAATCTCGTTCGGATCGCCCGTTTTCGTGTTGAAAGCATAGTCCGAGTAAGGATGCTCCAGCACAATCACCTTGTCGGCATAGTTCTCGTTGTAGTCACGGAAAGCACGCATCTGCGGTTCGGGAATGACACACATCCGTGTCCTTTCCCCTTTTTCCTTTTTGCGTTCGTACTGCATGTCGGCGTCCCCGGAATGCTCCTTCATGAAAGCCGCCAGCGCATCCTGCGTGGCGAGTACGAACACGATGCCCGCAAACAGCGGCTTCCGCTTATCGTCGCTGCCCTGGTGCACGTTCACCGTGGTATGGGTCGGCGCATAGATTTCAAGGATGTTTCCGGTCCGTGTCTTCTGCTTTTCCAGAAGCTCCACCAGTCTGCTCTCCTGGTGACGCCTGGTGCGCACCACGTACCAACGGTAATCCACATGGTTGAGTTTGTCAGGCATAATTATAAAAGAAAAAGGAGTTAAAGAAGTTGGAAGAAGTTAGAGGATTTAAGTCAATAGTTTAGCTGACTTTTAAAACCTCGTCAACTTGTCAACCGATGCCTTGCCAACTGATTCTGAAAAGCACGTTCTTCACGTTCCTCTCATGGCAATCGCATGACAGTTCCGGAGCACCTTGTTTCAGGTATAACGGCGGTATTCTGGACGAACCTCAACAGCAATGATCCACCGTTGTTATGTGACGGGAAGAGCAAAGCGCGATGCGCTTCAATGTTTTTGCTTT
>CAZGSE010000103.1:0-1703 GCA_964528135.1 uncultured Paraprevotella sp. | reverse complement strand
TCGCTGCATGGCAGCCCGGGCGTGCGGATACGAAAAAGGGGAAGCCCCGGCGCGGTGGTGCGTGCGGGGGCTTCCCTTGTGGTTTTCCCTGTGGATTGCCCTTGCGGGGCGGTTCCGTGCGGGGGGGGACGTGGTGGAGGGAGCAGAGGAGAATGTTTTTCGCTTCGCCGTTCAAGGGTTATGGGCGAACACGGACAATCGGTAGGGATGGCTTTTGCCGGTCAAAGGGATTCATGGTCGGGCGGCGTAGGCCGTGGGCGGTCGTGCAGGATGTCTGCCATCTGTTCTTTGGCCCAGTCAATAAGGGCATTGAGATGTGGCAGGAGGGAGAGCCCGCGTTCTGTCAGCGAATATTCCACCTTGGGAGGGATTTGCGCGTATGCTTTGCGGCGGACGATGCCGTCTTCTACCAGCGTGTGCAAGGTGGACGCCAGCATCTTTTGCGAAATGTCGGGAATCATCCGGTGCAATTCGCCGAAGCGCATGACGGGAAACTGCTCCAGCGTGAAGATGGTCAGGATGGACCATTTGTCGCACACGCGAGCCAGCACATTGCGTATGGGGCAGTTCTTGATGTAGATTTCGTCGTTCAGTTTGTCTTTGTCCATATTTTCTTCCTGCTTCTTCATGCAAAAATACGCGAAAGTCGCCCGGTACAGGAAAACCGGCGGGAAAAAGTTTGTAAACGAAGTATAAAGTCGCGAACGCTAAAAACTTTGTTCCCAGTATTTGTTTCCTTCTTGTAAGTATCTGAATATAAGGAAACTACTTGCATTTTGGGTGGCGATGTGATACCTTTGTACTGTCGTAAAGACCAAAAATAAAAAGTATTATGGAACAAGTAGTTTTAATTGGAGCCACAGGACTGGTAGGGAATGCCATCCTGAATGAATTGTTGAGCAGAGGCCATCGGGTAAAAGCCATCGTGCGCCATCCGGAAAACATCAAGGCCGAGAGCCCGCTTCTCGAAGCCTTGGCGCTGGATGTGGAAGAGAGCGAGAAACTGACCGAGGCTTGCCGTGGCATAGACACCGTTATCAGTGCCTACAATCCCGGCTGGACGAATCCCAACATGTACGAGGACACCTTGCGTGTTTACCCCAAGATTCTCCAGGCGGTGAAGGCTGCCGGTGTGCGTCGTTTCCTGGTCGTGGGCGGAGCCGGAAGCCTTTTCGTGAAGCCCGGGCTGCGCCTGGTGGATACCGGCACGCTGCCCGAGGACTGGCTGCCCGGAGTGAAGTCGATGGCCAAATTCTACCTTGAAACGTTGATGGCCGAGACGGCTATCGACTGGGTGTTCCTTTCGCCTGCGGCCAACTTGGGCAACCTGCGCCCCGGTGTCCGTACCGGCAAGTTCCGTATCGGCAAGGATGACCTGCTGGTGGACGATAAGGGCGAGAGTTTCATTTCGGTGGAAGACTATGCCGTGGCGATGGTAGATGAACTGGAACAGGAGAACCACCATCGTGAACGTTTCACGGTGGCTTACTGATTCCGTATGCCTGGCTCGTGTTTGAACGCAGGCAGTGGAAGAACCCGGAACACGTTATACTGACGAAGTGATGTGAAATGAGGAAGCCCCCGCACGGTTGACGGCGCGCGGGGGCTTCCCTTGTGTTTTTCCGTAAGGGAGAGGTTTTCCCGTCAGGGGTTGATGCGCTTCTGCCCGTTGCGGATGTAGATGCCTTTGCCGGGCTGGGCGA
>CAZGSE010000102.1:0-1804 GCA_964528135.1 uncultured Paraprevotella sp. | reverse complement strand
CTATATTATAAATGTCATTTCATTATTGATAACTTCAGTCCTTGCTGATCCCCAGGAAGGCACACAGTCTCTCCTCCATAAGCCTCCTGCGCTCTTCCACGGTGGTTCGCATGCGCTCGTCTATCAGACTTTTCAGCCCGCCCCTCCGGGCATAACATCCTTTTATGCAGTCCAGGATTTCCCCCTCCGCCTGCGCCTTCATGTCAGCCATGTGAGGATACTGCAGCGTATCCGCGAACAGGCCGTTGAACTTGCGGCTGTATGCCATGGGGAATACGGGAACGCCTGACGAGAACGCGGCGATGGTGGAATGCATTCGTGCACCCATGAAGAAGTCCATGCCCGCGATGTAGTTTTTCGCGGCGATAGGATCCAGGAACAGGGGGGAGAGAATAAGGTTCGGATGGCCGTATTCTTCAAACAGGTCGTATGAAACGGCGTAATCATTCTCGATGTGCCGTTCGCCGCCTACCACATGGGGTATCAGATGGACTTTGACATCTTCCTGCTTCAGGAAATGATCCATGACAGAACGGACCAGCGACGGATAGTCAGCTTTCAGGCCGAACTGGTTGTCCCCTGTATAGCCTCCGTGCCACAGCAGGGCGGACACGTTCAGCCCCACATGGACAAAGTTCCTGTCGAATTCCTTCCGCGTGTAGGGCATGAAGAAGGCCACGTCTATGATTTCAGCCACTTCCTTTCCGGGCAGCATCTCCCCGACAAAGTCGCGGCTCTGCCTGTCGCGGACCATCACGCATGAGGCATATTCCATCCCTTTCCTTGCCTGTTCCCTGATCTTCGGGTCCCTGAACGGGCCGATGGTCTGAGGGAGGATGCAATACGGCTTGCGGTATTTCATCCCCAAACGGTACTGGCTGTAAATCCAGTCGAAGCGTCTTTTCCCGTAAATGTCCGCGAAACTGTCACCCTGCCCGATGTCGAGGATGAAGTCGGCATGCCTGTATATATTTCTGGTCTCCTTGTAATCGCTGTATTTCCAGAGGTTCTTCAGGCGTTGCACCGGTGAGGGGTAAGCGATGTCCGGCAGGGAGACAAATCCGACCTGAATGTTTCCCGCCTTATAGGTGTGTTTCTCCTTGCCGGGGAATCCGCTCTGGGGAAGATAGAATGTATGCGGGATGTTTCTTTCGCCCAACAGTCTGTCCAGAATGAAGAGGGACGATATGGAAAGGGCCACACATCCACGGTTGCCGTTCTTGACGGGGGCATTTGCCAGGATTATATTCATATTGTTTTTCTGTAATTCAATAAAGCCTACAGCTTTTCACTTTAAATTCATACTTCAATGTCCGAGGCCGTTCGCCAACAAATGTGATAGAAATAATTTATCTTAAGTTTGTGAAATGGCGTATGACAAATACTAAAGAACTTAATAACTCAAAAACTTACAAACTATTTCCCGCATACCACTCAGCAAACTTCCGCAAGCCATCACGCAAAGGGGTGGACGGCTTGAACCCGAAATCTTCTTCCAGGGGTGTAGTGTCAGCATAAGTAACCGGCACATCCCCCGGCTGCATCGGCACCAGTTCCTTGTGTGCCTCAAAGTCATAGTCCGGTGGCAGCACACCCGCACGCACCAGTTCTTCCTGCAGGATGGTCACGAAATCCAGCAGGTTTTCCGGACGGCTGTTGCCGATGTTATAGCACTTGTAAGGCGGTACGGGCAGGCCGTCTTCTCCCGTCATACGTTCAGGCGCGTGCCGCATCACCCTTACCACACCCTCCACAATGTCATCAATGTAGGTGAAGTCACGTTTGCAGTTCCCGTAATTGAATA
>CAZGSE010000101.1:0-1902 GCA_964528135.1 uncultured Paraprevotella sp. | reverse complement strand
GTATATCTCTTATCAAGAGATCAACCGGAAACAAGGTTTGGGGACGGGCCTTTCGGCGTTGCGCAGGCAACCGTAAGGGAAAGGCGGTTTCCGTTTATTGGATGGTTTATGAATACTCTTGTGAAAATAGTAATCCCCTTTTACCGGGATTCGCTGGAGGATTGGGAAGAGGCCGCGTTGTGCAACAACATGCGGGTCTTGTCATCGCGCCCTGTTTGTTTCCTGAAGCCGGAAGGACTGGATTTGCGTGCCGTGGAGCGGGCATACCCCAAGGCCGAGGTGCTGGAAGTGTCCCCGGACTGGCTGGGGCGCAAACGGGGCATCGCCGGGTATAACGAAATGATGATGTCCCCGGCGTTCTACGGCATGTTCACCGGTTGCGAGTATATCCTGGTCTGCCATACCGATGCCTGGTTGTTCAGGGACGAATTGGATGAATGGTGCGGCCGTGGATACGACCAGGTGGCAGCCCCGTGGCCTCTCCGCCCGCGCTACCGCCATTTCCCGCTGAAACAGTACATCTGGCTCAAGAAAACGCTGTACAGCCGGGGCGGCGAGCTTTCGCGTGTCCTGATGTACGGACGGGTGGGCAACGGGGGGCTGTGCCTCAGGAAGGTGGCGTCTTTCGTCCGGGCATGCGGGCGTTACGCCGACATCATTTCATATTTCAACAGCCGGGAGGACGGGATGCACAATGAGGACATCTTCTGGGCTTTGGTGCCGGAAGAGTTCCGCTATCCGGACGTGCAGACGGCACTGGAGTTTGCTTACGACCTGAAACCGCGGCTGTGCCATGAACTGAACCGTTTCCGGCTTCCGATGGGCTGCCATGGCTTTATGCACGAAAGCCGTAAGGCCTTTTGGGCGCAATACATTCCCTGTGTGGAATAGGGGGCGTTCACAGCGTGTCCAGCCCGATGTATTTGGCTTTCCGCAAACCGGTGCGGAAAGGCAGGAGCCTGAAAAAGCGTTTCAGCCTGTTCGCCAGCGTCTTTTCCGGGCGTACTCCTTTCCAGGGCGTGAGGTCCAGATAGTCGAAATAGAGGTGCCGGAGGGGATGCTGGCTGTCGTAGTTCCAGGGTTTACGGTTGGTGTAGTGCAGGATGGCCGGGTGTTTCAGTATGCCGGCATGTGCCTTCTGCCACGCCCGGCCGGGATGGGCCGCGTTGCGGTAGAACCCGTCTTGCACGTTCCATTCCGGCCCGGCCAGTTTCTTGTGGTCGTGCAGTATGCTGTTCAGCAAATCCTGGTCGTTGAAAAGGATGCGCTCCGGGTGGGCGTGGAAATAGTCGATGCAGGCGCGGCCCACCTGGTGTTGCCTCCAGTATTCAAGGTTGATGAGGAGCACCCCCGCGTTGAAATAAGAGTCCTGCATGGGGTATTGCAGGATTTCGTAGCGTTGTGCCTCCCTGCATCCGATGTCCTCCACGGCGGCCACCCCTATCCCCTCTACGTCCATGTCCCAGAACGGGGTGATGTTCCCCGCCACCACGATGTCGCAGTCCAGGTAGAGCACCTTGCCGATTTCCCGCGGCAGGATGTCGGCTAGGATGCAGCGGTAGTATGTTGCCATGGAAATCCTTTTGCTGAATTTGCGTATGGTGAGCCCGCTGAGGGCTTCCGGGTCGGGCGTGTAGTATCTGACCGTGTTGCGGTGGCTTTCCGCCAACCGGCCTAACGCCGCCTTGTCCGCGTCCGGAAGGCCGTCGGACACGATATGTACGGTGAACCGCTCCTCCGGATTGTTCCTGAACAGGGAGACCATTGTCACGGCGCAGTGCCGCACGTAATTGCCGTCTATGTTAAAGGCGATGTGTATCATGTCGCTGGGGTGTTGGGGTGTTTAGGCCTGTCCGGACAGCCGGAAGTATTTGTCCATGACCATCAGCCCGATGATTTCTT
>CAZGSE010000100.1:0-2048 GCA_964528135.1 uncultured Paraprevotella sp. | reverse complement strand
AACCCTGCCTTTTTCATTTTTCCAGATGAAATATTTGTATTTTATTAGTTTCTCGTTACATTTGCAATATTATAGTATATAAATACATATTTAAGGCTCAACTTTAAATGATTTGTATATGAAACGTAGATTAAGCTCTGTTTGTTTGGCTTTGTTTATGAGCCTGACAGTTTTCGGACAGGCCAAGAAGCCTACCGTCATGGTTCTGCCCAGCGACAACTGGTGCAACCAGCGTTATTTCATGACCTCTTTCTCCAACCAGGGAAGCACGGTCAAAGTTCCCAATTACCAACAGGCCTTCATGGAAGACACTGAACTGCCGCAAGTCATCAGCAAAGTGGGCGGCGTACTGACTGAACTGGGCTACAGCCTGAAAGATGCCGAGCAGGAAATCAAGAGCATCAGTATGCGGACAGCAGAAGACAATGTGACTACCAGCAAGACCACCGGCGCATCGCTGGTGGAGACTCCTCTGGATGTGCTGAAGCGGCGGGTAAAGTCGGACATCATCATCCAGATCTGGTGGAAGCTGAACCGCGAAAGCAGGGGGCATTCGGCCTCGTTCACGCTGGAAGCGTTCGATGCCTACACCAACAAACGCATAGCCACTTCCACGGGAACAACCAAGGCTTCCACCGATGTCATCCCCGTGTTGCTGGAGCAGGCGGTGAAAGAGAATGTGAAACCCTTTGACGAGCAGATGACCCGCTGGTATGACGACCAGCGGAAAAACGGACGCGAAATAACCCTCACCGTGCGTTGCTGGGACAACTGGGAGAACGATCTGGAAACGGAATATGACGGCGAGGAGTTGACGGATTGCATCCAGGACTGGCTGGCCCCGGACATACGGTGAAAGGCATGTTCAACCTGACGGATGGCACAGAGAGCTTTGCACAGTTTGAGCAAGTGCGCATTCCCCTCTCCGACGAGCGGGGACGGGGCATGGATGCCCGTGCGTTTGCCACGGAACTGAGGCGTTACTTGCAGAAGGCCCCCTACAACATCACGTCCAAAGTGATGGTTCGCGGATTGGGAGAAGCAATATTGGTGTTGGGTGAAAAATAAAAGGAGGATGCGCGTATGAAGCTCCGTCGATATACAGGTGTCGTGTTTTGCATCTTGGCCGTTTGCCTGGGTGCTTGGGGACAGGAACTGCCCGATAACAGCCGCATATCCATGTGCGCCATCATTCCTGAAGGTGAAATCCCGGCAGAGGCTTGCCGCAATCTGGAAAACAGGTTGAGCAGTGCCTTGGCTGCCAACGGTTTTGCGGACAATGGTTATGCCGAGCGTTTTGTGCTGACAGCCCGGGTGGATATTACTTCCAGGGACGTGGTGCCTTCCACTCCCCCGCGTGTGTCGCAGAAGATGGACGTTACTTTCATGGTGGGCGACGTGGTGGAGAACAAGGTTTATGCCACCTCCACCGTTTCTCTGGCGGGCATCGGTACGAATGAAACCAAAGCCTTCGTGTCTGCTTTCTCGAAAGTGAATCCCAGGATGCCGGAGTTGCAGGCAATGCTGCAAGCGTCCAGGGAAAAAATCCTGGCTTTCTACACCACGCATTGCGACGGGATTCTGACGAATGCCCGGACATTGGCAGGGATGCAGCGCTATGACGAGGCGATATTCCGTCTGATGGCCGTGCCCAATGTATGCACAGACTGCTACAGGCAATGTCAGGACGCGGCTGTATCCATTTATCGGCAAAAGATTGATACGGAAGGCGTAGCCCTGCTAAACGAGGCTAAAACGGTCTGGATGAAACAGCCCGATGCCGCCGGTGCACAAAGGGTGGCAGACATCATCGGCAGGATAGACCCGAAAGCCGGGAATTACGACGAGGTCATGTCTTTCCGCAACGAAGTCGGCAGCAAGTTGGAGGCAGATGCCAAACGGGAGTGGGACTTCCGGATGCAACAGTATGAAGACAGACAGGCCTTCAAGCGCAGCATCGTGGAGGCATGTCAGGCAATAGGAGTGGCGTTCGGGAACGGGCAGCCGCAGAATGTGGCGAAAACAGTCGTAAAAAGGTGGAAATGACA
>CAZGSE010000099.1:0-2060 GCA_964528135.1 uncultured Paraprevotella sp. | reverse complement strand
AACGGATGCGGGCTGCTGCGGGCAAGACCGAAACGGCTGCAACTCCTGCCACCCCGCCCGCACGAGACGGCATGGCTGCCATGAGAGACGCCATGGCTTCCTCCAAAAAGGAATACAGCAAAGAAGAAATAAATTTTGCTCTGGCCGTGATGGAGGTGGAACGTACCATCAAGAATGTGGACAATTACCGGCGTGAGTTACGGCAAAGTCCGGAGAAGGAACTTGCTTCATTGGTCAATGCTTTCAATGGCGGATACACAAAGCCATCGCCGGGCGGTGATCCCATTGCCAATCCTAACACTTTACCCACCGGACGCAACCTTTACAGCATCAATGCCGAGGCAACGCCCAGCGAGGCTGCATGGGAAAAGGGCATCCAACTGGCAAACAACACCATCGAGATGTATAAACGCCGCCATAACGACAGCATACCCCGCAAGGTGAGCTACACGCTATGGAGTGGCGAATTTATCGAAACAGAAGGTGCCACCATCGCACAGATTCTTTACATGCTGGGTGTCGAGCCTATACGCGACACGTTTGGCCGTGTAACCGACCTGCGGCTGATTCCGTCGAAAGACTTGGGGCGTCCGCGTATCGACGTGGTAGTGCAGACCAGCGGACAATTGAGGGATATTGCCGCATCGCGCCTGTTCCTGATTAACCGCGCGGTGGAAATGGCTGCTGCCGCCACTGATGATGTCTACGAGAACCAGGTGGCGGACGGTGTGCGCGAATCGGAACGCACCTTGGTAGAAAAAGGCCTGACACCGAAAGATGCACGCGAGATTTCCACCTTCCGCGTGTTTGGCGGGATGAACGGCAGTTACGGCACCGGCATACAGGGCATGGTGATGAGTGGCGATCGTTGGGAGAACGAATCGGAAATAGCCGAGACTTACCTGAACAACATGGGGGCTTACTATGGCAGTGAAAAGAATTGGGAAGCCTTCAGGCAGTTTGCTTTCGAGGCCGCGCTGACACGCACCGATGCCGTCATCCAACCCCGGCAAAGCAATACCTGGGGGGCGTTAAGCCTTGATCATGTGTACGAATTCATGGGAGGACTGAACCTGGCCGTGCGCAATGTGACCGGGAAAGATCCTGATGCCTACCTCAGCGATTACCGCAACCGCAACAACGTCAGGATGCAAGAGGTGAAAGAGGCCATAGGCGTGGAAAGCCGCACCACCTTGTTCAACCCCACCTACATCAAGGAAAAGATGAAAGGCGATGCCAGCTCGGCCGGTTCTTTCACCGAACTGATACAAAACACCTACGGGTGGAATGTGATGAAGCCCAATGCCATCGACAACGAGATGTGGGACGAAATCTACGAGGTCTATGTGAAAGACAAATTCGACCTTGGCGTGCAAACGTTCTTTGAGACGAAAAATCCGGGTGCCTTGGAGGAGATGACCGCCGTGATGATGGAAACCGCGCGAAAGGGATACTGGAAAGCTACCGAGGAGCAACTGGCCGACATTGCCGGTTTGCATACCGACCTGGTGCGCCGTTTCGGCCAGCAAAGCAATTTCTCCGGCAACAATGCCAAGTTGCAAGACTTCATCGCTTCTAAGGTCAGTACGCAACAGGCAACTGAATACCGGCAGAAAATCACGGAGATGAAAGAAGCCGTCATGAGCGAAACCGTCAATGGTAAGGGTATGAGGCTGAAGAAAAACACCACGGCGACCAACAATGCCGAGATGGAAACCAACAAGCTGAGTGGCACGATAGTGGTAGCGGGTGTGCTGGTAGTATTCGTCGCACTGCTGCTGATATTGAAAAAGAAACGTAAGAAACAAGATAAATAACCGGCAGCATGGAGCAGGTCTTACTCGTACTGATGTTGTTTATCGTGATAAACAACACCGTTAAGCTCAGCTTTTGGAAGTGGTGGCAAGTGGGGCTGTTCAGCCTCATTGCCGCGGCTTTTGTCGTGGTGATGTATCCTTACGCCATATTGCAGTCGAAGACGCAGATAGCCGATTACCTTCAAAACACCGAAGCCTTGCAGAACATGGCCATCCTTGTCACTGCCGAGTCGGGCATCTGTT
>CAZGSE010000098.1:0-2181 GCA_964528135.1 uncultured Paraprevotella sp. | reverse complement strand
TCCAAGAACGGAGGAAGGCGGTGTGAGGTTGCACTTCTAACTTGACAGTAATACCGCCTTGTCGTGTTTTTTTTTGCCGGAACCGTGAAAAATGAAAACCATTCGGAAACAAGAGAAACTGTAATTGCTTGGCTGCATGTGCTTAAACGCCGCACTGTATATCTCTTACCAAGAGAGCAACCGGAAACAAGGTTTGGGAACAGGCCTTTCGGCGTTGCGCAGGCAACCGTAAGGGAAAGGCGGTTTCCGTTTATTGGATGGTTTATGAATACTCTTGTGAAAATAGTAATCCCCTTTTACCGGGATTCGCTGGAGGATTGGGAAGAGGCCGCGTTGTGCAACAACATGCGGGTCTTGTCATCGCGCCCTGTTTGTTTCCTGAAGCCGGAAGGACTGGATTTGCGTGCCGTGGAGCGGGCATACCCCAAGGCCGAGGTGCTGGAAGTGTCCCCGGACTGGCTGGGGCGCAAACGGGGCATCGCCGGGTATAACGAAATGATGATGTCCCCGGCGTTCTACGGCATGTTCACCGGTTGCGAGTATATCCTGGTCTGCCATACCGATGCCTGGTTGTTCAGGGACGAATTGGATGAATGGTGCAGCCGTGGATACGACGTGAAGCCGTGGCTGTGCCATGAACTGAACCGTTTCCGGCTTCCGATGGGCTGCCATGGCTTTATGCACGAAAGCCGTAAGGCCTTTTGGGCGCAATACATTCCCTGTGTGGAATAGAGGGGCGTGGCGTTCACAGCGTGTCCGGCCTGATGTATTGGCTTTCCGCAAACCGGTGTGGAAAAGCAGGAGCTTGAAAAAGCGTTTCAGCCTGTCCGTCGGCGTCCTTTCCGGGCGTACCCGTGCCTGGGCCAAGAGTCTCGGCAACCGGTGGCGGTATAATGCGTCGGGCACTGCCATTCCGGAAAACCCGGAAAGAAAGTTCAGGAACTTGTTGGGTTTCCCGCTGTTGGGCTTGTATGTGATGCTGTCTCCCATGCAGTTTCTGTGTTGCTTTCTTGGGAAGAGATGCACCGGAAATAACGGAGAAAACGAGATGGATTATACCTTTTTTATTAATTCTAAAAATTACAATTTTATGAAAAAATCAAGTATTTGTTGCCTGTGGTGCTGTTGGGTTGCTCCACAATGTCTTTCGCGCAGTTCATGAATAGCAGCGAAAGTCGCCCACCTCCTATTCTTCTTCCGATGTGGAGGCATGGAAAGGGGTGCGCTTTTCTTTTGACTGCATGTCTGTGACTAATGCATCCTTGGTTGATGATGCTTATGAGATTAATTCCGGTCTTGATAAGATCAAGGGCTTTTCCATTGCTTATGAACATGCTTTCAAGGTGGCCAGGGATATGCCTTTGTTTGTCCAGACTGGAGCCGGCATAAACGCGCTTTTCCAAAAAGGGGAAGATGAGCATGATTATGGTTCGAGTGGGGACTACTGGGCGGAAGAAAAACTTAGAATGATGAGCCTGACCATTCCGGTTAACGTGGTTTACGGTATCCGCATTAACGACGCTTTGACCGTCAAACCTTACACCGGCCTTTATTTGCGCTTCAATCTTTACGGTAAAAGTAAATGGAAAGGTGAAGAGGTATATGGTACTCACCACACAGAATTCGATGATACTCTAAATCCTTTCGATAAAGAAGAAGTAGAAATGGATGATGATGTGGATGCTATAGTAAAGGTATTTAAACGTGTGCAGGTCGGTTGGCAGATAGGTGCCACGCTGGACTTCCGGAAATTCAATGTCGGCATAGGCTATGCTTTGGATTTCAATCCGATTACAAAACTTCAGGATGATTATTATGATCGGTATTATGATCCTTATGTTGGTGATTATGTTTCTGAGAGTTTATCAAGCGATTTCAAGTTGAGGAAATTCTTTGTGCGCGTAGGTTATAATTTCTAAACGCGCCAGGCGTTGTAGCAACAGGGAAGATGCTTTGCGGCATGTAGCCGTGGCGGCATCTTCCTTTTGTGTGTTTGCACATTTCCGCCGGGCCTTTGACGATCCGGCTGTATGGCTGTCCTCGGTGGCGTGTCCGGCCTCCGGCCCGTCTGCGGCAAACATCCTTGCTGCACTCTTCCCCGGTGCTGCCCGTTGGGGCGGGCTTAAGGGCTCAGTAGAAATTTAGTGGGGATAAATTTGCTTGAATCATCACCAATCCCGA
>CAZGSE010000097.1:0-2183 GCA_964528135.1 uncultured Paraprevotella sp. | reverse complement strand
CAACGCACGCGAACTGGCAAAGGCCATCAGGGCCATCGCGGAAGACGAGGCAACCCACAGGAAATATTCCGAAGGCGCGGCAAAGAGATACCGCGACCTGTTCACCAGGGAAAAGATGATAAAGAAATGTTTAAAAATATATTGCTATGAGGATGAATGAAAAAGCAGAATTGTTTGTTCAGGTTCAGGAAGCAGACCAAGAAGAAAACTGTTATTACCAGAGAGGAAAGATGTCGGTAATGGGGTGCATGGTCAAACGGGCGTTTGATGTCGTGGCCAGTCTGCTCGGACTGTTGGTGACCTCGCCGGCCACCCTTGTGATATGTTACCTTATCAGGCACGAGGACGGCGGCCCCGCCATTTTCAAGCAAGAACGCATCGGGTATGGAGGAAAGCCCTTCACGATCTACAAGTTCCGTTCCATGACGGTGACGTCGGAAGCGGACGGCAAACCGGCACTGTGCCAGAAAGACGACAAGCGGCTGACCAAGGTCGGCGACTTCCTGCGCAGGCACCACCTGGACGAACTGCCCCAGCTGTGGAACGTGCTGAAAGGCGACATGAGCTTTGTCGGCCCCCGGCCGGAACGCAAGTTCTTCGTGGACAAAATCATGGCCGTCAATCCACAGTATGAACTGCTCTACCAGGTGCGCCCCGGCCTGTTCTCGCCCGCCACGCTGTACAACGGCTACACGGACACCATGGAGAAAATGCTGGAACGCCTGCGGATGGACCTGCAGTACCTCCGTCAGCGCTCCTTGTGGCTGGACCTCAAGATTATCGTCCTCACCGTAACATCCATCTTTTCCGGCAAGGAGTTCTGAAATACATTATGGAATCATACATCATCAAGCCCCAAAGCGGCTTGAAACTGCGCAAGATAGGGCAGCAACACGTGATTGTGAAGGCCAGTGACGGGGATGTGAACATGAGCAATGTGTACAGCCTGAACCGGACGGCCGCCGAACTGTGGGAACAACTGGAAAAGGGCAATTCCACCGTGGAAGGGCTGGCGGAGTGGCTGTGCGGCCGCTACGAGGTGGAAAAGTCCGCCGCACGGCAGGACGTGGAACGGCAACTGGCCGAATGGGAAGGCTTCGGCCTGATTGCACCGGCACACTGAAAAGACGATGGAAAGGACGCAAGCGGCACTATTGACCCTGTTGCGCAGCGGGCTGTGGGAGGGAGGGATTGACGACCTCACCTGCTTCCCGCTGTCTGCCGATGAATGGGAGGACACATATCAGCTTTCCCGCCAACAGACCGTGACAGGCATCGTTTTCCGGGGGATCCAGTTCCTGCCGGATGCCATGCTGCCCCCCGAAGCGTTGCTGCTGCGGTGGACGGCCATGACCGACCGCATCGAGCACAGGAACAGGGAAGCGGACCGGGCCGTGTCCGGGCTGTATGCCCTGTTCGGGGAGTACTACCTTGAACCCGTCCTGCAAAAGGGGCAGGGCGTGGCGCAATACTACGCATCGCCCCTGCTGCGCGAGTGCGGGGACATAGACCTCTATTTCAAAAGCGACCGTGCATACGAAGCGGCGGCAGCCTGCCTGCGGTGGAAAAAAATCCGTTTGGAAAAGAAACCGGACGGCAGCCTGTTCTACTACTGGAAAGGAATGGAAGTGGAACACCACAGGCGGCTGCTCGACCTGCACAACCCGTTCCTGAAAAGCCGGGCGGACAGGCTGGAGATGGAGAACGGCTATGCCACCGTCCCGCTTGCAGGCACGCCGGTCAGCATCCCCTCGCCGCTGCCGTACCTGCTGATGCTCGACCTGCACATACTGAAGCACGCGCTCGGACGCGGCATCGGCCTGCGCCAGCTTTGCGACATGGCAAGGGCCTGCTACAGGCTGCGCGCGGACGTGTCGGCCGATGAGATGAAAACCGTTTGCCGGGAGTTGGGACTCGGCCGGTGGAACCCGCTGCTCCATGCTTTCCTGACAGACATACTGGGGCTGCCCGCACAATACCTGCCTTACGCGGAAACGGCACCGGACGCGCGTCCCCTGCTTGAAACCGTATGGCAAGGCGGCAACTTCGGGCTGCACAGGCCGGGACACACGCCGGGAGACGCTGCGGCATGGAAACGCAAGGCACGGACGGCACGGGCATTCTGCGGGAACCTGGGCTTTGCCGCCCGTTACGCGCCCAAGGAGGCCTTTTGGATATTCACC
>CAZGSE010000096.1:0-2184 GCA_964528135.1 uncultured Paraprevotella sp. | reverse complement strand
CGGCGGCAAAATGCCACCGGTGGAATCTGTGTCCGGTCTTTGGGAAGGAGACCGCAGCGATGCACGTTTTCTGCAAAGGCAACTGTCTGACCGCCTGCTGGATGCCCGGAACCGTGGCGAACTCGGCACGCTGGATACGGAAGAAGAGCGGCGCATTGATGCTGCCTATACGCCCAAGCCCGTCACGTCTTCCAATGACATATATGAGAACTACCTCAACCGTTTTTCACTGACCAGACGGGGCGAAGAACTGCGCAACGAATACGACAGGATTGCGGAGGAAACGACAGACCGGTATTTGCTTGATTTCAAGGACACGCCTGCCTATCGTGAAATCCTTCAAAGGCAATATGGCGATGAAGAAGAAAGGAATAGAGCATTGAATGATGCGTTCTGGAAAACATACGGGAAACGGATTGAACAGGACATGAAGCCTTATGGTGAAGCCTTTGAGAAGCAAATGACGGGACGTTACGGAAGGCTCATAAATGACGACCTGTTCAAGTTTAACAAGGAAAACACCGGCAGGCAGTTATCGGGTCTCGCCAAGGAAGTTGAAGGCCTGGAACACGCATTGCGTGCGAAAGCAGAAAGCAGAAGAGGGGAGCATAACGGATATGCCTACGCCACACCGGAGGAGGCACGGGATAAAAACATGTTGCGTTCAGCCAGGAAACTCATCGGGGATTCGCAGAAAATAGTGGAAGAAGCCGGTAAAAAGGGGCATACTAATGTGGCAGCATCCGTACTGAGGGGTGTGCGTGATAATCTGGACATAGATGCCATCACTTTTGGAATAGCGGATGCCGTTAATGCCGGTAACCTGAACAAAGCCCTCGGGAAATATGAACGCGGAGAAACGTTGAGCGATGCCGAGCAGAAATTGCTGGAGGCATCGGCAATCAACATGGCCGTGCAGACATATTACGGTTCCGATTTAAGCCGTGGTTACAGAGCAGGGCAGACAACGGCTGTAAGTATTCCTTTTATGTTAGAGTTCCTTGTAAATCCCATATCCGGCAGCGGGAATGCAATCGCCAAAAGTCTGTTGAAGTTCGGACTTAGTCGTTTCGGACGTGCAGGCAGCTTTGCGGCACGAGCCGCCGGCAGCACAGGTGCTGCGTTGGGCATGACCGCTACGACCGGGGTGTCACGGGTGGCAGCCGACATGTTGGAACGTCTGAACAGCAACTATGATTACTATCTGGACGAAAATGGGGACCTGCAAATGCAGAAAACCGGCAATGTGGGCACGGGTGAAGCCTTCTGGAAATCTGTTGCTTCAACGGCCTTGTCACACCAGTCGGAAATGATATTGGGTGCTTTCCGTGTGTTCCGTCCCTACTTTCGCGCAATAAACAGAACCATGCCCGGCGGGGTGAACACCTTCATAAAAAGGATAAAGGACTCACGTCCCGGAAAGCTGTATAAAGAATTGAAAAGCAATCCTACATTGCGTGAACTGGCACGGCGTACGCAATTCCGTGGCTTCCCGGAAGAATACCTGGAAGAAGTATACAACAATTTTGCCAGCATTCCTTTGGGCGACATGACCTTCGAAGAGGCTGTCGATTTGGACAACAACCTTGATATCGCATTCGGGCTTATGCCCATGTACCTGGTATTCGGAATGATTGGTACCGGCAGTATGGCCGTCGGACGTTATCAAAACCGAAAACGCATGGAGCGTATCTTCGGAAAGATGACAGACGAACAGAAGAAGAAGTTTGATGAATTGCAACGTATGTCACGGGAGAACGGCAATGAGGATATCAAGTATTTTATCAAAATGACCATGGCCGACCCGGAACTGACCCAGGAACAAAAACGGGAAGAGATAGAGTATGCATTTTCCATCGCCACGCAAAATGCCATGGATGAGATTCAAGAAACGGACACGCAGGATCGCGTAGACGCGGAAACCGCCGACATTGAGTCCAATTCTGACACGCAAACAAACACCTATACGGAGTGCAGCCGTATCGTGGTGAATGATGTGGGCGAGCAGGTGGAAGTGCCCGGACATATTGTGGGCTACATGGGTGGACAGCCTTTGTGGAAGCCGGACGGTGCAGGGCCGGAAGTAGAGGCCGTTGCATTGAAGGAAGGAGAGTACAATCCGGAAAGCATCAAGTCCATGCCCACGCAAGAGGTCATTGACGAAACGGCTGCCGCCATTCGGGA
>CAZGSE010000095.1:0-2221 GCA_964528135.1 uncultured Paraprevotella sp. | reverse complement strand
GCTCTTAGCGTCGCAACTCACGCAAGACACCGACAGTCAACGGTACGGCCAAGAGGAAAGCGAACAAGTCCGCGATGCTTTGGCTGATTTCGACACCAACGAGACCGAACCACGCAGGAAGCACGAGAATCAAGGGGATGAAAAAGATGCCCTGACGTGCGGATGCCAACAACACGGCGCGGCCACTCTTGCGAATGGTTTGCAGCATCATGTTGCTTATTGTCACAAAGACGTTGAGAGGCAACACGAGTAATTGCCAGCGTAAGGCTTCCGCCCCGACGGCAATCACGTCAGGGTCGTCACGGAAAAGATGGATAACGGACGGGGCGAAAAGATAACCCGGAACGGCGCACAGCACCATGAACACGACACCCACCCAGACACAAAACCAGAACCCCGTGAGTACCCGCCGCCTGAGACCGGCACCATAATTGAAGCCACAGACAGGCTGGAAACCCTGTCCGAATCCAAGGAGGAAAGAATAGATGAAAAACGTAACCCGCGTAACGATGCTCATTCCCGCAATGGCCGCATCACCATAGGCCGCCGCGGCATGGTTGAGCAACAACGTGGCCAGGCAGGCCAGCGACTGCCGACTGAGCGAGGGAGAACCGCCCCGCACGATTTCGGCCAAGTCCGCCCTGCGCCATTGCAGATGACGGGGTGCCACGCTGAGCGTTCCGCCCCGGCGGCTCATGAAAAGGAGCAGGCAGAAACTGACCACCTGACAGGCTACTGTGGCGATGGCTGCCCCGGCGATGCCCCACCCTGCCCAGAAAATCAACACGGGAGCAAGCAGGACGTTGAGTATCGCCCCGCTGATGATGCCCACCATCGCATATACCGCATTGCCTTGAAAGCGCATCTGGTTGTTAAGAACGAGCGAAGCGGCCATGAACGGGGCACCAATCAGAACGATACCCACGTAAGTCTCTGCCAAAGGCAGAATGGAAGGAGTAGCCCCCAAAGCGCGGCAAAGGGGTGTCAGGAACACATACCCCAGCACGGCAAGAGCGAAGCCGGTGAGCAGGGCTGCATAGAAGCCCGTGGCCGCCATCCGCTGAGCCGGCTGGACATCCCCCGCACCGAGACGCCGCGATATGAAGTTGCCGGAACCGTGCCCGAAAAAGAATCCAAACGCCTGCACGACGGACATGACGGGAAAAGCGATACCCACGGCTGCCGTGCCCGCCGTACTGACTTGTCCCATATAATAGGTGTCCGCCATATTATATATGGACGTGACCAACATGCTCACGATGGTCGGCACGGCCAAGGAGACCACAAGTTTCGGAACCGGAAACGTGGTCATGCGTTCGTATTTGGTGATATGGTTCGCCATAGTTCACAATGCTGCCTGTTTGCCCGACATTCCCGTCTCCCCTTCCCACATTTTCACTGTGAGCCGGGAACAGCACGAAGTCCCGGGCTGGGAAAGCCAGAAGACTCCCCCTACATCGCGCAACAGCACTGCAAAGTTACCTTTTTCCGAATACACGGCTACGAAAAAGGTTGCCTCCCATCAAGAAGGCAACCTCTAAATTGGCAATTTAAGCAGCAAGGGCTATGCCCCCTACTTGTGTGTCTTGTACTCGGGAACAATGTTCGTTGTCTCCCATTCCTCGTGCATCTTGTGGCCGTACTTTTCAAAGTCGAGAGTCAATTTCTTACGCTTCACGGTGTAAGTGATGTCTGTTTGGTCCGGCGTGATGGCCTCACCCCAGACATGCGTGATGGTCTCGATGTAACGGTTGTCATCTTCAAGGGTATAAGTGCCTTGGCGCGACACATAGTAGTCGCCCGTAGCCTCATCGGGAGCAAGGTTGATGAACCGTCCGTCGCTCTCAATCATCTTATAATATGTCTTCCCTTCGTAAATAAACATCCATTTCCCTACGATTTTATTGCGGGGAGCAGATGTAGCGTAGGCATTGGTAGGCACGGTCAGCATCAACAGACCGGCGAATACGGCCAGCAGGCCTTTCAACATCCTTTTCATAGCAGTTTTTTTTAAGGGTTCTACATTCTTCATCACAAATATAGCCTTTTTTTCTTTACCACGTTCTATCTTCTCGGTTTTATTTCTATAAAAAAAGAATTTCGCCGTTTGTTGCGTTCAACAGCAAATACAACACAGCGCGAATATCTGCCTTTCCGACCATGCGCCAAGCCGCCCGCTGCGGACAACCCGGCTCCGTGCATCCTGTTCCCCACCCGCTGC
>CAZGSE010000094.1:0-2235 GCA_964528135.1 uncultured Paraprevotella sp. | reverse complement strand
TCCGAACACGTCATCCGTGCGAAAAAGTACGGCGTGGAGAAACGCACCCAGGTGGACATCGGGCGCTGGTATGCCAAACTGGAGGCCAACCGCCCGAAGGTGGAGAAGGTGTACGACGAGGAGAACAACACCTACCGGGTGAAGACCTACACCTACGACGAGCTTGTGGCCGACGACATACGCTCCATCGGCGAGTACAACGGCGAGCTTCACCCGAACCAGAAGAAATATCCCGGCATGACCCGCTGGGACGTGCTCTGCGCCCGCCAGAACCCGAACCTCGCCCCCTGGGACAAGGCCGTGCTTTACCGCTACATCGGCCTGCGCACCGAGACCACCATCCGGAACAACAGCTACTTCCAGGTGCAGTACCGGAGCTTCGTCCTGCCCGATCCCGGGGTCATCGCCCGTCTGGAGCCGAGGAACTACAAGGTGGAAGCCTATTACCTGCCCGATGCGGACGGGAACTTCGACGAGGTGTACATCTACCAGCACGGGCGTTACATCGCCACCTGCAGGCCCGTGGTGCGCTACAACGAAAACACGGCCGAGCAGACCGCAGCCGACAAGGCCGCCTACACCGAACAGGCAAAATACGTGGCGAGGTTCGACAAGATGATGAAGGACGGCAAGATCAGCCGGGTGGGCATCCTGGACAAGAAAGAAACGGCGGGAATGGCCGCCGTGAAGGCCGAGGCGGCGGAGGTGAAGGTGAAGCCATGCACCGGGGAAGACGACTACTCCGACTTCCTGGACGTGGCCCTGTATGAGACCGACGCGGTGTCCAAAATCTGACGACAATTAAAACGACATTCAAACAACATTTTAAAACAGCATTCGGAAATGGAAATAACGAACGAAGTGAAGAGACGGATTGCGGGGGCGATAGCCTCCGACCGTGAGAACTATCCCAGTGACAACCGCCATGCGACCGCCCTGGGCATCGCGGCAAGCGTGTACAACGCCATCAAGAAAGGGAACTACGAGAAGCAGGTGAGCGACGCCAACTGGGTGGGCATTGCCCGGCGGCTGGGCGTGCAGTTGCGTGCCGAGATGCCCTGGACGGCCGCCAAGACCCCTACCTACGTGTTCATCAGCAAGCAGCTGGAGGCGTGCCAGGCCGGCGGCCTGAGCGCCATCCTGTGCGACATGCCGAACATCGGCAAGACCTTCACGGCGAGGGCCTACGTGAAGCAGCACAAGAACGCCGTGTACGTGGACTGTTCGCAGGTGAAGACCAAGCAGAAGCTGATCCGGCACATCGCCAGGGAGTTCGGCGTGGGCAGCAACGGCAGCTACTGGGACGTGTATGAAGACCTTGTGGCCTACCTGCGGACGATCGACACTCCGCTGGTGGTGCTGGACGAGGCGGGCGACCTGCAGTATGAAGCCTTCCTGGAACTGAAAGCCCTGTGGAACGCCACGGAAAGGTGCTGCGCCTGGTACATGATGGGCGCGGACGGGCTGAAGGAGAAGATCAACCGCGCCATCGAGGGCAAGAAGGTGGGCTACACCGAGATGCTGAGCCGCTACGGCGACACGTACAGCAGGGTGACCCCCGACGACGCCCAGGAGCGCGAGAAGTTCCTGCGTGCGCAGGCCGCCATCGTGGCCAGGGTGAACGCCCCGGAAGGCGCGGACGTGGCACAGATTGTGCGCAAGACGCGCGGGGCGCTGCGGCGGGTTTATACGGAGATAGAGAAACTCAAAATGACAGAATAAAAAACTTAAAAAAGACAGGATTATGAAAGAGAATCGATCCGGAAAGAAAAATTTTCGTCGTACAAGTCATCAAAAATCATTGAAACAGTTTGTATTACTTGTGCAAGCAATACTGCGCGATGAGACGATCCGCAAGTTTGTTGAAGCTTCAGCACCATGCCGATGCAGTCAATGCCCCTTGCTTCGGACTCCCCGTCCGGATGATAAAGAAAGATTTCCTTTTTCCAATGCCCGCGCTGAACGAATCCGGGCAGACATTGGCCGAGAAAAACATCAGCCAGACGATGGAGACGATTACACGCAATATCTCCTCCTTCGTGCCCGGTATGAACTGTGACTGTCAGTTTCAGTGTAACCATGCTGCAAAAATAGCAAAAAAAATGGAAACAAAGGAAGAAAGACAGCACCCGAAGCCAGACGCGCCCGTGCGTCTGAAACGGGCATACAGCCCCAAGGAGGTGCTGAACATGAAGATCCCGCGCTACGAGTTCACCGGGCCGTGGCTTGCCTCCA
>CAZGSE010000093.1:0-2271 GCA_964528135.1 uncultured Paraprevotella sp. | reverse complement strand
CCAATAGAGCACGCTATTTTTGTACACGTAAAATCTATAAAGTGACACGGAATTAATTCTTATTAAAGTAAATTATGGATATCGTTAAATTAGCAAACGGCGTGGAAATGCCGGTTTTAGGTTATGGAGTGTATCAGGTAAGCCCTGAAGAGTGTGAACGTTGTGTGTCCGATGCCCTCAGCGTGGGCTACCGCATGGTGGACACGGCGCAGGCATACGCCAACGAGGAAGGCGTTGGAAACGCGGTAAAGAAAAGCAGCATTCCTCGCAATGAGCTGTTTATCGTGACAAAGGTAGGGATATCAAACGCGGGAGAAGTGAAAGCAGCAGCCTCCATCGATGAATCCCTGCGTAAACTGCAGACCGACTACATCGACCTGCTGCTCATCCACCAGCCTTTCAACGACTACTACGGCACCTGGCGTGCCATGGAAACAGCCTACCGTGCCGGAAAAGTACGTGCCATCGGTGTGTCTAATTTCTACCCCGACCGTTTCATCGACCTGGCCGAGTTCAGCGACATCAAACCCATGGTAAACCAGGTAGAGACCCATGTATTCGACCAGCAGGTAGAGGCACAGAAGATTATGAAGGAATACGGAACGCAGATTATGTCGTGGGGACCCTTTGCTGAAGGGCGTAACAACTTCTTCACCAACCCTATACTGAAATCCATCGGTGAAAAGTATGGCAAATCTGTGGCACAGACCGCCCTGCGTTTCCTTATCCAACGCGGAGTGATTGTTATCCCGAAATCCACGCACAAGGAACGTATGATACAAAATCTGGACATATTCGACTTTTCCCTCTCCTCAGAAGATATGGAATCCATCGGCAAACTCGACACGGGCAAGAGCCTGTTCTTCTCGCACTACGACCCGCAGACAGTGAAGTGGCTGGCAGGTTTCGGCAAGTAAAAGAAGCATAAGTGGTAAGTACCAGCCGGACTAAGGCATGAATGTTTGATTTGAATAAATATCGGTTTGAATCAGAAAACTCGCTTTATCAGCAACCCCATTAATTTTGCACACAGGAAACCAAAAGATAAACTGTATGAAATATAGATATTTAGGAAAAAGCGGACTCAGAGTGTCAGCCGTAGGGCTTGGATGTATGGGAATGAGCCATGCATACGGTGCTCCGGCAGACAAAAAGGAAATGACGGAACTGCTGGCAAAAGCCGTCGATTGCGGCTATACATTTTTTGATACGGCCGAAGTTTACGGTACGCCTGAGCAGCCGCATGACAACGAAGAACTGATAGGCCGGGCTCTGAAGCCTTTTCGCGACAGCGTGGTTATCGCCACAAAATTCGGATTGAGTTTTGACGTGAAAAGCGGGAAAGTCCCATATCCGTTGGTTCCGGATTCTCGTCCGGAAGCCATCAGGAAAAGCGTGGAAGGCTCACTGAAACGGTTGCGGACTGACCATATAGACCTTTATTACCAGCACCGGATTGACCATCATGTCCGGCCGGAAGAAGTGGCGGGCGTAATGTCGGACCTGATAAAAGAAGGGAAAGTGCTGCATTGGGGCATTTCCGAAGCGACGGAAGAAGTGATACGTCGTGCACACGCCGTATGTCCTCTTGCTGCTGTCCAGAACCGATATTCAATGATGGCGCGTTGGCATGAGTCCCTGTTTCCTGTACTGGAAGAGCTGGGCATCGGGCTTGTCGCGTTCTCTCCGTTGGCCAACGGACTGTTGTCCGACAGATATACCGCCGGAAGCCACTTTGAGCAAGGGACGGATTACCGTTCTGCCATGCCGCAATTCCGCCCGGAAAGCTATGCCGAAAACCATGAATTGCTGGAACTTGTTCGCCGTATGGCTGCAGGAAAAAAGGCGACACCGGCACAAATATCACTTGCATGGATGCTATGCAAGAAACCGTGGATTGTCCCGATACCGGGCACACGGCGGCTGGAACGTCTGATAGAAAATGGTAGAGCGGCAGACATTGAACTAACCCCGGATGAAGTGAAGCATATTGATGCTGCACTGGATAAGATGAAGATGTCAGCCGTATTCGGTGGAAGCAAAACTGTATAATAATCATCAAATAGAAAATGAATATGAGTATGAAGAACACAATCGTATCAATCATCGCCTTCGCGTTCGCCTGTTCGGGAGTCATGGCACAATCGCAGAACGACGGTCTGCCCGGCTCGCCCCAAACCGAGGCTTACGTAGTGACTCCCGTAGATACCACCAGTGGCGTGACCGTGCGCAAGGTATCATTCCTGCGCAGCAACAACATTGTATTGGTGG
>CAZGSE010000092.1:0-2307 GCA_964528135.1 uncultured Paraprevotella sp. | reverse complement strand
TATGTCCTCTACCTGCTTTACGCCATTGCCGCCATTGTCGCCATTTATGCCAGCCTGCAAATCTATATCAAGATGAATACGAGGGAGGAAGGCATCACAAGGGAGATAATGATGGTCGTTGGAGCTTGCCTGTTCATCATCGGGGCATCCATCGTGTTCCCCGCCTTCTTCGGCTACCGGGTATAAAAGAAACGAGACAATTCACATAGTGTTTAATTTTTAAGGTAAAAAGAATGTTTAAGGAAAAACTCAGAAAGTGGATGAAGGGGATTTGCCCTTCCGGGAGATTGAAGATGCTCTCCCTCATGCTGCTGGTAGGTACGACCGCGGCTTTCGCCCAGAACGCCGCCGGTGACTATACGGCGGGCACCACGGCTCTCGGCACGGTGACGACCGAAATCGCCAAGTATGTGCCCTACGTGGTGAAGCTGTGCTATGCCATCGCCGGTGTCGTGGCCATCGTGGGAGCCATCAGCGTGTACATCAAGATGAACAACGAAGAGCAGGATGTCAAGAAGTCCATCATGATGATTGTGGGAGCTTGCATCTTCCTGGTTGCCGCCGCACAGGCACTCCCGTTGTTCTTCGGCATCAGCAGCTAAGCCATGCCCGGAGCTAACGGCGACACCCGGCCACTGGAATACCCCATGTTCAAGGGGCTGCAAAGGCCTCTTGAATTCATGGGAATCCAGGGCAGGTACATCTACTGGGCGGCAGGAGCCATCGGTGGTGCCATTGTCGGCTTCATCGTGGCTTACTGCCTTTCCGGTTTCCTTGCCGGGCTGATAGTCCTGGTGGCGGCACTGGGTGGCGGTGCGGCACTCATCCTGCTCAAACAGCGCAAGGGGCTTCACAGCAAAAAGAACGACAAAGGCGTGTTCGTCTATGCCCGCTCCAAAGGATTGTAAGTAGGATTTTACTCTATAAAAACAACAAATACGGAAATGATTAAAGAACCCTACCAAACAGCAAACGGATGCAAGCCCTTCTAATGATATGTATCGGGCTGCTGCTGGCCTCCTGTGGTGGGAAGGAACAGCCCAAGCCCACGGTCGCTGCCATCGAATCGGGCGAGAAAACCCGCATGGAGTGGCAAAAGGCCCGCAAGCCTGTTGAAATCCACCTGGAAGGCATGGAGGGAACAACCCCTGCATGGCCCCGCCTTGGCGTATATATGGATGTAAGCACTGCCATGCCTGAAGAAAGGCAGGCATTTGCAGGAGCGATGTTCACCCGGAAAGGAGATGTGTATGTGCCGGCAAACCGCAATGCGGCCACTTCCGACACGACGGCAACCATCGGCGTTTGCTATCCTTTCCGGAATGGATTAGGAACAGACGACACCCTCCATCTGGTCGCTCCGTTCGATGAAAACCTCTATGGAGTGGAAACCAACCGCAACATCGGAGATGCCATCCAACCGACATTCAGGCTGCAAAGTTCAATGGCTTTGCTCCGCATTGTCTGTGAGAGCGATGACCTGCGTGATAGATTGGACGGTATCACCCTCATAGGAGATAACATCTACACCGAAAGTGGCTACCGGCCTTACACGGGCAAATGGCTCGACAAGAAAGCCAATGGCAGCTTGCAAGCGGGAAGTACGGATTGCCTGTTGAACAACGGCAGGAAGCATGACCTCTACCTGGTTCCGACCGAAACCGCCTGCTCCGTTACTATCACCATCCGCATCAACGGTAAAGACCATGCATTGCGCACCATGCTGCCACCCCTGACGGCAGGGAGCGTGACGCACCTCTCCATCCGCAAGGACAGTGAGGGCGTGGCCATCAACGGCAGTTGGGTGGAAACGGAGCGTAGCTTGGCGTATGAACACAGGATGATGCCGGTTGATTCCGTGCAAACGGGGCATTACCTGCAAAGGGACGGAACGGTACAAGCGAAACGTGACACCCTTTCCATCGCCGTAGTCGTGGAAACGGACGGTAAACACGGCAAGGCGGTGGCCTTGTCTGATTGCCAAGGATTGTTCGTGTTCTCCGGAAACGGCGTTTCAAGCGGCAGGAAGTTTCCGACCATTGACGGAACCCGCAGAGAAGGTATCGTCAACCCGACCAACGACAACCACGGACACGATGATGACAAGATTATCTACAAGCCCGGTATGCCCTACCCGGACGATTGCGCCTTGGGCTGTGGTGACGGGGCAAGCCTCACGCAAGGACTTATGGAAGCTAACAGGCAAACCAAGCAAAACTCTCTTTTGGGCAGGGAAACCATGCTGCAAGAGGCGGCACGGCATCCCGGCAGTTATGTGCCCTCACTCGGTGAATTGGCCGGGCTTTA
>CAZGSE010000091.1:0-2331 GCA_964528135.1 uncultured Paraprevotella sp. | reverse complement strand
CGGGGTCGCCCGACGAGAACTTGCCATAGACTTTCACGCCGCCGATAAGCCCGACTACCGCGCCGATGGCGTAGATGAGTTTCGTTCCCGGGTCAAAATAACTGGTTACCATCGAGGTCGCCTCGTTGATGCCTGCCAGCCCGTTGCCCTGCGCAAAGACGGAGGCGGTTGCGGCGATAAGGAGTGCCGCAGTAAGGATTGATTTTTTGTTGTTTCGGATTCTCTTGTTCATAATCGTTCTTGTTTTGTGCCGTCAAAGGGTGGATGGTCCTTTTTCCGGCGGTTGGTACTTTTTTAAATTTTACTTTGGTTTAGTGGTCGCCCTTTTGTTTCCACGGACTTGGGCTGTCCGTTACGGGCCGGCTGTGCCTTGTACCTCCTCACCGCGTGGGTTGTTGTCACTTTTACTTTTTCATTCTCGTTCTTTTTTAGTCGTCATACATAGTTCCGGATGTCGAACTCCTCGATGTTGTCAGGCACGACGAACTCCTTTTTCGGCTTTTTCAGCCGGATTTCAATAAGCCCCCTGATACGGATGCCTATCTCCGATGAGCCTTCCATCATTTTATCGTACAGCTCCGTGCCCTCCATGTCGGTGAAGACTTTCGCAGCCTTTTGCTGTTCCGCTTCCGTCGCCTCCGGGTTCTTGGCGGTCTTGACCGCATCGTCGATCTCGTCGAAGCTGCTGCCCGAAGCCCGCTGTTTGTCCGGTGAGTCCTCCTCCGGCTCGTCTTCCCCGAACTCCATTTCCTCAGGCGGCACGCTCGTGAAGGTCTCGTCGAGTTTGTCGTCGGGGACTTGTGCCGGATGACGGGCTGCTTCAGGCTGCGTTTTCCCGTTTTCGTCGTCAAAGGTAACATCGTCGGACGATACTTCCTCGACTTTTTCCGAAGTGGCAGCTTGTGGCGTCGGTATGGCAGCCATTGTCCGGGTAGGTACTATTTTGAAGCGGCTTTTGCCGACGACATCCGCTTCCCCCGCAGGCTTCTGTTTCGCTTCTGCCGGATTCCCTTTTTCCATAGCTTGGAGCGACTTCCATAGTTTGGCTATCCCTTTGAAAAAGCGGACGACTTTCGTGTCCATGATACGGTCGTACTGGAGCAGGAACAAGAACCACAGGTTGCAGATGACCGAAACGGTCAGGAGGATTATGGTCATGTTCATAGTTCTACTTTGGAGACTGCGTCCAACATACGGTCCAGTCCGTCACGGTGGGTGCGAAGGAACTCGCTCACCACGTTCTCGGTGAAGTCGGCAATCGTGACTTCTCCGTTACCCAGCCGGCGGACAATCATGGCAATCTTGTCATGGGTTTCCCTGCTGATGGACACTTGCTTCCCCTCCCTCGCCTTGAAGCCTGATTTTTTCAGGAAGGCGCGATAGTCTTTCTTTTTTGTTTTCATATCCGTTGTTTTTGATGGTTAGAATACTGAGTTGTAATTCCGGGCGTAAAGGCTCTTTATCGCATCCTCGCACTGGTCGAAGTGGTGCGTCAGCACATGGTCGATGTAGGCGGACAGTGAAAGCCTGTCATGCCCGATCACACGGGTGATGCGCATGATGCGGTCGTGGTACTCCGGCCGCACATACGCCATCTTTCCCTCGCGCGCCTTCATTTCGGGCTCCCGTATGAACATCCGTTCATACTCTTTCTCGCCGCATTTGCCGTTCTCCGGCACGGGCGATATGATTTCGACACTCGTCTGCACTTGCGCAAACATTTTCTTGCCGCCTCTATGCGGTCTTTTTCCTGTTTCCTTGTTCATATTCATTCTGTATTAAATTAAATCTTCACGTTGTTTCTTGTACAGTTCGTTTATCCTCTCCTTGTGCTGCTCCAGATGCCGGCGCAGTACGGTGTCCACATAGCCGCCCACCGAGATTTCGCGCCCGGCGATGTCGTTCACGATTTTGAGGATCTTGCCGTGGACATCGCGGCTGATATAGACGCACTGGCGGGTTTTTATCTCATTGCGGCGTAGGAACAGCCCTGAATAATCGTCCTCCTGCCGTTTGCGGCGTCCGCTGTCTTTCTGCGCTTTTTCCTTTGCCGGTGACGGCGCGGACGGCTGTTCCGTTTCAGGGTTGCTTTCTTCTGCGGGGGCAGGCGCGGGCGGTTCCTGCGCACGGTACAGGGTGCCGTCCTGCTTGCGTCTGCCGATTGAGGCGATCAACAGTTCCTCGTCGATGCCTTCGGTGTTCACTCTCCTGCTGCCCATGACTATCGCGGTTTGATGATGCTGCAAATCTCTTCCGAGAACTCACGGATGCCGCTACCTTTCAGCAGGGACGCATCCATCGGGAAGATGGTGGAGCGGAACACGCCCTTGC
>CAZGSE010000090.1:0-2336 GCA_964528135.1 uncultured Paraprevotella sp. | reverse complement strand
GCAACTGCGCAGGCTGGGCGCCAGCTGCGACTGGGACCGCACGGCATTCACCATGGACGAAACGCGCAGCCGGAGCGTCATCAAGGTGTTCTGCAACCTGTATGAAAAAGGACTGATCTACCGTGGGGTGCGCATGGTGAACTGGGCCCCCAAGGCGCTGACCGCCCTGTCGGACGAAGAGGTGGTTTACAAAGAAGAGCACAGCAAGCTGTACTACCTGAAATATATGGTAGCCGGCGAAGACGGACTGCCCGACGGCAGCGGGCGCTATGCCGTGGTGGCCACCACGCGCCCCGAAACCATCATGGGCGACACGGCGATGTGCATCAACCCCGCCGACCCGAAGAACACCTGGCTGAAAGGCAAACGGGTTATCGTACCCCTTGTGAACCGCTGCATCCCCGTCATTGAAGACGACTACGTGGACATTGAATTCGGTACGGGCTGCCTGAAGGTGACGCCGGCCCACGACGTGAACGACTATATGCTGGGCGAGAAACACAACCTGCCCTCCATCGACATCTTCAACGACGACGGCACCATCAGCGAAGCCGCCGGCATATACGTGGGCATGGACCGTTTCGATGTGCGTGGACAGATTGCCGAAGACTTGGAAAAGGCCGGCCTGATGGAAAAAACGGAAGACTACGACAACAAGGTGGGCTTCTCCGAACGCACCAACGTGCCCATCGAACCGAAGCTCTCCATGCAGTGGTTCCTCAAGATGGGGCATCTGGCCCAAATCGCACTGAAACCGGTCATGGACGATGACATCAAGTTCTATCCGGCCAAATACAAGAACACCTACCGCCACTGGATGGAGAACATCAAGGACTGGTGCATCAGCCGCCAATTGTGGTGGGGACACCGCATCCCGGCCTATTACCTACCGCAGGGCGGCTTTGTCGTAGCCGAAACACCGGAGAAAGCCCTCCTGATGGCCAGGGAAAAGACCGGCAACGACCGGCTGACCCTTGCCGACCTCCGCCAGGACGAGGACGCTCTCGACACCTGGTTCTCCAGCTGGCTGTGGCCCGTCTCACTGTTCGACGGCATCAACAACCCCGGCAACGAAGAAATCAACTACTACTACCCCACCTCGGTCCTTGTCACCGGGCCGGACATCATCTTCTTCTGGGTGGCCCGCATGATTATGGCCGGCTACGAATACGAAGGCAAGATGCCGTTCAAGAATGTGTATTTCACCGGAATCGTGCGCGACAAGATCGGCCGCAAGATGAGCAAATCACTCGGCAACAGCCCCGACCCGCTCGACCTGATAGAACGGTATGGCGCAGACGGCGTGCGCATGGGCATGATGCTCTCCGCACCGGCGGGGAACGACATTTTGTTCGATGACGCACTTTGCGAACAGGGACGCAACTTCAACAACAAGATATGGAACGCTTTCCGCCTCGTGAAAGGCTGGCAGACGGCTGGCATCGACCAGCCGGAAAGTTCGGCCATTGCCACAAAATGGTTCGCCGCCGTGCTGCGGGCCACAGCGGCCGAAGTGGCCGACCTGTTCGGCAAATACCGTCTGAGCGAAGCGCTGATGGCCGTGTACAAGCTCTTCTGGGACGAGTTTTCCGGCTGGTACCTTGAAATCATCAAACCGGCCTACGGGCAGCCCATCGACCGTGCGACTTACGAACAGACGCTGTCGTTCTTCGACACGTTGCTGAAACTCCTGCACCCGTTCATGCCTTTCATCACCGAGGAACTGTGGCAACACCTTTACGACCGCCTGCCGGGCGAGAGCATCATGATTTCGCCGCTCCGCACCGCTGCCCCCACAACGGAGGATGCGGAACTGATAGCCCACATCGGGAACGTGAAAGAAATCGTAGCTGGTGTGCGCAACGTGCGCAACCAGAAGAACATTTCCCAGAAAGAGGCCTTGGTGTTGGAAGCCGTGGGCAGCAACCCCGAAGCGGCCTTTGCCGGCATCACGAAGAAAATGGCCAATGTGAACAGTATCACGCTGGTGGCGCAGAAAAGCGAAGGGTCGGCCTCGTTCATGGTGGGAACCACTGAATATGCCGTCCCGCTCGGCAACCTGATAGACGTGGAAGCCGAAATCAGCCGTCAGGAGGCCGAACTGAAACACCTGGAAGGTTTCCTGTCCGGTGTCTTGAAAAAACTGTCCAACGAGCGTTTCGTGGCCAATGCCCCCGAAGCCGTGGTGGCCATGGAGCGCAAAAAACAGTCGGACGCCGAAAGCAAGATTGCCGCCCTGAAGGAAAGCCTCGCCAAGCTGAAGCAATAACGCCGTCGGCCCTGCCGCGCGGACAACCTTTGCAGCCGCCCTGCCGAAACGGGATTTCCCGTAGCGG
>CAZGSE010000089.1:0-2599 GCA_964528135.1 uncultured Paraprevotella sp. | reverse complement strand
GCCTGGATATTCCGGCCTACCGCACCAACCATCCGTCGGCACGCCTGCCGAAAGAGGAGAAGGAGGCGCAGCTTGAGGCCATAGTGAATGATTTTTGGAAGTTGAATTTAAATGATTGAGTATTATGGCATATCGATGTAAATGGTGTGGTCGTGAATATGGACCCTATGACTCCACAGCAACATATTATAAAGATTATTATTGTAGTGGACGATGCGAAGCAGAAGCAAAAAGGTCAAAACTTGAAGCAGAAAGGTCAGAACTTGAAGCAAAAAGGTCAGAACTTGAAGCAAAAAGGTCAGAACTTGAAGCAAAAAGACTAAAAGCCGAAACACGTGCACAATCCGGCGGTTCCTCGAACAACGGTTACTTATGGTTATGGGGCGTCATTCTTGTTGTTGCTTCATTCATATACATCAGGTGCAGTGACCCACAAGAGGAATGGGAAGAAGAAAATGTAGAAAAGACCGAAACATCACATGCTGACGCGGGAAGCCACCGATGGTGGCGGTTGTGCTGACAACATACGATGAAAAGAATGTGGCTGCCCTTCCGGGTAAAAAGAAAATTCCCTTGATAAACTCAATTGTTATCAAGGGAATTTGTCGTGACCCCGGAGGGATTCTAACCCTCGACCTTCAGAACCGGAATCTGACGCTCTATACAGCTAAGCTACGGAGCCATTAAAAACAGCGCAAAGGTAGGAAAAAAAAAGGAAACGCACAATAAGTACGCCGGATTTATCAGAAAAATAGAGCCTGTTTGCCTTTTTGCCCTGTCGTATTTTCATGGCAGCGTTTTCAACTCTCTCCCCCTCCGGACCGGCAGTGAAATGGCACCCGCCGCAATAAGGGTTACTTTGATGCCGCAATAAGACACTTGGGTGTTCATGCCCAACGGAAAGAAGAAACGCTTTTTCCTGTTGTCAAACCTCCATATCCAAACAGGTTATTAATATTTATCACATAGACACAAAAAACGGCTGATTCATTTCCAAATCAGCGAAAATGTAGTATCTTTGCGGGACATCTTGAAAAGGAATCAATAAATACAATAGACAATGAGTCATTTAATCAAACCAAAGAACTATCAAGCTGCACTGGACTTACAACAGACAGAAATAGCCATTAAGAAAATCAAGGACTTTTTCTTGAGCAGCATCTCATCCGAACTGCGCCTGCGCCGCGTCACCGCCCCCCTTTTCGTCCTCAAGGGACTGGGGATGAACGATGACCTGAACGGTGTGGAACGGCCGGTTACGTTCCCCATAAAGGATATGGACGAGGCGCAAGCCGAAGTAGTGCATTCACTGGCCAAATGGAAACGGGTCACACTGGCCGAATACCAGGTAAGCCCCGGCTACGGTATCATCACCGACATGAACGCCATACGCGCAGACGAAGAAATGGACAACCTGCATTCACTTTACGTGGACCAATGGGACTGGGAACGGGTCATGCCGGACAACAGCCGTAATGTCGAATACCTGAAAAGGATTGTCTGCCGCATTTATAACGCCATCCTCCGCACCGAATTCTTTATCTGCGAGACCTACCCCCAACTGAAGGCGTTTCTTCCTGAGGATTTGTATTTCATCCATGCGGAAGAGTTGTTGCAACGCTATCCCGACCTGTCGCCAAAAGAACGCGAGGACGCCATTTGCAAAGAACATGGTGCCGTGTTCGTCATTGGCATTGGCGGCAAGCTAAGCAACGGAAAGGAGCACGACCTGCGCGCACCAGACTATGACGACTATTCTACCGTAAACGAAAACACCGGACTGGCAGGATTGAACGGCGACCTGCTGATATGGTATCCGGTATTGGAACGGGCCGTGGAATTGTCCTCCATGGGCATACGCGTGGACAAGGAAGCCTTGTTGCGCCAGCTGGAAACAAGCGGAAAGGAAGAACGGACGAACCTGTATTTCCACCGCCGCCTGTTGGACGGCACACTGCCTCAGTCCATCGGCGGTGGCATAGGACAAAGCCGCTTGTGCATGATCCTGCTCCACAAAGCCCACATAGGCGAAACACAATCGAGCATCTGGCCGGAACAAATGCGGGAAGAGTGTAAGGCCTTTGGCATACAGCTCATCTGACATTCTTCCCGGAATCCTTATAACAATAATGCTTTGCCTTTCCGTAATGTGAACAAACCATATCCATTCCGGGAAGGCAAAGTTCGTAAAAGAACCAGGAAAACGAGGGATAATCGAGTAGGAGGAAAACGAAGTAGTTTTCTTCCTACTTTCGTTTTCCGACCTCTCACACCACCGTACGTGCCGTTCGGCATACGGCGGTTCCATAGCACCGATGCAATCTGACATATAATTCCACAAGGCACGGGTAGCCCTGACGTTTCAGATACTCACAACTCATGGCAATTTGTAATATGGGGCTTCCTGCCGTGTGCCAATAGCCTTTTCGGGTATTTGCCCACTGCCATGCCTGCCACCTGTCAATGCCACATCTCATGAGGTTCTTGAACTTTGTACTAACCTTCTTCCAGCATTTCCAGACATAACTGCGTATCCTGCGACGAAGCCATTCATCTGTCGATTGGAGAATCTTACGCATATCAGCCAATTTGAAGTAGT
>CAZGSE010000088.1:0-3092 GCA_964528135.1 uncultured Paraprevotella sp. | reverse complement strand
GCAAAATTACCGTTTTTAGCCGGAACAACCAAAGGAATCGCTCTTTTTCCAAGGCTGCCGCATCAAAATTCCAATAGTTTTTTCAAATAGTTGAGGTCTAAAGCGGCCTTATGGCATCTTCTACGTCCACATCGGAAAGGATTTCTGGGATTGCCGTTATTTCAGTCCTTCCTCCAAAAACATAGTCTCCTGTGTTTTTTCAGTTCGTGGGTGATTGGCTCAACGCCGTTCGGCGCAATACAACACCGAGGGATACAGCATATTGTGCGTCTCGATATATCATATTGTGCCGGACGGGGTAAATATATGCCGTGAACGGCCTTTTGCCAAGGGACGGGTTGGGATATTTATCGAAATGCTGTAATTTTGTGATGAAACAGCGGGAAATATGGATATTTGGGACAAGGGAAAACGTTCCGCCGTCATGGCGAAAATCAGGGGAAAGGACACGAAACCGGAGTTGCTCGTGCGCCGCTATTTGTACCATCGGGGCTACCGTTACCGCAAGAACGTGAAAGGGTTGCCGGGTACGCCGGACATAGTGCTCCGGAAGTATGGGGTGGTGATATTCATTCATGGGTGTTTTTGGCACGGGCACGAGGTGGACGGGCATATCCCGCATTCCAACAGTGCGTTCTGGCGGAAGAAAATCGAACGAAACAAGCAACGTGACGAGCGAAATAAAGAGGCACTCCGGGAAATGGGATGGAATGTGATAACGGTTTGGGAATGTCAATTAAAACCTGCCGTACGCGAGCAGGTTTTGTCGGAGATTGAATATTGGATTAACCATGCTTACCTCGAAAGGCTTAGGAAAAAGGTGGTTAAACCGTATGGGATGGCAGAAAACTCCCCCAGCATGGCGGCTGAGGGGGAAGTGGGGTATGGATCAAAGCCGTTCAATCTCGTTGAACAACCGGATAAGTGAACGCCCGATGGCATAAGCTAAATTGACGGGGACCGCATTGCCTATCTGCTTATATTGGGAACTCAATGTTCCTGCAAACTTCCAATCGTCCGGGAATGTTTGTATGCGGGCATATTCCCGGACGGTTAGTGGACGGGTTTCTATGGGATGGCATCGCTCCGTTTGTTTCTGTGCCGGAGCACAAGTCAGAGTCAGGCTCGGTTCATTGAGCGACAAACGGCGTGCCATACCTGTTTTCCCGCCTTCCAATTCAAAGCTGCCTCCCATGTATTTTTTCTGTACGTCCAAAGGCAGGTCTCGCCAATAGCCTCCCATGGGCACTAATTCCATTACTTTCTGTTTCTTTGGCGGGTATTTTTGCCCGTCGGATGGCGGCACATCAGTGTCATAAAGTTCTCCTTTGAAGAAAGCATCCCGCAGGGTCATGATCCTATGGTAAGGGGCTGGCCAATGGAATTGTACCTTGTCTGCCAAATCATTCCGTATGGCAATCAAGATAAGCCGTTCGCGTTTTTGCGGTACTTGATAAAGGATAGCTTTCAATACACGGGGTTCGACCAAAGTGTAGCCCAATTCACGAATGGTATTCTTGATGGTCTGCAATGTCCGTCCGCCATCATGCGCAGTCAATCCTTTTACATTTTCACCCATAAACACTTTCGGCTGTATTTCTTTCACAGCCCTGGCCAATTCAAAGAAAAGGGTACCCCGCGTGTCGTTGAATCCTCCTTGTTTCCCGGCATAAGAAAAAGCCTGGCAAGGAAATCCGCCGGAAAGGAAATCCACTTGCCCGTTGGATTGTTTGAATGAAATCGTCCGCACATCTTGTTCGACAACGTGCCATTCGGGACGGTTGTATTTCAATGTGGCACAGGCGTCATGGTCTATTTCGTTGAGAAAGATATGCTTAAATCCAGCTTTTTCCATGCCTAACGCAAGACCTCCTGCACCGGCAAAAAGTTCAATGGAAGTATAAGGACGCAGCGGGCGGACCTCCATTTCCTCTTTCCACGGAGAATATACCATGGCATTTATTTCCGGGACAAGGAGTAAATCATCAATAAAGAAGTATTTATTTCCTGCTTTGTCCACGGAAGGGACAAATGTACCGTTCGTTTCCCACTTTTGCAAGGTGGCTTTCGATACACCCATGATGTCGGCGAAATTGCTGGCTGAAATAGTCCTTTGCATAAGTCATAAGTTTTGGAATCCGTCATAAGTCTTGAACGCAAGCAGATAAAGGCTCTTGAACGTATCGGGTGACAATTCCTGAAGTTCGTCATATACGGTATTCTGGATAGAACCGCATTGCAGGTCGGCTATTACATCGTCCAAAATGTCGGGCAACGCTTTGCATAGTTTGAAGAAAGCCTCATTGTCGCCAAATACGATTTCATAAAACTTATCAATGGACACGTGCCGGATGCGTTCATGCGAATAAAGTATTCCGTCCACTGTGGTTGTCCACTTGGTGTTTTGCGATTTTTTGGCTATCACTTCCACTAACATACAGGTAGCTTGGTCGTCTTGCAACAGTTGTCCTTGCATTTTCATGTAAGTCTTTTGGGAAGAAGTGGAATTCATCGTGTTGTGTTTATTCTTCAGCTCGACATAAATATGGCGTGTTTCATTTATTACGTCAAACCCGGCTTCAGGAACCATCCAGCCTCCCCCGGCATACTTGAACAAATTTTGGTGGAAATAGCCGATACGGTTGGAATTGGTTTTATCTATCTGCCGGATACATTCCGAATTTATGATTTCCTCGAATGTCTTCCCGTAAACTTTGGCGTCAAACGTCAGTTTCACTGGGTCGATAATGTTTTCATTGAAACCTTTCAGGTCTATGAATGTCCGATACTGTGATACCGTTTCCTTCACATGGTTGAAAATATCTTCATTGGATATGAACCCTAATTGGTAATCTTTCATATTGCTATGTTTTGTTTGCAAAGGTAACAAAATTCGGTCAAAGCAAGAAAAAAAAACAGTGAGGGTGCCGGGCAGTTTCCTTGCGCAAGGCCGGCCGCGTTCTTGCGCGGGGACAGACGGGGCTTTGCGCAAGACGGTCCAGCCTTTTGCGCAAGGCGTTCCACGGTTGTGCTCCCGGCTGTCTTTTCCTGCGGTTTATTTTCAAGTGGAACGATTGCGCGAGGAACAAAAA
>CAZGSE010000087.1:0-3092 GCA_964528135.1 uncultured Paraprevotella sp. | reverse complement strand
GCCTCCTGGCGGAGGAATATGCCGCTGCCAGGGGCTTCGATGCGGAAGAGTGCTACCGTTTGATGCGGGAGTTCCGCAGCACGCAGCCGGGCAAGATTGACGGTTTGTATTGAATAAGGCAATGGAAAAGGAGGGAAAGATGAACATCATGGCGGTGGTTGTCACCTACAACCGGCTGGAGTTGTTGAAGCGCAATTTGGCCTGCCTGCGCCGGAACACGCCCCTTTCTGCCATCGTGGTCGTGGACAACGGCAGTACGGACGGGACGGGGGAGTGGCTGGCCGGGCAGGCGGATGTCGTTGTGATCCGCCAGGACAATGTGGGAGGCTCCGGCGGTTTCTATACGGGCATGCAATATGCTTTCAGCCGGGGAGCCGACTGGATCTGGTGTATGGACGACGACGTGTTTCCCCGCCCCGGTTGCCTGGAGCGCCTGTTGGCCTGTGCCGGGCGGGAGGGGGTCGGCATCCTGGCCCCGCGCCGCTTGCAGGAAGGGCGGGTTTACACCAACGACTTCCTGTCGTTCAACCTGACCCGCCCGTTCTCGTCCATGTACGTGGGCCGTCTGGCAAAAATGCAGGTGGACGGACCGGTGGAAATCAGCGGCACCGCTTTCGAGGGGCTGTTTGTCCGCCGCGAAGTGGTGGAACGCATCGGCTTGCCCAACAGGGAGCTTTTCATCTTCTGCGATGACACGGACTATTGCCTGAGGGCCGTTTCCGCCGGGTTCAGGATCCTGTATGTGCCGGATGCCCTGATGGACAAGGAAAAATTCTTTTCAGCCGACAGCTGGGGCGAACGGAACAGGAAGAAGAAGTGGAAACGTTTCTACCAGATCCGCAATTCCTCCTACCTGAACCATCATTACGGGCGCAACTGGGCTGTCAGATACCTGCGCGGGTTCAACGGGATGATGGGGTATGTGTTCATCGCACTGTTTTCCGCGCCGTTTTCCGGTGCTTACGGTTGGGCGGACATCCCGCGTTTCTGGAAAGCATATCGCGACGGGGTGTGCGAACGGTTGGGCAAAATGTAAAAGATACGGTCATGGATATGCGGCAGAGGGTTCCTTTGGTGAGCGTGGTGGTTCCCAATTACAATTATTCTTCTTATTTGGTGCAACGCCTGGAATCTGTGTTGAACCAGACTTTCACAGACTTTGAACTGATTCTTCTGGATGACGCCTCCACGGACGACAGCCTGGAGGTGATGGAGCGTTACAGGCACAACGGGCACGTGACGCATGTGGTCGTGAATGAACGGAACACGAACAGCCCTTTCAGGCAATGGATGAAAGGAATCCGCTTGGCCAGGGGGAAATACGTCTGGATTGCCGAAGCGGACGACCGGGCAGAGCCGGACTTCCTGGAAACGTGTGTAGGCTGGATGGAACGGTGCGGCAATGTGGCGGTCTGCTATGCCGGTTCGGTCCTGTTCGATGCCGGGGGCGAGGTGGAGCGCCGCCGGGACGTGAACCACTGGGGCAAACGCCGGCGCAAGGAGGCGGCGTGTTTTGACGGGGTGCGCTATGCCGCCTGCAACCTGTATTGGAAAAACTATATCGTGAATGCCAGTGCCGCGGTGTTCCGCCGCGAATACGCCCTGAACCTGGAGGGCACGGGGTTTGCGGACCTGCGTTACTGCGGGGACTGGCTGTTCTGGTTCGGGATGGCCCTGCAGGGGCAGGTCGTGGAGGTGTACCGCAGGCTGAACTACTTCAGGCAGCACCGGGCAAAGGTGACGGTGGCCTCTGCGGGCGAAGGGGCCGGCATACGTGAGGACATCCGCATCGTGCAGTATATGGAAAGCCGCCTGGAGGGACTCTCGCCGTATAAGAAGCGTTTGCGCCGGGGCTTGCTCTACCGTAAAATCAAGCGTATGCCGCTCTCCAAAAAGCATCGTGAGGAGCTGTACGGGCTGATGGCCGCCACGCTGGGCAGCAGCATGCGCGACTATTACCTGGAGCGGAGGAACCAGTTCCTGCGGTTGTTCCTTCCGCGTCTGCTTACGGCGAAGAGGGAGCGCCTGTGACGCCCCCTTCCGGCAGGAACGTTTCCAGGATGTGCCCGTAGAATGTCTTCCGGCCTTCCGGTGTCGTCTTGTGGAGCGGGATCTTGTAAGTCACCTTGTGGAAGTCGTAACGGGTGCAAAACTCTTCCCATCTTTCTTCCGTGAATTCATCGTTCAGGCATTTCCCCAGGGGACCCATTTCCGTGAGGGGGATGCTTTCTATCATGTCGTGCACGGCCGGGATGTATTTCCGGGCGATGGCAAAGGTGTAGTCCAGCAGGAGGTAGTCGATCAGCCTGCTGTGCCTTTTCCAGTAGCTCAGGTGCAGGTCGGCGATGAATGACGGGAGGATGTTGCCTTTCCCGCAGGCCAGGAAGAAACTGACCCACCCACCTCTTGAGATGTTGTAATAGATGGGGCGGTGGTGGCAGCTCCAGAACGTGTTTTCCGGGTGTATGAAGCTGTCCGGGTGCTTGGCCGGGAGCAGCAGTGTGCTGTCCATCCAGATGCCCCCATACCGGGTTAGCAACATCATTCTCAGTATGTCGGAGAAGTGCGTCAGGTCGATTTCCCCCGCGGCCTGTTTCCGTAGGATGTAGTCGGGGATGTCGATGTATTCTTTGTGGTTCTTCTCCGTGATGAGGACGACCGGATGCCCGTCGGCATGCCGGTGCATGGCGTTGTAGCAGGCGCGCACGATGTCGGGCATGGCTTCCTCCCCCTGCCACCAGCAGGTCCATATCGGCGAAGTGGCGGAAATCGGTTGCCGGCTGGGGGAATAGCCTTGCGTATATTGGCGGATGAGTTCCTTCCCGCCGGCATGTTCCAGCAGGTAGTGCACGATGAACCGTTGTTTGCAGGTGACGATGAACCTCTCAATTCTCTTGAAAAACCTTTTGATGGCCGCCATGGGTCTTGCTTTGTTTCTTTGGTGCCGTTTGTCCTTCCGCATGTCGGTGCGTCCTTTTCCGCAAGTCCGGAAAGGAATGTGCGGAAAACCGTCGGGCCTCTTGCGGTTGAATTTGCCTGTGATGCTGTCTCACCCGGTGTTTTTGTTTCTCCTCTCTTGATAAGAGATATAC
>CAZGSE010000086.1:0-3350 GCA_964528135.1 uncultured Paraprevotella sp. | reverse complement strand
AGTTGTAATAGCCGGCCTTGGTAAGCACGCGGTCGGCAATGAAGTCCTTCCTTGTCCGGTTGCTCTCCACGATGGCCTGTATCAGGTTCTCCGGCACATCGGCGTAGTTTGCCAGAAGCTGCTTGGTGTCCTTAGGCAGGCAGTAGCCGCCGTAGCCGAAGCTCGGGTTGTTGTAGTGCGTGCCGATACGCGGGTCGAGGCATACACCGTCAATGATGGCCTGCGTGTCCAGTCCTTTCATCTCGGCATAGGTGTCCAGTTCATTGAAGTAGCTGACACGCAGGGCGAGGTAGGTGTTGGCAAAGAGTTTTACCGCTTCGGCTTCTGTCAGGCCCATGAAAAGCGTGTCGATATCCTCCTTTATCGCTCCTTCCTGAAGCAATGCGGCGAATGTGTGCGCGGCCTCGTCCAGACGGGCATCTCCCTCCGGACGGCCTACGATGATGCGGCTGGGATAGAGGTTGTCGTAAAGAGCCTTGCTCTCGCGCAGGAACTCCGGCGAGAAGATAACATTGTCCGTCTGCATCTTCCTGCGTACACTTTCCGTATAGCCCACGGGGATGGTGCTCTTTATCACCATGATGGCGTGTGGGTTGACGCTCTTCACCAATTCGATGACTTCCTCCACATGGCTCGTGTCGAAATAGTTCTTCACCGGGTCGTAATTGGTGGGCGCAGCTATCACTACGAAATCAGCTTCTGAGTACGCCTTTGCCCCGTCCAAGGTGGCGGTCAGGTTCAAATCCTTCTCCGTAAGATACTTCTCAATGTAGTCATCCTGTATGGGCGATTTGCGTTGGTTGATTAAATCCACCTTTTCAGGAATGACATCCACAGCGGTTACCTGGTGGTGTTGTGCCAAGAGTGTGGCAATAGAAAGCCCCACGTAGCCCGTTCCGGCCACGGCTATTTTTATATTCTTATCCATAACGATTATTTTATTTAACGATCAATTCATGAAATAATCACAGCCCTACCTTTCATGCTGAACCCACTACTCCAGCAACTCCTTTTTCTCTAATACCAACTTCTTGAGATGATACAAAAAGTCTGCTTTCATCAAAAACTTTCAGCTTAAATGTGCAGCCATACGGTGCGGAGGTACCTGCGCCATACGGCCAAATGGTTGGTGGTGTTGATTTCCTTGCAGATATTGACACATGTCCGGAGCAGTTCTTCCGTACCTTGTTCCGGGTCGGTTGCGGTTATAGCCATCACATTCAGTGTTTCCCCGCCGACCTTGAAGGCCGGAATGGCTTTTACCGCCGAACCAGCATCCGTCAATACCTCATATAATGCAGGGGCGTAGTTGCGGAAAGATTCTATGAGCTTTTCCTTTTCCGGTTCTTGGGCTTTGCCACAGACGGGGCGCACCGTCCCGCCGACCAGTTTCATGTTGGCCTTGCCTGCCGTCAGGAAATATTCGCCGAGGAAACCGTCCCAGTTGGCAAAGAGGGTATAACCACCTTTCTCTTTGTCTTCAATACTTCCGACATGTGCGTAATATGGCGTGGTGACTGTCCCGCCCTTCTGTCTGCTGGGGTAATAAACCTCTTCGGTAATGTCCACCTTGCGGACGATTTCCGTGAAGCCTTTGTGCCGCAGCTCCGCCCCGTCTTTGCCTTCAGCCATTTCAATGCCCGGTGTCGGGGTGAGAAAAGGACGGAGGATGAGCCTAGTGTATGTGTTTCGCACGTAGCCGGGATTGTCATGTTCATAGCGCACAAGGTTGAGGAGCAGCCCTGTTTCTCCTGCGGTCAGATGTCCCATTCTGTCGGCCAAGGCAACTTCACCTTGCTTGCGAAGGTCTTTGCACAAGCTTTCCAAGGACGGCTTCAGGACAAGGCGCTCCACCATACCGTACAACCTGGGCAGGGTTTCTTCGCCGTAACCGCAAGCCTGCAGGATGCCGGCAAGCAGGTCAACGGCGCGGCCTTTTTCCGTGCCAACGGACAACCGGTCGCCCTCGGCATTGTGCAGGCGGACGACATGCAGGTCATAAACGTTGGGATAAGAGACGGTCAGGCAGCGACCGGGTTCCGCCCCTTGCACGTGGAACACCAGCCCCCGTTTGCGGCGGAAGCGGCAGACGTAGCCCTCGCACCCCGCCAGCGGGCCGTCAACCACGCGCACAATCTCGTTCGGTTCGTCTGCTTTTGCATTAAATGCGTAGTCCGTATAGGGACGTTCCAGCACCACTACCTTGTCGGCATAGTTCTCGTTGAAATCCTTGAAGGCCCGCATCTGGTTTTCGGGGATGGTGCAAAGCGTGGCCTTCTCTTCCGGCGTCTGCCTGCGGTTGTAGCGGAGGAAAGCGTTGGGGTAATGGTCGCGCAGGAAAGCCACCAACGCGTCCTGCGTGGCAAGCACGAACACATAACCGTCGAAAAGGGGCATCCTGCGTTCATTGTCGCCCCGGCACACGTTGACCGTGGTATGCGTGGGGCAATAAGCCTCCAGCACATTCCGGGTCTTGCCCTTTTCGCGCTCGATGAGTGCACACAACTCCCGTTCGTGGCCTGGGCGGGTGCGGACAAGAAACCAATGGTAATCCACCCGGTTGAGCTTGTCTGTCATAAAACCTGGTTGGTGAAAAGGATATTCCTCGTGTTGCCCTCATGACAAACGCATGATGGCTGACCGGAACCTCTCCGAAATGGAATTATCGCGCGTTGTAAACTTATACACAAAGTTTTCGGGCGTAGTCCACAACATTCTTCAAGGCTAACGGCGGCATCCCGGAAGTACCTCAGCAGCAATGGCCACCGTTTTTATGTGACGGGAAAGGCAAAGCACGGTATGCTTTAAAGTGAATGCTCCCATATCACAAGTATTTAGTTTTCTTCAACAAGTCGTTTCAACAGCCGCCTTGCCATCGTTTTTACGATATGAAGCGGCGAAACAGCTGCAAAGGTAACAAAAAAAGATTTAATACATAGTCTTTACATCAAAAAAAGAAAAGTTCATATTCAAAAACATTACATTTACTTGACTAATCTTGAAAGGCATCCAGACTTATCCGCCCTTTTCCGACAGCCTGCTATCGTATCACCGCTTCATATTGCATGACAGCAAAATCCGCCGGGCACTTCCCCGGCATTTCATTCGCGCAAAATCTTGCCGATCATTTTCCGGTTGGCTTTCACCACTCCATCCGTGCCAATGGAAGAAAGGTAGATCTGGGTGGTCTTCAGGCTCTCATGCCCCAATCCCTTGCTGATGACGGACAGGCTGACGCCCATATCCCTCATCGTGCTGGCCCAGCTGTGGCGGGCGGTGTACGTGGTGAGCGGCATCTGCAACCCTGCCATCTGCCCTATCTTTTTCAGATAATAGTTCACCTTGTGCCT
>CAZGSE010000085.1:0-3372 GCA_964528135.1 uncultured Paraprevotella sp. | reverse complement strand
GGCATCGTAGGCATCAGCCATTGGCGGACTGGCAGGACTTTCCGCTGGGCACTCCGGTTTTGCGGTCTGTACCTTATTCTCTGATATGAACAAACATAACTGCGCTGCTGGGGCAGGCTTGTCCTTGGACTTTTTCGCCTTTGTCGAACTTTTCCGTAAGGTCTCCAGCCTTTGGCCGTTGAAAAGGTATATACGTACTCCCTCGTATGCCTTGACCGTCTGTTGGTATGTTGGATTTTCCGTGAGCCGTCCGTCCATCATCCATGACTTTATGCACACCATATCCATGATGGTGGTTATGGGATTGGAAACAACACGGATTAGCCCCCGCTGCGAAAAATCCTCCAACAGACGGCTGACGGACTTGCGCCCGATATTCCACTCCTTTGCCAGTGACAGCATGGAGCCGTCCACCTGTCCGGGATGGAGCACATAACCCAACCCTCGTTTGGTTTTACTTACTTCCGTGACAACCATCCCTGACAAAAGGGAAAGAAAATAGGTCAGGTTGCATACTCCGTTGGTAGTGCCGTGCAGGAAATACCATGCCTCTACATTCATTGCCACCTCCATTTTATAGCACGGCAGAACAAGCTGCTTCAAATTCTTCATAAGCCATGATGTTTTTTGTTGTGCGTTCTATGGATTATCCCTTGGTGTTTTTGTCAGCGTCCCTGTTGGTGGCTTTCAGGTTCTTGATACGGTCAATCTGCTCTTTCGGGAATAGGACGCGCCGCCCAATCCGCTGCCCCTTGATATGTCCCAGTTTCTCGTGCCGCCAGATGGTCGCGATGCTCACGCCCCATTTCTCGGCCAGTTGCCGGATGGTGTAATACTCCGATGTTTCCTGCGGTGCCTGTGTCTGCCCGTATTCCTCCAGCGCGCACCTCACGCTTGCGCCGATGAGCCGCTGAAGCTCGTCGCGCGATACCAGTACCATTTCCGTCTTTTCCGTCATATAACCGTGGTTTTGAATTAACGGCGGCAAAGTTAGGACGCGGGTGAAACGGGTGGATTTGTGGCGGCTTGTGAAATGGACGGGCATTAAAAAAGCCGCCAAACGACTGTCGTTTAACGGCTTGTGCAATCCGGTGGCTTGTGGTGAATTGTAGCCACGTGTGGACTATTGCATTATTTTATCATCGGCAGCATTTCTTTGAGCCTGGCGATGAACGCCCTTTCCACGTTGTATTTGGCAAGGCTTTCCGCCGTAAGCCCCATGGAACGGGCTGCGGCTGTACGGTATTCTTTCCAGTCCTTGAAATAGGCTTTTGACAGCAGGGTTATGACGCATCTCGTTTTTCCTTTCACGCCATTGGCATATATCATTGAATAGTCAGCCCGCATGACGGCACGGATGAACTCCTTGTCGGAAACGGCGTTGCCGTCCAGTACGGGCTTGCCCTTGTCGGGGCCGCTCTGTACGGTAAAGGTGGTGAGGAACTGGTACAGCCTTAAAACAGGCACCTGCGCCGTCGTGTTGAACGCTCCGCCCTGCACGGTATCTGTGGCCGTAAAGCCTGCCATTGGGGTAGGTATTGTTTTCGCTTCGGATTCGGTTGCGTCCTCATGGAGTATGTTCCTCTTGACATAGCCCATTGCCAAGGCGATATGGAACATCTTAATCCCGACTAACTGTGTCTTTGTATTGCCGTCTTGGAACACCATAGAAAAGTGGACGGCTTTTGCGAAATCCTCCGTGAACAGCCGTGCCAAATCCTTGTCGTTGGCGTTTGTGATATATTCCTTGACGGCCTCGATTTTGTCCTTATCCATGTCGGCAAGCAGGGCATACGCTTCTTCGCCTATGTATTCTTTCCCTTTGTTCACATCGGTTTCAGCCGTGCATTTTCGGATGGCGGTTCGGATGGTGTCGATGCAGTCCGTGGCTTCGATGCGTGTCATGGGACGGACTTTTTCCTGTTCGTTTCCGTCAGGAAAGAAGTATTGGCCGATTACTTCGATGGAAGTATAGACGATGCCCGCATAAAGGGCTTCCTTGCCCAAATCCTGCAGATATGCCGAACAAAGTCCATGCAGCCGTTTCACATCCCCGTGCAGCCGGACAAACTGGTGTGCCAGTTCCTTGTCGTCGTGTTCGGCGATGTATTCCCGCACTTCGTTCAACAGGGCAGGAACGGTTTTCATTTCACGCCGGATGCTCTTGCAGATGTCCTTGTTCCCGGCTTCATCTTCAACTTTGCCGCTGGCAAGGCTTTCCGCCAGTTTCAGGCTCCTGCCGATAATCTTTGACAGCCTGAACAGGGCACTGATGATTGCAAATCTCTTCTTTTCCATAGGCAACCGTTTTACATTTCAATGATACCCTCAAAGTCCTTCAACGCAATCACGGCCTTTTCCTCCGCATCCAGCTTAAGGTAGCGGCGCAGTTGCGCCTCGCTGCTGTGTCCCGTTATGGCTTGGATGGATGACAACGGCACCCCGGCCTTGTATGCGTTGGTGGCAAAACTTCTTCGTGCCGTGTGCGAAAGGAGCATATCACAGAACCTCCGCCCTCGTTTCGGGTTGAGCCGTTTCCCGTCAAATCCGCAGTCATGCGTCCAGCCCAACAACAAGCCAATGGTCTTTATCAGCTTGTTCATTTCGTTGGGGCATACATGGGGCAGCTTGCCATCGTATTTGTCAAGTATCTGCCTTACTCGCCTGTCCACCGGGATATAGACTTTCTTGTCCGTTTTCTGCTGTGTAAGCAGAATGAACTCCACCCCGTTTATCTCGGTTATCATATCCTCGCATATCCTCGAATAGTCGGACACGCGCTGTCCCGTCAGGCAGCCGACAATGAAAATGTCCCTCACGTGTTCCAAGGTGCGTATGTGGGTGATGCGGCACTTGGAAAGCTGCATGAGTTTCTCGTCCTCGCTGATGTCGAGTGCCTCCAGCCGTTCCCTGACGGCCTCCTTGGTGGAAAGGTCGAGTTCGAGCATTTCCTGTATCTGTTCCGGCGTAAGATAGATGTTGTCCACTTCCTCTTTTTTCGGAACGAAGTCTGAATGGCGGAAATCATCGCACTTGGTCAGCTTGTCCTCGTATGCCGCCTTTGCCACGGTACGGACATCCGTCATATAAGAGTTGATGGCGTTGGGCATCAGCCCACGCCCTTTCCAGTAACCGACAAGGCTGTTGCGTGTTTCCATCGTCATGTCGTCCAACCCGATTTTGCGGTGCATCTCCTTTTGAAAGCTGCGGATTTGGTTCAGGATAATGCGCAGCCCCTTGATATAGGCAGGGGTTACTTTTACGGTGCGGCCTTTCTTGGTGCGCCGCCCTGTTTCCAAATCTTCTATATAAGAGGTAAGGAAGTCCTCGAACAGCATCTTGCCCTTGGGCTTGACCTCCACAACCTGCATC
>CAZGSE010000084.1:0-3379 GCA_964528135.1 uncultured Paraprevotella sp. | reverse complement strand
ACGGATTGACCGACAACGAGAAGATACGCCTGTTCCGACACCGGCCAACCATGCTCGAATGGTACGACAAAGTGGCCCATGTCACGAACCGTGTCGCCGATTTCCTGCAGTCCGCGCAGACGGCGAACAGCTATCCGGCAGGGACAACAAACGGGGAAACAAAGGAGGACGGCGCATGATAGCCAACGCAAAGGCGGTAGCCCACGGCATAAGGGCAATGCTCTATGTGTCGGGCGAATCGAGGAACAAGAAGCATCCCGAAAAGATAACACGCATCTGCGACAACTTCATGCCGCAAGGCATGGACGCGACGGGTATCTGGACGGAAATGAAGTTCGCCACCATGAACCACCCCAACATCAGGAACAACGTCATCCGCATGGAGATAAGCCTGGCGATGGAGCATACCGAAAATTTCACGTTGGACGACTGGCGGCAACTGTGGAATGACTTCGCGGCGGCTTTCGATGAACAGGAAATCCGGGACAAGGCCGGCAAGGTCGTTTCCCCACGCACCAACGTATCGGGCAGCAAGTCCAGCGTGTGGCTGCACGAGGAATCCAAGGGCGGCATACCGCACCTCCATGCCATCGTCTGCCGGGTGGACGAGGACGGGAACATCAACAACGACCACGCCATCCACCTTCGCGCACAACGGGCGGCTGAAAAGGTTGCAAGGCAAAGGGGCTGGACTACCGCCATGCACATACACGAAACCAACATCCCACAGGTCAGTGCCGACTGCATGGAAGCCTTGCGCAGGCTTGACGATTGGTCATGGGACGGCTACAAGGAACGGCTTGCCGCCAAAGGTTACGACTTGTATTTGCGCAAGGACAAGAAGGACGTGATACGCGGATATGTGCTTCTCAAAGGCAACACAAGGTTCAAGGCTTCGGAACTTGGAAAGGGGCGCAACCTGACTGCATCACGCATCAGGCAGACATGGGAGAAGTTGCATTCTGAACAGGCAAAACAAAAAGATGCAGCACCCAAAAAGTCTGTTTCAACAACACCGAAACCATCCGCTTCCAATGAAACCCGACAAAAACCACAGCCATTTGTACGGCGGAGCCAGCTACTTTATGAGGACTACATGAAGTGGCAGCCGAACCGTCAGCCCACGGAGTTTGAGCATGACGGAAAGGCCTACAGACGCTATTTGCCCGACAAGGTGCTTGACTGTCTGAACAACGAGTTCGATTACCGCGAACTGGCCAACTGGCAGGCGTTGCAGAACCTGGCGATGGCCTATTTTACGCTGGTCGCTTCTCCTCACGGAGAGGTTTCAAGTGGCGGAGGAGGCGGTTCACAGTCGGACCTGAAATGGGGACGTGACCCGGAGGAAGATGAGATTGAGTTTGCCCGCCGTTGTGCGCGTGAGGCTTCGCAAAGGCTCGGCATACAGAGGAAATCAGGAATGAAACGCAAATGACAAACGACATAAAACATCAACGCAAATGAAACAACCCGATCCGATACGACCCGCATGTGCGGGCATCCAGACAATACGGCACCGGAATTTCCATGAACCGGCGGCAATGACCGCCACAGATGAAATACACCAAATACCATAACCCATGACATCATTGAAATTGAAATTCAGACCTTCGAGAGTCGGCGGTAAAGCCGGCACGGTTTACATCCAGGTGATACATGGCCGCGTCGTGCGGCAGATCGGCACGGGCTGCAGGATCCATCCCCATGAGTGGGCGGACGGGCAGGTGGCCGTGCAGGACAGGGAAACGGAACGCGGCAGACACCTCATGGCCGTCCGGAGGGCGCTGGCCGGGGACATGGACAGGCTCGGACGCATCGTCGGCCGCCTAGAACAGGCTGGCGGCACGTACACCGCCGACCAGGTGGTTGACGCCTACCGCCTGCCCGACGATGACGAAGGGAAACTGTGCGTGTTTTCAAGGAGAACGGCCGGGCACATGAGGCGTATCGGCAAGGCGCGCCTGACAGAAACCTACACCACGTCCGTGAACAGCTTCATGAGGTTCCACGGGGAGAAGGGCGACATCCGCATGGAGGAGATCGACGGCGGCCTCATGAAAGAGTACGAACATTACCTGACGGAAGAGTGCGGGCTGAACCCCAACACCGCCTCGTTCTACATGCGCAACCTGCCGCGCTGTACAACCGGGCCGTGGAAAAGGGACTGACATGGGACCGCAGTCCCTTCAGGCATGTCTACACCGGTATCGCCAGGACCGCCAAGCGTGCCGTCTCACCGGAGGTAATCAGGGACATGAGGGGACTGGACCTGTCCATGCACCCCAGGCTGGAAATGGCACGGGACCTTTTCGTCCTCAGCTTTTTCCTGCGCGGCATCCCTTTCGTGGACCTTTCCATGCTGCGGTGCTCCTCCATACAGGACGGCTACCTGCGGTACCGCCGGCGGAAGACAAACCGTGAGCTCAGGATAAAGTGGGAGCGTCCCATGCAGGAGATCGTCAGCCGCTACCACCGGGACGGGTCGCCGTACCTGCTGCCCATCATCACGGACGCCGCGGGCGACATCCTCAGGCAATACCGGAACGCCCTGCACAGGATGAACATCCACCTGAAAAAGATCGGCGGGATGGTGGACTGCCCCATCGGGCTGACGACTTACTGCGCGAGGCACGGGTGGGCCAGCGCGGCGCGTGACATGAACGTGCCCCTGCCCGTCATCAGCGAGGCAATGGGGCACGGTTCCGAGAACACCACGCGCATATACCTGAAAACGCTGGACAACAGCGTGATCGACGAAGCCAACAGGACAGTCATGGATGCCGTCCGGAACGGTTAGGGCATCCGCATACATATGAGGCATAGGCGGACGGCGATCATGACGTCTGCCTGGAAACGCGCACATACGCAGGCGGCAACCGCGTATGTGCCGACGGCGTTTGTGCCCGCCGGACCTTACATGGGAAATCTGAAAGGGATTCGGCCGCACGGGGCCTGTCTTGCCTTGGGATTTTCCGGACATCCGCCCGCCTGCGGCGGATGTGGGACATGTTGTCCGTACAACCAGAACTATGATATGTGAAAAACCGGCCCTGAAACCGGAAAGATGGCAGACCGACCGCTGTTTTTGTTGAGCAAATCCGGATATCTCTTTGCAAGAGAAGTACACCGCCGCAAAGGTACGAAAAAATCATAAAACAAAGCCATGAAAAAGACGGGAAAAACAAATGTATTTTTCAAGATGACGTTTTGAAGTGTTTGGCAAAAAACCGCCATAACACGGCATTTGTTTGGCAACCGCATCTGACGGTTTTCCGTTCCTATCTGTGTATCAGCAGGTTTAATTCATCCTGAAAATCCGGTCCGTCTCTTGCAAAGAGATGTACGCCGGCACAAAGGGCATATTTCACGCCCCGGACAG
>CAZGSE010000083.1:0-3420 GCA_964528135.1 uncultured Paraprevotella sp. | reverse complement strand
GCAGGGTAGGGACGTGGGGACTGCCGTCTGCAACAAGGGCGTGGCCGCCTTGCCCGGGGAATTGTACCTATCCGTTTTTTTGATTATTTTTACAGTAATGGAAGAAGTTATAAATCAGCAAAAGCGAGGAAAAGGTTACTATTCGATATAAATATAATGTCTTGTCGATTAAACGATAAAACCGTATTTTCGCACTTGTCCTAAATATTACGTATCATGTTAAAGAACCAGTTTTTCAATCAGCTGAATGCTTCGAGCTCCTGCGGCAGTGCCTGCGGAGCAAGTGACAAACCGGAAGAGAAGCCCGCCGCTTGCGGCAGTGCCTGCGGTGCCGGCGACAAACCGGAAGAGAAACCCGCGGCTTGCGGCAGTGCCTGTGGTGCCGGCGACAAGTAAAAACGAGTCGAATCCCCCCGGTATGGACATCCTCGCCGGGGGGATTTTCCTGTCGTAGAGGGCTATGGAATACTTCGCGTTTCAGTGGCACATCACCGAGGCCTGCGACCAGCGGTGCAAGCATTGCTATATCTACGCCCTGGGCAGCCACGCGCAGTTCAAGGAAACGAGCTGGGAGGAGATGGAAGCCGTCATCGCCAACATAAAGGCCTTCGGCCGGAAAGCCGGACGGCAGCCCTACCTCTACATAACGGGCGGCGACCCCATCCTGCACCCACGGTTCTGGGACTTGGCCTGCCGGCTGAAATCCGAACGGATTCCGTTTGCCATCCTGGGCAATCCGTTCCACCTAGACGGCGATGTCTGCAAACGGTTGGCCAACTGCGGTTGCCGCAAATACCAACTCTCGCTCGACGGACTGGAAACCACGCACGACCGTATCCGTCGCCCCGGCTCATTCCGGGAGACGCTCGACGTAATCCCCTTCCTGCGGCAAGCCGGAATCACGGTGGCCATCATGGCGACGGTCTCGAAATGGAATGTTCGGGAGATGCCCGGGCTGGTCGACGTTGTGGTGGAACACAAAGCCGACGTGTTCGCCTTTGCCCGCTACTGCCCCGACGCGGACAGCAAGGCGGCATGTTGTTCGCCCGAGGAATACCGGCAAATGCTGGAACTGTGCTGGGCGAAGTACGAACAGTATAAAGGCGGCACTACGTGGTTCAACCTGAAAGACCACCTGTGGACACTGTTCAGGTATGAGAAGGGACTGTTCAACCCGGCGGATTATCCTGACGACGACATCGTGTACGACGGTTGTAACTGCGGGAATTGCCACCTCACCATCCTCTCGGACGGGGCGGTGTATGCCTGCCGACGGATGGAGAGCAAGGTGGGCAATGCCTTGACGGATGACCTCTACGACTTGTTTACCGGGAAGGAGATGGACGGCTACCGTGTGTACGAAAAGTTCGAGAAATGCGGCCAGTGTGAGCTGCTGCGCTTCTGCCGCGGCTGCCCGGCGGTGGCTTACGGCTACCACGGGAACATGTATGCGCCCGACCCGCAATGCTGGAAGCAGATCTGAAACGACGAAACGGCTCACAAACCCTACAATAATCAGAAGGCAATGATTCGGAATGAAGTGATAGACAATATACTGCGGCGGCGCAGCATACGCCGTTTCCGACCGGAGCAAATCGGCGAGGAAGAACTCGAAACCATCCTGGAAGCCGGGTTGTATGCTCCCAGTGCCGGCGGACGGCAGGGGGTGATTTTCGTGGTGTCGCAGGACGAAGCGACGAACGAACGGCTGGGGCGTATCAAGAAAGCCCACTTCCACGGGAGGATGTCCACGGCCGAGGTCTACATATCAAAGGAACAGCCGAGCATTGCCGACGACGCGTCCATCCAGAGTGCCTTCTACGGCGCGCCGACGGTGGTCACGCTGTTCGCCCCCAAGAGGTTCCTTTATGCGGAGAGCGATGCGTGCGTGGCAGCCGAGAACATGTTGTTGGCGGCCACCTCGTTGGGCATCGGCTCGTGCTATATCGGGTCGGCGTGGGACTCTTTCGACGACCCGTTCGGGCAGGAAACCCTGCGGCGATGGGCTGTCCGCACCGACTATTACGCCGTCCTTCACGTCCTGCTGGGCTATCCGAAAGACCCGATAGACACCACCAAGGCCAAGCCCCGGAAAGACGAGCGCGTGATCAGGGTATAATTAATATGTCCCCATAATAACGTAAATAAATGAAAAAGGTAATCTTGTTTTTGTTGGTAGTCTTAGCCGTCCCTACCATTTCTGCACAGAAACGGCTAATGTTCGACCTTTCACACGGACAGTTCCAAGATGTGTTCGTTTCCCCTTCCTATTATGACTACGTGATTCCTGCTTATAAGGAAATCCTTAGTCGGAACGGGATCGAGTATGTGGAAAATACGGAAGAAATCACACGCGAGTCTCTCAAAGGCATAGACGTGTTGCTTATGCTTTCTCCGTTGGCTATTTCCACGCAAAAGCCGATTACAGAAACGGAAAAAGAGGCTATCGTTCACTTTATCCGCGAGGGAGGCAGTGTCATAATGATGATAGATGAAGAATCACACAGGGTCAAACTGGATGAATATGGAGCCAACGACATAACCCGGCAGTTCGGAATAGAAATAGGCGATGACATTACCGACGTTCCCGGTAATTGCGGTGCTGTCAGCTTTGAAAACGAGATATTCAACGGACGCAGAGAAGTACCGTACAGTGGTTCAAGGCTTATGAAAGGTGGTATTCCGGCCAGTGTGTGTATGGAGGGCGGCTACCTGCATGCCTCATACGTGAAGTTGGAAAACGGAGGCAAGCTGTTCGTCACCGCAGAGACCATGGTAGGATTACTGATGGGCTATCCCGATGGCGAACGGAACATTCACAAGAAAATGGAAACCCGCTGGTGGGGGAAAGATAGTAAACTGTATATGGAAGAACTTATCCAGTGGTGCATAAGGGAGTGAAGCCGCTATCATTCAGCGGCTTCAAATTCTTCCCTGTGCCTGATGATGGACTTCATGTGCTGCTGGGCCCATTCGGTCAGCTGTGTGATGAAGGGCACAAGCGTGCGACCGGTTTCCGTCAGGCTATATTCCACTTTCGGGGGCACCACCGGGTAGACTTTCCTGTCCACCAGTCCGTCGGCCACCAGCGTGCGGAGCGTGCTCGACAGCACACGGGAGGACACGTCAGGTATCAGTTTTCCCAGTTCGTTAAAGCGCAGCACGTCGTTCTCGCTTAGGATAAGGACGACCAGCAACGCCCATTTGTTGCCGAAGCGTGCTATCACGTTCCGCACCGGACATATTTCGATAATCGTGTTCTTCTCTTCCTTCTTTCTCATTATCCGTATGCTGTTAATCGGTTACTAACTTTTCAAAGTGCGAAATTAGCAAAAAAGCCCTTACCCGCTGTGCCATGTGGCGTAGAATTGCCCGATGCATCCCCGGAAGCCGTCGTGCTGAACCGGCCGGTGGCGATTG
>CAZGSE010000082.1:0-3539 GCA_964528135.1 uncultured Paraprevotella sp. | reverse complement strand
TGAGCAAGGCGCGCGCGGAAGCCGTGTATGACTGCCTTGTCAACGAGTTCGGCGTAAGCAAGTCGCAGCTGAAGATCGACTACAAGGGCGGCGTGGAGAACATGTTCTACGACGACCCGTGCATGAGCCGTGCGGTCATCACGCGGGGCGAGTAGTCAGTTCCTTGTTATTATAGATTATTTTGCATCTCCTTTCTTTCCCAAGGACAGTGTGGGAAGAAAGGAGATGTTTTTTTTATATCAAGGCCACGCAACGTGGACTTGCCCGAAACGCGGCGGCGGTTTGCGGAAAAAGCCGGTTCCCCTTGCGCACAAAAATGGCCTGATGTGGCGGTGGGATCCTGTTTCAGTAGGCCGAAGCATGCGTGGCCTTCCACCAGGCCGTGTTTTCCTTCTCTTCCACCGTGGCCACCGTATGCCCCGCGGAGGGGTCGGAGACGGTCAGCCCGGAGTAGGTGTAGATGGGATATTCTCCCCGGCCGTCGGCACCGCTGCCGGACATGCTTGTATAGTAGGTGGCCGTATGGGTCTTGTAAACCACGGTGAGTGAAAGAAGTTCGTCAAAGGCGGCCGTCAGCTGCCCGTCGTCACACAAATGGTGCACATAATCGCCAAAGTCAAAGAAGATGGTGGGGTTGTAACCATCAAGGTCTTGCAGCTCATCCTCCGCAGATCCCTCATACGTATGGGCGGCATTTATCTCTGCCATCAGGGCGGCCAGGTCGTCCAGGCGCGAACAGTCCGTCACGGAAAGCGTGCCGCAGGGCGTGGAATATGTGGAGTAAAAGTCATGGAAACCATCGCACAGGGCCTGGTAGTCCGTGTCCCCCAGCAAGTATTGCCCGATTTCGGCGTAGGGCAGCCCGTAGGCCATCATCTCACAGGTGGAGGCAATCAGGTGGCCGGTCACATGGCGCAAGTCATAAGCCACCTCCACCGTGGCCATGTAGCAGTCGTCGAAAAGGATGTATTCCATGCAGATGCCGGCCTGCTCCAGTGCTTCCGCCAGGGTGGTGATGTCGGTCTGGTAGTCAGAAGTAGTCCCTCCGAAAAACCGGGTCATTGGCCCGCCGGTGTCCTCCCAATGGTACTTACAGGCAGACAGCGTGCGTGCCCTTGTAGGGCTGACCGGCACCCATCCCATACCGTGGCTGCCGATGGCCATGGCATACGTAGATGCCGGAGCGAACGCCTTCACGTCGTTCAGGATGGAGGCAAGGCCCTCCACCGTGGTAAAGGACGGGTTGGAGTATTCTTTCAGGAGCACACGTTCGCACTTGTTGTTGTTGCAGACAATCTCATACATCTCGGCCTCTGTGGAAGAGGTGGAGAAGAACACAACCACACGTTCGTCCTGCAGGCCCCTCCGGCTGATGGCCTGTTCCATGTCCGACACATTGGTCCGGAAATAGCTTGTCAGATCCACAGACCAGGGAAAATACATGAACAGCACCTTTTCCGTCGTGCCCGCCCCGTCAAAGTCCTCATCCGAGCATCCCGGCAAACAGGCTCCCGCGAGAAGCAGGAAAACCAATGCCGGAAATGTCCAAAAACGGCAATTCCTCATAGTGTTGCTTTTCTCAATTCCGGCGCCAAAGATAGCGCAAAAGAACCAAACGCACAACAGAAACCCATACCTTTTCAAGCGGTTCCGCCGGGGCACGGACGCGACCCGTGGGCCCGCTTTTGCTCCCCGGCCTTCCACCGGCCGGGCACGACGGGGCCCTCCGTGGCCCGTGCGCAGGCCGGGCTTTCATGCAAAATGCAAAATTAGATGCTTTTGCCCTGTTTTTGAGAGGGAAATATTTGCGGGAATGAAAGGAAAGAACTAAATTTGCACCGCATTTTGCAACAATATTAATTATTTACCTATTTAACGGATTATGAATCAATACGAAACCGTTTTCATTTTAACTCCCGTTTTGTCTGATGACCAGATGAAGGAAGCGGTCAGCAAGTTCAGAGGAATCCTGACGGACAATGGCGCGGAAATCCTCAATGAAGAAAATTGGGGCCTGAAAAAGTTGGCTTATGCCATTGAAAAGAAATCTACGGGTTTTTATATCCTGATGGAATTCAAGGCACAGCCTGAGTTGATCAAGAAACTGGAAGTGAACTTCCGTCGTGATGAAAAAGTGCTTCGCTTCTTGATTGTCAAAATGGAGAAGTATGCGGCAGAATATGCTGAGAAGAGAAGGAACAACAAATTTAAAAAGGAGAATTGACCATGGCACAGTTATCGGAAATTAGATATTTGACCCCGCCTACCGTAGATGTAAAGAAGAAAAAATACTGCCGTTTCAAGAAGAGCGGCATCAAGTATATAGACTATAAAGATCCTGAGTTCCTGAAGAAGTTCTTAAACGAACAGGGCAAGATCCTGCCGCGCCGCATTACCGGCACTTCGTTGAAGTATCAGCGGCGTGTGGCACAGGCTGTCAAGAGGGCCCGTCATTTGGCACTTCTTCCATTCGTAACCGATTTGATGAAATAGAATTAAAAAGGAGGAGCAAGTATGGAAATCATATTGAAAGAAGATGTTACGGGCTTGGGATATAAGAATGATATTGTAGAGGTCAAGCCCGGTTATGGCCGCAATTACCTTATCCCTACGGGAAAGGCTGTTATCGCTTCTGCATCGGCAAAGAAGATGTTGGCAGAGGAACTGAAGCAGCGTGCCCACAAGTTGGAGAAAATCAAGAATGACGCCCAAGCGTTGGCCGACAAGCTGGCAGGGGTTTCCCTGAAGATAGCTACCAAGGTAAGTGCTACGGGTTCCATCTATGGTTCTGTAAACAGCCTGCAGATTTCGGATGAACTGAAAAAGCTGGGCTTTGACATCGAACGTAAGATTATCGAGGTGAAAGACGTGAAAGAGGTAGGCTCTTATACTGCCACGGTGAAACTTCATAAGGAAGTCACGGTAGAGATTCCTTTTGAGGTGGTAGCTGAATAATTGCCGTAAGGCGTTTAGGAAAAAGGGAAGTGCCTGGAATGTGTATGTATTCCGGGCATTTCCTCTTTTTTATGCTATTTGCCGGACGTCCCTGGTCAACGGAAGCGCATTGGATTTGCCCGAAAACGGGAGGTGTTTATCCTGCCGGTACCGTGTGTAATTGCCGATAAACAAAAAATCTTTCCCTGCAAGGGGAAAGATTGTGCCCAGAACAGGACTCGAACCTGCACGTCTCTCAACACTCGCACCTGAAACGAGCGCGTCTACCATTCCGCCACCTGGGCCTCTGAGGTGCTTACCGGCTGTCCGTCGAGCGGAAAACGAGACTCGAACTCGCGACCCCGACCTTGGCAAGGTCGTGCTCTACCAACTGAGCTATTTCCGCATTCGCTTCTGTCTGCCAATAGCATTCCTCTTCGTGAAGAGAAGGAGACTCGAACTCCCACGACATAACTGTCACTACCCCCTCAAAGTAGCGCGTCTACCAATTCCGCCATCTCTCCTTTCCGGATGAAAAACTTCTCCTGTGGATTGTGCCCAGAACAGGACTCGAACCTGCACGTCTCTCAACACTCGCACCTGAA
>CAZGSE010000081.1:0-3756 GCA_964528135.1 uncultured Paraprevotella sp. | reverse complement strand
CTCCACCGGGAACAGCCAGGGCATATCCGGCTATACCGTGAATGCCGACGGAGACATAGATTTCCCTGTGATAGGCAAGATACACGTGGCAGGCATGAAGAGGGAAGAGATAGCCCGGTACATAAAAGACAGGCTCATTGCAGACAGTTTGGTGAAAGACCCCGTTGTGACGGTGGAATTTATGAACCTGTGCATATCCGTCTTGGGAGAAGTGAACAATCCCGGGCGTTTCAGCATCGACAGGGATCGCCTGACGATATTGGATGCCCTGAGCATGGCCGGAGACCTTACCATATACGGAAACCGTTACAAAGTGCTGGTCTTGCGGCAGGAGGGGGATGTGCAGCGGGTGTATGGCATCAACCTCACCTCGGGAAACCATGTATATACTTCGCCGGCATACTACCTGCAACAGAACGACGTGGTGTATGTGAAGCCCAACAGCGTGAAGGCACGCCAGTCCACCGTGAACGGCAACAACGTGCGCTCCACCTCATTCTGGGTTTCCCTGGCATCGCTGCTCACCTCCATCGGGATACTCGTCTTCAATTGACAAAAGGGACAGAAACCTCATCTCCGTCAGCATGACAATCATGGACAAGAACCAAACCAACGGACTGTTTCTACAGGAACTGCAAGGCACAAGCAACTCCATAAGCCTCAAAGACATTCTTTATCTCTGCCGGGACAAATGGTACTGGTTTGCCATATCCGTACTCATTGCCATAGGCATAGCAGTATTCTACATTCTGTGTACCCCGCCTGTCTACACACGTTCCGCTTCCTTGCTGATAAAGGAAGAAAGCAAAGGACAGTCCGTGTCAAGCGACGTGGCATCCCTGTTTGCCGACATGGGATTTGCGAAGTCCAATACCAACGTAAACAACGAGCTTATAGCAATACAGTCGCCGTCGGTCATCTACGAAGTGGTAAACAGGCTTGACTTGGATGTTAACTACAAAGTAAAGGCAGCCTTCCACGACAAGACCATCTACGGCTCATCGCTTCCCGTAAAGGCAACGTTCGTATCAGGATGGGCAGACAATGCCACGCTGTCTTTCACGCTGCACATCCGGCCAGGCGGAGACCTCGAACTTACCGAACTGGAGACTGCCGACGGGAGCATAAGCCTGCCCGAAAAGATGCAAAGCCGCATGAACGACACGATAGACGTTCCTCTGGGGAAAATCGTAATCTCCCCCACGCCGTATTATTCGGACATGGAGAAATATCCGGCCATCAGCATTTCCCGCACGAGCCTGTATGACGCTGCGGATGCCTGCAAGAACAACTTTTCGGCCACGCTCCAGTCGGAAGATGCCACGGTGATAAACCTTTCATATAACGACGTGTCCATCCAGCGTGCCGAAGACGTGCTCAACACCATCATTTCGGTGTATAACGAGAACTGGGTGAAAGACCGCAACCAGATCACCGTCAGCACTTCGCAATTCATAACGGAACGCCTTGGCATCATAGAGCGCGAGCTTGGCGATGTGGATGAAGACATATCCACATTCAAGAGCGAGCACCTCCTGCCCAACGTGGAAGCCGCCTCCACCCTTTACATGTCGCAGTCGCAGTCTTCAAGCAACCAAATCCTGGCTCTCAACATCCAGCTTTCGATGGCTCGCTATGTGCGCAGCCACCTGATGGACAACACCAACCGAAACCAGCTGTTGCCCGCCAATTCCGGAATAGAGAGCGAGGGCATAGAGCAGCAGATTGTCGAGTTCAACACCCGCCAGCTTCAGCGCAACAACCTCGTGTCGAACAGCAGCGAAAAGAACCCGCTGGTGGTAGACCTCGACGGGCAGCTGGCACAGATGCGCAATGCCATCATTGTGTCAATAGACAACCTGATAACCTCCATCAACACGCAGATTGCCGGCTTGCAGAACGACATGAGACGCACCACCGCCCAGATTGCAGCCAACCCCAACCAAAGCAAATACTTGCAGGCAGTGGGAAGACAGCAGAAAGTGAAGGAGTCGCTCTACCTCTTCCTGTTGCAGAAACGTGAGGAGAACGAGCTTTCGCAGGCGTTCACAGCCTACAACGCCCGGCTCATCTCACCTCCCACGGGCAGCTTCGCCCCGGTAGCCCCACGGCGCAGGAACATAGTGGTCGTAGCCTTGGTGCTGGGGTTGGTAATACCTTTTGCCTGCATCATGCTCCACGAAAAGACGAACACCACCGTACACGGACACAAAGACCTTGAGAAACTCACAATGCCATTCATTGGCGAGATTCCGTTCTACAAGACTAAAAAGCAGGCCGACAAACAGCTTGTTGTCGTAAAAGCCGGGGATCGGAACATTATGAACGAGGCATTCCGCGTGCTCCGCGCCAATCTGGAATTTATGACAAGCAAGGATAAGTCGTTGAATGTCATATTGCTCACCTCGTTCAACCCCGGTGCGGGCAAGACTTTCATCGCCATGAACATGGCCGTCAGCCTGACACTGAGGGACAAGAGGGTGCTGGTCATCGACGGGGATTTGCGCAAGGCTTCCGCCTCTGCATACGTGGAGTCGCCCAGAAAAGGATTGAGCGATTACCTGTCAGGAAACGTCAACGAAGTCGACAGCCTCATAGCCGCATACAAGGACTATGCCAACCTGCATGTGCTGCCGGTAGGCACAATACCTCCCAATCCCACCGAGCTGTTGTATGACGAGCGTTTCAGCCGGCTTATGGCAGACATGCGCACGCGCTACGACTACGTGTTTGTAGACTGTCCTCCCGTTGATGTCATAGCCGATACGCAGATCATAGAACAGTATGTCGACAGGACTATCTTCATCGTGCGTGCCGGCCTGCTGGAGCGCAGCATGTTGCCCGTGTTGGAACGCATCTATACCGACAAGAAATACAAGAACATGTGCTTCTTGCTAAACGGGACGGAAAGCAGGAAACATGGTTACGGCTATGGCTATGGTTACAGCGACAAGAGACATCATGGCAATAGCTAAAGGCGTGTGGCCGTTCGCCAGGAAGCAGACCTTGGCGGAAAGCGGATTCCTCCGGGGGTTCACCGACTGTCACTGCCATCTGCTGCCCGGCGTGGACGACGGGGTGCAGACGATGGACGAAGCCCTGCGGATACTTGCCGAATATGAGCGATTGGGCATCCGGGAAGTGTGGCTCACCCCGCACATCATGGAAGACATGCCCAACACAACGGCCCGTTTGCGCGAACGCTTTGCCGAACTACAGGCGGCTTATGCGGGGAGCATCACCCTGCACCTTGCCTCAGAGAACATGCTTGACAACCTGTTCGTGGAACGTCTGGAGAAAGGCGACCTGCTGCCGATAGGTAACGACCGAAACTGCCTTCTGGTGGAAACCAGTTTCTTCAACCCATCGATGGGACTGTATGACATCCTCTTCCGCATTCAGGCGAAAGGCTATCATCCCGTGCTGGCACACCCGGAACGGTATGTGTATATGGATAATGCGCATTATGCACGACTGAAGGATATGGGCATCCGTTTCCAACTGAACCTGTTTTCCTTGGCCGGGCTTTATGGGGATGGGGTACGCAAGAAAGCGGAAAAGTTGCTTCGCGGGGGAATGTATGATTTGGCAGGAACAGATACGCATCAGGACATTGTTTTCAATCGAATGATTTCAGCCCAAACATTTACTTCCAAATTGTTGATGCGACTGACGGATTCAGGGCTTAATCCGGTTTGGTCATAGCACAGGACTTATGTCGGACAACTTCAATAAAGAGCGGATATTAAAAAACTC
>CAZGSE010000080.1:0-3820 GCA_964528135.1 uncultured Paraprevotella sp. | reverse complement strand
CCGAAACCTTCCCATTCGGCCAGTTGTCTTTCCACGTCCTGCCGTGCGGCGGATTTTTCCACCTCGTAACGGCCGCACAGCCACTCCGCCAGCCCTTCCACGGTGGAATTGCCCTTTTCCAGTTGTTCCCACAGTCCGGCGGCCGTCCGGTTCAGGCTGTACACGTTGCTCATGTTCACGTTCCCGTCACAGGCTTTCACGATGACGTGCTGCCGCCCTATTTTCCTCAGTTTCAGGCCGCCTTGGGGGTTGATGATGTATGATTCCATAATGCGTTTCAGAATTCCTTGCCGGAAAGGATGGACAATACGGTGAGGACGATGATCTTGAGGTCCAGCCACAGGGAGCGCTGGCGGAGGTACTGCAGGTCCATCCGCAGGCGTTCCAGCATTTTTTCCAGAGTGTCCGTGTAGCCGTTGTACAGCGTGGCGAGGGAGAACAGGCCGGGGCGGATCTGGTAGAGCTGCTCATACCGCGGGTCGACAGCCTTGATCCGGTCCACGAAGTACTTGCGTTCCGGCCGCGGGCCGACAAAGCTCATCTCGCCTTTCAGCACGTTCCACAGCTGGGGCAGTTCGTCCAGGTGGTGCCTGCGCAGGAAACCGCCGATCCTGGTCAGCCGCTCGTCGTCCTTTTTGCACAGTGCCGGTTTGCCGTCCGCTTCCGATGACACCCTCATGGAACGGAACTTGTAGAGCATGAAGGGCTTTCCCCCATACCCGATGCGCTCCTGCCTGAAAATGGCGGGGCCGCCGTCTTCGCGCCTGACAAGGAAAAAGATGACCAGGAAGGCCGGCGAGGTCACCAGCAGCCCGAACAGGCTTGCCACGACATCAAACGCCCGTTTGACCATGCATTCCGTTGCCGACATCCTTCCTTCCCGGTAACAACGCTCTTCTTCCCAGTCTGTTTTCCGCTCTGTTTCCCGGCTCCGGGCCAGTAATAATGTTTCTTCATTCATTTCCATACCGATATATTTTTATACGTTCCTATATATTTCCATACATTTCCTGATCATTCTTTCCCTGGTGAACAGGTCGCGGTATCTTCTTGCCGCGCCTTCGGAATATTTCCTGTAAGTGGCCCCGTCTTCCGCGATGTACCTGATGGCCTTTGCCAGTTCGCGTGCGTTGCCGGGAGTCACGTTCAGTCCGGAAACCCCGTGGGCGTTCACCCATGCCACGCCCGACTGCGGGATGTCGGTGGCAACCACGGGCTTGCCGCACGACATGGCCTCAATCTGCACGATGCCGAAAGCCTCCGTCTTCTGCACGCTGCTCAGGCAGAACACGTCGCAGGCACCGTAGTAGGCCGGCAAATCCTCGTCGCTGACGCGGCCGAGCAGTTCCACTTTCCCGTGCAAACCCAGTTCTTCGATTTCCTTCTGCAGTTCGTCCCTGAGTGCGCCGGTTCCCCCGATAAGCACGATATAATCGTCCGTCAGGTGTTTTGCGGCGGCAACCAGATGGCAATATCCCTTGTAGGCGACCAGACGGCCCAGCGAGAACACGATCTTCCTGTGCGGATATTTTTGTTTTATCGCATCCACAGCCTGTTTGTCCGGGTGCATCGCTTCCACCCCTATCGGCAGGCAAGCCGTCTTGTCCTGTACTTTTTGCAGAACGGGGGATTCGGACAGGTAGACGGGTGTCGTTCCTATAATCAGGTCTGCCCGGCGCAGCAGCCACGACTGCAGTGGCTGATACAACTGCAGGAGGTATTTCTGCTTCTGGATGTCGCTGTGCCAATGCAGGATGACCTTCCCCTTATACCCGGACAGGAACAAAGCGAGGCACGCCATCGGGTCCGGGTGGTGCACGTGGATGATGTCATACTGCCTGCACATCTTCCGCAAGGCGGAAATCATGGCCGGGGCAATCATGGTGGCGGCTGCCTTGACCCATGTGCGGCAGCAGATGACTTTCGCATGGCCGTTGATGGTGACGGTCCGGCTGTCGCCGTGATCGGCGGCGCACATCATGTCGCAATCCACCCCCTGTCCGGACAGTCCGGTTGTCAAATCATACGCGACCTTCTCCACTCCGCCACGGACGGGGTAGAACTTGCCCAACTGCAATATTTTCAGACTTTTTGTGTGCATAGATTAATTCAGTGCTGTACCATTAGTTCATCATACAGGCGGATATAGTCGGCATAGCGGTCTTCCTTGTTGAAGTGCTTCAAGGCATGTTCACGGCACAATGGCCGGTAATATGCTTTGCCGCGTTGAATGATGGCACGGGATGCATCCAGCAGACCGCTGACATCTCCCTGCTCTACAACAAAACCGGTCTCTTGTGTAACCGACTCGACGCTTCCTCCCGTCCGGTAGGTCACGACCGGCGTGCCGCAGGCTATCGCCTCCAGATTGACCGTCGGGTAGTTGTCCTGCCAGGTAGGATTGACGAAAGCGTCGGCAGCCGAATACAGTCCGGCAAGCTGGTGTACGTTTTCCGTCCGGGCAATCCCTACAATGTTGCGGGGCAGCCGTTTCTTCTCCCGGGGCTTGATGCCTACAAGCACGATGACTTCATCGGCTTTCAGCATTCCGGCCATACTGATAAAATCGTCCAGACCCTTTTCCCTGCTCCAGATGCTGGCCACGCCCAAGAGTATATGCTTCCCTTCCAGTCCATATTTCGCAACTACTTCCTGCGTATCGCAAACACGGAACGTGTCAAGATTGATGCCGTTGCGGATAACCCGGAACTCGCAATCCTTCAGGAAAGACTTCTTCATCTCGCCCCTTATCCAGTCGGATACGGGAACAATGACCATACTGCCTTCCGGCATGGACGTAAATGCCGACTTCTTGTCCGCGTAGTTCCGTGCGCTCCGGTCGAAAAGCAGGCTGGCGGGAAATTCCCTCCGTTGCGGACAGTTGCCGCAACCCGTCTGCCACTTTCCGCATCCCACGTATGAATAATAATAGCAGTGGCCGGTATAGAGCCAGCAGTCGTGTACCGTCCATACCACGGGAATGCCGCAATGCGACAGGTAATCGAACAGCACCTTGTAGTTCAGGAAATAGCCGTGTATGTTGTGGATGTGGATAACATCGGGATGTATTTCTTCTATTTGTTTGATGAAATTCCGGGTCGCTTCCGTGGAGGCCAGTCCGTGCCGGTCGAACAGGCGGGTTTCCACTCCGTGCCACGCCGTGCTCCATCTTCCGCCCACAGGAACGATGCGTGAGCGGCAGGGCATGATGCCGTCGCGTCCTTTCGCGTAGGCGATGTAGCTTTCCCAGCCGTTCTGCATGGCCAGTTCGCCAATCTCCTGCATGATGCGCCCCGTCGAGGTGGACGTGCGGAGCACCGGATTTATCTGAAGTAGTTTCTTCATCTTTCGGTCAATGACCTGAACAGGTCTATCCATTTGCCCATGACGGCCTCTTCCGAATAGGTGGACACGACTTTCCGCGCATTCACGGACAACATCTTCCGATAAGCCTCGTCATCCATTATTTCCATCATGGCTTCAGCCAGGCCGTCTATGTCGCCGTCATGAACCAGCAGGCCGTTTTCGCCATGCCTGATGATGTCTTTCGGGCCGCACCTGTAATCAAAAGAAACAACAGGCAGGCCACACGCCATCGCTTCGATCATCACCATTGGGAAGCCCTCATAGTGGGAACTCATCACCAGCATGGAGCTTCCGGCATATTCCCTCCCGATGTTCCTGACAGGAGGGTTGATGCGTGTGTTTTCCTGCAGATCCTTGTCCGTTATCATCCTCTGTAACATCCCTTTCCATTCCCCTTGCCCGAAGATGTCCAGATGCCAGTCGCTGTATTTGCCGGTTCTTTGTACAATTTCCC
>CAZGSE010000079.1:0-4042 GCA_964528135.1 uncultured Paraprevotella sp. | reverse complement strand
CAGCGGTGGAGGCAACGGAGGTAATTTCAGTGAATATAACGAGGCCATGAATACGAGGGTCTATAACTATTTATTGGATGCCACCCAAAACAACACCACCGGCCCGTTGGGTATCGTGATGATGGACTATATCGGCTCGAACGATGCAGGCATTGCCCTTCCAAGCCTGATCATACAGAACAACTTCAGCTTCCCCTTGCGCACCAAGGAGTGACAACACAGGCAATAGCCTGACGTGCTGATAACAATAAAAAATATGCAGTTTAATCATCAGATTAATATTGATATGAAGGACAAACTTTTCCTGGCGGCTGTCGCATTGTCGATGGCCGCAACACCCCTCCTCGCACAGACTGCGAATGGCGCAGACGTTACCGAGGAAGTGACATACAGTGACGACAAATACAAGGTGGAGACCAACCGTTTCTGGGACAACTGGTTTATCAGTGCCGGGGCCGGCGCGCAGATCTATTTCGGCGACCACGACCGGCAGGCTTCGTTCGGCAAACGCCTTTCGCCCGCACTGGACATCGCCGTGGGCAAGTGGTTCACCCCGGGCATCGGCGTGCGCCTGATGTACAGCGGCTTGAAGATAAAGGGTGCCACGCAGAAAGGCGCGCTGGCACACAGCACCGGCGAGGATGTGCCGGGCAAGGGCGGCAACGGCTATTGGCTTGAGAAGCAGAAGTTCGGTTACTTCAACTTCCATGCAGATGCGCTGTTCAACCTGACGAATCTGATAGGAGGTTATAAGGAGAACCGCTTTTACAACATCAGTGCCTACGGCGGTCTCGGCGTGATGCACACGTCGGACGACCCGTCTGCCACGGACATCTCCGGTCATTTCGGCCTGCTCAACACGTTCCGCCTCTGCTCGGCCCTTGACCTGAACCTCGACCTGCGCGGCACGCTTGTGGATGACAATTTCGACGGCGAGGCAGGCGGCCGCGGCGGCGAGGGCATGTTTACCGCCACCATCGGCTTGACCTACAAGTTCAAGCAACGTGGCTGGAACCGGAGCAAGACCGTTACCCGCACGATCCAAAACAACGGCGAGCTCAACGCCCTGCGCGACCGCATCAACCGGATGGCCGAAGAGAATGCCCGCCTGCAGGAAGCACTTGCCCAACGCGGCAAGGAAAAGGAAGTCATCGTGAAGCAGCTTGCTTCGGCCAACTTCGTGACGTTCCAGATCAACAAGAGCAACCTGTCGAACGAGGCCCGCGTGAACCTCGGCATGTTTGCAGAGGCCATCAAGCAGGGCGACCCGAACACGGTCTACACCATCACCGGTTATGCCGATGCCGGGACGGGCAGCAGGAAGGGCAACGAACGCCTGAGCAAGGCACGTGCGGAAGCCGTGTATGACTGCCTTGTCAACGAGTTCGGCGTGAGCAGGTCGCAGCTGGAGATTGACTACAAGGGCGGCGTGGACAACATGTTCTACGACGACCCGCGCATGAGCCGTGCGGTCATCACGCGAAGCGAGTAAGGTCTTCCATCCCCAAGCAGGAGGCAGGGGCATCCGGGCGGGTAGGGCAATACGGCATTACATATCATGATCCCCGCCCGTTTGCCCGCCTTGCCTGCAATCCCGTTCCCCCGGCCACACGTGGCGGGGGAATGGGATTTTTAATATCCAAACCACCCAAACCGATGGCCGGAGGGGCGTCTGCCACCGGCATCCTTGTACTTTAGCCATGCGACCAAGCAAACTGTTGCTGGACAACGATTCGTTTTTCACCGAGGCCGCCCGCATGCTGTCCCAAGGATACAATGTCACCATAAAGGCGAAAGGGGACAGCATGTTCCCGTTCATAAGGGACGGGCGGGACGACGTGGTGTTGGGGAAGCCGGACACCATGGAAGTAGGGGACATAGTCCTGGCCCATATACCCGGGAAAGGGTATGTGCTGCACCGGATTTACAGGATGGGAGGCAACGGCCTGACCCTTATGGGCGACGGGAACCTGCACGGCACGGAGCGGTGCCGGAAGGGCGACGTGCTGGGCAAGGCGACCCTGATCCTGCGCGGCGGGCGCGCCGTGGAGTGCGCGTCCCTTGCGGAACGACGCCGGGCGACGCTCTGGCGGTGGTTGCTGCCCGTGCGCCGTTACTTGCTTTTCATTTGCAGGCTGCGCCGGAAACGAAGCGTAGCCCGCTAAACCGATAATACTTGTCCACCATGCGAACCAACGACTGTGTGGGATGGCTGTGGAATGCCTCCGGGAAATTCCGCATGGCCATTGCCTGCTGCACGTCCGCAGGCGTATTGTACGCCTGCCTCTCTTTGTGTTTTGTCTATGTGTGCAAGCACTTGATAGACATAGCCACGGGGGAATCCGGCGATTCCCTCGGGGCTTTTTCCGTTTGGCTGGCCGCCTGCCTGGCCGGGCAGCTGCTGCTGTCCGCCACCCGGAGCCGGTTGGCCGCCCGGACGGAAATCAGGCTGCGCAACGAGCTGCACCGCGGGTTGTTCGCCCGCCTGCTGGGAAGCTGCTGGGCAGGGCGCGGCACGCTCCATACCGGGGACATGCTCAACCGGCTGGAAGAAGACGTGGCGACGGTGAGCGACGCCTTGTGCCGCACCGTCCCCGCCGTCTCCATCACCCTTGCGCAGCTGGCCGGGGCCTTGTGGTTCCTTTCCCGGCTGGACGCCCGGCTTGCGGGCATCCTCGTGTCCATCATGCCCGTGGCCTTGCTGTTCAGCAAGGGGTACGTGCGGAAGATGCGCAAGATGTCGCGTGACATCCGCGACACGGACAGCCTTATACAAGGGCACATGCAGGAGAACCTGCAACACCGCGTCCTGATACGGACCTTGGAATACACGGCCCGGAGCATCCTGAGGCTTGCCACCCTGCAAGGGGTTTTGCAAGACAAGACGATGCGCCGCACTGACCTGTCGGTCTTTTCCCGCTCAATGGTTCAGGCGGGGTTCATGGCCGGTTATGCCGTCGCCTTCCTGTGGGGCGTGTCGGGGTTGCGGGACGGCAGCGTGACATTCGGCATGATGGCCGCTTTCCTGCAACTGGTGGCGCAGGTGCAACGCCCGATGGTGGACCTGAGCCGTCAGATTCCTGCCTTTATCCATGTTTTCACTTCCACGGAACGGCTGGCCGAACTGGCAGACCTGCCCCTGGAACAGCAAGGCGACCCCATACGGCTGTCCGGCACTCCGGGTGTCTGTATCAGTGGCCTCACGTATGCCTATCCGGGCAGCAAAAGGAAAGTGCTTGACGGTTTCACCTACGACTTCCGGCCAGGCAGCCTGACGGCCATCGTGGGCGAAACGGGCGCGGGCAAAAGCACGCTGATAAAACTGATACTGGCCCTGCTGCAGCCCGGCGGGGGAGCAATCAGGTTCTATGACCGGGAACGGGAAGCCGTGGCTTCGCCCCTCACCCGCTGCAACCTTTCATACGTGCCACAGGGCAACACGCTGGTAAGCGGCACTGTCCGCGACAACCTCCTGATGGGGAATCCCCGTGCCACGGAAGAAGAATTACGTTCGGCGCTCCACACGGCGGCTGCCGATTTCGTGTTTTCCCTGCCGGAAGGGCTTGACACGCCTTGCGGGGAACAAGGCGCGGGATTGAGCGAGGGGCAGGCGCAACGCGTCGCCATCGCCCGCGGCCTGCTGCGCCCCGGGGGCATCCTATTGCTGGACGAACCTACCTCCGCGTTGGACGATGAAACCGAGAAGCTGCTCCTGCAACGCCTCTCCGGGCGTTTGCAAGGGAAAACGCTCATCTTGGTCAGCCACCGGGAAACAATCGCCCGGCTGTGCACGGCGGTTGTGCGGTTGGGGGACGGCCCCGGAATCATGGCATAGGCTTCCCCGTTCCTTGCCCGCAAGTCCAGGCCGTTTGCCGGCCCTCCTTGCCGGTGGGCGGGTCTTTGCGCAAGCTGGAACTGCGCCTGCGCGGAGAGGTAAGCGTATGCCTACCGCATGAATCGGATGTGGATGTTGCCGAGGTAGAAGGAGCTTACCTGCTTGTCTGCCACATTCCCCGGGCGGATTACAGCTTCCGCCCCGTGT
>CAZGSE010000078.1:0-4146 GCA_964528135.1 uncultured Paraprevotella sp. | reverse complement strand
GAAGGTTTTCTCACTGCCTTACAACACTGTGAAATCCTAATGACCGATTTGGGTTTAATCTATACACCAATTACTCTAATCACAATCGCATAAAAATATCAGAAGCGGATTTATGAAATACATCCAGATTCCCCTCCTGAATTTTGAAAGACTGTTATTCAGCAAAATCTCCGTTGGATATATCGAAGAATTTGTTGAAGAATGCTTTTATTCGTTCAAGCACTATCCGTATTTTTCCTTGTCGGTTAGCTGCTTTGTCGAAAGGATTTATTGGAGGCATAATGCTGTCAAGCTCAATGCCGCCTTCAGGTACATAGCCACGTTGAAATGCGTTTTCTATAAACTCCAAGGCTTTCTCTTTTTTCAAATGTTCTTCTTCAATGATTTGGTCAAATTGTTGCCGTTTTTCCTTATTAACATACTGCTTCCATTCCGAATCCACATCTCCGCTTGGCGTGAGAGAGTCGATGAATTTTTCAATCAATTCTTTCTTGTCTCGCAAGTCTGGACTGGAATCAATCGACTTGCTAATTTTCAGGCGGATTTCCATATCTTGCTGATGACCGTCATGGTACTGTCGTACAAGATATAGAATATAGTCAATGTTCACTTCCACCTGTTTTACCAGTTCCATTTCAAAAACAATGTCATCACAAATATCTTCCTTGCCATGACTTTCACGGTGGTATTTGTCGGCCAAGTCCAGATAAACGCTGGTGTAATCCTGAATATCCCTGTCTGAAATTAAGTCGGCTTTTGCAAATTGGTCGAAGCAGTTAAGCAGGTTACGCATTTTGAGTATTGTGCCAAACAACCGAATAAAGGCTTTTTCCGCTTTTTCACCCAAAGGCAAAGCTCCAGCCTCCCAATTAGCCTGCAATTCATCCAAATAGTCTTTATACCCCTTTACATGCTTCCCGTCTTCATCCGTGTAGCCATAGAAATAATCTTTAAACGGCCTAAGGATGGTAATGCCTTTCGCTTCCGGGTCACCAAAAAGGGCAAGACATTTGTTAGTGGCATCCTCAAGATTACGGAAACAGATGATATTTCCGAAACTCTTGATGGAGTTTAATATGCGGTTGGTACGACTGTAAGATTGCAACAACCCGTGATAACGCAAGTTTTTGTCCACCCAAAGAGTGTTAAGCGTAGTCGCATCGAACCCAGTAAGGAACATATTTACAACGATGAGGATGTCAATCTCCCTGTTTTTCATTCGGAGAGATACATCCTTATAATAATTGGGGAATTTGTCAGCTGAAGTGTCATAGCTGGTGCCGAACATCTTGTTGTAGTCCGCAATGGCCATTTCAAGAAATTCACGGCTATTGGCATCAAGTCCTTCTGTGCTGTCGCTGTTTTCTTCCCTGTCGCCGTCTTCCGCATCCTGCTCATTGGGAGCGTAGCTGAAAATGGTAGCTATCTTCAAGCGCTTGTTTTCAGGAAGTTGTTCCATCAGGCGTTTCAGTTCCAAGTAATACAGCTTGGCACAAGGTATATTCTGCACGGCAAATATGCTGTTGAATCCGCTGACTTTTGTCTTTACACGCAGTTCTTCCACTGTTTTCTTCTTGTCGGCGGCAATTTCTTTGACGTTGGTAAGCAGACTGAAAGAATAAGCCTTGCCACGTTTGGTCTGTTGGTCGAAATGTTCAAGTATGTATTGCGCCACGTTGTGTATGCGTCGCGGGTCTTGCAATGCCTTTTCACGCTCGATATCCCATACCTTGCTGTTCTCTACATCTTCTTTCTCTTTCATCGTCTTTACGTAGTCCACGCGGAAAGGAAGCACGTTGTGATCGCGTATTGCATCCACTATCGTATAAGTGTGTATGCGGTAGCCAAATACATCTTCTGTGGTCTTGTAAATGCCTCTGCCTGCCGAGATGTTTTCAGCGAAGATAGGTGTACCGGTAAACCCGAACAGATAGTATTTTTTGAATCGCTTGGTGATGAGCCGGTGCATGTCGCCGAATTGCGAGCGATGACATTCATCGAAAATCATCACCACCTCTTTTTTGTAAAACTCACTTTGAGGATTTCTCTTGACGTATGTAGAAAGTTTCTGGATGGTAGTGATGATAATCTTGCTCTTCGGATTGTCAATTTGTCGCTCTAATTCTTTAGTAGATGTATTGCCGTTGGCCGCCCCCTTTTGGAAACGGTCATATTCCTTCATGGTCTGGTAGTCGAGGTCTTTGCGGTCAACTACAAAGAGCACCTTGTCGATGTAGGAAAATTTCGTGGCAAGCTGTGCTGCCTTGAACGAGGTGAGCGTTTTGCCCGACCCTGTGGTGTGCCAGACATATCCTCCGGCTTTCCGTGTGCCATACAATCGTGAGTTGTGCGCCACCTCGATGCGGTTCAGCAAGCGTTCTGTAGCTGCTATCTGATAAGGGCGCATGGCCATGAGGATTTTTTGTTCGGTAAACACACAAAAGCGGGTCAGCACATTAAGCAGCGTGTGGCGGCTGAAAAATGTGGCCGTAAAGTCCTCCAAGTCACCCAAGATGATGTTTCCGGCATCCGACCAATAGCTGGTAAATTCGAAGGAATTGCATGTGCGCGTCTTGCTCGGTTTTCCTTTGCTCTGTTCTTTGATATGGCTTTGGCGTGTGGTGTTGCTGTAGTATTTTGTTTCCGTGCCGTTGCTGATGACAAATATCTGAACATATTCAAACAATGCGTTTCCTGCCCAAAACGAATCACGCCCGTAACGGTTTATCTGGTTGAAAGCCTCTTTTAGCAATACGCCCCGACGTTTCAATTCGATGTGTACCAATGGCAGGCCATTTACAAGGATGGTCACATCATATCGGTTGGGATGAGTGCCATCGTTCACCTCATATTGGTTGATGACTTGTGTGAAGTTGGCATGGATGTCCTTTTTGTCAATGAGTTTGATGTTTCGGTCTGTGCCATCGTCCAGCCTTAATGTTTTCACTGGGTCTTGTTGTATAGTGAAAGCCTTATCCTCGATACCCTTGCCCTCATTGGCTATTTCAGTTTTGAAGAAGCGTTGCCATTCCCCATCTGTGAATTGGTAATTGTTCAACCGCTCGATTTGTCGGCGCAGATTGGCAACCAGTTCCGCTTCTTGGTGAATAGGCAAATACTCGTAACCTTGGCGTTGTAACCTCTCAATAAGGTCACGTTCCAAGTCTTGTTCACTTTGGTAAGATGTCTCACAAACTACGTTGGGCTTCTCATAATGGGAAACCACGGTCGATTGGGTGTTTTGTGAAACTATGTCATACTGTTCTGCCATAGCTTATCAATTATGCGGTTTTACGTTTGAATGTCAGCAGTCGGTCACGATAGTATTCGTATTGCTGCTGCCGTGCTTTTATTTCGGCAGGAAGTCCAGCCTGCAAGTCGGTAGTCAACCGCTCGAAACGGTCGAGGATGGCGGCTATGCGTTCTTGCTCATCAATAGATATTATAGGTATCATTATATTTCCAAACTTCCTTTTCGAAACATTGAATCTCGTGACCCCATTTGCAGTTTTCATAATTTGTTTTCTCATTTGGTTACAGCGATATAGATGTTTCGTAAAATGTGGATTGAACATGGTGGTATCATTAAGCCTATAACCAAAACAAAAACTATTTAAGTATATCTTTTCTGATGGCTCTTTACATATCACAGAAGACATACCGCATTCTTCAGGTGTTTCAGAAGAACCAGTAAATAGTACATCGCCCAATGCAAGTTTATTTTGTTTTTCACCACTTCTGATGAACACCAAATCATTTGTATTCAAATCGGTTTCCAAATTATTATAAACATTCATATAGGTAATGTATTTGCAATTTCCATTGCCAAAATCAGCTTTAGATTTACCAGAAAGTCCACCAAAGAAACTTCCTATCTTACTCATTCTCATCCACGTTACGCCTTGTGTACCCCTATTTTAGTAAATGTTAACAGTTTATCTCTATAATACTCATACTGCTTTTGCCGCGCTTGCAGCTCCGCTGCAAGACTGGCAAACTTATCGAGGATACGGACTATTTCGTTCTGTACTTCGATTGGTGGTAGAGGAATTTCTATCTTTTCAACAGCACTGCGTGAAAGGCGTGGTACACTCGCTTTTCTTACTTTTGACTTTAATAAGTATTGTTTGTTTACCAAATTATAGT
>CAZGSE010000077.1:0-4458 GCA_964528135.1 uncultured Paraprevotella sp. | reverse complement strand
CCGCTTCATATTATGAGACTATAATAAAGCGGCGATTCAGAAGCGATATAATCGATTGAATTATAGAATTTCGTGATATGGAAGCATTTGTATTGAAGCGCGTTGCGCTTTGCTTTTCCCATCACATAACAACGGTGGCCTATTGCTGTTGAGATTCGTCCGGAATGCCGCCGTTATACCTGGAACAAGGTGTTCTATAACTCTCATGCGTTTGTCATGAGAGGAACAAGAAGAATGCCTTAGCCTCTTGTCTCCCCCGTCTTATGATTTCCGACAAGCTCAACCATGTGGATTACCATTGGTATGTTGTACGTACCCGTCCCCACCAAGAGGGTAAATTGGTGTCGCTTTTGGAAAAGCAGAAAGCTAAGACCCGTAACATCCTTGAGGTCTATGCGCCAACCCATACCACAGTCAATGTGCGGCATAACGGCGATGACCGTCAGGTTCCCCTGTTCGCGGGGATCGTATTTGTTCTTGCGACGCAAAGTTCATTGGTGGATTTCATGAAAGGACATTCCTTTATGGGCGATGTGCAATATGAGCGTAAGAAGGAAAATGGGGAAAGGACCCGCATGCTGGTGGTTCCCGAAGAACAGATGCGCGCTTTTCGGGACTACAACGAAAACTATGCCGACAAGGTGGTCGTACTTGAACGCCCTTACACGGATTACGCTTTCAATGTCAAAGCAGACGAGCCGAACGAGATCGTCCGCGTCATAGACGGCCCTTTGGCGGGTTGCGAAGGGTATGTCTGCCGTTTCCGCCGGGAAAAACGGCTGGTGTTCCGGGTACGTGGCTTTGAACCGGGCGGCTATCTCACGGTTTCTTATCCCAACGTTTGGGATCTCCACGTGGTCCGCCTGCACAACACGGAGTGCGACCGGCTTTCCATCGGCACGGAAAAAGGTCGTGCCGTGGACATCCTCACCGGCTTTCTGCAGGCCTGCGGCTATGGCGGGCGGACGCTCCCCATGCTCCATGACATCATCGGCAGACTGGCTTTGAAACCCTCGTTGACCGCCCTCTGCAAGGACCTCTACAAGAAAGGCGATGCCGCCTTGAGCCGGCACCTGTCCCAAATGACGGGCAAGGAGGCGGGACTCATCCTCAACCTTGCGCGTTACGAACATGACAACCCTGGGTACGTGGAGCGGACTTGGAACCAGCTTACGCTCCGTCCGTTCCTCACCCCGACGGCGGGCGTGGAAATGGAAGCGGACCGGGAGGAGGCGGAGCTTCGGCACGAAGGTTTCACGGAAATCATCCGCAAGGTTGAGATTACGGAGGAAGTCTATTACCCCGCGGAAGGAAAGAACGGTACAGCCAGTACCACTTACTATGCCCATATCGGTGTCTTGCGGGACGGGGAGAATGACGGATGCACCCTCTTCGCCAACTGGGACGGTTTCCTCCGGGAATATTTCCTGACCGCGGGAAAGGCCAATGAGAAGCTGGTGGGCGGGACCGTCCGGTGCGGGGATGGCAAATACGTGGGTACGAAAGAAAAACTCATCGGTTCTTTCCGCAATTATGCGCCCACCTTATATAGGGTATTGACAGACGCGGGTTCTCGTGTAAAGGCCATACAGGACTTCCGGACAGGAAATGGGACGCTGGATGTTTTTGCCATCACTGCAACGGCTGGCGGCATGGCCGAGGCCAAAGATGAGTTGACAGAAACGTGTGTCAGCATATGTAAGGAAATCAACACCACCGTGCACCTCGCCATATGGCGGAGGTATCTGCGGACGGTATGGCTGCATGAATAAACAGGGGCGATTTGAATGGTAATCATTGCGATAGAAGGTGGATAACGAACAGGAAAAGATACGGGCGGCGTCCCTGCCATTGCCTGCGGATGAAGGAGCCGGTTTCATTGCTTACGCCAACTACCACATCAAGAAACTGCAGGACGAAGGACGTTACGATGCGGCAATCAAACTGAAAGGATACATCAAGCGTTTTGTCACTTATCTTGGCAAGAACGAGATACCCTTCAAGGAGTTCGATTCGCTGCTGGTACGCAACTACCATACTTGGCTGGAGAACCAGAAACTGGGGCGCAATACCGTCTCGCTCTATGTCCGCAGCCTGAAACGGGTGTACCGGCTGGCGGTGGCGGACGGCGTGACCCGCGAAAACCATCCCTTCGATGGCGTAGATGTAAGCTACCGTGTAAAGAAAGGAAAAGACAGACTCACGCCCAGGGAAGTGATACGGCTGCGTTACATGGACATAAGCGGACTTCACTCTTCCGCTGTCTTTGCCCGCGACCTCTTCCTGTTCGCCGTGTTCACCAAAGGCATGACCGGACGGGACATCTTTTACCTCACCAAAGACAGTATAAAAGACGGATTCCTCACCTATACCTCGAAAGTGACCGGCAAGGAAGAGGCCGTCCGTTGGACACCTTTCCTGCAGGAAACAGTGGACAAATATGCACAGCCCGACACTCCCTACCTGTTCCCGCTTATCACGGCGGAATACCCGCAAGGGCAGTGGCGGCAGCACGGTGCGGCCATCCACAACATCAACTGGAACCTGAAAAAGATAGGGCGGATGCTCGGACTTCCTTTCCCGTTGAACCTGACCGTGGCGCGGCATACTTGGAATGGACTGATACAGGAAGTAAAGATAAGCGATTTGATATAGTATAAAAGGCAGCATTTACGGACTCAATCCGTTTGCAACATTTGTCGGTGAAAACCGTTCCGGCTGCCATCATTGGCAGGAATACTTAAGTTTAACGGGGCTGCAAACCGGCATACTCAGCCACGACATTGGCTGCAACTCCCTGCTTGACCGTACCCTGTCATTTTGCACAAAATGAAGCCGCGCAATATATAATTCTGCCAAAGGGCGCAAACACAACTTCTTATTTCAGAATGCCTGACACAACTTCAAACAATAAGCGCATAGCCAAGAACACGCTGCTGCTTTACGTGCGTATGCTGTTCATGATGGCGATAGGGCTTTATACGAGCCGTGTCATTCTGGACAAGCTCGGCGCGGTTGATTTCGGCATATACAATGTGGTTGGAGGGTTTGTGACGATGTTTTCCGTAATCAGTGGAGCCATGACGACCGCCACCCAGCGTTTTCTGTCGTTCGAGATAGGCAAGGGCACCGACGGGGATGTGAAGGGAATATTCGGTACGATGCTCGCAATCCACATATTCCTTGCCTTCGTAATTCTGGCAGTGGGTGAAACCATCGGTGTCTGGTTCCTGAACGAACACATGAATTTCCCGGCGGAAAGGTACGAGGCCGCCAACTGGACGTTCCAGCTATCCCTGTTTGTATTCTTGTTGAATGTCGTTTCTGTTCCTTACACCGGAGCTTTGGTAGCTTATGAGAAAATGTCGGCATTTGCTTATTTCAGCATTGTCGATGCCGTATTGAAACTGGCCATTTGCTATGTCATCGCAGTTATTCCATTCGACCGTCTTGTTGTCTATTCGGTATTTATGGCCCTGGCACAGGTCGTGTTGATTATGGCCTATTATCTGTACTGCAGGCGCAACTTCCCCGAATGCCGTTACACAGGCCGCTTCAATCGTGAATATGGCAGGAGCGTATCTTCTTTTGTGGGGTGGAACCTGATCGGTTCACTTTCCGGCGTGGCAAAGGAGCAGGGCGTGAACATTGTGCTTAATATCTTTTTCGGCCCTGCTGTCAACGCCGCGCGTGGAATTGCCTATCAGGTACTGGGCAAGCTGAACGGTTTTGTAAGCAATTTCCAGATGGCGATGAACCCTCAGATAATAAAGAGCTACGCTGTGGATGACCGGGAGGATATGTACAGGCTGGTGTTCTGGGGCGCGAAGATGTCTTACATCCTCCTGTTGACTTTATCCCTTCCTGTCGCGGTTGAAGCCCCGTTGGTGTTGGGGATATGGCTGAAGGAAGTCCCTGACTACACCGCCATATTCCTCCGCCTTGCGATATTGACCGCCTTGCTGAACACCCTGTCCAATCCTTTGGTTGTTTCCATGCATGCTTCGGGGAAAGTCCGCGACTATCAGATTGTTGTTGGCGGCATATCGTTGCTCACCCTGCCGATTGTCTACACGGCGTTCAGGTTAGGGGCTGAACCCTATTGGGCGATGACCATAGCATTTGCCGTAGAGTTTGTATGTCATATCGCACGTCTTTACATGCTTGTGCGCATCATGAATTTCCCTATGACCAGATTCCTGAAAAGCGTCACAATGCGGGTATATGCGGTTACTGTCCTGTCGGTTATTCTGCCCGCGTTGGCTTATTCGGAAATAAACGCAGTTGCGGTAAGATTCTTTGCCGTTTGTTTTCTTTCGGTCATGTCAACAACAGTCTTGGGATATTACATCGGCTTTAATAGACATGAACGCGAAAAAGTTATAAGGAAAGTCATGGACATAATCAGGAAGAAATTCAACAAACATAGAAAATGAATGTCTCAAACATAAAGGATTG
>CAZGSE010000076.1:0-4495 GCA_964528135.1 uncultured Paraprevotella sp. | reverse complement strand
TACCCGGCGGCTGAAGCGGAATGGTTTACCACGCATTTCACCGTAGTGCCGCTCCTGTCCAGCGCGTTGATGCGGATGCCCGTGTCATTATAAGTGAAATACTCACCGCAGAAGTCGATGGTCATCGTATAACCGCCCGCGTCCTCCACGCTTAGCAGGTTCCAGCGTATATTGTTATTGGTCAACTGGGAAATGACAGAATAGACATCAAAACGCATACGCTTGTACAACATGTCATCGTTCATCACATTTTCGTTATACACCAGCATTCCCGTAATCGTATGTACAAAACCGTTCACCGCATCAATATTACAGTGTTCCTCATCAATGCCCACATATTCCCCGTCGGATTGCTCGTTGATTTTGTTTCCGCGTTTGATTTCCATAATATGGTAGGTGTACATCGTTTCATAATATTCCGCCCACGTGTCTGCTTATTCCGCCATAATAAGGCTCGAAGGATTGCTAAACACCATATTGCTGGTTGACTCTGCCCATCGCCTACTTCAAGTGGGACTGCAACAGCCCCATCACCAATATCTATTCGCCGTATCTGAAGGACAAGCAGACCCATCTGTACGTAGATTACGTGCGCGGCTTGTACAAGGTGCTTGACCGCATCAAGGCCAAATACCCCGACTTGCCGATGATGCTCTGCTCCGGCGGCAGCGGCCGTATCGACTATGAGGCATTGCGTTACTTTACGGAGTTCTGGGTCAGCGACAACACCGACCCCACCCAACGCCTGTTCATCCAATACGGCTACTCGTTCCTCTATCCGGCCAAGACCATGAGCGCACACGTAACGACTTGGAACAAAGACGCCAGTATCAAGTTCCGCACCGATGTGGCCATGATGGGCAAACTGGGCTTCGACATCAAACTCACAGACATGAGCGGAGATGACCTGACCTACTGCCAGGAAGCCGTAAAGAACTACAAGCGGTTGCGTCCGGCCATCATGGAGGGTGACCTCTACCGCTTAGTGTCTCCCTACTCTGGCAACCACGCCTCGGCCCAGTTCGTCAGCAAGGACAAAAGGACAGCCGTGGTATTCGCATTCGATGTCTATCCGCGCTACGGCGAGCAACTGCTCCCTGTACGTCTGGAAGGATTGGATGCCAACCGTCAATACAGAGTGAATGAAATCAACATGATGCCAGGGCAAGGCTCTTGGCTTGAGGGTAACGGAAGAGTGTTCTCCGGCGACTACCTGATGACCGTCGGACTGAACCTGTTCACGGGCAACAAGCTCTACAGCCGCGTTATTGAAATCACGGCAGAATAATGTAAAAGCAAAGTTATAGTTCGGAACAGACAGGTGGGGCATGCCGTCTGCTGTCCGCCTTACACAGTTACGCACGGGAGGGGGAATGTGCCGGTATCCACACCGCACATCTCCCTCCGCTTGCGTATGGGTGAAGCCGAAGTCCCCGGTTCGCCTGCGTTGCCGACCGCATAATGGAAGACCGGATACCCGGACTTTGAACGGATTCAACCGCACAACTTACCCCGCTCCCTGCACACCGGCCAACCGACAGTCCGCCATACAAGCTGTACAGGCAGACGAAGGCCTTGCTTGCCGAACCGGAAAACCAGCGCGGAAATGCGTCCTCCTCCGTTTCCGAAACAAAAATTTTGAAAAACCGGTAAACCACACTATCTTTGCAGACAGCACTTCGGAGAGGATATAAATAAAGAAAGGAATATACATGAACAAAGAAATGAGAAACCACATCAGGCCCAACCGGTCCGGACACTTGAGATGGCTGGCCGCGGCCCTGTTCGCCCTCTGGGCCGGAAAAGAATGCCATGCAGCCGGTGTCCCCGCCGCAACCAGTGAATTGACAGCGGAAAAATGGCAAGAAAACCGTGAACTGTGCCTCAACAATGGATGGCACTTCCACTTGGGCGACACAACAGCCGCGCAACCGGACTTCGACGATTCGGCATGGCGCATATTGGACTTGCCTCACGATTGGAGCATCGAAAACCGTCCGGAAAGGAACAATCCCGCCGGAAACGATGGTGGCTATTACCCCACAGGCATCGGATGGTACCGCAAGACATTCCGCATGCCCGACGACGGACAAGACAAGCTCACTGCCATTTATTTCGAAGGCGTTTACATGAACACCGAAGTGTTCGTCAACGGACACAGCCTCGGCATACGCCCTTACGGCTACTCTTCGTTCCATTACGACCTCACACCCTACCTCCGTCCGGGAGAAAATGTCGTGGCCGTGCGCGTGGACAATTCCGCGCAGAAGAACTGCCGTTGGTACACAGGATCGGGCATCTACCGCAACGTAAAGCTCATCCGCACGCCTCTGGTTCATTTCGACCCGTGGGGCGTGGCCATACGTACGGTGTATGATGGCAACCGGACTATTGTGGAAGTAGAAGCCACTGTCACCAACCATTCCTCACAGACGGTATCGACCTATTTGGAAGCCCGCATCCAGGATGAGCAAGCTGCCGCCCCTGTCATCGCCGGAAGCGTCACTCAGGAAGCCTACACGCTTGAAGCCGGGGAAACACGCACCCTAAAACTGAGAATACCCATGACGGGAAGCGAAGCATGGAGTCCGGACAATCCGCAACTGTACCAGCTGGTCTGTCTGGTAACAGACGACACACATAATACCGTAGATGAAGTGACACAGACCTTCGGCATCCGCAACGTGGAATATGATGCACGCCATGGCCTGCGCCTCAACGGACAACCTATCAAACTTAACGGAGCCTGCGTACATCACGACAACGGCCCGCTGGGTGCCGCTGCCTACAAAGATGCCGAATGGCGCAAGGCGAAACAGCTGAAAGAAGCCGGATTCAATGCCGTGCGCACCTCGCACAATCCCCCGTCTGAAGAGTTTCTCAATGCCTGCGACCATATCGGCCTCCTGGTCATCGACGAGGCGTTCGACGGTTGGCGTGAAGCCAAAACGCCGCACGACTATTCCACGCTCTTCGACCGCTGGTGGACGGCGGACATCGAGTCCATGGTGCTGCGTGACCGTAACCATCCTTCCATTTTCTGCTGGAGCATCGGCAACGAAATCATCGAACGCAAGAAGCCCGAAGCCGTGCTTACAGCATACGCCCTGGCCGGACACGTGCATAAGCTGGATCCCACGCGTCCTGTCACCTCCGCACTGGCCGCATGGGACAGCGACTGGGAAATCTATGACCCGCTGGCCGCCGCGCACGATATTGTAGGCTACAACTACATGATGCACAAAGGACCATCTGACCATGAGCGTGTACCCTCACGCGTCATGATGCAAACGGAGTCGTATCCACGTGATGCCTTTGCCAACTGGGCACGGATGGACGACCATCCGTACATCATCGGCGATTTCGTCTGGACGGGCATCGACTATCTGGGCGAATCGGGTATCGGCCGCTTCTTTTACAAAGGGCAAACGGAAGGTGAACACTACCAACGCGACCAATACCCATGGCACGGGGCTTACTGCGGAGACATCGACCTGACGGGATGGCGCAAGCCCATATCACACTACCGCGAACTGCTCTACAGCCCGGAACGGAAGAAGCTCTACCTGTCTGTAAAAGAACCGAACGGCTATTACGGTGAAATCTGCGAAACGCAGTGGTCTGTATGGCCCACATGGGAGAGTTGGAACTGGACGGGACATGAGGGACGGGGCATCGATGTGGAAATCTACTCCCGTTACCCGTCCGTACGCCTGTACCTGAACGACAAGCTTATCGGTGAAAAACCAACCACACGGGAAGAGGAGTTCAAAGCCATCTTCACCCTGCCTTACGAACCGGGCACGCTACGCGTAGCCGGCGTGGAAAACGGGCAGGAAAAGGAACAACAGATACTGGAAACGGCCGGGAAGCCCGACCGCATACGGCTGACGACCGACCGCACGGAGATGGCAGCCGACGGCCGTTCGCTGGCCTACATCACGGCCGAGGTGGTGGACAAGGCCGGGCGCGTGGTGCCCGATGCAGACCATTGGTTGGACTTCAACCTGAAGGGAGACGGCGACCTGCTGGCCACTTGCAGCGCCGACCTGACGGACAGTATCACCTACACCTCCCCCACACGCAAGGTATGGAAAGGCCGTGCCATGGCCGTAGTGAAAAGCGGACGTGAAGCGGGCAGACTCACAATCACCGCCCGTTCCAAAGGATTGAAGACTGCAAAAACCACCATTGAGTTGAAAAGCCTATAGGAACGTTTCTTTCCACTTCCTGCATTGCACGTTGGCACAAACCACTTGGCGGAAAGCCGGTTCCCGTTTCCGGGAAGGCTTTCCGCCAAATCATATAAAGACATAGGCACAGCATCCGCAAGCAAGCATGGGCACTGTCGGCGGATGACTTCCACAAAGCGGAAGCCGGGTTGCCGGCAAAGGGGAAACCTCCACAGAGGAGTCAGCGTGCAGACCGCCAGGTGTTCCCAATTACTGTCAAGTTAGAAGTGCAACCTCACACCGCCTTCCTCCGTTCTTGGAGC
>CAZGSE010000075.1:0-4586 GCA_964528135.1 uncultured Paraprevotella sp. | reverse complement strand
CCGTGGCATACGCCGACTTGGGTAATGCCGTGTTTGTTTCTACCGGCGGTACACCGCATTCGACAGTTTGCCGGGATGCTGGAACAGACGCCCGATGCCAACCATCACTTATGTTTCGACCGTGACCGTGCGGGGCAACTCTATGCCGTGAACTTCGCCTTGCAAATGAACGGGCGGGTATTCAACTCGCACACGACCCAAAAAGACACCTTGGTTGTCACCGACCTCACCGGGAAATACGGACGGCATGAGATGGATGTGTCCACCTTTGATTTCGATGCCGTCTGCAAGGAGTTGGAATTAGACACCAGCCGCATTGACTACCTGCCACCCCGTGAGGGCTACAAGGACTGGAACGACCAGCTATTGGGCAAACGGATGGATGAAAATCTGGAACAGGAAAATACTGAAGAACGACATAACCGATTCAGACGATGACACAGCCTATTGCACAACCGCCATACACCCAGCCCGGCACCCTGCGGCTACGGCCACAGACGGTACAGTTCTTTATCGATAACTGGCCGTTGCTGACGATCGACCTGTGCGGCTATGCCTGCGCCGGGATGGACGGGATGCCGTTCATGGGATTGCTGTTGTGGCTGTCGGTTGCCGTGTCGTTGATATTGGCCTACCGCTTTATCTACCTCAAGCGCATGGTTTACCGCATCACAGGCGAGCAGCTGATATACGAGCATGGGGTGATTATCCGGAGCAGCGATTATGTGGAACTGTACCGGGTAGTGGACTTCGCCGAGCGGAGCAACCTGTTGCAACAACTTTGCGGGGTGAAGACCGTGAGTGTCTATTCGGGCGACCGCACAACGTCCCGGCTTGACATCATCGGCGTGGGGATAGACGATAATTTGGTACACGCCATCCGTGGACGGGTGGAACTGAACAAACGCAGAAAGGGAATCTATGAAATCACGAACCGCTAAGATATTGACCATCGTATTAGCCTTGTGTGCCAGCATCCGGGTACAAGCGCAATTCGTGCAAACCAACCCTTTGGAATGGCTGGCGTTGGCAGAAGGCAACGAAGCCATCAACGGGCAGATACAAGACCAAATCGAGGGGCAGACCAAGACGGCGGTGTTGCAGAACACCATCGCTGCCGAGTTCAACCGCATCCATGAATGGGAACGGAAGTACAGCGACTACCTGCAAACGGTGGAGGGGTATGCTTCCTCCTTGAAAGCAGCCACCACCCTCTATGAAGACGGGGTTCGCATCTTCATCACCCTTGGCAAGCTACGCAAGGCCATCACCCACAACCCACAGGGCATCGTCGCCACGATGAGCATGAACAACCTCTACATCGAAACCGCCACGGAACTTGTCTCGGTTTACACGCTGCTCAGGAATGCCGTTGCCAAAGGCGGCCCGCAGAACATGCTGACGGGAGTGGAACGGAGCGAAACTCTTTGGGCGTTGTCCGACAGGCTGGACGCATTCAGCAAGAAACTACACCTGCTGCATCTGAGCATCCGCTACTACACCCTGACCGATGTGTGGAACAGCGTCACAGCCGGCATGATTGACCGAGACAACGGAGAGATAGCCCATGCCGCCTTAGACAGATGGCGGAGAGTGGCGAGGACAATTGACAATTAACAATTGATAATTGACAATGGATAATTAACGTCATAGAACTTTATAATAGAACAATGATAGCAGGGGAATTAAAACGGTTCATACTTATGGGAATGCTGGTGTTCTGTGCCATGCAAGCCCATGCGCAGATTGACCCGACCTTGGCAGGGATGGTGTACCTCTATACCGACAAGGCGGAAGACCAACTGAAGGCACAGGAGCGGGCGATGCTGATGCAGACCACCGGGCATATTTGGACGCGCGAGGAAGTGGAAGGCACGACCGACATCCAACGGAAGTTCAACGACTACCTGGACTCTTTCCGTGACATCATCAGCTATGCGGCACAGATATACGGCTTCTACCATGAGGTAGGCAGACTGGCCGAGAATATGGGAAGCCTGAACGACCAACTGCGCAGCCATGCAGGGAACGCCATCGCCGTGGCACTCACCCCGAACCGCAACCGAATCTGTCAGGAACTGATATTGGGCAGTGTGGAAATCGTGAACGACATCCGTCAAGTGTGCCTGGGTGACACCAAGATGACCGAGAAGCAACGCATCGAACTGGTGCTGGGCATCCGCCCGAAGCTGAAGGCGATGAACAGGAAGCTGCGCCATTTGACATTGGCGGTGAAATACACCTCGCTGGCCGATGTGTGGGCGACCATCGACGAAGGGGCAAGGCCGCAGAAAGCGGACAAGGCGGAAATCGCCCGTGCCGCCATGCAGAGATGGAGAAAAAACGGAGATTTGTAAACGGATGAAAACAACTACAAAACAATCATAGGTTATGGGAGGATGGGCAAGAATACTTGGTTTCGGCAAGACGTTGATCAACAACTCCACCACCCGTTCGTTGGGAGGAGCGATCGTACATCCCCAGCGCACCCTTGCCGGATTAGGCCACGCCACCAAGACGGCGGTTGTCGGAGGGGGAATGGGCTACCTTGCGTGGGAGAACATTGTGAACGACAAGCCGGTGGTACGCACCGTAGCCGATGTGCTGGTCGGCGAGGAGAACGTGGACAAGGGAGTGGAAATGGCCGGACAGGCCGCCGAAAAAGTGGAACAGGCAGTTGGCCAGGCCGGTGAAGCCCTGCAAGGCGTGAAGGAGGGCGTTTCCACCATGAACCGGACATGGGGAGGCATCGGTGAGTTCCTGGGCAACCTGACCGGTGGCAACGGCCTGGACATGTTCGGCAACTTCTTCTCCAACCTGGGGAAAGGGAACGTGTCGGGGCTGGGTATGCTCGGCCTGGTGGCTTCCGCCCTGTTGGTGTTCGGCCGTTTCGGCTGGCTCGGCAAGATCGGCGGCCTGCTGCTGGGCATGATGCTTATCGGCAATAATTCGCGGGTAGAGCAGAAACAACCCGTAGGGCAAACGCCACAGGAGGAGCAAGGACGGCAGGGAGGGATGCGAAGATAAAACAGAAAGAAAATTGACAATATCGAGAATATGGACTATACACAGGAAATGAACCTCGCCTCCCAAAGCGGCTACTGTATGCCTTTTGAGGAGCGTGACGGCGAAGTGAAGATGCTTCTGGGGTATGGGGAACAGACCCACCCCAAGACAGGTGACAGGTTTTTCCACCACGGCGTGGATTTCGGCACGCACCGCTACATACTGGCAGCGGTGGCCGACGGCGTGGTGACGGGAATCGGAAGCAACCCCACGCACGGGCTGTTCCAAGTGGCCCGGTACGGCAAGTACGAAGTGACCTACGCGCATCTGGCGAGGGCGATGGCACCGTTTGGAGCCAAGGTGAAGGCAGGAAGCATGTTGGCCATCAGCGGCGACCTGTTTCATATGGAAGTACGGTATGACGGAGAGGAAATCAACCCCATCGACTTTCTCGCCATGCTCTACGGCAACTTGAAGATGATGCAACAGCAAGGGCATACGGGAATGCCCGACTTCGACACCCTTGAAATGGACATCCCCACGGAGTATGACGACAGCCGGGAGGAAATCGAGCAACTGATGCTCCGCTTTTATCCCGACTACCTGTCGGAGATTAGCAACGGGCAATACCAAGTAGCTGACCGTACCGCCCAGTCGCTGCGCAACATCTTCTCGCTTTCGGCCATCCGCAACTATTTCTACGAAGTAATACCCTCGCTGGCCAATCCGCTCGGCATTGGCGCACGTTCCATGCCCATCGCCGCCAAGGTACAGAACCTGCTGATAAGCGACTTTTTGGACTACTTGGCATTCCGCCACGGGGTGTTCCTCTCCACGTTGGATGAAAACGGTAAAAAAAGACTTGACGAAGCGGTAGCCGCCATCGGTGTCACCGACCCGTTGGAAGGGTTGGAGATAGACGTGCGCAGCTTCGACATCCCCCGGCTTCTCACCGTCTATCCCGACCGGGCTGGCCTCCGTTGGTGGACGAAAGCATGGTTCAACAACAAGGAGGACGGGGAAGCCTCGGTGGAAATCAACCGGGAGACGGCGGTGGGCTTCATCCAAGATGAGATAGCCAAGGATACCCTATTGGAGAAATACTACCCAAAACAGATGGAAGCCTGCCGCAATGCGATAGAACAAACCCGGGAACAACTGATGAAACAACTGAACGCTTCGATTTAACAATATATACTCTGATGAGCAAAGATATACGACACAGTGAACGGCTGGCCGAAGTGGAGTACTGCCTGCAAAGCTACTTCGACACCCATTTTCTGTCCGTCATGCACAGCGTGAAGGACTTTTTGGGGAAGAAGCAGGCGGAGGAAATCGGCGAATACGCCCTGAGTCCCGCCGGATTGCTGGGCAGCTTTGCCGCCGGTGCCACAGGTATGCCCGACAATACCATGCAGTACCTGCGGCTGACGGGTGAATGGAACAGCAAGACGGCCGAGGACTATGTGGAAATGTGCCGCGAGCGCATTGCCGGGAACAAGGATTTCACCTCTGACCTCACCCTGCCTTGATTTTGGAGTGGTCGATGTCCTCAATGGCCAGATCAGCTCGTATTCATG
>CAZGSE010000074.1:0-4915 GCA_964528135.1 uncultured Paraprevotella sp. | reverse complement strand
GGCACAAAGATAGGCATTCGCTTTCGGAACATCAAATATCGGGCAGCAGACTTGCTTATCCTTGGCAAAATGTTTACATTTGCAGTGCCTTTCCCGGTTGGAATGCTGTCGGGAGAGGCAGTTCCTAAGCTTCGTGCAGGAAAAGAACCGTGCAAACGGGCTTTGCTGCCGGACTTGGGTATCCGGACAGAACAAACATACAGGACAGGGCAGAGACAGGAGGAAAGAATAAAGGTAATTTATCAGAGGGTCGGATGTGTCAGTTCTGTTCCTGACAATGAAACTTCGCAACCTTTTAGGGTCAGCAGGAACAGGAAAGCGACGTTTGTGTAGTGTTTTCAGCATATCCCTACGTGGACTTTTCCTGTTTGTTGACCGCAGTAATAGCAAAGGCCCCTATTGTCAAGCGGGATTTATCCACGCATTAATATTATTCATTATAGAAAAGGGAAGGGATAAAGTAATGACAAATGTCCATATCGGCAACATCATCCGCCGCAAGCTGGCAGAAAGCCCGATGAGCATCGCAGAGTTTGCAGAACGCATCAACAGAACCCGTCCGACCGTTTACGACATCTTCAACCGCAAAAGCATTGACGTAGACCTCCTCTTGAAAATATCGGAAGTGCTGGACTACAATTTTCTGGAAGAAGTCTACGTCAAGAAAGAAGGCGGGGATACCGTTTCCGCTCCCGCCGTGCCCCGCTACATCGTGGGGAGGATTGTGAGCGAGAACGAACTGAAAGACTATCCGATCGCACAGTATCCTGTCCGGTTAAAAGTGGTGAAGCGATGAACGCTTCACCACTTTTGTTTTTCCACCGGCCGAATACGAATGCTTGTAGGCACAATCCCAGCAACAGCAGACGAATGTGAGTGTTTGTTTTTCATAATGTTCAAGAATGTAGGTTAGTAATAATGTTTTTGCGTTTTGTTAATGAAACAGCCGTTTCCGTTGTTTCGACGGAGTGGAGTAATACAGTTCGACAAATGCCTGCTGGTCGCCGATTTGTGTTGTCAGGTTGTTGATGGAGGCTTGCAGGTTGGTCATGGCCGATGCATATTGCTCGGGGATGGGGCCGGTGGTGTGCATCAGGCTGTCTGCCGTACTTGCCGCTTCCAGGGCTTGTGCAAGCAAGCTCCTCACCTCATCTTCTTTCCGTTCCGGCTGGAATGCCTGGCGGCGGTAACGGATGAAATCGTTGGCCAAGTCTGCTCCCATGTTTTGCAGCTTCATGGCTTCTTTGTAGATGTCATACACCTTTTGCTGCTGGTAGATTCTGATGTTGGCCTGCGTCAGTTCTATGTAATAATCTACCAGCGGGTTGGCTTTTCCGTTCCGGAGCACCCGGTTGTAGCTGTCGGCAAGCTGTTCGATGCGGGATTGCCGTGTGTAGGCCAGGATGGAGTCGTTGAAGTGGCACACGGGACGCGGATTGGCTTGCGGGTTGTAAGTGTCCTTGTCGAATTCTTCGTAACGATAGGGCTGTTCCAGCAGTTGCCAGATGGGGTCGTAGGGCATGTGTGTCTGTATGAGCAGTTGGGGTGTCGCCTGGCAGTACTTCAGCGTCGGGTCGTGTACAAATTGCGAATTGCTGTTGATGTATCCCATGCCGAACGTGGGGTCGTAGAAGAACCATTGTGCCCCGATTTTGGCGGCGCACCATTCGTGCGGCGAGGGCAGCAAGGCACCGTTGAACTTGTTGTAGCCGCTTACGATATAGGCGGGGATGCCCACTTTCTCTGCAACGGTCTTGAACAGCAGGGCAAACTGCTTGCAGATGCCCGTGCGGGTGCGCAACGTTTCCTGCAGATCCTTGGCTTCGCTGTACACTTCGTTGCGCGAGGTGAAGGTGGTGTAGACGTTGTAGGTCATGTTGCGGGTTATCCACTCGTAGATGGCTCTAGCCTTGTCTGCGTCGTTGTCATAGCAGGCGTCGATGTAGAGAGCCAGCGAGTCTGCGGAGCGGGTGTAGGCTTCCGGTATGTCGGGAACCGTCGAAATGCAGTCGGCAGTCTGGGCAAGTCCGGGCAATCCGGTGCCCGACAGGCAGAGTGCCGTCAAAAGGAAGTATGTCTTCAGATTCTTTTTCATTGTTTGGGCTTGTTATAGATTTGAAACCAAATGATTCCGTAACCGATGTATTTCCGGACAGACTCTTGTTCCAGTGTTTTCAGGTTGATGCGGTCGCCTTTTCCCTTGTCGAGGATGGTGACCATTTTCCCGTCTTTCACGATGAGCAAGTAGGCACGTTCGGGCATGAAGATTTTTTTGAGCGGTCCGTACATCATCCGTCCGTCCTCCTTCATGGCACTCAAATAGAGCATAACGCTTTCGTAGGTGTCGAGCGAGAGCAGGTCGTCCAGCACCTTGCGGTATTCTTCCGGCAGTTCCGTGCGAGGGTCGGTGACGATGGCTGTGGCTGTCTCCATGGAAGATTCCGTGTCCGTTGCTTCCGGTTCGGCCGGTGTATCGGGTATGTCATCCGTTGTTTCGACAGGTTCGGTGGGTGTGTTGTCTGCGGGTTGTGGAGTGGCGGAAGTCAAGCCCAGCAACTTGACGAACAGGGCGGCTGTTTGTTCGTCCGTATCAAACTCGGTCGGGGTGGGGAAGTTAGGGTCGGCAGTTAGCGGAGGAAGGGCTTCTACGAGGGTGATGGCCGTGGGTGGCATAGGCGCGGCAACGGTGTCCGGCAGGACAGGTGCAGCAGCCACGGTTGTACTGTCTGCGACAGACGGAAGCAGGGGCTCGGGTGTATTGGCGATAGCCTCAGGAACAGGTGTTTCCATAGCAGGCATTTCTGCCAATGGAGCTTCCGTGGCGGGTATTTCGGCCGCAGGCGATTCCTCTGCTACCGGTTCGGCAACGAGCGTTTCCGTGGCGGGTGTGTTGGCAGTGACAACCTCAGGTACAACTGTAACGGGGGCGGTGACGGATGCTTCTGTGGCAGGCGTCTCCGCGCTGTTGTCTGCAGTTTCCGTTGCAGGCTTTGCTCCTTCCTCTTTCACCAGACTGTTTTTGGGAATGCAGACGAAGGCTTTGTAGAACGGGCCGGTGCGGTACTCCAGCGTGGTGTGGTCGCCGATGGTGTTTTCCCAGGTCTTTTGGATGGCTTGTTTGTCCATCTGGTGGTCGGCCATCATGCTGACAGCATTGGCATACAGCTTGTCCAAGGCCAGCTGTTTGGCTTCTTCGGAACTGTTTTCGCTGTTGGCTTCGGCATAAACGTAGTTCTCACTCAGCTTGATGTCGCGTATCTGCTTTTTGATGTCGTCGTTTTGCGGGCTTTGCGCACAGAGCGTTGTGGTCAAGGCACAAAGACAAAGGAATAAAAGTCTTTTCATTGATGCTTCCTTTTTTAAGGGTTGTCTACTTGATGTCGAAATCGTCGCACGTGAATATTTCCTCTTCGGGCAGTTTGGTTGTGGCATTGATCATTTCGGGCTGCCAAGTACGCACGTGTATCTGGGGAGCTTCCGGGTTGGTAAAGTCCCACAACAGGAAGAGATAGCCCACATCGTTGTAGTTGTCCGACGAGTACCCTTGTTTCAGTGTGACACCGTAGTAACCGGCCTTGGCGGGGTGTTTCATCACCTTGATGTCGTCGAAGATGACGTGGATACGCTTGTTCGTTTTGAATATCCTGCTCAGGTTATTCAAGTATTCCCGTTTGCTCTGTTTGTTGTAGATGACTTTGTCCTCGGACATGAAGTTGTTTATTTCCGAAGGTACGGTGTGGATGACTTTCCCGGTGATGATGAGCGCATCGTCGCTGTAGATTTGTTCCAGGAAAGGCATGTCCTTCGTATTGTAGGCAGTGCGGAACTGCTCCACATAGTCCAAGATGATTTGGCGGTAGCGCAGGTCGGTCACGTCATACCCTTTTCTCAGTACTTTGATGTAGAGGTTCGAACTGATGGCCAGGTGGAAGTCGATTATTCGTCCTTGTGCGTTGAAGGCCACCACAGCTTCCTGGTATTCTTCCCGTCCGTCCGCGTCTTTCGCGTAAAGCGGGATGTTGCGTATCTGGAAGTTTTTGTCATACATCACCAGGCAGGGCTGTATCACTTCGGTGTCGCCGCAGCGGAAAGGTGTGTTCTTCCACAGGTCTTCCAATGTCTTTTTTGCATTGTCCGCGATGTTTATCTGGCTGAAATCCAAGGATAGCTGGTCGGCATAGGCCACATTGCACTGCGTCAGCAAGTTGCCGATGTTGAGTTGGGCGATGTCTTTTTGCAGATTGTCCGGCGCATCGGTCACGAACACTTCGGTCATGTATTGTGCATGGGTGCCAAGTGGCAGAAGCAGAGCCAGTATCATGCATACTACAGTCAGGATTGTTTTGTTTTTTACTGTCAACATAGGGCTTAATTTTTAATGTGTGCTATTTCCTATATTATATATGTGTTTAATATGTATGAGACATACGGCAACGACTGGTACAATGCCATTTGGAACGTAACGGAGGCGGCATACGTTCCGTTTGGCGAGTCGGCTGTCGGCAAGGATGGTAAAAGTTGTTTCGGCTTCTGTCTAATCTGTTTCTCATTTGTTTTCCGTTAATATTTTACACATGCAATCCGTCCAGCTGCTCTTGTTTGCTGTTTTGTTGCCCAATATTATAGCAATAATGTTTGTCGCAAAAGTAGAGAGATTGTTCGTTTCTTTCATGCATTGAATGTCAGAATAGTCGACGTATGGGTAGATAAAGCTGACGGTCAGTATGTGTTTCGCATACGTTTCTGCCGTTTGTCCGGTGCTTGTATCCCGTTTACTCGGTACCTATATCCTGTATGTCCGATGCTCGGTACTTGCATGGAACAGCGGCCTTGCAGTCTGCTACAGTGTTCGTTGTCCACTATTATGGAATAATTTCTTTAATTGTTTGTTTAATCAAGGTATTTCCTCTATTTT
>CAZGSE010000073.1:0-5236 GCA_964528135.1 uncultured Paraprevotella sp. | reverse complement strand
GAATAGTTAATTTAAAACAATTATTATCCAATTATTTGGATAGCAACATAGAAGGATTATGGGAAAAGATAATGGATTCAGACGGTGTGTGGCGGTATGCGTCTGGTTGTGCCTGTCTGCTGTGCGGGCCATAGCCATGACAGACGGCTGGGTGGGAGACCAACCCACGGAGGGGGCTTTCCCGCTTGTGACAGCCGATGGTGTGGCGGCTATATGCTATGACCGCGATGAATATCCCGGCGTGGTGCGTGCCATCCGCGACTTGCAGGAAGATGTGTACCGGGTGACAGGGCGTTCGCCGCGTGTGACGCTGGAGACAGGAGCCAGGTTGCCCGTCATCATTGGGACGGTTGGGCGGAGTGCGAGGGTGACGGAACTGATGGAACGCGGGGTATTGCGGGCAGACGATCTGAAAGACAAGTGGGAAAGTTTCGTGGTGACTGTGGCGGATGGGGTGTCTGACAGCGTGCCGCGCGCTTTGGTGATAGCCGGGAGCGACAAGCGGGGCACAATCTACGGTATTTATGAACTGTCGAAACAACTGGGTGTCAGCCCGTGGTATTGGTGGGCGGACGTGCCCGCCAGGCACCGCACGGAGGCTTATGTGAATGTGAAATATTTTGCTTCGGGCGAACCGAAGGTGAAGTATCGCGGCATTTTCATCAACGATGAGTTCCCTTCGCTGACGGCTTGGGCACGGGAACGTTTCGGAGGATTGAACAGCCGGATGTATGCCCGTGTGTACGAACTGTTGCTACGCCTGCGTGCCAACACTTTGTGGCCTGCCATGTGGGGCTCTTTCAAGGAATACGAACCGTTGGTGCCTGTGCCCCAGGATGCAGATGGCCTTTATGCCGGCAATTGTTTCAATGAGGATGACCCGGATAACCCGCGTCTGGCCGATGAATATGGTATTGTAATCGGCACATCGCACCATGAACCCATGCAGCGTTCGCAACAGGAATGGATCCGCCATAAACAGGACTATGGCAATATGGAATGGAACTGGCTGACGAACAAGACGGGGTTGACGCGTTTTTTTGAGGACGGGTTCCGCCGGGTAAAGGATTATGAGAACCTGGTGACAATCGGCCTGCGTGGAGACGAGGACCGTCCGATGACGGACGCGGGCAGTGTGGAAGCCAACTTGGAGGTGTTGAAAGATGTGATGGGCGTTCAGCGCAGGATTATTGCCGATGTCACGGGAAGGCCTGCCGGCGAGACCCCTCAGGTGTGGACGCTTTACAAGGAGGTGCAGGAATATTATGAGTTGGGACTGCCGGTACCCGACGATGTGATTATCTTGCTTTGTGATGACGATTGGGGGCATGTCCGTAGCCTCCCGCCGTTGGAAGCGGACAAGCGGCACAAAGGAGGTTATGGGCTGTACTATCATGTGAACTATTACGGTGCACCGCGTGCGGGGAAGTGGCTCACCATGACTTCCATACCGGAAATGTGGGAGCAGTTGCAAGGCGTTTACGCTTACGGGATGGACCGGCTTTGGATGCTGAATGTGGGTGACATCAAACCGCACGAATATGCCATTGACTTCTTCATGGAAATGGCATGGGATCCGGAGCAGTTCCGGGCCGACAACCTGCAGGACTACGCCAAGCGGTTCTGCGCCCGGCAATTCGGCAGTACACAGGCGGATGAGGCTGCCGCGGTTTTGTCCGCTTACGGGCGTTACGTTTCGCGGGTATCGGCGGAAATGCTGGATGCCAATACTTATAATCTGAAGTCGGGAGAATTCAAGGCCGCACGTGATGAGTTCATGGCTTTGGAGACCCGTGCACTCCGGCAATATCTTATGCTTCCGCCTGGATGCCGGGATGCTTATCAGGAATTGGTGCTTTTCCCCGTGCAGGGCATGGCCAACCTGTATGACCTATATTATGCCCAAGCTATGAATCGGAAGTTGGCTGCTGAAGGTGATTGGGAAGCCAACGTGTGGGCAGACCGTGTGAAGGCTTGTTTTGAGCGCGATTCCCTTTTATGTTATGATTACAACCATCGGGTGGCCGGCGGAAAGTGGAACCACATGATGGACCAGGTGCACATCGGTTATGCGTCATGGCATGCACCGCGCCGCAATCTTATGCCGGAAGTGGAACGGGTGGAAGAATCCCCTGAGGCTGATGCCCCGGCAGGGCCGCGCAAAGGCTATGTGTTCCAACAGCACCAGGGCGTGGTGGCCATGGAGGCCGAACATGTGTATGATTGTACGGATGCGGCGGAAGCCCGTTGGACCGTGATTCCGGGGCTGGGCCGTTCCCGTTCGGGCTTGGCACTCATGCCTTACACGGCTGGGACGGCCGGGGCGCGGGCGGTTTACCGGATGGCATTGGAAACGGATGCCGATTCCGTGGATGCCTGTCTGACTTTTGCAGTGACTATGCCTTTCTTGCCGGGAGGGCATTACGTGGTACTTTCCATGGACGGGGGCGAAGAGCAGCGGATCGGACTGAACCGGGATTTGGTGTGGGAGAATAAATATACCCGGATGTATCCTACGGCCGCTTCGCGCATCATCCGTAAGAATGTGCGCTTGCCGCTCGGCCGGACAAAGGATGGATGCCATGTGTTGGAATATTGCCCTTTGCAGCCGGGAATCGTCCTGGAGCGGATTACATTGGACTGTGGCGGTTTTGAGGAAACATGGAACGGCATGCCGGAAAGCCCGTATGTCCTTAAACCATGACTTGATTGGAGGTTTCATGTGCGGACGGAACGGGCGACAATCCGGAGAAAGACCGGAAGTTTTTTTCACTACCGGCAAAACAAATCCGGGGATGTCACGTTCTTTAAAGAAAAGGGGTATAGGACTAAAGTGAAACCATAATAATAGAAATACAATGAGAATAAAGAAATTCTGGTGTATGGCGGCAGGACTGGCTGTTTGTATGCTGCCGGCCGACGCATCCCTTCCCGTGAAAGTGGAAACATTCCCGGTGAGTAGTGTGAGGCTGACGAAAAGCCCTTTCAAACATGCAGAGGATTTGGACATCTGTTATCTGTTGGCTATTAATCCAGACCGCCTGCTGGCTCCTTACCTGAAAGAAGCCGGACTGGCACCGAAGGCCGAGAATTACCCTAATTGGGAAAATACCGGACTGGACGGCCATATCGGCGGACACTACCTGTCGGCTTTGTCTTACATGTATGCTGCTACGGGTAATCAGGAAATCAAAAGCCGTTTGGACTATATGCTTTCCGAAATGAAACGCTGCCAGGATGCTGCCGCTGACGGTTATCTGTGCGGTGTGCCCAATGGCAGGAACATGTGGAGAGAGATTTCGGAGGGCAATATCCGCGCCAGTTCGTTCGGGTTGAACGACCGTTGGGTGCCGCTTTACAATATCCATAAAACGTATGCCGGGTTGCGGGATGCCTATGAGGTGGCCGGATGCAAGGACGCCGGCGGTATGCTGGTGAAGCTGGCAGACTGGATGATGAGCCTTACGGAGGGGCTGACGGACGAACAGATGCAGGACATGCTGCGCAGTGAGCATGGAGGGTTGAACGAGATATTCGCTGATGTGAGCGGCATTACGGGAAATGATGCTTATCTGAAGCTGGCGCATCGTTTCTCTCATCTGGCCATTCTGGAACCGTTGTTAAGGCATGAAGACCGGTTGACGGGGCAACATGCCAATACGCAGATACCAAAGGTGATTGGTTATAAGCGGATTGCCGACCTGGAAGGTAACGAGGAGTGGGACGAGGCTGTCCGTTTCTTTTGGGAGACGGTGGTGACGCGCCGCAGTATATCCATCGGCGGAAACAGTGTGCGCGAGCATTTCCACCCGGCGGAAGACTTTTCCAGCATGCTCACCAGTGAACAAGGGCCGGAGACATGCAATACCTATAATATGTTGCGCCTGACGAAGATGCTTTACCAAACGAGTGGCGACTCCCGCTATATGGACTATTATGAACAGGCCGTGTTCAACCATATCCTGTCCACCATCAATCCTGTGCAGGGCGGTTTCGTCTATTTCACACCGATGCGTTCCGGCCATTACCGTGTCTATTCCCAGCCGCAGACCAGTTTCTGGTGCTGTGTGGGATCCGGAATGGAGAACCATGCGCGTTACGGAGAGATGATTTATGCCCATTCGGGCGAGGATGAACTGTATGTGAATCTGTTCATTCCCTCCGTGTTGCAATGGGGAAAAGTGAACGTGGAACAACAGACGGCTTTTCCGGAGGAAGAAGCAACGTCATTGCTCTTCACCCTGAAAAAGGCACGGACATTTACCGTGAAGTTCCGCGTTCCGGCATGGACCGATGCTGCACGGATGGTATTGACGGTGAACGGTGAGCCGCAAAAGGTGGATGTGGTGGAGGGATATGTGCAACTGCAACGGCAGTGGCAGAACGGTGACAAGGTGGAATTGTCGTTGCCCATGTCGCTGCGTGCCGTGGCGTTGCCCGATGGTTCACCCAACTATTCGTTTTTGTATGGCCCTATCGTTTTGGCTTCGCGGATGGGACAGCAGGACCAGGCCGGGCTGTTTGCCGATGACAGCCGTGGCGGGCATATTGCGGCCGGCCCGCAATGGCCTTTACAGGATATGCCCGTTTTGGTAGGCGATACGGCCGATGTGTTGTCACACATCGGGAAAGTTGACGGCAAGGTGTTGACTTTCCAACTGACCGGTTTGTATCCCTCGCGTTACGAGGGTATGGTGCTCGAACCGTTCAACACTTTGCATGAATGCCGCTACATGGTTTACTGGCCGGTGGTGTCAACCGAAAAACTGAAAGCGCAGCAAGAGGCATTGGCCGAGGCAGAACGTAAACGCCAGGTGCTGGAAGCTGCAACGGCAGACAAGGTGGTTTGCGGAGAGCAACAGCCCGAAAGTGACCATTTCGTCCTGTCGGAGCATTCACGTACGGGAAGTGACAACGACCGCCATTGGCGTAGTGCGGATAAAGAGGGGTGGTTCTCTTACCGTCTGCGGACGAACGGCAGGGCCGTGGACTGCCTGCGTGTGGAATATATGGCAGACGATGCAACCAGCCTGGTGGTGTCCGTAAACGATGGACAGGCTATTACGGTGAATACCGAAGGCGGGCGCGGCATGAAGACCACAATGGTGCAGCTTCCGGAGAATGTAGCCGGGAAAGAGGCATTGACCGTGAAATTCTCTCCCGGAAAACAGGGTGCCACACCGCGCCTTTACGAGGTCCGGCTGATGGTGTCCGAAGAAAACGTTGAGCCATGAGG
>CAZGSE010000072.1:0-5472 GCA_964528135.1 uncultured Paraprevotella sp. | reverse complement strand
AATAATTCTGTGATTACCTATTCTTTTCTGTTTTTTTTATCCCGAATTCACGTAGGAACTTCTCGCGCTCCTGGGCGTCGTCGGGCGTCACCTTGCTGTACGTGTCGCCGTAGCGGCTCAGCATCTCGGCGTAGCCCACCTTCTTGCCCTCGATGGCACGGTTGATCTTCTCCTTCAGCCCGTCCGCCCCCATCATGTACCAGGCGCAGCACCGCTCCGTGGCGTTCCACAGGGCCTTCAGCTCCAGGAAGGCTTCATACTGCAGGTCGCCGGCCTCGTCCAGCACCACCAGCGGCGTGTCTATCGTGCGCAGGTAGGCCACGAGGTCTTCGTATATGTCCCAGTAGCGGCCGTTGCTGCCCACGCCGAACTCCCTGGCGATGTAACGTATCAGCTTGCGCTTGGTCTTCACCTGCGAACAGTCGATATACACCGCGTTCTTGTGCTGCTTCACGTAGGCCCGCGCCGTGAAGGTCTTGCCGATGTTCGGCATGTCGCACAGGATGGCGCTCAGGCCGCTGTCCTGGCACGCCTCCAGCTGCTTGCTGATGAACACGTAGGTCGGGGTCTTGGCGGCCGTCCACGGCATTTCCGCGCGCAGCTGCACGCCCAGCCGCCGGGCGATGCCCACCCAGTTGGCATCGCTCACCTGCCTCTCGTAGTTCCCTTTCTTGATGGCGTTATATACGCTCGCCGCTATGCCCAGCGCGGTCGCGTGCCGGTTGTCGCTGGGGTAGTTCTCGCGGTCGGAGGCTATCGCCCCCGCAATCCGTCTCTTCACTTCGTCTGTTATTTCCATTTTTGAATGCTGTTTTAATGTCGTTTGGTCGTCGTTTGGTGGCCGCTAAATCTTAGCCACGGCCTCGGCCCCGTATGGTGCCACGTCCAGGTAGGCGGAGTAGTCGTCTTCCGCCGCATGGGGCTGCACCTCAGCCGCCTCGGCCTTTATGCCTGCCAACTCCTTTGTCTCTTCCTTGCCCAGGATGCCCACCCGGCTGATCTTGCCGTCCTTCATCATCTTGTCGAACCTCGCCACGTATTTTGCCTGTTCGGTATATGCGGCCTTGTCGGCTGCGGTCTGCTCGGCCGTGTTTTCGTTGTAGCGCGTCACGGGCTTGCAGGTGGCGATATAACGTCCGTGCTGGTAGATGTACACCTCGTTGATGTTGCCGCCCGCATCGGGCAGGTAATAGGCTTCCACCTTGTAGTTCCTCGGCTCCAGCCGGGCGATGAGCTCCGGGTCGGGCAGGACGAAGTTCCGGTACTGCACCTGGAGGTAGCTGTTGTTGCGGATGGTGGTCTCGGTGCGCAGGCCGATGTAACGGTAAAGCACGGCTTTGTCCCATGATGCGAGGTTCGGGTTCTGGCGGGCACAGAGCACGTCCCAGCGTGTCATGCCGGGGTATTTCTTTTGGTTCGGGTGCGGCTGGCTGTTGTACTCGCCGATGGCGCGTATGTCGTCGGCCACAAGCTCGTCGTAGGTGTAGGTCTTCACCCTGTAGGTGTTGTTCTTTTCATCGTACACCTTCTCCACTTTCGGGCGGTTGGCCTCCAGCCGGGCGTACCAGCGCCCGATGCCCACCTGGGTGCGTTTCTCCACGCCGTACTTTTTCGCACGGATGACGTGTTCGGAGCGTTTCTCGCGCGAGTTCCCGGGGTTGCACCAGCGGATCAGCGGGAACACCACACCGGCCTGCATCAGCCCGTCGGCGAAGTCGCTCACCAGGTGGTGCTCCACCTCCAGTTCGGCAGGGATGCACATGCCGTTCCGGTCAAGGGTCTGGAACATGTTCCGCATGCAGTCCAGGAACAGCTCGCCGGTCTTCCGGCGGTTGTAGGCATAGCCCACCACCGCGCCGCTCACCACATCACAGGCGTAGTAGGCTTTCGCACGGTTGCCGTCCTTCATCGGGCGCGGCAGGTCGCGGTCGTCCAGCGAAATCTTGCTCAGCGACCATTCGCCCACACGGCGCAGGTGGTACGGACGGTAGGCGTTGTTGAAGTCCCACTGGCTCATGTGCAGCTTCGCGCGCAGGGCCTTGTTCTTCGGGTTGTTCAGGATGGCCGCCACCGTCGACGGGCTCAGCACGATCGGGTTGCCGTCCTTGTCCGTGAAGTCGGCAGGGTTCAACAGTTCGCCCGTCTCAGGGTCGAACAGTTCCAGCTCGCCTTGCACGAACATGTTGTACTGCTCCCACACCGTGGTGTTGAACGGCTGTTCCGGCTGGCCGTCTATTGCCAGCAACAGCCGCTCGATGCCGTAGGTCACCTTCCGGCGGTTCTGGTTCATGAACTTTCCGCTGATCAGGCTTTCGTAGCCTTTCGTCCGGAACTCGCTCACTTTCCGCTTGAAGCGGTTGGCGCTCACCGGAAGCGTGTGACCGAACTCTTCCTGGTAGTAGCTGATGGCACCGGCCATCTCGCCCCAGTTCACCGGGCCGCCCTTCATCGCCTTGCGCATCAGCACGGTGTCCTCCATCACGGCCAGCACGGCTTCTATCACCGATGCGTTCACCGTGTACTCCCGGATGTGCTCCGGCGGCAGCGCGTCGCCGTTCCCGAAACGGAACTTCGTGTAGAACGCCCGTGCCTTCGCGTCGATGCGGAAGTGGCTGCCGAACCAGTTCTTAAGAATGTCCTCTTTCATGTCTCCGTATTTTTCCTTGATTTTTTCCTGAAACCGCATGGGGAGGGTAGCCACCTCTACCAAGGCATAGTTGCCAAGTCCTTTCCCCTGACGTACCACGTTGATTTTGCCATTTGCCGACAGCTTCTTGTAGTTGGAATCCGACATGACGGGATTCGGCCCACAAGTCAGGTCATGGTGAGATATGCACAATATCTTTCCGTAGTACTCCATCGTGTTCCCGTCTTTACAAGGCTGCCGCCATCTGCCCTACTTCGTGTTGCAACTGCATGAAGTCGGGAACGTCCAGCCCCCTGTAGCTGTCCTTGAGCCGGTCGTCCACAAACACGGAGATCTCCCCGGTGTCCTTGTGGACCACGATCTTCACCCTCGGCCCGAAGGCCTGGGTCATGGTGCCCCCGCCTTCTTCGTGGGTCGTCTCGCATGCCGGCACATACCCGTCAGTCAGCTTGCCGCCGCGCTGCAGGGCAAGCTGGCGGATCCGGCGTGCCTGCTCGCTGTCACGCTTGAAGTTCAAAGCCTGCCATACGGCCTGCCGCGAACACTTGAATGCCTTCATCAGGAAGGTCTTGGTCTCGTTGTCTGTCAAAATCTGCTTTCTCATTTGATTTTCATTTTGAATCGTTGTTCCTTGTGTCATAAATCGCGCAGGATCCTTTCTGTAATCTCGTCATCTTCCGGTTCCCCTTTGCAGGGTCTTTCGTAAAGCCGGGTGCCTTTTTTCAGTTCCTCACACAGCGCCTGCAACGCTTCCTCGCATACGCACGACACGTTCTCCATCACCCGCAGGGCATCCGAATCCTCCTGTTCCGCTTCTGTCATAAGGTCCTTGGCCAATGCCATCGCCTGGTCGGCAATGTTCTGCGTGTGCGTCACACTGCCAATCAAGGCCCGCAGCTTCTGCCTGAACTGCGCCTCCTGTCTTTCTTTCAATGTCTTTGTCATAACTCTCGATTTTTTATTGTCAACCATGTGGGGCGCGGGGAATCGAACCCCGGCGACTTTCGACGCTTTCATGCTTTCGCTTCCGCTTTACCAACTTTCCGGCCGCGCAAACCTGCCGCCCCTTGCCCGTCTTTCCGGGCTGCCGGTTATCCGGCAATATTCTTACCGCATTGCCTTTTGCGTACCGGATACCGGCACGTCCGTAATCGTCCTGTCTCGACCGGCCCTGTATCTCCATGCCGCCGCCCTGGATGGTCCAGTCGCAATCATACGGGCAGCTCTCCACATAACCCCTCACCAAGTCTTTCACGTGCGTCAGTGTGCACCCCCTGAACTCCCAGCGGCACTCCCGGCCGTCAGTGGCCGTCAGCAGCACCGCCCAAACCTTCGATGGATCCTTCATCGCTTTCATACTCTTTAATTTTAAAAATCCGCTAATCTCGCGCCATTTTCGTATATTTGAACGCTGTTTACATGTTAAACACGTTGCAAATATACAGAATATTCTGTAACAACAAAAGGAAATGGGAAGAAATAACACAGAAATATCTGCACGAATAGCAGAAATAATTGAAAGAACAGGGGGAAACCCTAGCTCTTTTGCCAAACGTTTGGGCTATTCTCGCGCCCAGACTATCTATGATATACTTAGTGGTAAGTCAGCCCCAAGCTACGATTTCTTTTATCGGTTTGCAAATACAGAATTCTCTGCAAACATCAATCTACAATGGCTTCTCACTGGAAATGGTGATATGCTAAAAAACGAAACGCACACCTCAAGGAACACGCACACCCCCGCACTGCCACACAGCGAGCACAACGCACACAACAAAGATAATAAAAACCAAACACTTGCGCAAGACTTCCCGCCTCTGATCCTCGACCGCCTCCTGGCCACCATCGCCGAAAAGGATGCCATCATCCGCGAACAGGCAGAGGAACTGGGCCGCCTCCGGGAGCAAGTCGAACAGCATAAAAAGGAAGGGGGGCGCGCCGCCCCGGATGCCGGCCCTCCCGACATCACCCACGGGTAGCCGTGCCGCGCACCACCCGCAAACACCTCCTGCACATCCGGCCTGCACCTTCTGTACATCCGGCACGCACCTCCCGCATATCCGGCACGCGCACCCGGCACACCGACGCATCACGCCCGGCACAATACCGGCGCACACACGCCTTTTTAGGGCTACCCGGGCATGAAAACCAACGGAAATCACTATCCGTCAGGCACATCTGCCCTTATATAATAAGGTGAAGCCGCAAAAAAAATGTCGCTTTTCCTCTCCGAAAACGTGAAAAAACGCCACTTGCTTGCATTTCGGTCTAAGTTTCCTGTTTCGGGCATACACTCAAAAAAGCGGAAAAGTAACCCCTAATGTAACCCCTAACTTTACAAAAGGGTAACCCCTAACAGTAACCCCAAAGGTAACCCCTAATCAAAACGGGCACAAAAAAGGGGGCATCGCGCCCCCTCATTCAGCATTCAAAGGAATAACGTCCGAAAGCCTCTCTAACGACGTTATTTTATCGTTCTAATCACCGGCCTTTCTACCGCCTGAAATAAGCGTAGACTGCTTGATTATAGCCTTTTTCGTGCATACTGTGCCATTCCCGGACAGCCCGGCGTGCAGCAGGTAATTCTTCGTTGCTCCCACCTGCTCAGCCGTCAGAACCGTATATACAGCCGAAATACTGCTGAAATACCAGTCCTTTCGCCTCGTTCCGTCTATGTTATGCAGTAAATGCACATGGATAACCTTTCCCATATCGTCTGATTTTCAACTGCAAATATACTAAATAATCATTATTTGGAATAAAATCAATTATATACGTGAGTTCGGTTTAAGTTTACCACAAAGTCAGTTGTTTTGATTGTCCGA
>CAZGSE010000071.1:0-5668 GCA_964528135.1 uncultured Paraprevotella sp. | reverse complement strand
AGCTGCACCCAGTGGCCGCCGATGGAGGCGGCTGCAATGATTTTCTTCATACGTTTCGCGTTGGGGTTAAAATGACGGATGTTTCCCGTTGCTTCGCTTCATAAGTGCCGAAAAATGGCGAAACCTCACGTTTTTCATATCAGAAATGTGTAACTTTGCACAAAAAGCATAGATATGGAAATTGAAAGGCAGATCATAAACGATTTAAAAGCGTGGAAAGACAAGCCTTACCGCAAGCCGTTAGTGCTTCAGGGAGCCAGGCAGGTAGGCAAGTCATGGGCTTTGAAAAGGTTTGGGAAGGAATGTTTCGACAATACCGTTTACATCAACTTTGACATCCATCCCGAACTGAAAGCCGACTTTGCCCGCACTAAGGATCCCAAGCGGTTGCTGCAACTTTTGTCGTGGATGAGCGGACAGGCAATCGAACCGCAACGAACATTGGTAATCTTCGACGAGGTGCAGGAATGTAACGATGCGCTCAACAGCCTGAAATATTTCTGCGAACAGATGCCCGAATATGCAATTGTGTGTGCAGGGTCGTTGCTCGGAGTGGCACTCAACCGCGCAGGAGCTTCTTTCCCTGTGGGTAAGGTAGACTTCATGCGAATGTACCCTGTGTCTTTTATGGAATTTCTTATGGCTACCGACTCCCGTCTGGCAGAGATGCTGATGTCGGTAAATGCCGTCGGGCATCTGCCTGAACTCTTCCATTCGCAATGCCTTGACGCTTACAAAGTTTATCTTGCCTTGGGAGGAATGCCCGAAGCGGTCAGCCGCTATGCCGACACAAGGGACTGGCAGCAGGCTGATAATATTATCTCAGAGATACTGAAGGCATATACGCTCGATTTCTCCAAGCACATCGGCACCAAGGACATCCCGCGTGTGTTCAGCGTGTGGAACAACCTGCAAGAACAGCTGGCACGCGACAACCGCAAATTTCGGTATGCCGACATTCAGAAAGGGGCGCGTGCCCGCGAGTATGAAAATGCCATTGAATGGCTCTGCCTTGCCGGACTTGCGCACCGTGTATGGAATGTGGAGACGCCGCGCCTTCCTCTCTCTGCCTACAAGAGCAGTTCTTCTTTCAAACTTTACCTTTCCGATGTGGGGCTGTTGCGCAACAGGTTCGGACTGTCTCCCTCCGCATTGCTCACGGGCAACAAGCTTTTTACCGAGTTCAAAGGCGTATTGTCTGAAAACTACGTGTTGCTTTCCTTGATACGCCAGTTCGGCGACCAACAATTCTATTGGACTTCCGGAAACATGGCCGAAGTGGAATTCATCGTGCAGTACGAAAACCGGATTATCCCCACTGAAGTGAAATCCGGCAGCAGCGTTACCGCCAAGAGCCTGTCAGAATACCGCAAAAAGTACAGCCCGGAACTGAGCGTGAGGTTTTCCACAAGGAATCTGCAACGGGACGGCAGTCTGGTAAATGTTCCGCTCTATTTGGCGGAAAGGGCAAGGAAGCTGATAGACGGTGAGTTAGGATTGCGATTCGCTTAGCAGCTCCTCGTAAATGCGTTTCAGGTGCGCCATGACATAATCAGGCAGATATGTCCTCGCCACTTCCTGGCTGTGGCGGCCGAAGTCTGCGATGCGTTGCGGGTTTCGTGCGAAGAAGAGCATGGCCTGCGCTATCTCGTCCTTGTTTCCCGGCGCGACCAATATTCCGTTCTTGTCGTCCACCACTTCGGGAATGCCCCCTACGGGAGTTGAAATGATGGGCATACCGTAGCTCATGGCCTCAAGGATTGAGATGGGCAGCCCCTCGTTGCGCGACGGCAGGATGAACACGTCGGCCCAGTTGAGCAGTTCCACCTTTTTGCTTCCGCTGACCCAGCCCTCAAACGTCACCATCTCGCTAAGTCCGTCCTCAATCAGTGCCGCCAGTTCTTTTTCGTGTTTGTTTCCGCCGATGCGCAGCTCAACCTTGCCCTGCATCTCCTGTTTGAAATCCGACATGCTGTGCAATATGTCGAACACGCCCTTGCGCTCGCCAATCTCGCCGAGGAAGAGAAACCGGACGGGGCGACCCGCAGGCGATGTCTTGTCGGCGGACATCTGCGGGTATGCGGTCATGTTGTGCAGCACGACAATCTTGCTTCTCTCGACCCCGATGCCGACAAACCACTCTTTCCACGATTCCGAGAGCACTATTAGCCTGTCTGCCAATCGCAGGTTGCGCAGAATCCATTCCTTCCGCCTTGACTCGCCATAAAAATCCTTGAACCGTGAGGCGTGTACGTGGAGAATCGTTTTCCTGCCCAGCCGTCTTGCCAGATGCAACAGTTGCACCTTCCGCCAAAACGAGCCGTCGGCAGCCGTGTGCAGATGCACTATCCTTACGTTGCCATCGAGCAGCATCCTTGCGGCCATCCGAATGTATGACGACGCGAACCACCACGCCCTGCCGGCAACGTTGGTGAGCCTGTAAGTGGGGTAGTATTGCAGTCCGTCGAAAAAAGGCTCCCAGTATTGCACCACGGCGGAAATGCCTCCCGGATGGTGATGCCTGTAATAATTGCCGGCCATCAGTACCTTTTTTGACAAACGGCAGTCGATGATTTTATTATCCATGAAGGATTTTAGAATTTGGATGACAATTTCATTCCGACATGCTTGACAAATCTGGGCAGCATGAAAGTCCAGAATTTGGCTTGCGACATTTGGGGCAGGCTTATCTCCAATCCGAACCTGTCTGTCAGAAAATCCCTGTCTGTCACGGCACTTTGGCTAAATGTCATCTTGCAGTCGTTGCTGACATTTGTTTCGTGGATTACTTCAATCCACATGTCCCTGTCTTTTTTGTTGCAAACAAAAGGATAAGGATAATCCTTAGAGTTAAAATGGTTGAATTGCAATACGTGTTGAATCTTTCGTCGGTTTGTACCCCCCCCCATTATCGTACTTTTTATCTATTAGAGCTAAAAAGTGATTGTTGTGGAAAGGTATGCGCACGGCAATTTGTTCTTTTGCATAATACTGTATGCCGTATTTGAACGACAGGATGGCTACGTCTTCCGACAGGCCGTCGGTGCAATGCCTCACTCGTGAGACGTAATCCAAGTTCAGTGCGTCATCGTTGTCCAGACGCATCGTTATCAGCAAGTTGTTGTCGTTCTTAAAATGTTTGATGGTTTGGGTTATCAACGATGCGTATTCGGATGTCTCGGTGTCGTCGAGAAACAGCGGGACGAACCCGGGGCAACGTTTCTTGTATGCCGTTATCCGATTCTCGTAATTTCGCAGTGTCGATATGTCGAACAGGCACAGCCAAAAGAAGTTTTTGTCCGTTTGGTTCAACACCGAGGGGAAGCAATATCTTTCAAACAGTTCAAAGCGTTCCTCTGTCCATTCGTCAGACAACGTTTTCCGATTGTGTTTGTCTTTCCCCCAAAGGTGCAGGTTGAATCTTGTAATGAGAAACGAGTCTGTCTTCTTGTCTGCTTTTCCATTCACGAGGAAATCTTTTGTCTCAAGTGAATCATCAATGTATTTCATTCTTCTGTCATTTTAAGGCATTGGTCAGGAATCTTATGCTCTCGGCGCGCATCTTTTCAAGGTTTCCGTCGACCGTTGCCCAGTCAACGGGATTGTCTATCAGAGATATGTCGCCATCGTATATTCGTTCCTTGTTTATCCCAAGGACGTTGAACAAGGAGTCGATGCGGCTGTTGCGCCCCGTCCTGCTGCCGACTGCAAACCTGTAGAACGTCATGAACTTGCGGTGGAATTGGATGCTGAAAGCCGAGCAGTGGAACGAATCGGTGCATACGTATGCGGCCTCGCTGATGTATTTCACGAAGTCGTTGGGGCTGACATCGTATGGCGCTTCATCGCCGAAGTGTTCGTCTTCCGGTACATACTCGTCCATGTGGCGGAGCGTTATTATTTTGTAGCCAGTCCTGCGCTTTAGTTCATTGGCCGCCTTGCGTGCTTCCGGGTTCGTCCCCAAGAAATAGCAAAAGATGTAAGGCTCTTTTTCGTCTGTGACTGAACTTCTTGTCTCTTCCCGCCAATCGTTTGCGTTTAGCAGCAGCGTTGGGTCGGCCACGACCGTGGCCTCTTGGTGCGACAGGTTTTCCACTATCTCCTTTCCCCTCTGCTCGCGCACGCCTATCCTGTAGAACCTGTCCAGATAAGCCCCAGTTGCCTTGCGCTGGAAAGCCGGGATTTCGCTCACCCCGAAACTGCTGGCGTATGCCACCTTACGCACGCTGTCGTCTGCGAAAAGCAGGTTGAAGAACTTGTTTGGCAGGCTTAGCGGTGTCCACACCTGGTCGCTGCCAACCACAATCGTGTCGTAATTCCTGGAGCCTTCCTGCAAGGCGCGAAACCCGGTGTAGTTCCTGAACAGGCCGTAAAGTTTCTCGGCTTTGTATTTTTCTACGGCCTTGATTCTTGTTTCTTGCCCTTCCCTGTATGAGGGGTTGTCCGTGCCGCGTCTGAAGTCGGACAGCTCGCACAGCCTCTTCCATTCCCCGCACCTCGCCGCGTTTACGACATAGTGCGCCTTGTCAGCAAGCGACAGCCTCTTCACGTAGTTTATTACCTCCACGTCATACCCGAGCTGGCGTATCTTTTTTAAGAGCGCATAGCCAACAAGCGAAGTCCCATAGTTGGTGTGATTCTTCCTGTAAGCTATCACGCACCCGATTTTCTTTTTTCCGTTCATGTCCCGACTACTTTAAGCCTAAAATCATATTTAAATATCTATTGCCAATCTTTTTCGCAGCCCTTGCCATCCCAACGGAAAAATATATTCCCGCAAGTACGCTTACAACAAGAAGAACGGGCTGTTGCCACGGTTCGGTGAAACGTTTTCCAAGAATCAGTTCCACAAACATCTGCGGGTAAATGCCAAGCAGGAAAATCTGAAATGAATAGTCCCTGAACGAACCGAATAGGCGCGGCAACCTTTGGGCGCACAAGACGCACAAGTAGATGCTGCCCAAAATGCCTGCCGTGGCAACTATCCAAGGCTGTTCTCTCCTGTAGACGCATATTGTCAGATAGATGAGGAAGAGAATTACCCCCCCCGTTTTGTATTTGTTAACGATTTGCACAAGGTCGTGCTTGAAGAACAAGATTCCACCGAAGAAGAATACGAAATAGCGCAGTGCGCCCTGCCAGTTCAGCAGCCCGCCCCCGGTGTAGCTTTTGACGGCGAAAGTGAGTATTATCCCAGCGACTAGGGCGAGGACGGAACGAAGCCTATTGCCAATGAGGAACTTATACAGCGGGTAGCAGAACATGAGCAAAAGCAGGGCGGCAATGAACCACATCTCTTTCATCCCGCTTTTTATGGGAAACAAGAATCCCTCCAAAAAACCGGCCAGTGAGAAATCCACCCCGTGCTTCACTTGCCCGGACATTATCACTTTCAAGCCGAATGCGAACGTTATGAAAAACAGGTAGGGTATGCCCAAACGTTTTAGCTTGTCGACGACGACATCACGCCACTGCCAGCCACGGCTGATGCGGGTATGGTAAAAAAGCCCTCCGCTGATGAACATGAACAGCGGCATGTGTACGCCGTAGCAAAAATGGAAGCACCACTCGTTGCTCGTCCAAACCCAGCAATGCCCCAACACGACCAACAGCATTGCCCATCCTTGAGCAATTGACACCCAAGATATTTTTGATGTTGACATTTGTT
>CAZGSE010000070.1:0-5982 GCA_964528135.1 uncultured Paraprevotella sp. | reverse complement strand
GCGGTCTTTTTGCGCAAAAGCGCCCGGCTCCCTCCGGCCGGCGAATCTGTGCAGGCGGAAAGGGTCAAAACGTATGCGCCGCAAACATTCCCCCAACGGCCTGCGGCATGCACGGCTCTGGGTTGCACCGCGCGGGCGGTGTCCGGTGGCGGTTCATGGCCTTACGGGCTTGGCGGAATACTGCCGAATGCTTACCTTTGCAGGTGGAAACAGGCGGAATGCCGGAAAAAGTATATATGTATGCTGGTGGCTACACGGAGAGAATGGAATGAGTTGTATGTGTTCTTCAGCCTCTTGGGGCAGGGACAGGTGGATTTGGGAGATGCCAACGGGCTACCGTCGGGACGCACGGTGCCCATCGCGTGCATCACACGCCAAGAACACGACGGGGCACGCACCTATGCGGTGCGGAAAAACGAGATAAAGGTGCGGGGGGAGCAGATGGACGAATGTCTCCCCCGTGAGGACTTTGCCACCGTGGCCTCCCTGTTGCTGGAAGCACTCCGCCGTTGCCACACAGACGAAGTGGAAGCCCCCGCCGGAGTGGAAGAGTTCCTGGATGCCCTGAAAATATACGACCTGGAGGCACGCACGGACGACCGCACGGATTTTTACATTACGTTCCACAACGAGACGTTCCCGCCTGTGGGATTCCGTATTTGTTCCCGCCTCTGTGCCATGGACCCGCTGCTGGACGGCGGGCGCACGGCCAACCTGAAGTTTGAACAGACAGGCGTGCGCTTCCCGCAGCCTACCGTGAACAAAATCAATTTCACCGACGAACCGGACAATCCGGCCACGGTGGCCCGCCGCATGCTCTACATTGAAAGCATGGGCGGCGTGCTGAAATATAATGACGTGGCCGACAAGGTGTTCCGCAGCAACCTCAGCCTGATAGACCTGAACTTCGGCCGCGTATTGGGCGAGATGGTGCGCGTGATGCATCTGGACGGTGTCAGCCGGATGGACGAACTGACGGCCATTGTGGAAAACCGCAATCCCCTGAAAATAAAAGAGGAGCTGATACGCCGCCATGCCTACTACCGCCACAAGGTGAAAGAATTCCTGCTGGCGCTGGCCTTCGGTTTGCGGCCGTCCAAAATTTACGACGGCAGGGAATCGGCCGTGGCCGGCCTGATGATGGTGGACGCCGAGGGGCAACTGCTGGCCTATCGCAAAACAGAACGGCAGGTGATGGCCGACTACCTGTTCTCGCATACACGGCTGGAGAAAGGCTCGCCCGAAAAAGACAAATACGGCTATCTGGAGCGGGAAAACCGCCAATATTACCTGAAACTGAACCTGAAAATAGGTTTTGTGAAAAGATAGCCCCACACACTTCCCTGAGCCGAACAGGATATTTTTTTCGCAATAATTAGGCTGTAAGGTGAAAAAAAAGTATCTTTGCGCCGAATTGGTTCCGTCCGCAAGTCCTTGCGGTACGGATTAAAAGGGAACCGGGTGGGAATCCCGGACAGTCCCGCTGCTGTGATGCCCTATTTACTTTCTGAAAAAGCACCACAACCACTGATTCCGAATACCGGGTCGGGAAGGTTTCAGAAAGGGGGCGAGTCAGAAGACCTGCCATTCGACCATTGTACTGTCCTCACTCGTGGGATTAGGGGGACAGGTGAAGTAAATTAAAAGGAATGATAAGAAAAGTCTTGATCGCCAATCGTGGCGAAATCGCGGTGCGGGTAATGCGCTCATGCCGTGAGATGGGATTGCGTACGGTGGCTGTTTTTTCGGAAGCAGACCGCACGTCGCACCACGTGATGTATGCCGACGAGGCCTATTGCATCGGTCCGGCAGAATCAAAAGAGAGTTATCTGGACATTGGCCGTATCATCGATGCGGCATTGAAATGCAAGGCCGATGCCATCCATCCCGGTTATGGCTTCCTGTCTGAAAATGCAGGGTTCGTGCGTTGTTGTGAGTCTGCAGGCATTGTGTTCATCGGCCCCTCGGCCGACACGATGGAAGCCATGGGCGACAAGATTGCCGCCCGCAGGCGGATGATGGCGGCCGGGGTGCCTGTGGTGCCCGGCACTTCAGAACCGCTGGAAAGTGCCGACGAGGCCCTGCGTATTTGCCGCGAGATAGGTTTCCCCGTCATGCTGAAAGCCTCCATGGGAGGCGGCGGAAAGGGCATGCGCCTGGTCCATGGCGAAGAAGAGGTGCGGGAAGCGTATGATTCGGCCCGCTCCGAATCCATGTCCGCTTTCGGGGATGACACGGTTTATTTGGAAAAGTTCGTGGAAGAGCCGCATCACATCGAGTTCCAGATCCTGGGGGATGCCTATGGCAATGTGGTCCATCTTTTTGACCGTGAATGTTCCGTGCAGCGGCGTAACCAGAAGATTGTGGAGGAAAGCCCGTCGCCTTTCCTCACGCCGGAACTGCGGGAAAAGATGGGGGAAAAAGCCGTCGCGGCAGCCCGTGCCGTGGGTTACCGCGGGGTAGGCACGATTGAATTCCTGGTGGACAAGTACCGTAACTTTTATTTCCTGGAGATGAATACCCGCCTGCAGGTGGAACATCCCATAACGGAAGAAGTGGTCGGTGTTGATTTGGTGAAAGAGCAGTTGTATGTGGCCATGGGCAACCCCCTGCACTTCCGGCAGGAGGAACTTTTCCAGCGGGGGCATGCCATTGAGTGCCGTATCTGCGCCGAAGACACGGAGAACGGTTTCATCCCCTGTCCCGGCGTGATCCGCCAGCTGACGCAACCAAACGGCATCGGTGTGCGTATCGACAGCTATGTGTACGAGGGGTATGAGATACCGCTCTATTATGACCCCATGATAGGCAAACTCATCGTGTGGGCCACTACACGCCAGTTTGCCATTGAGCGTATGCGCCGTGTGCTTTACGAATTCAAGATTACGGGATTGAAGACCAACGTCGGTTACCTGCGCCGCATCATGTATGCCCCGGCCTTTGTCAAAGGGGAATATGACACTTCTTTCTTGTCCCGCTATTCACGTTCCTTGCAGCGGGTAAACGGGGAAAACGAGGAACTGGAGAACATGGCGATGATTGCCGCTTATGTGGATTATTTGTTCAACCTGGAAGAGAACAAACCCGTGCGCACCGTGGATTCACGTCCCATCAGCCGTTGGCGCGAGTTCGGTTTGCAGAAAGGGGTTCTGAGAATATAATATAATAAGGTTTATGGAAATACGTATCGGAGAGCGCGTTGCGGACGTGACACTGGTGAATAAGGACGGCAACCGGGTGGAGTTTTCCATCGACGGGAAACCGTGTGTGGTAGATATCGTGATGGCTGAGAACGGCAGTTGTTCCATATTGCACGACGGCAACTCCTACAACGCGGAACTTATCCGTTCCGAGGGAGGCAAGAGCTATGATGTGAGCATGTTCCACCGCTCCTACCATGTGGACGTGGTGGACACGCAGGCCAAATACCTGCACATGCGGAAAACGACCGGCGGGCGCCAGTCTGACAAGATTGTGGCCCCCATGCCCGGCCGGGTGGTAAGCATTCCGGTGAAACCCGGCGATGTGCTGAAGGCCGGAGACATCGCCATCGTGCTCGAAGCCATGAAAATGCAAAGCAACTACAAGGTCAGTTCCGACTGCACGGTGAAAAACGTGCTTGTGGCCGAAGGGGATGCCGTGCTGGACAAACAAACATTGATTGAACTGGAAATAAACGCAACAGAATGAGAAGGGAAGAGATATATGACCGTTTCGAGGCTCTCGAACGGCAGGCCTCGCAAGGGGGAGGCCCCGACAAGGTAGAAAAACAGCATGCTTCCGGCCGCATGACGGCACGCGAGCGTATTGACATGTTGCTCGACAAGGGTACTTTCTGCGAAATAGACAAGTTTGTGAACCACCGCTGCACCCGTTTCGGCATGGAGAAAAAACAGATTCCGGGTGACGGCGTGGTGTGCGGATATGGCAAAATCGACGGTCGCCTGGTCTTTGTCTATGCCTACGACTTTACGGTGCATGGAGGTTCGTTGAGCGAGACTAATGCAGCCAAGATCGTCAAGGTACAGGGGCTGGCCTTGAAAAACGGTGCCCCCATCATCGGGTTGAACGATTCGGGGGGAGCCCGTATCCAGGAGGGGGTGGACAGCCTGGCCGGCTACGCCTCTATTTTCTACCAGAATACGATGGCCTCCGGCGTCATTCCGCAACTCACGGCCATTCTGGGTCCTTGTGCCGGCGGAGCCTGCTATTCCCCCGCACTGACCGATTTCATCTTCATGGTGGACAACAAAAGCCATATGTTCATCACCGGTCCGGACGTGGTGAAGGCCGTGACCAACGAAGTGGTGGACAAGGAGGAACTGGGCGGGGCATACACCCATAGCAGCAAAAGCGGTGTGGCCCATTTCATGTATGCCACGGAGGAAGAGACTTTGATGCAGGTCCGCGAACTGCTGGGCTTCCTGCCTTCCAATAATATGGAGGATGCCCCCGTGTTGCCTTGCACGGACGATGTGGACCGCCGTGTGGAAAGCCTGCAGACCGTTGTTCCGGAAGACCCGAACCAGCCCTATGACATTAAGGACGTGATAGAACCCGTTGTGGACGACCGGTATTTCCTGGAAGTCATGCCCCATTTTGCGCGGAATATCGTGGTGGGCTTTGCCCGTTTGGGCGGGCAGACGGTGGGCATCGTGGCCAACCAGCCGGCTTTTCTGGCCGGTGTGCTCGATATTGACGCATCGGACAAGGCCGCACGCTTCATCCGTTTCTGCGACTGCTTCAACATTCCACTGGTGACGTTCGAAGACGTGCCGGGATTCCTGCCCGGAACGGTGCAGGAGCATAACGGCATCATCCGTCATGGAGCCAAGATTGTTTATGCCTACGCCGAGGCCACGGTGCCAAAAGTCACGCTCATCACGCGCAAGGCCTATGGCGGGGCCTACATTGTGATGGGCAGCAAGATGACCGGGGCGGACGTGAACCTGGCATGGCCGCAGGCGGAAATAGCCGTGATGGGAGCCTCCGGGGCGGTCAATATCCTCTACCGGAAAGCCAGCGACGAGGAGAAGGAAGCAAGGGCCGTTGCTTACGAGGAGGAGTTTTCTAATCCCTATCGTGCAGCCGAACGTGGCCTTGTGGATGAAATCATCATGCCGCGTGACACCCGCGCCAAGTTGATCCGCGCACTGGAGATGTCGCGTAACAAGAACCAGAGCAACCCGCCCAAGAAACACGGCAACATGCCGCTTTGATGTTTCCGGTATGACATAAAAACGGTTTTGCACACTTGGGAAGTGTACCCACGTGTAAAAACGGCAGGGAATCGGCCGTGGCCGGCCTGATGGTGATGGGCACCGGAGGCAACCGCCGGCCTATGGCAAAACAGGACGGCAGGCGATGGCCGGTTCCTTGTTCCCGTATACACGGCTGGAGAAAGGTTCGCCCGAAAAAGACAAATACGGCTGCCTGGAGCGGGGAAACCGCCAATATCATCTGAAACTGAACCTGAAAATAGTTTTTTTAAAATACAGCCCCATACACGGCCTTCTGTTCCGGCCCGGCAAACGGCTTGGAAGGCACACGGCTTTCCGGTCAGACAAACCGGCAGGATATGGTTTGGCTGATAAAGGAACCGGCAGGCCGTACAAGGTATCTGCTGTGGGACGTTTGTTTTACCATAGGATTTTGGCTTAGGTTTCCTTAGCCATATCAGACTATATCGGTAATACGCGATAAGAGAATCCGAGTAAGCGAACGGGGGTTTATGTATGAAATGTATTACCGGTTATACTTCGTAGCGGGACCGGGGATTGAACCCGGGACCTCATGATTATGAATCATGCGCTCTAACCGGCTGAGCTATCCCGCCATTATTCCGTTTGCGGTTGCAAAGGTATGAATTATTTTTTTCATGTCAAAGCAAAAGCAGACTTTTTCTCAGGGCAAATGCATCTAATTTTTCAGGCAGAGTCAACCAGCAAGTGCAACATTACGAAATATTCTTGAAAAATCTTT
>CAZGSE010000069.1:0-6027 GCA_964528135.1 uncultured Paraprevotella sp. | reverse complement strand
GATGCCACTTGCTCAGCACGCGAGCAGTGTCATCAGTCAAGGCACTGGGACTTATGCGTCCAGCCTCCACGCCAAGCCGGATAGCACCCCGTATCCTACTCTCGTCCAAATCTGCAATGCCAATACCGTCAGCCTCTTGTCTTTCCCACGCGTTTTTTTAAGCTGCAACCGAATATCTTTTGTTTAGAAACAGCAAGAAGCCGATCTCAAAATCTCTTTTGGGTCGGCTTCTCGATAAAACATCACATGGCAAAGGCATTGAACCCGCCGTCCACTACGGCCACCGTCCCGGTGACGAAAGCCGAGGCTTCGCTGATAAGATAATGTATCGTACCACACAACTCCTCCGGACGGCCAAAACGTTTGAACGGCGTCTGGCGGATCACATCCTCGCCGCGCGGTGTCAGGCTGCCGTCGGGATTGGTGAGCAGCGCACGGTTCTGGTTGGTCAGGAAGAAACCCGGCGCGATGGCGTTTACACGAATGGCCGGGGTGAATTTCGCAGCCACTTCATTGGCCAAAAAAGCCGTGAAGTTGGAAATGCCGGCCTTGGCCGCAGCATAGCCACACACACGGGTCATGGGACGGAACGCCGCCATGGAACTGAAATTGACGATTACACCTTTCCCCGCATCCACCATCGGACGGAGGAAAATCTGGGTAGGAATGACCGTACCGGTCAGGTTCACGTTCAGCACACGCTCGAACTCTTCCACCCGGAGGTCAAAGAAAGTACCCGTGGGAGCAATGGTGGCTCCCGGCATGTTGCCGCCCGCCGCATTGAGCAACGCATCCACCCTGCCGTAAGCCTCCAGAATCTCTTTCAGGTTTCGTTCCACAACAGTCGGATCCATCACATCCGTCTGCAAGAACATCGCCTCGCCGCCTTCGTTGCGGATGTCGGCTATGATTGCGCGCCCGGTCTCCGCGTTCCGCCCCAGCAACACCACTTTTGCCCCCTGCAGGGAAAGGTATTTCCCGATTTCACGTCCCAAGACACCGGTTCCGCCGGTGATGACCACCACATGGCCATTGATGTCAAACAAGTCTGTCATGATTGTATCTCCTTTTATTTTGTTTCCTAATCAGATTTTTCCTTCCGCAATCTCGCGGTCTACCACGGCCATTACACCCTCCATCTGCCCTAAGGCCAGCATGCGGCCGTGGAACGAATATCCGGCGTTGTAGCCCATCTTCTCGTCGCCGAGCATCAGTGGGGCATGGTCCACCCGCATGGGCAAGGCCGGGTTTTCCTTCTGGAATATGCGCACCAAGTCGATGATGCCCGCACGTCCGCCCAGATGTGAAGCCTCCTTGAAGTTTCCGTTGGGGAACACGTCCGTGCTCCGCAGGTGCACGAACTTCGTGCGCGAAGCATACTTGCGGGCCAAGGCAGGCACATCGTTGTGCGCCCCAGCGCTCAGCGAACCGGCACAGAACGTCAGGCCGTTGTGCGGATTGTCCACGGCTTTCAAGAACCATTCGATATCCTCGTCGCAGGTCACGATGCGCGGCAGTCCCAGTATTTGCAGGGGCGGGTCATCGGGGTGCACACACAAGTCTATCCCATACTGTTCGCACACGGGCATGACGGCCGAAAGGAAGTAGCGCAGGTTCTCACGCAGCGTCTCCCGCGTAATCCCCTTGTAGAGCGACAGCAGATCGCGGAACAATTCCACCGGATGCTCGTCGTCCTCGCGGATGTTGCCGTTCACGAAGCCCTGTGTCCGGATGATGATGTTCTCCACCAGCTTGTGGTCGTCGGCCGGGGTCATCACGGCCTTTTTCTGTTCCACCTGCTCCAACAGGGTTGCATCGTAGTCGGCCTCCGCCCCTTCGCGCTTCAAGATGCAGCAGTCGAAATAGGCAAAGTCGGCACGGTCGAAATAGAGTGACGATGTGCCGTCGGGGTTCGGGTGTTCCAGGTCGGTGCGTGCCCAGTCGAGCACGGGCATGAAGTTGTAGCACACGGTCCTGATGCCCGCCCGCCCCAGGTTGGCCAGGCTTTCGATATAGCGTTCTATCAGGCGGTCGCGATCCGGCCCGCCGTATTTGATGCTTTCGCTCACGGGCAGGCTCTCCACCACCGACCACCGCAGCCCGGCGGCCGCGATGTAGTCACGCATCTCCGCCACGGCTTCATACGTCCAGATTTCTCCGTTCGGCACGTCGTGCAGGGCTGTCACGATACCTTCCACGCCAATCTGGCGCAGCATGGACAGCGTAATCTTGTCTTTCCGTCCGAACCATCTCCAAGTTTTTTCCATGATTTTTGTCTCTTTCTTATTCAGAATCCGAAATAACGTTTGGCATTGTAATAACAGATGTCCTCCACCATCTGACGGATGCGGGGCAGTTCGCCCTCCGGCAGTTCGCCGTTCTCTACGTCACGGCCCAGCAGGTTGCAGAGCGTGCGGCGGAAATACTCATGGCGGGGATAGGACAGGAACGAGCGGGAATCGGTGAGCATGCCCACAAAACGTCCCAACAGTCCCTGCAGCGACAGTGCATCCAGCTGCCGTTGCATACCGTCCTTCTGGTCGTTGAACCACCAGCCAGAGCCGAACTGCATTTTTCCCGGCACACTGCCGTCCTGAAAATTGCCAATCATCGTGGCCACCATCTCGTTGGCCGATGGATTCAGGTTGTAGATAATCGTCTTGGGCAATATGCCACGGCTGTCCAGCCGGTCGAGGAAACGGGCCAGCGAACCGGCGGTGTTGAACTCGCCGATGGAGTCGAAACCCGTGTCGGGGCCTACGAGGCGCATCATCCGGCTGTTGGTGTTGCGCAGCGTGCCGTAGTGGAACTGCTGCACCCAGCCTTTCTCCGCGTCCATGCGGGCGAACTCTACCAGCATGGCCGATTTGAAACGGACGCATTCGTCCTCCGTAAGGCACTTCCCGCCATACACCTTGTTGAAAATGCCGTTGATTTCCGCATCGGTATAGTCTTCGGCGTAAAACTCCGAAAGGCCATGGTCCGACAACCGGCAGCCCTGTGCGGCAAAGAAGTCATGCCGCCGCTCCAAAGCCTGAAGCAGTCCGTCATAGGACGAAACGGCCATGTCCGCCGCCTCTTCTAACCGGTGCACGTAAGCACGGAAAGCCGCAGGGTCTTCCACCGCCATGGCTTTGTCCGGCCGCCAGGTAGGCAGCACCTTGATTTCAAAACCGCTTTCCCGCACGGCAGCGTGATGCTCCAGACGGTCTGCGGGGTCATCGGTGGTGCACACGGTCTCCACACGGTAGCGGCGCATCAGTCCGCGGGCCGAAAAGCCGGGAGTGCCCAGTTTCTCGTTGCATTCCTCATAGATTTCGCGTGCGGTCTGCGGGTTCAGCAGTTTGCTGATGCCGAAGGCCGTCTTCAACTCCAGATGTGTCCAGTGGTAGAGCGGGTTGCGCAACGTGTAGGGGACGGTCTCTGCCCATTTCTCAAACTTCTCCCAGTCCGAAGCCCCGCCCGTGACATAGTATTCGTCCACCCCGTTGGCCCGCAAGGCTCTCCACTTGTAATGGTCGCCGCCCAGCCAGAGTTCCGTGATGGAACGGAAACGGTGGTCATCGGCCACCATCTGCGGGTCCAAATGGCAGTGGTAGTCTATGATGGGCAGTTTGGCGGCATGCCCGTGGTACAGTTCCTGTGCCGTTTCCGTGCCCAACAGGAAGTTTTCATCCATGAATGGTTTCATATATTCTTGTTTCTCTTATGGTTTAATCAATTGATAGCGCGGCACCAGCAACTTGATAACCAACCAGCTGAACAGGTAGGCCAACGCCGAAACGACAAACACGATCATATACCCGGCCTCTATCCCCCGGAAACCGAGGAAAGCCATCTGCGTTTCCTTGGAATAGGTGAACAGCATGCCGGAACACATGTTGAACAACAGGCAACCGATGCCGCCCGACATGCCGCCGATGCCCGTCACCGTGGCCACCGCCGACTTGGGGAACATGTCGCCCACCACGGAATAAACATTGGCGCTCCAGCTCTGGTGGGCCGCACCGATGATGCCGATAATCACGATGGGGAACCAGCACGACCATCCGCCCAACGGCTGGGCCACCAGGCCGAGCAAAGGGAAGAAGGCATAGACCAGCATGGCCCGCATGCGCCCGGCATAGGGATTCATCTGCCTGCGGTTGATGAACATCGTAGGCAGGTAGCCGCCCACGATGGAGAGCATCGAGATGAGATAGAGGGTGAAAATGAGCAGCATGCCGGTGGGAGAGTCTGAAGTGTAACCATAGACATCGCGCACGTAGGCCGGTGCCCAGAAGAGGAAGAACCACCATACGCCGTCGGGCAAGAAACGCCCGGCAACCACCGCCCACGTCTGGCGGTAGGTGAAGCACTTCCACAGGCTGATGCCTTTCTCCGCCGCGGTGTCCTGCGGTTCCCCGGCCGCATCGGCAGAAGCGTCCTGTTCGATGTAAGCCAGCTCCTGGCGGTTCACGCGGCGGCTCTTCCGCGGCGGGTCATAGACATACACCCAAGCCCCCATCCAGAAGAAACCGACGGCACCCACCAGCAGGAACGACATTTCCCATCCCCACCGGCGCGCCAACAGGGGGATGATGAAGGGCGACAGCAAGGCACCAATCTGCGCCCCGCTGTTGAACACGCTGGTGGCAAACCCGCGGTCTTTCTTGGGGAAATATTCCGCCGTGATCTTGATGGCCGCCGGGAAGTTGCCCGACTCGCCCACAGCCAGGATGCAGCGCGCGGCCAAGAAGAGCCACACGCTTACGGTGGAAACGGTCCAAAGTACATCGCCGGCCTTCTGCAATGCCGCTAGGCTTTCGCGGGCCGCCGCAAAGCTGCCCACCCACTGCCCGGTCAACAGCCCGTTCGTGGCAATGCCGCAGAAAGCGTGCAGGCAGGCTCCTGCCGACCATGCGCCAATGGCCCACAGGTAGCCGCGGCGCGCGCCCACCTTGTCAATAAACTTGCCCACCAGCAGCATGCTGACGGCATAGACAATAGAGAAGCATCCCGTGATGATGCCATAATCCGTGTCGTTCCACCCGAATTCAGGTGCGATGAAGTCCTTCCATGTCAGGGACAGGACCTGGCGGTCCAGATAATTGATGGTAGTCGCCAAGAAAAGCATGGAACACACGGTCCACCGGTAACGTGTCATTCCTGCAAAATTCTGATGTGAGTCTTTCATGTTTTTTCGCTCGTTTGTTGAAAGTTCGTATTCTTTTCTTTTAGCCACGCGACGGCCCGCAGAAACCGCCTTGCCTCTCCATGACCGTTGCGTCGCGATTCGGGAACACTTCGGCAAAGCTCTTATTGCACGAAATGTATCCTGTAAATTTTCATCAGTCCGCCATAGTCAAAACGCACCACGGCCGTGTCTGCCACGGAAGCAACCTGTTCCACCTCCACTTTCACCCCGCCGCAGTCGGACGAGTCCGGCAGGTCCTCCACCGGTGCTGACCACATAGATTCGGTACTGTCCCGGACAGTCGGGATCTTCGAACACACGCGGCTCGCCGTCAGGAATGTGTTCCCATAGAGGCAGATAGGGATTGCCTGCCCCATGGTACACATACTCTGCTGCGGCCGCAAACAGGCACGAAACCATCCGGGCCTGGCCCGGAATATGTCTTGATGTTCTCATAAAGCTATATTTTTTGAAAAATAAAATTCGTCCTGTTCTGCCCGCTTCCCCTTTCCGCGGCGGAACCTACCAAATACCGGAAAACACCGCAAGAGCATAACGCAAAAATAAGGTATTATCCGTAAACCGGCATACAAAAAAGAAAGGAAAAAACGCCCATGTTACACAATGGAAGAAAGATGTTACACAAGAAAAAAACAACCATACTTCGCTGTCCCGTAGGAAGGCTGCCGCCGCAAAGCAAACCTCCCCGAATAGCGACCGGCGGACGGAACACCTGTTTCATGCGTCCTGCCCCGCCGTTTTTCCGATAAGGATGAGGGTGACCCAAAAGTCAGTGACGACTAACGGGTCGCCCTTTTTCATTGTCTGCCGGTATTCCTATAAGATAAAAT
>CAZGSE010000068.1:0-6323 GCA_964528135.1 uncultured Paraprevotella sp. | reverse complement strand
CTCTACATCCGGCCACTGATTGTGGGCATGTCGGCACAGGTGGGCGTGCATCCCGCCACGGAATATCTCTTCCTGATATTCGTCACGCCCGTAGGCCCGTACTTCAAGGGAGGCTTCGCCACGAACCCCTACGTCATCATACGCGACTACGACCGCTCCGCACCGCTCGGAACGGGATGCTACAAGGTGGGCGGAAACTACGCCGCGTCGATGAAAGCCAACCACATCGCGCACGAGAAAGGCTATGCCTGCGAGTTCTATCTCGACGCAAAGGAGAAGAAATACATGGACGAGTGCGGCGCGGCCAACTTCTTCGGAATAAAGAACAACACCTACGTCACGCCGAAGTCTACCAGCATCCTGCCCAGCATCACGAACAAGAGCCTCATGCAACTGGCCGAGGACTATGGCATGAAAGTGGAGCGCAGGCAAATCCCCGAGGAGGAACTCGAAACGTTTGAGGAGGCAGGCGCGTGCGGAACGGCAGCCGTCATTTCCCCAATATCCTACATCGACGACCTGGACACGGGCAAACGCTACGTGTTCAGCAAAGACGGAAAGCCCGGCCCAATATCCACCAAGCTCTACAACCACCTGCGCGCCATACAGTACGGCACGGAGGAGGACAAGCACGGCTGGACAACGGTGGTCATAGAGTGAACGGCGGCCGCCCGCGTCACGGCGGGAATGCAATGCGGCGTGGCTTGAAGTCAAAGATCAAACCATAAGGACAAAGACAAACAGACATGGCTATTGGCAAGACAAGCGGCGAGTTTAAAGATATGGCTCTCGCGACACTGAAAGGTAAATGGGACATCGGCGTGGTGGCGACCCTTATCTTCTACGCCGTGATTTTAGCAGCCCCGATTGTCACCGAGTTGATTATCGGAGGGCCGAGCAACAACGCAAACTTGAATTTAATAGTCCAACTGGCTCTAATCCCACTCGAATGGGGCTTCACGGTGCTCTTTCTCCGCATGGTGAGGGACGCAACCCCGGGCTACAAATGTGTCTTTGAAGGCTTCAATCGGTGGTGGTGGGTATTCAAGGCTTACATCTACCGGAATATATCCATTCTCCTTTGGACTCTCCTCCTCATTGTGCCCGGAATCATAAAAAGCTACTCTTACAGCATGATGCCATACATACTGGAAGACAATCCGGGCATAACGGCGAGCAAAGCGACAGAGGAAAGCGAGAGGCTGATGGAGGGAAACAAGATGCGCCTGTTCTTGCTTGACCTCAGTTTCATAGGCTGGGCACTGCTCAGCTGCCTCACGTTCGGCATCGGCTTTCTCTTTCTCCTGCCGTATTTTTACACAGCCCGCGCCCATTTCTACGCCGAGCTGAAAGCCAACGACCAGAATACGTGGACTGTCAACGCCTACGGGAACAATGACATAACCAACGAACAACAAACTCTTTAAAATAAAAAAGGAGACTAAAATGTTAAACAAGAAGATTGAAGAGGCTCTCAACGCCCAGATCAATGCCGAGATGTGGTCAGCTTATCTGTACCTCTCAATGTCGGCATACTGCCACGCCAACGGCAACCCCGGCATGGGAAAGTGGTATGAAGTGCAGTTCCAAGAGGAGCAAGACCACGCCAAGATCCTGTTCAACTACGTCATACGCCGTGGCGGCAAGGTGCAGCTCAAGGCCATAGATGCCGTTCCCACGGAGTGGAAGTCTATCCTCGACGTATTTGAAAGCACCCTCGCCCACGAGCAAAAAGTCACCGCCCTCATCAACGAACTGTTTGCACTGACCTCCGCCGAGAACGACTACGCAACGCAAAGTATGCTCAAATGGTTCATCGACGAGCAGGTGGAGGAGGAAGAGACTGCTCAGAACATCATCGACAACCTGAAGATGATAAAGGACAACGGCTACGGCCTCTACATGCTCGACAAGGAACTCGGCAGCCGCACCTACACGCAGGCCTCCCCGCTGTCGTCTGAAGACTGAACAAGGCGGCTGAAACAAATGGCAAACAGGCCGCAACCAAGGCACAAACGATGCCGGGGCTGCGGCCTGTGCCGTTAGCAAAAGCCAACGGAAACAGCATAACATGAACATCGAATGAGCAAAGGAAAGCTGCAAAAGTTCGCCGAACTGGAGACGTTCGGCAATGTGTTCCAGTGCCCTTACTCCGTGGCCGCGAGCGAACCGTTCGCTATGAGGGGGCGATGGGGCGAGGACTATTTCCACAACAATAACCCGATAGTGCTCGAACTGGGATGCGGCAAGGGCGAATACACTGTGGAACTGGCCAAACTCTATCCCGAAATGAACTTCATCGGGGTGGACATCAAGGGCGCACGGATATACACCGGAGCCAAGCAGGCCCTCTGCGAGGGGCTGGCCAATGTGGCGTTCCTGCGCACAAACATAGAGATCATAGACCGCTTCTTCGCCCCCGACGAGGTGGCGGAGATTTGGCTGACGTTCAGCGACCCGCAAATGAAGAACCCAAGGAAGCGGCTCAGCAGCACGTTCTTCATGGAACGCTACCGCCATTTCCTTGCCAACGGCGGCATAGTACACCTGAAGACCGACTCAAACTTCCTCTTCACCTACACGGCCTGCATGGTGGAGCGCAACGGTCTGCCGCTGCTCTTCAGCACGGAAGACCTCTATCACACCAGCGGCATAGACCCGGAGACGCACAAGATTCTCTCCATCCAGACCTATTATGAGGCGCAATGGATTGCGCGCGGACTGAACATACGCTACATGAAGTTCCGTCTGCCGCACGAGGGGGCACTCTGTGAGCCGGAGGTGGACATTCCCGTGGACGACTACCGCAGCTACAAGCGCAACAAGCGGAGCAGTCTTGAGACAAGCCGCTGACCGCCGCCACGCCGCATTCAGACCCACAAAAGCAGTCCGTGCCGCTTCCCTGCCCCGTCACGGGCATCTGGAAGCGGCACGGACTGTTTTTTGCGGCAGGCTCACGAAGCGTCAGAAGCCCACCTGTTTCTGCTGTTCGGCGTTGTAGCGGCTGCCCGCCACAGGTATGGCGGCAACGGCATCTTCAAGTTCCTGCCACTCCTCCGCTGTGAGGGAGAAGTCGAGTGCCCGCAGGTTTTCTTCCAGATGCGACAGCTTTGTCGTCCCCGGTATGGGCACAACCCACGGCTCTTTCTGCAAGAGCCAGCCGAGAGCGAGTTGCGCAGAGGTCATGCCGCGCTCGCGTCCGAAGCGTTGCAGCACATTCACGATGCGGTAGTTGGCACGCATTGCCTCCGGCGTGAAACGGGGCAGCGTGGGGCGGTTGTCATTGGCGAGGTCGAACTCGGTGTATTCGTTCAGGTCGCCACCAAGGAATCCACGGTTCAACGGGCTGTAAGGCACGAATCCGATGCCCAGCTCCCGGCACGCATCGAGCACGCCATTTGTCTCCACATCGCGGTGCATCAGATGCCATTCACTCTGTATGGCGGTGAGCGGACAGATGGCGTGTGCCTTGCGAATGGTGTCCGCACTGACTTCGCACATGCCCCAGTGCAACACCTTGCCCTCCTTAATCAGTTCGGCGATGGTCTCTGCCACGTCCTCAATCGGTGTATTAGGGTCGAAGCGGTGCTGGTAGAACATCGGTATGACATCGGTACGCAGGCGTTTCAACGATTCCTCACAATAACTGCGGATGGTGGCCGGGCGGCTGTCCTGCCTTCCTGTGGCTTTCCCGTCGATGACTTCATGGCCGAACTTGGTCGTCACGTTCACCCGCCCGTGGAACTCACCGAGGGCTTCGCCTGCCAGCTCTTCATTGTTTAACGGGCCGTAGATAATGGCGGTGTCAAATAGCGTCACGCCGCGATCCACCGCTTCGTGCAGCAGGCGGATGCACTGCTTCTTGTCGGGATGATAGCTGCGGTTGTAGGTCATGCCCATTACGCCGAAGCCCAATGCCGACACCTCGAAAGCCGCCTTGCCCGTGCCGAGCGTGCGACGGGCTGTGACGGTGGCAGCTTTGGCATCACTGATGGATGCTGCCTTGCCTCCAGCAGCCACCCGTGTGGCGGCCTGCACCTTTTCCAATGCCGGGGAGACAGCCAGAGCCGCACCCACGGCAGCCGCCGTCTTCAGAAAGCCGCGACGGCTACAACCTCCTTTCTTGTTCAATTCTTCCATACTGCTCATTACTGCTTTTTCGGCTTGATTTCCTTTATGAACCTTGCGGGATTGCCTCCCACCATCGTCATGGGCGGGACATCATGCGTCACCACACTGTTGGCACCGACAATAGCGCCATAACCTATAGTCACGCCGGGCAGGATGGTGGAATTGATGCCTATCCATACCTTGTCTTCAATGACGATGGGACGGCCATAGGTGGCACTTCGGTTGTCCGGGTCGGGGTCGTGATTGATGGTGATAAGGTTTACCTTCGGAGCAATAAACACATCATTACCCAAGGTGATGCCACCCCGGTCGAAGAACGTGCAGCCCTGCTGAATCCAGCATCGCTTGCCCATGCGGATGTTCTTGCCGAAGTCAACGTAAAAGGGTGGCAACAACGTGACAGACGGGTCAATCGCCTGTCCTGTGATGCGTGACAGGTAGTCGCGCACCTCATCGGGCGCATGATAACCGTCGTTCAATTCGTTCGCCAGCCTCATGGTGTCCCAGATGGCGTTAATCAGTTCGTCATACCCGGGGTCGTTTGGCGACACCATTTCACCAGACAAGTCTTTTTGGAAAATATCTTTCATACAGCTCCCATTTTGTTTCGACTCACCTGCAAAGGTATTGCAGCTTTCGCAAAATGGCTTTGCCTATCGGCTCAAAATTCTTTGCTCTGCGGATCATGGCGTAATGAAGCCCCGCTGAGTTCGGCGCGTGCCTGACTTTCCGCCGGATTCACTTCCCGATGTTTCCCATGGGAGAGTGCCCATACCTCTTCTTATATGCTCTGGAGAAGTGCGACAGGTTCTTGAACCCAACATCAAAGCAAATCTCCGTCACCTTGTGCCCGCCCTCCTTTATGAGAGAGTGGGCGGCCTCCAGTCTGCGTTGGATTATCCATTTCTGCGGCGGTAGGTCGCTAACTTTCCTGAAATCGCGCTTGAATGTGGCGAGGCTGCGCCCCGTATAGTTCGCAATCTCTTCCATCGTGAGGTCGTTCATGTAGTTTTTCTCCATGAAGTCCATGAGATCTGCCTTCCACGGGTCGGCAAAATCAAACAGCGATGCGTAAAGGTTCTTGTCCGTGTTAAGCAGCACATACACTCCCTCAGCCATCTTGAGGCGGAGCAAATCGTCTGTCGGTCGGATCTCGGAGTTGAAGTATGGGGTCATCGACTCAAACAGACTGGCGATGTCCGGCCTGTTGGATGGCAGCTTTTGCAGGCTTACCTTTCCCCGTCGCACCTCTTTTGGCAAGCTGCTCTTGTCCAGCTTGCAGTAAAATTCACGTAGGAACTTGGTCGTGAACATCAGGAACGTGGCTCTGAACTGCTCCCCCTCGTGCGCCCGTTTAGTTAGTTGCACGCCGAAATCCTTGCGTATGAAGGCACAGTCGCCCTTGTGCAGCAGGGTTGTTTTGTCTCCCTCCTTGATTTCAAGCTCGCCCGAATACATGTACACCAGAACGTGGGAGTGGTTGCGGTGCAGGCAGCTCACTCCGTCATCAGAGTACATTGCCAGAAAAATGTCCGAGTAGCGCAGGGTGTTTACGCCATTCATTTTGTCCTTGTCCATGCCTCATGCCTTTTGTTTCCGATTGCAAATGTAGTGCATCGTCCCGACATCGTGTTTGCCGTGAGGCTCAAACATGCCCGTTCTACAAAATAAAGTAGCTTTCGTTCTGGTGTATTTTTAAGTGTATGTGCCCTCTGCAAATTCAGCAAAGAAGTTGTTTTGGAAGTTATCAACAAATTTTATTCCGCCAAAACAACCTTAACACCGAGATTCAGAACTTCCGAAACCTTTTCAATAAAAGCCTTTTTCGTTAGGTTATTACTATGCGTAATCAATAGCCAACCTCCACCCAAGTCTTTCTGAGCTCTACCATATTTTTCATCTCTGCGATTGGAAATTACCGGAACTTTGCTAAACTTTAGGTTATGCTTTTCCACAACCTCACGAACTTTAGCCACACCAATTCTTTTTACAACAGCAACTAAGGTCTCTGCTGCATTCCTTTCTGCTATTATAGTTCCATCAGGAAATATCACAGACAAATCTTTAGCAGAACCCCTTTTCTTTTTCTCAGCATGTGTCCCATAATTCTTATGCGTCACTGCGGGATCAAGTATCATTTCCTTTGCATCAGTCAATTCAGCCGTGAAATTGCGTTTACGACTGAGATGAAC
>CAZGSE010000067.1:0-7009 GCA_964528135.1 uncultured Paraprevotella sp. | reverse complement strand
CACAAAAAGGCCGCCCCGTCAGTCCGGAGGCGGCCTTTTTGTGTCCCGTCAGCAGGTTGCCTGCAAACCATTGCCTGCGGGAAGTTTGCAAAGCCCTGCGTTTTTTCCGCAAAACGGGAGCCTTTCTCCCGCACAAGTTTCCGCCGCTTTGCGGAAAGCCTCCGCCGTCTTTCCGCAAAGCGGCGGCGGGGACTGCCCTTCCGCAGCCTTCCGCGCTCACTTCTTCTTCATCACGCTGTTGACCACCCTTATGGAAGAAACCAGCTTGCCCGTGGAGGTGAACACGTCCACATTCCACACGTGGGACGAACGCCCCTTGTGCACCACCGTGCCCACGGCCCGCACCGTGTCGCCCTCGTGCGCCGATGAAATGTGGTTGCCGCTCACCTGCATGCCCACCACAAACTCGTCGGGATTGCAGATAATCATGGAACCGAAGCCCGCCACGGTCTCTGCCAAGGCCAGCGTGGCTCCGCCGTGCAGGATGCCGAAAGGCTGGCGGTTGCGGTGGTCCACCGGCATGATGGCCTCCACGCGGTCGTGCGAGGCATAGGTGTATTGTATGCCCAGGTTGCCCATGAGCGTGCTTTCGGCCTGCGCGTTGATGGCGTCCAGTGGGATTTTGTTCTCGCGCACCTCGGCCAGGAAAGCCTTCTCCACAGCCACGGCCACACCGTCCTCGTTATTGGACAGCGTGGTATAGTCGGCACAACGTTTCACGGAATCGGGCGCATTGCCCATCGCTATGCCCAGATCGGCCAGCTGCAACATCGTGACATCCGCCGCCCCGTCGCCGAACACGACAATCTCATCCGTCTTGATGTTTTCCATCTCCATGATGACCCCCAGCGTATTGGCCTTATCCACCCGGCTGCCCACCACCTCAAGGAAATAAGGCTCCGAGCGGAACACGTCCAGCACGCCGTCCAGGCGGCGCTTCCAATGGTTTTCCAGCCCCACCAGCGCCTCTTCGTCATCGCTCACCAGCATGCACTTGCACGGAGGGTAGTCGATGGCGGTCGAAAAAAATTCCTGATAATCCAACTTCATGCCGTTCAGCGCGGCCTCGGCCTTCACATGCGGGTCATCCGGGTTGTTGGTCACGATGGTGTCCCCGTTATACGTCAGAATGGAAAAACCGTTCTTATTGGCTTTTTTCTCCAGATAAGGAATCTGCTCAGGATTGATGCGGCGTTCAAACACTACCTCCCCGTTGGCCGCATTGATGACCTGTCCGCCGTTGTATGAGAGGATATAACCGTTGTAGGTGCCCAGCTCAAGGGTTTTGGCCAAGGGCAACAAGCCATAAGTGGGGCGGCCTGAAGCCAACATGATGCGCACACCCATCTGCTGCACCTTGCGCAGGGTGTTCAACGTACGCTTGCTAATCTCTTTCTCGTCGTTCAACAGTGTACCGTCCACGTCAAGCACCAACATTTTGTACTTCATAGTCCACGTTTTTTAAAAATGTTACAAAAGCAAATATAAGAAAAGGCTTTCAGAAAAAGGGACATTCAAAGAATTTTATCAGGACACTTCACTTTTTTTAGGGAACACGGAGAGGAAAAGTGTCCGGCTTCACCAAAAATCCGCTATGCCCAGGTTCTTTATCGGATGGTAGAAAGCATCGGGCACGCGCTCGTTCAGATACTTGGCCTCATAGAGTCCTGCCGGCCCCCAGGACACTTGGAAACTATATCCAAGATTCTCAAACTGCCTGACCACATAATTGCCATTGTAGGCCATAGTCGGCAACAAGAATTCATAATAGAAGGAATCGTTCTTCCTCATGAACCCCGCTACATCCGTCAGGAATCCCCGACTGACATACAGGATGTGGCACCAAGAGAAATAGAGGTTTGCAAAAGGGTTATCCCGGATATAGCGTACCGGCCAATGGTGCAACGGGCCGCCCTCCACATCTGCAGCAATATGGATATAGTCAGCCGTACTTTCCATATCGACCTTTCTGACGAACATATTAAAAGCCCCATGCAAAACGATGTCATTCTCCATGAGCAGGTAATGGTCATAACGATACTGTTTAGCGCATTCGGCTAAAGCGACAAAAGGGTTGGGCAGCAACCGGTCATTCTGATGGAAGAAGCCTTTCAATTGAGCGGAATCAAAGAAACAGAACCGGTATTCCGGATAGGCATCCTCTTTTACCGGACGGGCCGACTGGTCGTACAGGACCAGAAGATCCATCACTCCCTCCACTTCCCTTTTAAGGTAGGACAAGTACCTCAATATCTCTTCGTCCAATCTATGTGTAGCAAAGACCAGACAATTCCGGTGGCATCCCCTGTGGGACTGACTGTTCACAACATGTTCCATAATCATAATCTGCTTTCTGTTGTTATTATTTCACCGGGTGATAAATCATGTCAGGCAGGGGCTTTATTGCCCCTGTATGTGCCGGACGGAAACGATGGGTACACTTGTCCTCACAACTGTCATCCGGATTATCCGTATAGAACAAGCCGGGACGTCCTGGGTATATATACTTTCCACTCCCCCCGAAATCGGACATTTTCAGACCGAAATACCTGAACAATGTGGGCATCAGCACTTCATTGTGTCCCCTGTCTCCCAGACTGCACCTTTCGTGCAGCAAGGCAAGTGCCCTGTTTGAAAAGCGGCATATCGGATTAAAGGAATGCAATAGCATTCTACGGTCCGGCCGTATGTTAACCAAATCTATTTCACGCCATCTCATCCATTGAGGCCGGTCCTCATACTCTTCAATGTGGGCGGAAATGAAATCTTCATCCTTGTCCGCAAAGAACCGGAAGTAATTCTTCCAGTCACCACTGAAACGGACATCATATTCTACAAGCCAATAATAGTCGTAGCCGGGATGGTTTAGATAAAAGTCCAACAGCACGAAATGGAAATTGCCGTCCATCAACGTACATCCCCACGGACGATATCCCAGCCCATTGAGTTCCCTGATGCTGAAAGGGAAAACGTTGATGCCTCCCGGCGGTGTGAGCTGCAGTTTTTCTGACTGGAAACCGATGTAAAGTGCCGCAAGCGTCTGGCTTCCGTCACGCAACTTGACGATTTGCCGTTCTATCTCCTCATTGTAGATATGAGTAACATATAGGATTGCCGTTTTCATTCCTGTTTCTTATTTTTTTATTGTGTGATACATCATTTCTGCCAGCATCAGCGCGTCCTCCAGCGTCATCAGTTGTGGCTTCAGGTTCTTCATGCCCTCCTGTACCCTTTTCAGGAAGTAGTCATCCTGCGTCAGCAGGAACAACCGGAACCGGGAATATACAAACTCTACCTGCGTACAGTCCATGCGTTCCGCTTCACGCTCTAATATCCCGGTGAGTCCTCTCGTGTCTATCCCGCATGCCTGCATAAGGGAAAGGGCATCCGCCGCAACCATGACGTTCTCCATGCTCATCCGGTCCTGCAATAGCCCTGCTATCCTTTTACAGTCCTCGATATTGCCCGCTGTCGGACGGTTACGCATTTTCACCAGACAATACCGCCCGATGCCCGCCAGTCCGTCAAAAGCCAGCCGGGTGTCCAGACACTGCCGGATATGTGCATCCACTGTCTCCAGCAGCTCCTGCGGTTCGTCGTCTATAAAGCCTTCCTGGGCCAAATACTCAATCAGCCAGCAGCATCCGCTGATGCCGCTATGGAATGTCATGTCGTGCATCACCATGCCCAGACTCTCCTGCATCCGGCACAACAAGTCATAACCAACATCGGCATACCTTTTCGCCTGCGTGATATGGGCAAACAGAAACAGGAAATGTACATACCCGAAATACCCGTCCTCACCGACCGACAAGGCCGATATGCGTTCTGTCCCTATCCAATGCTGTAATACGTCACAGGTTCTCCTGAATGTCTGCCTGTCGCAACAATAGTTTCCGTCGGCAGGCACCCGGTCATAATGGTTTATCTTGATTTCAAGATGATATTTATCCAAATATTCCGCCAGTTCTTTCTTATGAATGGCCTGTCCCGACCGGATGGGACGCGTATGCACCACACAGACTTCATCAATAATGGCCATGTCCCTCTGCGAAGCATTGATCAGCAGCGGCCAGTGTGCCTCAACCCCCCAGCCCGTCTCATTCTCATTGAAAGTGAACAGCACTTTCTCCAAGGCCTCTCGCGAAAAGCACGGCACCATCATCTCCACGAAATTGGTGTAGCGCAACCGGCAATACCGGTCTTTCAGTGTGTGTCCCCAGGTGTAGTAGGACATGCACAATGCCGGCTGCGCTATCCGCAACCGGTAATGCCTCATGGCCTCAAAGAGAGCGTTGATGGTTGCCGCATCCATTTGTATGTCATCATCCGGCAAGAAGAAATAGTCATATTTCTCTTTCAATTCAGGATGAGCTTCAAGATACCGGTAGATGACCTTCAGCTTATACCCTTTAATATGGCAAAGATAGTCTGCATCTCCATGAAACTCTTCGATGGAGTCATCATAGACTATCAGGTGCAGGTCGAAGTGGCATTCTCCCTCCCTCCATCCGCGGTGCAGGCTGTTCCGTCCCACGGCAGAAATAACACAACAGGAATGGTTCATCATATCTTGTCTTTTATTTGTTGTACGGTATGTTCAATAATCTCTTTCATCAGCTGTTGGGAGGCACCTCCCGAACACAGCAACCCGGCACATACCAGAGCCAGCACCACCGCCACGATGGTTATGCCGTGACGGGTGACGAAAGGCAGGCGTCCTTTCATCAGCCGCTCCACCTCCGGACAGTGTGATTTTTGTTCTTTCATGCTACGTCATTCATTTGGTTCTTCACTAACTCATAATACCTGCCCTTTTTCTCCAGCAACGACCGATGGTTGCCACGCTCCACAATCTTTCCCTTGTCCATCACAACAATCTGGTCGGCGTCCCTCACGGTACTCAGGCGGTGTGCGCTGACCACCACCGTTCGACCCTCATAAAAACGGCGCAGGTTGTCCATGATGTTGGCCTCATTGGTGGCATCGAGCGAATTGGTAGCCTCGTCAAGAAAGATGTATTCCGGATTCTTGTAGATGGCGCGGGCTATCAGTATGCGTTGCCGCTGTCCTTGGCTCACTCCCTTACCCTCCATACCGATAACCGTGTCATAACCCAAGGGGAGCGAGTTTACAAAGTCATCAATCCGGGCCATACGGGCCGCACGCTTCATCCGTTCCGTGTCCGCCTCATCCGTATTGACGGCAATATTCCCCGCTATGGTATCAGAGAAGATGAAACTGTCCTGCATCACCGACCCCGTAGCGGCACGCCAAGTGTGCGGATTGATGTCCGAAAGGGCTATGCCCCCCACTGTGATGCTCCCCCGTGTCGGTTCATAGAACCCCTGGAGCAGCTTGATGAGCGTGGTTTTTCCGCATCCGCTCTCGCCCACGACAGCCGTCACCTGATGCGCCGGAATCCGGAGGGAAATGTCTTTCAATGCCATCTCCTGTTCCGAACCGCTGTAGCTGAACGAGAGATGCTCAATGTTGATGTCGCGCCCCTGGGGCAGTGTGGCGAGTTTCTTTTCTATCCCCGTCTCTTCATCGTCCTGCGAATGCACCTCGTTCAACCGCTCCAGACTGATTTTCGCATCCTGGAACGACTGCGCAAAACTGATGAACTCCCCAATCGGCGCTGACACCTGGCCGATGATGTAAGTGAGTGACATCATCATACCCAGGGTCATCGTTCCGTCCACCACAGCCTTTGCCGCTATATAATATATCAATATATGTGTGGTTTGGGTAAAGAACACCGAACCAGACTGCTGTACCTGCCCGATGCGAAGCCCTTTCAGGCCAATCTGAAAGAGTTTGACCTGTATGCGCTCCCACTCCCACCGTTTCTGGCGTTCGCTATTGTTGAGCTTGATGTCCTGCATACCCTGCACCAGCTGTATCATCTTGCTTTGTTCCAAGGCAGACTGGTTGAACCGTTTGATATCAAGCTCACGGCGGTAACGCATAAAGAACGAAATCCATACCACATACAGGGCATTCCCCACAAGGAATATGGCCAGTATCACTATATTATAATAGGCCAGTATGCCCAAATATACAATGAAGTTCACAATCGAGAACACAATGCGCATGCTGTTGCCCAGCAGGAAGTTTTTTATCCGCCCATGGTCGCCTATGCGTTGCAGGATATCACCCGTCATGCGCGAGTCGAAGAATTGCAGCGGCATGGCCGTGAGCTTGATCAGGAAATCAGCAATGAGCGAAATGTCAATACGCGAATTCATGTGCAGCATAATCCATGAACGGATGTAGTCTATGCTCAGCGTGGCCACAAAGAAACCCAACTGGGCCAGAAGTATCAGGGTGATGATGTCCAGATTGCGCCCATTGACGCCCTGGTCCACCATCGCCTGCGACAGAAAAGGCAGCACCAGCTGTATCAGGCTGCCGATGAGCATAGCCAGAAACAATTGGGCTATCATGCTGCGATAAGGCACAAAATACCGGGCAAACGAAAGGATGCTTCTACTGTTCTTCCGATATTCATCTTCTACCTTACCCCAATTGTCCCCAGGCTCCAGCATCAGAGCCACACCACACCCCTTGTCCTCGGCCCGTCTCCCTATCCAGCATTTCTCGAATTCCTCCTTGGTGTAGGTGAGACGCTGCGATGCCGGGTCTGAAATATGTATCTTATATTCCCCACCCTTACTCCTCTCTATACCGTAGCAGACCACAAAATGATTCTGGTTCCAGTACAGAATGCACGGAAACTCACCATCCTCAGCCAATTGCCGGAACGTCATTTTCACACCAACCGTATCCAGACCTATATATTCTGCGCCATCGCTTATGCCCAGCAGGTTGACACCACGCCGGGAAACATAACAATGACGACGCAACATCTCTGCCGAATAGTCCATACCATAGAACCTGGCAATCATGCGCAGGCAGGTAGGACCGCAGTCTATAACATTATTCTGCCTGAAATGCGGAAAACGTTTAAATATATTCATGGCTTCTTGGGATTTCTGTTACAATG
>CAZGSE010000066.1:0-7216 GCA_964528135.1 uncultured Paraprevotella sp. | reverse complement strand
CGCGCCTTTACGAGGTCCGGCTGATGGTGTCCGAAGAAAACGTTGAGCCATGAGGATGATCATGCTGTGGATGTCCGGTAGATAATCTTTCAAAAACAAAAGATGGTATATGACGATGACAGACTGTAATCATCCCATATACCATTCTTTTTGTTAATATCCCTCCGATGGCATACGGTTATGTTTTTTTGTACAGCAGCCCGCTGTCAAGCCCGATGATTTCCTCTTCCATCAGCCGGTGGAGGATGGCACCGGTCATTTCACGGGAGTAGCCGGGGAAAGACATTTCACTGAAATAATGTTTCTGTCCGTCATCCAGTCGGCGCATGATGAGGGCGGTGAGTTCCTTCCGCACTTGTGCTTCTTCCTGTTGCGGGGCCGGATGATGACTTTTGCAGACATCGCACTGCAGGCATTCCGGTGGTTCTTCCTCCCCGAAATAGTGCAGCAACACCTTGCTCCGGCAGAAGTCCGTTTCCTCTGCGTAGTGCAGCATGGCTTCTATCCGTTCCTTGTATTGCCGTTTCCGCTCTTCATACACGGCCGGGGGGAAAGCCAGCCGTTTGCTTTCCATGCGTTTGCAGGTAAAGGTGATGTAGGGTGTCCTTTTGCGGGGAATGTAGTGGAGTATGCGGCTCTGGCTGAGCGACAGCAACCCGTGGTAGGTCTGTTCCGGTGTCAGTCCGGAGAGTGTGGCCAGCCGTCGCTCATCGATGAACACATAGTCGCTGAACAGTCCCCCATAGCTTCGCAGGACGCATTGCAGGAGCGTTTCCAGCTCTTTGGGTAACTCATGTATCTTGTACAGTTCGTCCCGCCGGAGCAACATGTGCAGCCGCGAGGCATTTTCCTGTTCATCCGTATATTCGATGTAGCCCGCCCGTTCCAGGATGTGCAGTGCGCTGTCTGTCTGCACGGGGAAATGCTTGAAATTGCGGCAGAATTCGTCCAGGTTGAATTCCCTGGTCACGTTGTGCCCGTCGCCCATGGCCAACTGGAAATAGTAGCACAGGTGGTCATATACCCGGCGCACGTCGTCCAGGTCGGGATATGTGTCCGGCACGCGCTTCATAAGCCTGGTACGGTCGTATTTCTGGTAGAGCAGGACGGCGTAGGCTTTCTGCCCATCGCGTCCGGCGCGTCCGGCTTCCTGGAAATAGGCTTCGATGGAGTCGGGCAGGTCCAGATGCACCACGAGCCGCACGTCCGGTTTGTCAATGCCCATGCCGAAAGCGTTCGTGGCGGCCATGATCCGTACTCTGTCGTCTTGCCACATGCGTTGCCGCAGGTCTTTTTCGGCATCGTTCAGCCCGGCATGGTAGAAAGTGGCCGTGAAACCGGCCTCCTGTAATTGTTCCGCTGTCTCGCGGGCGTTCTTCCTGCTCCGGGTGTACACGATGGCCGAACCCTCCATGCCCTGCAGGATGTGCACGAGCTCGCCGAACTTGTCCTCTGCCGGTTTCACGACGTATGCCAGGTTCTTGCGTTCGAAACTCATCCTGAAGACGTTTTCCTCGCGGAAAGCCAGTTGGCGCTGTATGTCCTGGATGACCATTGGCGTGGCCGTGGCCGTGAGTGCCAGGATGGGGATGTGGGGCAACACGTCGCGGATCCGGGCTATTTTCGTGTAAGACGGCCGGAAGTCGTATCCCCATTGTGAGATGCAGTGTGCTTCATCTACGGTGAGGAAGTTTACGGGCATGTGCCTCACTTTGTTCAGGAAGATGTCGGTGGCCAGCCGCTCCGGCGACACATAGAGGAACTTGTAGTTGCCGAAGATGCAGTTTTCCAGCGTGACGATGATTTCCTCGCGTGACAGTCCGGAATAGACGGCTGCGGCCTTGATGCCCCGTTTGCGCAGGTTCTGCACCTGGTCTTTCATCAGGGCGATAAGCGGGGTCACCACGATGCAGATGCCTTCCCGGCTCAGGGCCGGCACCTGGAACGTGACGGACTTGCCTCCTCCCGTAGGCATCAGTCCCAGCGTGTCTTTTCCGCTGCCGATGCTTTCGATGATGTCCCGTTGTATGCCGCGGAAAGCGTCATAGCCCCAGTATTTTTTCAGTATGGCCAGATAGCGGTCTTCCATGTGTTGCCTATATTTCCGGCCTTTCCTCTTTTTCAGACGGCCGGATGTCCTCTATCTGCAGTTGCACTTCCCCCCGTTTGTGGGTGTTCTCCTCGATGGTGTAGCAGATGTCGAACGAACGTTTGGTCTTGATGTACCGTGCCTGTGAGCTTTGCCCGAAGGCTATGCCGTTCATCACGTTGCTGCTCTTGTTGTCCACCAGCTCCAGCTTGATGTGTTCCTGCTCGCGGCCCACCACCTTGCTTGTGCCGTAGTCATAGACATGGCGTGTGCAGAACAGCGGTTTGGTGTTGTCCGGCCCGAAGGGGTTGAACCGCTTCAGGTCGTGTTGGAATTTGTGGGTGATGTCCTTGAAGTCGATCAGTGCGTCGATGTGCAGAATGGCGGAGGTCTGTTCGGGCAGGATGTGTTTTTCCACATACTCCTCGAAACGCCTGTGGAACTCCGGCACGTTTTCCACCTTCATGGACAACCCGGCGGCATAGGTGTGCCCGCCGAAGTTCTCCAGCAGGTCCCGGCAGCTTTCGATGGCTTTGTAAACATCGAAGCCCGACACCGAGCGTGCGGAACCGGTGGCCAGGTTGTCGGTGCGGGTCAGCACCACCGACGGGCGGTAGTAGATTTCCGACAGCCGGGAGGCCACGATGCCGATTACGCCCTTGTGCCATGCTTCGTTGTAGATGACGATGGATCGCTGTTCGCCTTGCCGGTCGATGTCCTCCACGATGCTGTTGGCCTGTTCCGTCATGGCTTTGTCCAAGTCCTTGCGCATGTCGTTGTAATGGTTGATCTGTTCGGCCATTTCGTGAGCCGCATGATACTCCTTCCCGATGAGCAGTGCCACGGCTTCCTTGCCGTTCTGTATGCGTCCGGAAGCATTGATGCGCGGCCCGATTTTGAAGATGATGTCGTTGATGGTCAGTTCGCGGTCGGTCAACCCGCACACATCGATGATGGCTTTCAGCCCTATGCTGGGATTGGTGTTCAACTGGCGCAGGCCATGGTAGGCCAGTATGCGGTTCTCGCCCATGATGGGCACGATGTCCGAGGCGATGCTCACGGCGCAGAGGTCCAGCAGGGGGATGAGCTGGCAGAACTCGATGCCGTTGCTTTTGGCGAAAGCCTGCATGAACTTGAAGCCCACCCCGCAGCCGGACAGGTGCGGGTAGGGGTAGGTGGAGTCGGAGCGTTTGGCGTCCAGGACGGCTACGGCCGGCGGCAATTCGTCATCGGGCACGTGGTGGTCGCAGATAATGAAGTCTATGCCTTTCTCGCGGGCATAGGCCACCTCGTCCACGGCTTTTATGCCGCAGTCGAGCACGATAACCAGTTTCACGCCTGTTTCGTAGGCATAGTCTATCCCTTTGGCCGATACGCCATAGCCTTCCTCGTAGCGGTCGGGGATGTAGTAGTCGATGTTGGAATAGTATTGCTGCAGGAATTTATAGACCAACGCCACGGCCGTGCAGCCATCCACATCATAATCTCCATATACCAGAATCCGTTCCTTTCGCCCCAAGGCACAGTTCAACCGTTCCACAGCCTTGTCCATGTCTGCAAAAAGGAAAGGGTCATGCAGGTCCGTCAGCGAAGGCCGGAAGAATCTTCTGGCCTCCGCAGCGGTGGTAATTCCGCGGTCGAGCAGCAGCCGTCCCAGTATGGGGCTGATGTTCAAGTCCTTTGCAAGGTGTTCAGCCGCTTCCAGCTTCTTCGGTGTAGGAGGTTCTAATTTCCATTTGTAGTTCATTATATATATTTTTTTCTTTCTTTTCCGCTCCCTGTCGGCATACCGTATGTTGCCGGCGTGCCTATATTCATGTAAAAGTAGGAAAAAAAAGGAAGAAAACCGCGGTTTCCCAAACTTTTTTGGGAAACCGCGGTTGCTTTTTACTCTCTTTATGGAAATGCCGTGTGCCTCTCCAGCCTCAGTCCAGTTTTAGTTTGGCAAGGATGGACTGCGGGACGGCATCCTTGTGGACGACAATGTTCATGGTCTTGTAGGCCACGAAGGCTTTCGAAGCATACCATATACCCTTGTACTCGCCGGTGTCTCCCCATGAATTCTTCACCATGTAATATTCTTTGCCGTTCTGGTCCTTGGCAATGCCGTAGATTTGCATGCCGTGGTCATCGGTCGTCTCCCAGTTGTCGTAGGCTGTCTGGCGCATTTCCTGGGTTACGTTGATTTCCGGCAGCGGTTTCGAGGTCAGTTGCTCGATGATTTCCGTGCGTTTGCTGTTGTTGCCCTGTCCGAGCCAGCGTGCGGCATCCGAGCCTACGAGGTCTTCGGCCTGCTGCACGTCGGGCATCACAGCGATGCCCTTGCGGGTGAACCCTATTTCACTCACGTCGGAGCCCCAGGCGATGGTGTAGCCGTTGTTGATGGCGTTGTCGAACACGGCCATCAACTCTTCTATCGGCAGGTTGTAGGACTGCGCCCAGCGCCAGTTGTCCTGCACTTCGATGACGAACGGGCGGTAGAACGGGTGGTGGGTGTAAGAGGTCAGCGAAATGTAGTCGTCCATGTTCAGCTTCAGCGACTCCATGTAGCTTTGCGGCGTGTATTCTTTTCCTTTGTAGGTGAATGTTTCCGGGCATTTGCCGAGGTAGGCGTCATAGATGCCGCTGAAAGCCTGTTTCCATACGGGTGACAGTTTTTTCAGGTTGCTGGTGGCCAGCGATTCCACGAAAGCCGTGGCCACGAGGTCCACTTCGTTGTGGTTGGGCAGGGTATCACCATAGAGCGTGCCCGGTTCGGGCATGGCTTCCTGCGGCACGATGCCGTAGTTTTGCATGCAATAGATGACATCGTAGAAACTGCCGCCCTGCGAGAAGGACACATCGCCGTGGGTGCGCACGGCCTGTGCGGCACGGTCTTCCATCGTCTTATGCACGACGAACATTTCGCACAGGTCATGCTCGCCCTTGCCCATACGGAGCAGTTCGGATTCGAAGAAGGACAAGGTGCTGAAGCACCAGCACGTGCCGCTCTGGTTCTGGTTTTTGATGGAAGTTATGGGATTTTCCTTCACGGTGGTGAATATGAATCCTTCTTCTTGCTTTTTGTCGTCCTCATCCTGTGCCGTGGTGTTCAGGCATAGGCAGGCCATAGCGATAAATAAGAGTTGTTTCTTCATTTTGTGGTGGTTGTTAACTGATTTTTAATCCATCCTTTGTGCCATGAAATCCTCCACGTCCTGCCGGTGGTAGGGGATGCGCTCGCGTCCCAGCATGCGGCATCCCGTGGAGGTGATGAGGATGTCGTCTTCGATGCGTATTCCGCCGAAGTCCTTGTAGGTTTCCAGCAGGTCATAGTTGATGAAGTCCTTGTGCAGCCCCTTGCTCCTCCATTCGTCAATCAGTGCCGGGATGAAGTAGATGCCCGGTTCGTCGGTCATCACCCAGCCCTCCTGCAGCCGCCGGCCGCAGCGCAGGCAGTTGGTGCCGAATTGTTCCGAGGGGCGCACTTCGTCATCGAAGCCCACATAAATCTGGCCGAGCCCCTCCATGTCGTGTACGTCCAGCCCCATCATGTGTCCCAGCCCGTGGGGGAAGAACATGGCATGCGCGCCGTTGCGGACGGCTTCGTCCGTGTCGCCTTTCATCAGTCCCAGCTCTTTCAGCCTTTCGGTCATCAGCCGTGCCACGCTCATGTGCACATCCCACCATTTCACTCCCGGCCGTGCAATCTCCAGCGCATGGTCATGGCAGGCTTCCACAATGTCGTAGATTTCCTGCTGCCGTTGGGTGAACTTGCCGCTTACGGGGGTGGTGCGCGTGTTGTCCGAGCAATAGTTCTCGTTCGTCTCCGCCCCGGCATCGCATAGCATCAGCCGTCCTGCTTCCAGGGGGCGCGGCGAGGGGTTGCCGTGCATGATTTCGCCGTGCATGGACAGGATGGTGGGGAAGCTGGGCATACAGCCCCGTGCGGAGGCGATGCCGCTGATGGTGGCCGCAATGTATTGTTCCGTCACGCCCGGCCGGCACAGGCGCATGGCCGTGGTGTGCATTTCGTGGCCTATGGTGCAGGCCCGTTCTATTTCTTCTATCTCGGCAGGGGATTTCACGGCCCGCTGGTCAACAACGGCCATGATAAGCTCCACCGAGGCGGCCTGGCGCTGTTGCGACGGGTGTATGCCCGTCAGGTCTGCCAGCCGTATCATCAGGTCGTGGCGGTATGGCGGCAGGAAGTGGATTTTCCGCTTTTCGTCCTGTGCCTGTTTCACCAGCTCCGCCAGGCGCGACATGGGGGCACTTTCCGCCACACCGCTCTGGGCGGCCAGGTCGGCCACGCTGTCCACGGCGCCGAACCACACGATGTCTTCTATGTCGATGTCGTCTCCCAGCAGGTATTCCTTGTCGTTGTCCACATCAATTACCCCGGCGAGCCCTTCGCGGTGCAGGCCGTAAAAATAGAGGAATGTACTGTCTTGCCGGAACTTATAGACGTTGGCCGGGTAGTTGGCTGGCGCGTCGTTGTTCCCGAACAGCAGGACCAGCCCCGTCTTTACCTGACGTTTGAGGCGGTCGCGCCGGGCTGAATAGGTTTCTTTGTCGAACAACATAAGCGTTTATATAAGAATGAAACTTTATAATAAAGTACGCAAAAATACGGATTAAATTTTGAACTTTCTGTATCTTTATCCTGAAAATTAGAAATAATTATGTGAGTTCGGGCATCATAAAAGAGGGAGAAAGCCTGTAGGAAAAGGCTTCCTCCCATGACCGGCACTGTTGTTGGGGGCACTCTTCATGAAACAGTTACATGCTATTTGACTGTAGCCAATAGACGTAGCTGATTTATAAAACCTAAGGTTCTGATGAACCAGACATGGTAGTCCCTGTAATATTTATTTCTATGTTATCCCCAGCTTCCAAATAATACACTTGTTGAACCCACAAATATTTTTTGATAGATGTCGTGGAAGCGGACCATACCATGTAAACTTTGACCTTTCGGGCGTTTGAGTTTGCTTTAAATTGTTCAGTATATCCGGTTTGTATATCCGATATAGTATTTTGTCCGACCACTTCATTCTCGTCATTATATTCAAATAAAGTGAGATTTATATTAGGGATATTCAGTAAATGTCCCCAAAAAATAAGATGGCATATGAAGATGATAGA
>CAZGSE010000065.1:0-7947 GCA_964528135.1 uncultured Paraprevotella sp. | reverse complement strand
CGGGATTGGTGATGATTCAAGCAAATTTATCCCCACTAAATTTCTACTGAGCCAAAATAAGCCGATGCCACAACTTGCATAAACCGCCGGAACGGAAAGGAATATCCGTGCATGCCCTCCCTCACATTTCCACGCTCACATTGAGCACGTAGCCTCCGTCCACGTATGACGGCAGTGCGGTCACTATGGTTCCTTGCTTACCCTCGTGACGGGTGAATATTCGTGGAAACAACCAATATGCAAACTTCGTGCTGAGCATTCCTATGGCGGCACCCGCCACAACATCGTTCACCCAATGACGGTTATTGTATATGCGCAACAGACCGGTGGCCGTGGCTACGGCATAGCCTGTATAGCCTATCAAAGGTTGTGCACGCCCGTATTCCTGCCACAGGAATTCGGCACCCATGAAAGCCGTGGCCGTATGTCCCGACGGGAAGGAGTTTCGTGCCGGACTGTCTGGCCGCTGTTCGCCTACGGCCGCCTTTATGCCGTTCACGGTGATGCCCATAGTGGCGTATGCCAGGGCGAGGATGGCGGTGCGCTCCCAGAAATGATGCTCGCCCTTGAGGCCACACAGGTTGAGACCATAAACAGCCACCATCGGAACGTATTGCATGTAGTCATCGACTTTCAGTTTACACCGTCCGCCGCCCGGAAACACATCCTGCACATCGTGGCGCAATTCGCCCGCCCAGCCGTCTCCGGCCATCAAGGCGGCCACGCCGATGGCTGCTGTGGGGATTACTATTTCCATTGGTTTGATTTTGTGCGTGTAGCTACACGAGTACACGCTGTCGCCCTGCGCCTGTGCAGGCACACTTACGATGGCAAGGGTCAATGCCACCGGCACAACCCTCGCAACTTTGAGTTTGTCTCTCATTTTCTGCGCTTTTGCTTGGCGCAACTATCAAACGGTATTTGTGGGTTTCTGAGTGACTACGCCCAAGACCTCCGGGAAATGAAAAATGCGCAAACGCACTTATATCAAATCCTGAGGTCCTAGGAAAACCCACACATGCCGAATAAGTCCGTCTGCGCAAAAACACAGACGTTCACTGACTTATTCTTCGGCTTGTGTTGAATCGTGAAATTTCCTAGGTTTCAGGATTTACCGAATAAATAGTAAACGCTATAATATAATGTTGTTTATTCTCCGTATATCTGTTACTGCGATTATTGCTTTATGCTTTCATTATTGTTGATTGTCCATCGGTCTGTCCTGCCGTGTCGGAAGCATGAGCGCAAGCTGCAGCCGGGCTTGCGGTAGTGTCTCCGCAGTGCGGCGTGACCGTTGCAAAATTACGGATTATTTTGTATTATGCCATCTTTCCCGGCTAAAAAGTTTCTTTTGGTGCGTTGTTTTAAGCAGAAAAGTTCCCTTTGCGCGGAAGTGCCTGAAAAGATGAAAGACAGTCGGTTGAAACGTGTACAAGGAAGCCGACGGAGGACAGTCGTACCTGTTATGCGGAATACAGTCACCCGGATACCCTGCCCACAAGGAAACGCGGCACGTCCAAAGCCGTGGGGCACATAAAAACAGGAGTTGACACCGGACCTTAAAACATCCACGGAAACAACTTGGATAAAACAGCACACGGACAACTCCGAGAGGTATGTACATCCAGAAAGGTCCGGGGCGACCATCCCCCATAAGGATGATTGCGGACATTCATTAAATCAAAAGTTTCAAGGCGGCATCCGGAAAGATTGCGCACGAGACATTTTCCTATGCAGCCGGCTATCACCTATACGCATACTCATCGGTTTGCCCACCGCTCCACATCTTTATGCGACGAAAATCAGAACCCGTACGCATAAAGCCATTACACGAAAATCCGGTATCCGGCAAACAGTTATGATATCTACCTATTGATAATCAAACGGAATGCACACTGAAGATATTGCCCGAATGGAAAGCCTAGACGCCATCATCCGACAACTTCATTGCTGTTTTTACAGACTCCTGCAAACCTTCAGTCTTCCTCTTCCAGCGACTCCCCGTATTCCAGTTCACCTTGAACCACCCACAAGATGTCCTCCGGGTCAAAATCACCCATCTTGTCCTTACGGGCCTGACGGATTACATAGTCCACCACCTTGTCCTGGTCTATCTCTATATAGCCGTCCTTATCGGGAACGGCATCCAAGACACCACTGTTGGCATAAAACTCCACAATGACATCCAGAAAGTAATAAAGTTCCTCATCAGTAAACTTGTCCTTCACCTCCTGAGGCAGATAGTTCTTGATGAATTCAACCGTGCGGGCATCATCTTCCGCATCCCGCAACAATTCCTGCTCCAAACTGTCCATCTGTCGTCGTCTTTTTCATTAAAGAATAGCTTTCAGCTTGTCTTCGAAAGTTGACTTCGGGGCTGCGCCCACCTGCTTGTCCGCCACCTGTCCGTCTTTGATGAAAAGCACCGTGGGCACATTGCGTATCCCAAAGCGTATGGCTAAACCGTCATTCTCCTCCACATCGCACTTTCCAATTATGGCCTGATCCTTGTATTCCTCAGCCAGAACTTCGATGTCCGGACCGATTTTCTTACACGGGCCACACCACGTGGCCCAAAAATCTATCACCAAAGGCTTACCGGAAGCTGACAGTTCCTCATAATTTGCATCTGTAATCGCTAATGCCATTGTATTTCATCTTTAAAGGTTCGTTACGATGGGCAAAATTACTAATTTATTTTATACGACAGGGCCGGTTTGCTTTGAATATACGAAATTAAATCCTTTTTAACTGACACCTTCGCCAACTTGGATTGCAGGGTCAGATTCATCTGTCCCAACGGGTCAAGGATGTGGAAATACAAATCCGTTTTGCCCGGATTTTCCTTCACAATATCCGAAAGCGAAAGCACCATGTCCTCATCCAGCGCATCCAAGCCGACAGTAATCGTAATCCGCTCCACCAGAGAATCCTTCACATCGTCCAAGAACTCAATGCGGCCTATACGGAATTCCAGCCTGGAGGGATCCCACTGCCGCGGCTGGCACCTGGCGGTTACATATATCGTGTTGCCCACATCCATGTAAGAACTCCACGTGGACCAGTCTTGCCCGAAGAGTGCCAGCTCGTAAGCACCGGAATAGTCCTCCAGCGTCACAATGCCATAAGGCTTCCCCGTTTTTGACACTCCCTTGCGCACGGCCGTCACCATCCCGCCCAGTGTCAGGTCCATGTTGGCGAACGGTGCCAAGTCTTTCAAGTCTGCCATATGCACATTGCATACGTTTTGGAGAATCACCGCATAATCATCGAGAGGATGGGCCGAAAGATAGATGCCCACCAGTTCGCGCTCCTTGTTCAGGCGGAACAAGGAACTCCACGCCTCGGCCTGCGGCACTTCGGGAGTGGCCACCTCCACCATCTGCATATCGCCGAAGAGGGAGTTCTGCGCAGAATCGCGGTCCATCTGATAGCGGGTCCCGTAGCGTACAAGCGTATCGATAAAGGCCTCGCCCTTGGCGTTCAGGGCAAAGTACTGTTCGCGGGAGATGTCTTCAAAGCAGTCGAAAGCCCCCGAAAGCACGAGGCTCTCAATATTGTTGCGCTTCACGGAACTGCCCGGCACGCGCTGCACGAAATCGAACACATTCTTGTAAGGCCCGTTGGCATCACGTTCCCTGACGATGGCATCCACGGCCGAATCGCCCAGCCCTTTCACGGCACCCAACCCAAAACGGATGTTACCGTCGGCATCCACACTGAATTTGCGGCGGCTCACGTTGACATCAGGCCCCAACGTGTTGATGCCGATGCTCTTGCACTCGCCCATCAGCTTCGTGATGTCGGATATGTTGGCCAAGCTACGGCTCATCACGGCCGCCATGTACTGGGCCGGGAAATTGGCTTTCAGGTAAGCCGTCTGGTAGGCCACCCACGAATAGCATGTGGCATGGCTCTTGTTGAAGGCATAAGAGGCGAACTTTTTCCAATCCCCCCAGATTTTTTCCAACACCTTGGGGTCGTGCCCGTTCTTCTTCCCGCCTTCGATGAACTTGGGATACATGTGGTTCAGCTTGTCTATCAGCTTTTTGCCCATGGCCTTGCGCAGCGTGTCGCTCTCGCCGCGGGTGAAGTCGGCCAGCTGACGGGAAAGCAACATCACCTGCTCCTGATAGACGGTGATGCCATACGTGTCCTTCAAGTACTTTTCCATACACGGGATGTCATACACCACCGGCTTGCGCCCCTGCTTGCGGTCGATAAAATCGGGGATGTAGTCCATCGGTCCCGGACGGTAAAGGGCGTTCATGGCAATCAGGTCCTCAAACGTGGAGGGTTGCAGTTCGCGCAAATATTTTTGCATGCCGGGCGACTCGAACTGGAACGTACCCACCGTGCGGCCGTCGCAATACAGGCGGTAGGTGGCGGGGTCGTTGATGTCCAGTTCGTCCACGTCAATATCCAGCCCCAGGCTGTCCTTTACGTTTGCCTGGCATTCCTTGATAATCGAAAGGGTCTTCAGGCCCAGGAAGTCCATCTTTATCAGCCCCGTATCCTCGATGACGGAACCTTCGTACTGCGTGCAGCGGAGCTTTTCGCCGGTTTCCTTGTCCTCGGCCGTACTCACCGGCACCCAGTCGGACACGTCGTCGCGGCAGATAATCACCCCGCAGGCGTGCACCCCGGTGTTGCGTACGTTGCCTTCGAGCATCTTGGCATAGCGTATCGTGTCGCGCAACAAAGGGTTGGGCGAGGCTTCGGCCTGTTGCAGCTCCGGAATGCAGGCAATGGCGTTGGGCAGATTCATCTTGCGCGGCTTCCCGTTCTCGTCATCCGGCAGTTTGTCCGGTATCAGCTTGCACAGGCCGTTGGAGATGTCGAGCGGCAGTTTTTCCACGCGCGCCACGTCCTTGATGGCCAGTTTCGTGGCCATCGTACCGTAGGTGATGATATGCGCCACCTTTTCCTCCCCATACTTCTGTGTCACCCAGCTCAGCACTTTGCCGCGCCCGTCATCGTCGAAGTCCACATCAATATCGGGCAGCGATATGCGGTCGGGGTTCAGGAAACGTTCAAACAGCAGGTCATAGGCTATGGGGTCTATCTTTGTGATGCCCAAGCAGTAAGCCACCGCCGAGCCGGCCGCCGAGCCACGTCCCGGCCCCACGGACACATTCAGTTCATGGCGCGCCGCGTTGATGTAATCCTGCACGATAAGGAAATAGCCGGGGAAACCCATCGTCTTCATGATGTGCAGTTCAAAGTTCAGGCGTTCATGCACGTGGTCCGGCAGCGGGTCGCCATAGAGCTTCGCCGCCCCCGCATAGGTCAGTTCGGCCAGATAGTCGGCCTCCAGCTTCAGCCGGTAGAGCTTGTCGCAGCCGCCCAGTTTCTCCACCTTCTGCCGGGCCTCATCCTCGCCGAGCACCACATTCCCGTTTTCGTCCCGCGTGAACTCTTCGAACAGTTCCCGGTCGGTATATTTCCTGCGGTATGTCTCCTCCGTGCCGAACTCTTCCGGTATGGCGAAGTTCGGCATGATGGGGGCATGGTCGATGCTGTAAAACTCCACCTGGTCGCAAATGTCGCAGGTGTTGGACAAGGCTTCCGGCACATCGGCAAACACCTCGTTCATTTCCGACCGGGTCTTGAACCATTCCTGCTTGGAATAGAGCATGCGCTTCGGGTCATCCAGGTCACGGTTCGTGCTCAGGCATATCAGGCGGTCGTGCGCCTCGGCGTCCTCCCGGTCCACAAAATGGCAGTCGTTCGTGCACACCAGTTTCACGCCATACTTCCGCGCCAGTTCCAACAGCCGGGCATTGACCCGCTGCTGCAGGGGATAGGTCTCGCGGTTGGCGCGCTGGTCGGGATCTTTCACCTCATGCCGTTGCAGTTCCAGGTAATAATCGTCGCCGAACACCCGTTTGTACCATTGCACGGCCTCCTCCGCCCCCTTCAGGTCCCCGGCCAGGATTTTATGCGGCACCTCGCCGGCGATGCAGGCCGAGCAGACAATCAGCCCCTCGCGGTGGGCCTCCAGCTCCGCGCGGTCGGTGCGCGGACGCATGTAGAACCCGTCCGTCCAGGCCTTGGACACCAGTTTGACCAGATTGTGGTAGCCCTTTTCGTTCTTGGCCAAAACCACCAGATGATAGCGTTTCCCGTCCTGTTCCTTCTCCATTTGGTCCAGACGGCGGGGAGCCACGTACATCTCACAGCCGAAAATGGGCTTGAACAGGCGTTTCCGTGCCGCAGCCAACTCCTCGCGGGCCGTAGCCAGCTGTTGTTCCACAGGCGGGAACACGGGCTGCTCCTCTTCCACGAAATGCGCCCCGGACGGCACCGGCTCCCCGTTGGCTTCGGCCCGCCGCACCAGTTCGTCGGCCTCTTTCCGTTTTTTCGCCTGCCCATCACGCCATTCCGCCAAGGCGGCGTCCTCTCCGCCTTCCAACATGGAGATGCGCTTTTTCCACAGTTTGATTTCGGCATTCGTCCCACTGTTCTTTTTGTTCGTATAATTAAAGAACTCCTTGACGGCCATCATGTTCCCGTGGTCGGTGATGGCCATTCCCCGCATGCCGTCTTTCATGGCCTTGTCCACCAGCTTGGCCACGCTGGCCTGGCCGTCGAGTATGGAATATTGGGTATGAACGTGAAGGTGTACGAAGTCTTTCATGTCCGGTATGATTTAGAAACGAAATTAAGGGTAAAGTTACATCACATTACGGAAACCCGCAAATGGAACTTCCGTTTTTAACAGAAAAGATTTTTTCGCTACCGTCAAGACAGAAGTAAAATTTTAAAATATCGTTAAAATTTCGCTTTGGACACAGAAAAACATTATTTTTGCAATGTCCGTATCCGATGCTGGAAGCCCTGTTGGGCAGAGGTTGGGCGGACGCATATACATAAAAAGGCGTAACTGTACGCTTTGGTTTTGACGATAGAAGAACTTCGCAAACTCTACGGATTGTCAAAAACAAAGCAACGGGAACGCCCCTTGAGGTGTATTATATACGTTCTCAAAGGGTTATGGCATTTCTATGTCATTCCTTTGAGTGTAACTATATATTTACATCGGCGTGGGGCTTTCAGCGTTGCTCGTTTCGACAATCCGGGCAATGCGAAGGCCTTTCTATCGTGGAACGAGCGGCAGACTGGCTCCACGTTTTTTGTGCGTATGCCCCTCTTGTCACATGAACCAGCCTGTCCGGGGCCTGCAGGCACAAATTAGGTAACAATCATGAAATTGCATGAACAACTGGAGTCCCTCTATGACTCCAAATGGAAAGGGATGGCTGATGCGCTTCAAACTGTGTCCCTCGGCGGACAGGCTACCGCGAAGCCCGCTTACCCGTTTTTACTGAGTGTGCAGCGATGGGATAATGGTTACCCGGACGAAAGCTGGTACACCGGTGCAGACCTGAGAGTAATGGTGTTCGGGCAGGAAACCAATGGCTGGGTAGGGGACAGTGAGGATGAGCCGGCCTTCGGCAACTCACCTGTCTTTAACCCGGATGTGCCAATGGGGGCTGTCATGGGCATCCATGAGAATTTCTATGCCACGCATTATCATCAAGACGGGTTCAGCTACAACGGTGCACGCTATGGTTCTTTCTTTCACGGTTTCAACCGGTTCGTGTCGCTACTGGGCACCCGTTTCCCCGGCAGGCGGATTGCCTGCATGTGGAACAACATCGTAAAGTTCGGCAAGGCGGAAGGTTCCGGTTTCTGTGGGGAGGAGATTTACGATGTGCAGAAACAACACTTCATGGTGGCGGGCAAAGAGGTGGAGATTCTGAAACCCCACCTCATCCTGTTCCTCACGGGGAATTACGACAGCCGCATCTGCGACTGCTGGGCAGGGGCGCGGTTCACAGCCCTGCCGCCGTTCACTGCGGAAAGTGTAGCCAAAGTTACGCTGCCCGGCCTGGATATTCCGGCCTACCGCACCAACCATCCGTCGGCACGCCTGCCGAAAGA
>CAZGSE010000064.1:0-8052 GCA_964528135.1 uncultured Paraprevotella sp. | reverse complement strand
GGAGCAGGGAGATGCAATGGCACAATACAACCTCGGCGTCTGTTACTATTATGGGAAAGGAGTGCAGCAAGATTACGGCAAAGCTGTTTTCTGGTACACAAAAGCAGCGGAGCAGGGAGATGCAATGGCACAATACAACCTCGGCGTCTGTTACTATTATGGGAAAGGAGTGCAGCAAGATTACGGCAAAGCTGTTTTCTGGTACACAAAAGCAGCGGAGCAGGGAGATGCAATGGCACAATACAACCTCGGCGTCTGTTACTATTATGGGAAAGGAGTGCAGCAAGATTACGGCAAAGCTGTTTTCTGGTACACAAAAGCAGCGGAGCAGGGATATGCAGACGCCAAGAAAATATTAAACACATTAACACTTCAGTAGATGATAGTAATCGCATCCAAACGCCGCAAGGCAGAAAACATATTGAAAGAACATCCGGACGCCATCATCGCCGATGTGACCAGTCACGCCACAGACGGTTTGGTGCGCCTCAGCCCGTTCTATCTCCACGGGGGGCATCCCCGTGCCGTTCAGTCCGGGATGGACAGCGACCTGCGTGGAGGCAATATGGCAGGGGCTGAAAGTGTTCGAGCACGCCGACACCGACACAGGGCTGTTCAGGAACGACACGATGAAAGACATGAAGCGCACTGTAAGGCGATTCGGCAGGCCGTTGGGACACCGCAAGGGCGTGCGTGGACGGCACCGAACTGCTGGGCTACATCAAGGTGCGGAAGCAGATTTACCTACCGGCATATAGATGGGTGCTGGAGCACAAGGCGCAGGACATTGTGGAGCGGCTGCGGGAAGCGAGCCGCAGCAAGACCAACGTACTGCTCGACTACAACACCAACTGCGATGTGGATGACAACAGTGCCCGTTCAAACACCGTGGGATCCTCCCCTCCGCTCACGGCTCATAGAGCCTGAACAGCGGGGAGGCCTGCAGGGCCAACGGCTTGTTGTGCGCAAAGAACACCACACCGTCCACAGGCGACAATATGCTGGCTTCCACCTCGCCCGTGTAGGGGTCGATGATGCGGGCCAGCTCTTCGCCACGGCGCACCTCGTCGCGTGCGGATTTCAGGCGGAAGAAGAAACCGGGGCACGGCGAGCTCACCGTCACCAAATCGCTTTCGCGGACAAGGCGCGAACTGTAGTCGGGCCACATGACGCCCCCGAACGTGGAAAGCCCCACCCGGTACATGAACCGCAACACCGTGGCGATGACGTAACGGCTGGCCTCTCCCACGATCCGGTTGTTCTGCCCCCCGTAAACGGAAAAGGCCTTGGTGTCCCACACCTGCCAGTTGTAGTTGAGCAACGCGGTGTCGAACGGCAGCGGGTCGCGCAGGCAGATGTAGGGCATCCCGAAGAGCCGCGCCGTTTCCACGTCCTCGTATCCCGTCCGGATCATGCGGACGTGAGGGATGAAGTCTCCCGGAATGTAATAGCTGGCCATCTGGATGCCGTATTCAAAACCCTCGATGGCACGGAACAGCCCCGCCGCGATGCGTTGCGTGGTCTCCCCCTCTTCATAACCGGGGAACATGCGGTTGATGTCCGTGTTGTCCATCGCCCAGAAACGTTTCTCGATGTTCATGGAAGACGGGTTGACGGAAGGGATGACCAGAATCTCACATCCGGGCGCCAGCTGTCCCTTTTCCTCCAGCTCGCGCAGGATCCTCACCAGCTGCGAGCATACGTATTGTTGTTGAATCTCGTCGCCCCGCATGGCCCCCACAATGGCCAGGCTCTTTTTCCCCTCCCCGAAACGGAAACCGTGGATGCGGAATGTGCCGCGGAAAGGCGACTCCATACTGAACAGTATTTCTCTTTTCATGCAAATGTTTTTAATCCTTTATCTTTCACCGTACAACGGGGCCCGCCAAGCGCGCCCCTCCGGCTCCGGGCACTACAGACGGTGTATGCGTGCCAGCAGGGAACCTTCGTAAACCACGGGATAGGCACGGATGGTGAACAGCAGCCCTTCCACAGGCGACACGACCCTTTGCAGCACCTCTCCCGTGAGCGAGGACACGATGCGCCCTATTTCATCCCCCTCCTTCACCATGCTGTTGTTGTGCATCTCCGTCAGGAATACGCCCGACACCGAGGCGTTCACGAAGTGCACCTCGCCGACCACGGACACGACAGGCTCTGAAACCGGCCCGGCGGGGGCTTCTTTCCACATCCCCATGTGGTGCATCAGGTTCAGGATGCCGGTCACCAGACGGTTGCCCAACTGGTAATTGATGCGCATGCCCACCCCCATCTCCACCACCAGCGTGGGAGTGCCGATGCTGTTCAGCGAATGGGCCAGGGTGGCCTCCAACACGGTGGCCGCCTCGTGAATCCAGATGAAGTCCATGTTGAGCAGGCGCGCCGGCGGCACCAGCGAACCGGCCATGTTGACGTTGATGCGCACTTGCGGAATCTCGCGCAGGAAAATATTGCTGGAGTGGATGTCTATCACCATGTCCGCCCCCTCCAGGTCCTTCAGCACCTCATACGCCGTGTGTTCGGCCATCGTGCCGTTGGGGTCGCCCGGAAAAATGCGGTTCATGTCAATATCGAAGTTGGGGATGCCCCGCGTCATGGAGTCAATGCCCAGCGAATTGAGGGCAGGATAAATCTCCACCGTGCCGTCCAGCTTGTCCAGGTTGGCATTCAAGATTTCGGCCATCTTGAAACAAACGTACTGGCCCTCCAGTTCATCGCCATGCGTCCCCGTCACGATGCAGAGGCGCTTGTCCCCCGTGCCGTGGCTGATGACGTTTTTCTTGACGGACAACCGTTCGTCTATCGGAAGAGCGGTTGACACTACAGTTTTTATCATATTAATCGTTCTACTATAATCCTTATTTCTGTTTGTTGCCCGGAAAAGCCGGTAAACACGCCCCGGCTCACGGGGCAGTCGGCCTCATCGCGCCCGTGCCCCACCTTGATATAACCGTCTGTCACCCAACAATTGTGCGTGGGGTCGATGCCCCACCATGCCCCATCGCCGTACACCTCCACCCAGGCATGCGTCTCCCCCACTCCGTCGATAAAGCCGTTGACGTAGCGCGCCGCAATGCCCCGGTCGCGGCACAGGGCAATCAGGATGTGAGCATAGTCCTGGCACACACCGGCACGCTGTCCGAAAGCGGCGGCGGCCGTCGTGGCGTTGCTGGTAGAACCGGGGCGGTATTCCATGTAGGCGGAAAGTTCCTGCGACAGGCGGCAGGCCACATCGCGCGCCGTGCCGCCCCCGCCACGCTCCCCGGCAAAAGCCCTCATGGGGGCCGAAAGCCCGGTCAGCGCGGTTGGCACACGGTAGAGCGCGCCGGCATCGGCATCGGGAATCCGGTAGGGCGACAGTTCCACCTCGCCGCAGCTGACAAACACAAACAAGTCGTGCGGGTTGAGCAGAATGCCGTATTGTATGCCGTTTCCCCACACGTCATAATCGTGCTGCACGCGGGTGGCGGGGCAGATGAACAAATCTCGTTTCACGCACCGCTGGCAGGCATTCTCCTGCGGCATGCACCGCAGGAGAAAAGCATGGTTGTGGACGGGTTGGCTAAAGCGGACTATGGTCTGGTAGTTATAAAAGAACCGGCTCATCCGTCACCGTCTCCTTTCGCCGTCCCTTAAAGCAACACCAACTGGTTGACATATTTCAGCAAGGCCGCCTTGTGGCCGTCCGCATAGCACTGCTCCGTCAGCATCTCATCCAGTTTTTGCAGCATCATACGGTCGAAGAAGAGATGGCCGTCCTCGTGTCCGGCTATGAGCTTCAGTTGGTCGAACGTGCTGCGGATGCGATACGACGGATAGTCGAAGCGCAAGTGCAAGTCCATCTCTTCCACCCAACGCCCTATGTAAAGGATGTCGTGTACCCGGCCTTGCAGGATGCGTTCGTCCACAGACCCCCAAAAGGCCATCAGGTAATCGGTCACGTCTTGCAGCCCCGTGATGTTTCCGTCCTGCTCTTCAGCCTTTCTCCGGATCAGGCTGCGCGAAAGCTGGATGTACGACAACACCTCGCTGCTGATTTCCTCACGCAGCACGACGGCATTGTCATACGCACGTTCCATGCCCGAAAGCAAGGACGACGCATTGCCGGCGTCATACATGTACCCCAGGCGGAAAGCGTCCTTCCCCTCGTAAGGGTTTTCCACCTCCAGCTTCCGGCAGTATTCTTCATATTCCTGCCCCGTGTTGTCGATGGACTTGTCGTAGTAACGGCGCAACAGGTGCAAACAGAGATACACCCGCTCCGCATAACGTCCCAACCAGAACAAATGGTTGGCCTTAATGGCTGATATGGCATTGTGCATCATAATGATTTGTATTTGTAATCCGTGACTCTTCAAAGGGAGCGCCTCCTCCGGGCTACACGGAACCACACCCGTGGAATGCCCCTGTCCAATTCTTTCTTCTGTCATACCTGTTTATTCTTATTTGTTGATAATCCATGTGTCCTTGAAACCGCCACCCTGCGAGGAGTTGACCACGAAAGATTTCGGATTGCGCGAGAAACGCGTCAAACCGCTCTTCCACACCACGGTGGTATCCTTGCCCGAAACGACAAACGCCCGCAGGTCGGCCTTGCGCGGCACGCGCTCATTCCCCTCCAGGATTTCCAGGTCCTTGAAATCGATGACCTCCTGGGCAATCCACCGGCGCGGCTCATCGTTCACCAGTTGCTTGAGGCGGGCGGCCTGTTCCTCCGAAAGGTCACGCCCGAACACGACCCCGTAGCCTCCCGCTTCGCTCACATCCTTAACGACCAGTTGCTCCAGATGCTCTGTCACATAGCGGCGGTCTTCCTCATAATAGGGCAGATAGGTGGGCGCGTTGTGCAGGATGGGCTGTTCGCCCAAGTAATATTCCACCATCTTGGGTACAAAATAATAGATACCCTTGTCATCGGCCACGCCGTTGCCCAAGGCATTGATAACGGCCACCCGTCCTTTCTTGTAGGCTTGCATCAACCCCGGCACGCCAAGCAGCGACGACGGGTTGAACACCAGCGGGTCAAGGTATTCGTCACTGATGCGGCGGTAGATGCTGCCCACCCGTAACTTCTCCTTGTACATGCCCACATAGTACACCGTGTCGTCCTCCACAACCATGTCGCCGGGGAATGCCAACATGAAGCCGGCTTTCTCGGACAGGTAGGAATGCTCGAAAAACGCGGAATTGTAGCGTCCCGGCGTCAGTATCACGGGGATGCCCCGGTCGTCGTTGACCGACTCCACCATCTTCCGCAACAAATCGGCATAGTCACGGTTGTCGGCCACAGTGTTTTCCTGAAAAGTCTGCGGCGACACCTTGCGCGTAATGGTACGCGCAATCATCGGGTAGGAAGCCCCCGAGGGGATGCGCAGGTTGTCCTCCAGCACATACCACCGCCCGTCCTTTGCCTGCACAAGGTCGATGCCGGCAATATGGGCATATACGCCACCCGGCGGCGTGATGCCCTCACATTCCGGCAGGAACCCTTTGGAAGAATAAACAAAGTTTTCGGGAACGACTCCATCCTGCATAATCTTCTTCTCATGGTAAATGTCATACAGGAATTTATTCAGGGCGTCCACACGTTGCACGAGCCCCCGCTCCAGTTCCTTCCATTCCTCCGCGCCAATCACCCGCGGTATGGAATCGAACGGAAACAACTGTTCGTTGAAAACTCCATTCTTGTACACGCCAAAGCGTACACCGAACCGTTCCATCCATTTATTCACAGCGTCCCGGCTTTCAAGCAAAGCATCCATTTTAATCTCCTTGTGCACCATACTTCTCTTGTATTTTATCTTTTCACCTTAGCACAATGCAAAGTTAATCAAAATGCAACCAACGCTGCGCCATTTGCATTCTTTTTGTTCGTGTTTTACATTAAGACATTTCAAATAGACTTAATACAAGCTAAACAGACAACTTTCTGAAACAATAATATCACACTTTGGATACAAATGGAAAGTTTGTCATGCTTATCTGGCAAACAACAGGCCATCACAAGCGCACGAGGAGCCTTCCCGTCCACCACGCCCGCGATAAGAAGACGAAATCAAGTATTCTATTCCTTCGGCCGGCGAGGTTCGTAATCCTTCAGCCTTTTGGGGTTCTTGGGAAACCAGCCTTTCAGCACGCGTTTGCGCTGGTCGAATACTTCGAGTATGCTCCAAAAGGACGAAAAGGAAACAACACCGCAGATGATGCTCAGGTAAAGGTTCTCCACCCAAAGGGAGATGCCGCCGCAGGAAAGCCCCAGAATGAGGAAAGCCCACCAGCATTTTGTGCCGAAGTAATACTCTCCTTTGATAACCAAAGGATGAAACAGACCGATAATCAAAAACGTTGCAAGACCGATAAGAATACCCATGTAGTTCATTTCTGTCTGGATTTTATGGGTTTGTGTGCGTGAAAAGGTAATATTTTATTTTTATACAGCCAATGTTGCATGATGCCCCGCATAGACAAATAGAGCAGCAATGACAGCCAAAGGGCATGGTTATGCCACAGCGGGAACAGGGCAAGAAAGGATATGAAGAAGGTGAGAGTGGCGGAACACATGGACTGGAGCATCTGCCGTGTGGCGGTGAGGCCGATGAAAACCCCGTCCCACACAAAGGCCGCCAGTCCGGCAAAAGGGATAAGGACGGCCCACGGCAGATAAGTCGTGGCCGTGGCGACGACCGACAGTTCGTCCGTCAACAGCCGAAGCAGCCCCTGCCCGGCAGCGGCATAAATCAAGGTAAAAGCTACCGCCACTCCCAATCCCCACAGGAACAACGCCTTGACGGTGACACGCAATGCGCGGAAATCCCTTGCTCCCGCACATTTTCCGGACAAGGCCTCGCCGGCAAAGGCAAAACCGTCCATGAAATAGGAATATAGCGTGAAGAATTGCATCAGAAGGGCATTGGCGGCCAGGATGCTGTCGCCTTGCCTGGCTCCGGCCGAGGTAAAATAGAGGGTGACACAAACCAGGCAAAGCGTGCGCAGGAAGATGTCACGGTTGACAGTGAAAAAACGCCGGATGGCATTTTTCCGGAAAATGGCAGGGCGGGAAAACGCGCGGGGAAGCCGCAAGCGGCATTGCAAACGGTGCATGTAAAAAAGGGCCAGAAACAGTCCGCAATATTGGGCAGCCAGTGTCCCCAAGGCTATCCCCGTGATGTCCAGACGCAGCACGAACACGAAAAACAGGCTGGCGGAGATGTTGGCCAGATTCTGTACAATGGCCACGTATAACGGAAATCTGGCATTCTGCAGCCCAATGAACCAACCGGTTATGCTGTATAGGCCGAGTACGGCCGGTGCCCCCCAAATGCAGATGTTGAAATATTCTTCGACAGAACCTGTCACAACATCAGTAGGAGACATGACGAACAGGGCAAACCGGAGCAGGAGCCGCTGCAGGAGGAGAACAACCGCCGCTATGCCCGCAGACGTGACCAACGAACGGTAGAGCAGGTGCTGCACCTCCGCCATATCCCCGGCACCATAGGCTTGTGAGGTCATGCCGCTCGTTCCCATCCGCAGGAACGAGAATACCCAATATATCATGTTGAATATTGCACTGCCAATGGCGATGGCGCCGATGTAGGAGGCCGCTCCCAAATGCCCTGCGATGGCAAGGTCTGCCAAGCCCAGCAACGGCACTGTTATATTGGACAGTATGGAGGGGAGTGCGATTTGCAGGATTTCCTTATGGTATTTCCGGGTTATGGGCATGGCATGAAGTTTTTATGCAACTCCCGCATCAACAGCACAGGGACAAACGGGATTGCCGGACAGGTAACTGTCGTACGATCATTTATGATGGTACAAATATACACTTAATTCCCCATACTGTCGTACATTCATTCATATTTTTGGATGGCATTCCGCTTTTTCCCGAAAACATCGGCTTGGCATCATTTTTCGCAACTATATACTTTATTGTACCAACGGTTTTGTATAATGATTGGTTGCACCAGTCATAAAAAATGCATCCAACAGATGCGCTTTAACCCAAATCGGTCATTAGAAACTGGTTTTGTATTATTTCTAATGGCAGTC
>CAZGSE010000063.1:0-8148 GCA_964528135.1 uncultured Paraprevotella sp. | reverse complement strand
TTTCCTTAATCTGGTGGCGGGTGTAGCGCATGTTGGTGTCGCCCATGATGATGGCAGGCCGGTTGTTGCTTGCAAGATTAGCCAGCACATAGTCACGCAACTGGCGCAACTGCGACAACTGGGCTTTCACATAATCATTGGTATCCTCGGTGTAGCCGCTGCCGGAGTAGGTGTTCATGTGGGTGATGTAGACATCCACCGTAACACCCTCTGCCACTGTCACCTCGTAATGGCGGAAGCCTTTTGCAATCACCGTATTCGCGCCGTCGGTAAGTCCGCCTTCGGCATCATTATACGCCACAATATCTTTTTCTGTGGCACTGACACCATCCGTCTTCCAGAAGAAGCAAAGGCCGTCGGTGTCATTCGAAATTAAGCTGCTGACCGAGCCACGGTATGTGCCGACAGAGTAAGCAGTCATGCTGGCGATGAGCTGGTTGTGGTACTCAAAGTCTTCACTGACACCAATGAAGTCATAGCCCAGCCCGTTCAGGATGCCACCAATGGTGGTCGTGCCGTCCGAACCCGGGCCGTCACCGTTGATGGTGATGAGGCCACCCAGTATCGATACCGGCAGTCCGTCCACATTCAGGGTGGCGCAGGTGAACTTGCCCTGCTTGACAACCGTCCCGTCGCCGCCAGTAATCGTCAGGTTACTGTAGTTCTTGAGCGTAAGGGGGAAGTTATAAATCTGCTCGGCTTCGAAGTCAACCAGACTGTTCACTGTAAGCTCAGCCGTGTAGTTTTCGGTACACAGCGTGATGGTGAACAGGTCGCCCGTCTCAATGAGCGGGAAGAGGCTCATGTAGCAGGTCAGTTCCCCTTCAAGAGCGGGAGCCGTTGTGTCCCACTCCAGGGTGATGGAGCTTTGCTGCTCGCCGGCCAGTTCCCAACTGCCGTCAGCGGCACTGAAGGTAAAACTTCCGGCCAAGGCCACGTCCTCTCCTTCACGGCTGGCAGTCAGCGTGAGGCTTTTCAGCGTCTTGCCTTCCAGCTTAGTGTCGGAAGCGTCAATGGTGATGCGTGCCAATGAGAAGATGTGCCTGAATTCGAACTCATAGTTACCGTCGGCGGTCTGCGTGGTGGCATTGCCGTACTTGTAGTCACCGGACAGAGTGCCGTCGTCCATGCTCTGCGTTGCGGGCAGCGTGCCGGCAAGCGAACTGACATTGTTGCCATCGTTGTCGGAGTCATACGGATAGTAGGCATAGACGGGCGTGTCGAAAGCCGTGCTGCCGGAAACGGCAAAGCTGGCCGTAGCGACCGTGCCCGTTTCCACCTTGGCGTAGCATTTCTGCGAAGTGTCCGACTCGTCGAACACTCCGAGCATGTCGCCGTCCGTCCATACGATACCCACGGCGTTCTCACCCTCCACCGCATAGCCCACGGCGGTGCGTGTAGTGGCGGACTCTGCCATGCGGGCCACAATCCGACCGGTGTTGTCGCCGGCGCTGTAGCTTGCCTCGTCTTCCGAACAGGAGAAAAGGAGCTGTGCTGCCAGCATTACGGCAGCCATTCCAAAAAAATTATGCATAAATCAGAAGTCTTTTTATCCGGAGAGAATCTCCCACGGGCGGGCAGGCAAGAAGCCTGCCCCCGCGTGGAAAATTGTCTCAGCTAATATCGCTTAGTCCCAGCTGATGGCGTTGGTGTTGTTGTCCTTCATGCCGGAGTTATAACCCGTGACTGCCGAACTTACGCTGGTGGTAGTCGTGCCGTTTATAGGATCACCGGTAGTTGGCGAACGGTTCTCATCGGAGGCCTTGGCGTATGTGTTGTTCAGCTTAAGGATGTTCACCATTACATCGCTATAACTTGTCACGTTGTTCATCAGCACGATGCCGACAGGATAGTAGCTGGTTTTTTCCATATCCTCGATTTTGCCGTCAATCCAGTTATTGAGCTCTGAAGCGACTGTACTGTGTGCATTGTTGTCATACTCTTCTCCCTCTTCATCTGCAATATAACCGCCTAAGCCAAGATAGAGCCATGTGTCGTGGGCATACTCAGCAGCTTGATGATGCTCTTGTGAGTATGTCAAGATGCTGCCGGCCTTCGTTTCACGCTCTGTAAGTGACGGGGCATAACCACGGTCACCAGTGTCGTAACCCGAGTTACCGTTTGCCGTTACCTGGGCATGGGTTCCCAATGCGTCCACACAGTCGCTGCCGCTGCCATACGCCAAAGTAGTCTCGGTATAGTCCTTGCCCGTGTATGTAGACTGATCCAATTCCATGCCCATGCCGGTCATGAACAAGCACTTGCTGCCAGAAAGACCCAGGTCGGAGACAGTCTCGTCCGTATTTATAATCACGATTACCTTGCCCAACACGTCTGCCACAACACTATTCTCGTTCAGATCCCTTGCATCAATTACAGCAGTATTGTTCGCACATGCAGAGCTGATGGCGGACTCCCAACCACCGGTGTCCTGATAGTCATAACTGTCTTGTGCGAAGGTGCAATACACCACCATATACTCATCCTCCTTGACACATTTGGTTATAGTATTCAAGACGCTGCTAAAACTCGGGTTGTCGTTCGAAGTCATAATTCTACCACTGCCACCGTCTCTCGAATCACCTCCATTGGCAACACCTAAATAGTCCACTCTATAGCGGTATAACGTAGTTAAATTATACTGTCCTTTCCATCTCGTATCAATATGGAAAGCACGGGCACCAGCATTGTACTGTGTTTCAATGTCTGTGCTTGAACTTTGGGAGCTGGAGTTCACCGAGTTCCAAGAACCGGGGATGGAGATTTCAGACAGATAGACGTTGCGCGGGAGGTACTTCATCCAGTTGGCAGCGTCCCAATCAGCATCATTATCCAAATTCGGCAACTTCCCGAGATCGTGTACCTTGCCGGGCACAAGAGTATTCCCACTGTTAAGTGCCAACTTCTTCGTATAGGTAGTTCCGTTAGTAGTCCTTATTACGATGCTCCAATCATCGTCTACTTCGGTTTCACCCTCAAGCAGGAAGAAAATATTCATTTCGACTTCATCTTCTGCTGTCAAAGTCAGGTATCGGCTGGATTCATAGACCGCATTTATCTCTACATAATTATAGCACTGACCATTTACTCCGCTCAACGTCGGAACCTGATCGGCCTGGCCGTCGTTATCGTTGTCGAGATCGACATTATTCAAGTTTACTGTGAACTTACCACTAATAGGCGTGTTATCCGGGGCATTGAAGTAGATGCTTTGTACCATCACTTCATTATTGACCGTTGACGGCCCTCGCAGGGTGAAGCGTATCGCCGTAGAGATGGGGATGTACTTCAGGTTGACCGTTTCTCCCGCATTGACATTTTCAGTCTTGGCATACATGAAGCAGGCATCCATGTCGGGGTTAACATTATTATTATCATCGACGTCGCAAAACTGTAGATGCGGCATGTCCAGCGTCACGGTGGTGAGGTTGGTTGCGAACTCGGCACCGGATGCCGGATATACGGAGTAGAACGTACCCGTGCTGTTCTCTCCCCAGCGCACGCCAATGTCCCCTGTCTTGGTGAGGTTGTCGGCGTAGTCCTGAGTTTTAGCTACCGATACGCGGTACGTGGCCGAGCCGACACCGCCATTATCTGCACAGTCGGGTGAGGTGACAATCACTGTGTCTCCGTCAACCCAGTAAATGGGGTACTCTTTATTAACTTCATCATAATCACCGTAGATTGTACGTGTTGTGGTGCTCTCTCCAAGTGTGGCACCAAACTTCACTTCTTCACCCGTTGCAAGTTGGGCTGTTTTCTCTCCATCCATGTCGTCCTGACAACCGGCGGCCAGGAGCGCAAGAATGGGGACGATGAAATATTTTTTCGTCTTCATACTGCTTAATTTTTTAATTGTTGATTAATCCCAGTTGTCATTAGTCCAACCACCGCCGAAGTCGGTATTCACCTCATGTCCTTTGATTCTGCCGTTATCTTCATCATCAGGGTTCTGGACATTGGTCGAACTGGCGCAGATGCCGCTCTCCAGATTCACCGGAGTCTCCTTAGTGACGGGAGACTCGTACATTGCTTTTTTTTCGTCTTCTTTCATCGCGATAAAAATTAAAATGTTAACAATAAGTTGATAATCTTACTTCTTCTTTTTGCCGTAGCCGTAACGCCCATAACCGTAGCCATAGCCGTAACCATACCCATAGCCATAACCGTAGCCGTGGCGGTGCGGGTCTATGCCGTTCAGCACCAGAGCCATGTTCTTCAGCTTCTTTTCCTCGTAGAGCGTCTCGATGTCAGGCAGCTGGCGGCGGTCAAGCTTTCCGGCGCGTATCACGAACACCGTCAGGTCGGCGATGCGGTTGGCGATGCCGGCATCGGCTATGATGCCCACCGGCACATTGTCGGCTATGATGATGTCGTACCGCCTGCGCAGTTCGGCAACCAGTCCGTCCAGCCGTTCGTCCATCAGCAGCTCGGCCGGGTTGGGCGCCACATCTCCGGAGGGGATGAGGTCGAACGCGCCGTGGTGGCGGATGATGTCGTCCACGCCCACCGACGGGTCGGCAAGGTAGTTCGACACGCCGCCCCGGTGGCTGCCGAAGTGGCGGCTCAGCGTGCCCTTGCGGATGTCGAGGTCGAGCAGCACCACGCGCTTCTTGGCATAGACGAAGCTCATGGCCAGGTTGCGCGACATGAAAGTCTTGCCCGCGCCCTCGCCGAACGAGGTGAACGTGATGACCTGCACGGGGCGGTCCTTCTTCGACATGAACGCCATGTTGGTGCGCAGCACGCGGAAGGCCTCCGCCACCATGCTGTCGTCCGCCCTTTCCGCATCCGCTTCTTCCGCTTTCGCTTCATTTTTCCCGTGCTTCCCGGCAGAGTCTTTCTCGTATGGAATCTCGCCGAGGAACGGCACGCTCACGGCCTTTTCTATCTCCCTGCGGCTGTGCACCCGCGTGTCCAGGAACAGCACCGCCAGGCAGCCCACGCCCGGCAGGGCAAGCCCCACGAGCAGTCCCAGCAGCAGGATGCGGTTGCGGTTGGGCGAGATGGGGGCGTTGCCGCCCTCCGCCCCGTCGATGACGCGGGCGTTGTTGTCGGCCATCGCCTGCGAGAGGGCGTTCTCCTCCCGCTTGTTCAGGAGGTAGAGGTAGAGCGTCTCCTTTATCTTCTGCTGCCGCTCGATGGAGAGCATCTGGCGTTCCTTGGTGGGGATGGACGTCACGCGGCTCTGCGCCCTCATCTCGCGGCTCTGCGCATCGTTGCGCTTCACCTCCAGGCTGACAATCATGTTGTCCACCGCGCGGATGATGTTCTGCTTCATCGCCCGCAGCGTGTTGTTCAGTTCCTGCACCACGGGGTTGTTCTCGCTGCTGTCGTCAATCAGGCGGTCGCGCTTCAGCTTGGCGGAGTTGTACTGGGCAATCTGGCTCTCGATATTCATGTCGCTGATGCCGGTGTTCGAGGGGATCAGGCCGGTCTCCTTGGTCGGGTCGGTCAGGTAGTCCTTGATGAAGCTGGCCAGGCGCAGCTGGGTCTCCAGTTCCAGGGCATCGGTGTTGTACTTCTGCGACTCGCTCATGTACATGCCTGCCGAGGTGGCGATGTCCACAATCTGGTTGCGCTGCTTGAAGGATTCCAGTTCGGACTCCACGCCGCCCAGTTCGTTCTCGATGATGATCAGGCGGTCGCTGATGAAGTTGGCCGTGTTCACCGCCACCTGGTTCTTTTCCCTGACGGCTTCCTCGTTATACACGGTTATCAGGGTGTTCAGCACGTCCTCGGCACGCGCCGGTGAATTGTCTTTCAGCGCGAGGGTGAGGATGGAGGATTCATCCTCTTCCTGCCGGATGCCCAGGGCGGACTTGTAGTAGTTCACCATGACCTCCGCCGGGCACTTCCGCACCCGTATGGGCGTGTCCGTCCACGACTCCCCGTAGTAGTTGGTGGGCGTGGCCACGATGCGCATCCCGCTGCCTATGGCCACCGTGTCGTTCAGCTTCACGGTGTAGGACGGTTCCGCCTCTATCCCGGCAAAGTCGGACAGCACGACGGTGTTCCCGTCCTTCGGCGTCACCGTCAGGGCGAAGTCCTGCTCCGGCAGTGCGTCGGGGAAACTGACCAGCACGGGCGACTGCCTGTACAGTTCGATGCTGCGCAGCCCGTCCTCCACCCGGTAGCTCACGTCGGCACGGGTGCGCTGCACCACCTCGCGCATGAGCTTCTTGGAGCGGAACTGCAATATCTCGTTGGCCACGTTCACCTTATTAATAATGTTGTCGAAACGGTCCAGCCCGGTTGTCGAGGTCTTGTTCGACGGGTCCTTGATGATGACGGTGGCCGAGCGGAAGTACAGCAGCGGCGCGCGGGCGTAGTTGTACCAGGCGATGCCCCCGCACACGACGACGGAGAGCAGGAACCATTTCCACCTGGACGCGAAATAGACGAGCAGGTCCACCAGGTTGATGCCCTGGTCGTTCTTGTTGGGTGAGTTGTTCACTTGCATAGTCTGACAATGTTCATTATTTAAGTACCCACAGCAAAGAGCAGATCACGGAGGCCACGGATATCAGCGTCGCGCTTATCTGCCACCCCCGGTCTTCGCCGTCTTTCTTGCGGTACTTGGGTTCCACATATACGATGTCGTTCTGCTGGAGGTAGAAGCAGGGCGAGTCGAAGATGTCCTTGCTGCGCAGGTCGTGCAGGAACATCTGCCGCTCGCCGTCCACCTCGCGGATGACGGTCACGCGGTCGGTCCTGGCCTTGGACGAGAGGTCGCCCGCCTTGGCGATGGCTTCCAGCAGGGTCACTCGGTCGCCCTCCACGGTGAACGTGCCGGTGTGGCCCACGGCTCCCAGCACCGTGTACTTGAAGTTCAGGAACTCGATGGAGACGAGCGGGTCTTTCATGTAGTTGCCGTTCTCGATGCGTTCCTTTATCAGGTCCCTCACCTGGCTGACCTTCAAACCCTCCACATGCAGCTTGCCGAGGATGGGGAAGTCGATGTTGCCGTCCACGTCCACGCGGTAGCCCTTTTCATTGACTTTTGTCGTCCCGTCGGCCGACACGCTGCCGTCGGCCCCGACCTGGAACGTCCCCCCGTAGATGTTGAACGGGATGGCCAGTTCGGGGTTCTTGCAGCTCACGGTGATGCTCAGCCGGTCGTCTTTGTGCACAATGGCCTCGTACCTGTCGTCAAAAGGATACTTCTGCCCCGTCTGCATGTCCTGCAGGTACACGAAGTTCTTTTTCGAACAGGACGATGCCGCCAGTAACAGGGCAAGGAGGCTTGCCCATAGATAAATTGTTCTGTACATTTTTTGATATGGTTTGTTTAAGTTCTGTCTTGCGCTTTGAGCAGTGACTCGCGGCACAGGATGGCCGCTTCTTTTTCCGGCCTGCATTCCAGCGTCCCGACAGGCACCGCACCGGCCAGCCGTGCCACGGTGTCGTAAAGCCGGTCGCGCAGTGCCGCGTCCTGGAAGATTACGGAGCAGCCGGGCCAGACGGCCACAAAGGCGTCGCCCCCCTCTTGCAGGGCAAAGCGGTTTTCCGGCGCCTGCACCAGCCGCACCATCCCGCCGACGGGGAAGAACCAGGGCCGGTAGCAGGGAGTCTTCCCGCTCCAGGGTGTCCCGAAGGCGTATGCCTTTCCGGACATGACACGGATGGTCGGGTTGTCGTCGTTCAGCAGGCCGGTGCCGGGGATGTGTTCCATCCACAGCCGCGCATGGGTGCTCTTGCCGGTGCCGCTTTTCCCCATGAACAGATAAGACTGTCCTTCTTGGAAGACGGCGGAGGCGTGTATGGCCAGCGCGTCATGGTACAGTATGGCTTGCGAGTATGCGATGCGGAGCAGGGACGAGAGGGCGTGCCCGCTTCCGTGGCCGACATATATCCTGATTGTGGAGAAATCCTTGCCGGCCACCATGTAATGTGCCGGGGTGCCGTCGCCGCAGGCCAGTGTCACCCTGTATTGCCCCGGACGGGCATACAGGCGGATGGTACCCATGTCGTTGGCCGTCTCCTCCAGCAGGGTTTCTTCCTGTTCCGTCCGGACATCCCCTGCCTGGGGGAACACGTCGCATTGCAACAGGCATTGGGGGATTCCCTGCCCGCCGTCGTAGCGGAAAGGCATGAACGGCGGGAGCATGTTCCCCAAGTCCCATCCTTCCGGGCAGTTGACGGCCA
>CAZGSE010000062.1:0-8231 GCA_964528135.1 uncultured Paraprevotella sp. | reverse complement strand
GGCACTCGATGGCAAGATTCGCTTCCTTGAATATAGGGTTGCCGAGTTCCGTGTACTCAGGTGTAAGTCCGGCAGCTTCCAGTTTATCACCGTCCCTACCCGAATGTGTACCGATATATTGCAATGCAGGCCGCATGTTTTCAGGGAAGGCAGTTACCGTGAAATAGTCGTTAGATTCCATAAAACTATGCGTGTAACGGCTTGTCGAAACATATACGGTAACGACGGGACGTCCCCACAATTCACCCATTCCGCCCCAACTGATGGTCATGGCGTTCATGTCACCTTTCTTCCCGACGGCCAAAGCCATCCAGTCCTTATCGAACAGTTGTACGGCATTTTTTACCTCGACAGGCGAAATGCGTTTCCACTCTTTCGCCTCCAGAGGGCTTTCATTTGAACCATCCATTTCCTTTGTGCGTGAATTACAACCAGCCAGACAACATACCGACACTGTGATTGCCATTAAAAGCCGGCTAATCTGCATTGTTTTTCTCATGATAAACCTTGCTTACGATTTTCCAATCTGAACCGTCCTTGACCAGTGTGAACATATCATCAAAACGGCTTTCACCGAATTTGGAGTCGATGCACACCACGGCCACATCCGCCGATACATGGCAGGCTGTGATTTCGTAGGCTGCCGGCTGTGCTCCCGTCTGGTTGTAGTAATCAAACAAGGCTTTGATAGGCACAGAGACCAGTTTGCCATCCTCTGCATACGACATGGTGGCCGTTTTGGCAAAAGCCGGTAAGGCTACCGTGCTGTCGCCTTTCACCGAGGCTTCCACATAAAGGTCGAGAGCCTTCCGTATGCCGGACAGTTCTGCAGAACCCGCATCAAGAACCGTGTTTTCGTTAGAGGTTGTCGTGTGGAGAGCCTCTTGTTTGTTGTTTGTTCCTCCGCATGATGCCATGAGAAGCGGCATGGCGGCAAATATTAAAAATCTCATTGCTTTCATCGTTGTTTTCACTTTAAGGATTGAATACTTATCAGAATTTATGCGCCAATTCCTCCGCTTGCTTGCAGCCGTCCGTCTTGGCAATATCTCCTTCGTTGAACACGCCGGTAATGAGCACCTCGCCTGCCATGTCCCATTTCAGCAGGGCTGCCGAACGTTCGATGGGGATGCGCACACCGTCCATTACAGTAGGATCATGCTCTTCACAACAAGTTATCAGGCCGCATTTTTTGCCCGATATGTTTTTGCCTGCCACGCAGAACGAATAAATCCGGTCTATCACTCCCTTTATCTGTGACGGGATGGAATACCAATAAACAGGAGTTACATACACGATAGCGTCGGCATCCAGAATGGCAGGCGCAATCAAGTTGAAATCATCATCGAACGAGCAGGCCTTTCCCGTTTTGAAACAAGTCTGGCAGGCATGGCAACCGCCAATTTTCATGAATGCGGCATCAAACCGCTGCACAGTATGGCCGAGTTTCTCAGCTTCTTTGACAAACGCCTCTGCCATGGAAAAACTGTTGCCTTTCTTGCGGGGACTTCCCATAATAACCGTAATTCTCATACTCTTTCCTCCAGTTATTTTTGCATGGTGTTTGAATTTTGATTGTAAGCCTTAGCCACGCACCGCCATTGCCCGTCCATCTTCATCAGCAACAGGTAATCCGTAAAATCAATGCGGCCTCCCCAGTTTTCTTCCAACACACGGACCACTGCAAGTGTTTCTTCCATATCGATGACATCCACCCGTGCCTTGAAACCTTTGTCTGCACCTACTGTATCCACATTGTCATAAAACTGTTCGATGCTCCCGTGTTCCAGTTTCCCGTCCAGGTAACCGAACAGTACGGCTTCATCAATAAACAACTCTCTGGCATAGCTGCTCTTGCCTTCTGCCACACTTTTCACAAATTTCATGGCAGCATCTTCCACTGCCTTGTACTCTTCAATGTCAGCTCTCATAATAATATTGTTTAATACGTTATTACTTGATACAAAAATACAAGATAACCATGCTTTATACAAGTACCGAAAAATTATTCATATACTGAAAAATTATTCAGTATATCAGCACTCCAAATAATTATATGTATATTCGCAACGTAATATAAGGATAATGACTATGTACGAAAGAAAAATACCCGTCGATTTGGATTGCCCGCTACGGCTTACCATGAGCCTGATAGACTCGAAGTGGAAATCATGTATCTTGGATGAATTGCGCCATAAACCGTTGCGCCCAAGCGAACTTCATAAGGCTTTTCCCGAAGCAACGCCCCGTGTGCTTGACCTGCAGCTGAAAGAACTGGTGGAAGACGGATTAGTGTCAAAAACCATATATCCCGAACTTCCTCCCCGTTCCGAATACGCTATTACCGCTTTGGGACAGACATTAATGCCGATTATAGACGCGATGATTGAGTGGGGCAACAGGAACAAGGGACTGTTCGAAAAGAAATTCGGCAAATAAGAAATGACTTTTGTGGCCATATTTATCTGAGAAAAGGGTTATGGAAGTGGCAGCAGGCCAACACGTATATTGTTGCCATTCACTGCAATTACGCCTACAACATTTCAGATGTGGTTTAACTGTTTTAAACAAAAGAGCCCATACGCGGCGTGCGGTGACGCTGCCATGAAAAAATATTCCGTCCAAGTGTTACATTATGTAGATTATTATATGTATCTTTGTCCGTACAAAGGGGTGCCGCCCGGTTGGAAGCGGCTGAGATTATACCCTGTGAACCTGATGCAGGTAATGCTGCCGGAGGGATTGTGTACAGACATGGAAACTTCACAACCGGGCAACGTCTCGCCCCCTTTCTGCCCGAACAGGGCCTGAACTTAGATGAAAGGAAAGATGCCGGAACTACAATTTATCACACACCACACGGAGCACTACTCCTACACAGACTCGGCCCGCATGGCACTCGAAGGCGGCTGCCGCTGGATACAGTTGCGCATGAAAGACGCCCATCGCGACAGCTGGTTGCAGATTGGCGCCGAGGTGGGAAAACTCTGCCGCCGCTACGGTGCCACATTCATCTTGGACGACCACACGGAACTCGTTGAACCGTTGCACGCCGACGGAGTGCATCTGGGGAAAAACGACATGCCCATTGATGAAGCACGCCGCCTGCTGGGTCCCGACCGCATCATCGGCGGGACGGCCAACACAATAGAAGATGTGGAACTGCACGCCTGCCGGGGAGCCGACTACATCGGGTGTGGCCCGTTCCGTTTTACGACCACCAAAGAGAATTTGGCTCCGGTACTGGGTCTTGAAGGGTATCGCCGGATAGCGGAGGATATGAAAAACAAGGGAATACGGCTGCCCCTCATAGCCATAGGCGGCATCAGGCGTGAAGACATCCCTGCTTTGATGCAGACCGGCATCAACGGCATAGCCCTGAGCGGGACTATCCTGCGGGCAGCCGACCCCGTAGAGGAAACGCGCCGCATCCTGCAGGAGTTGGATGTACAGACCAGGCATTGCCGGACACAGAAGCATACATAAGACAATAGATATGGAGAACCAATTCAAAATCAACTATCCGGGTTCGGAAAAAGTGTATATACAAGGTACGTTGCACCCCGAAATCAGGGTGGGCATGCGCAAAGTGCGCCTCACTCCCACCGTCATGGTGGAAAACGGGAAACGGGTGCAGCGGGAGAATCCCCCGGTGTATGTGTACGACACCAGCGGCCCATACAGCGACCCGCAAACGGACATCGACCTGAAGCAGGGCCTGCCCCGACTTCGAGAACCTTGGATACTGCAGCGCGGCGACGTGGAACAACTCAGTGCATTGTCATCGGAATACGGACGGATGCGCCAGGCCGACAAGAGCTTGGATCACCTGCGTTTCCAGCATATCAAGCTGCCCTATCGCGCTAAAGCCGGACGGCAGGTGTCGCAAATGTACTATGCCAAGCAGGGCATCGTCACGCCGGAAATGGAATACGTGGCCATACGGGAGAACATGAATTGCGCCGAACTGGGTATTGCCACGCACATCACGCCGGAGTTTGTGCGTGATGAAATCGCCGCCGGACGGGCCGTGCTGCCGGCCAACATCAACCACCCTGAGGCCGAACCGATGATTATCGGGCGCAATTTCCTGGTGAAGATCAACACGAATATCGGCAACTCGGCCACGACATCGGGCATAGAACAGGAGGTGGACAAATGCCTGTGGAGCTGCAAATGGGGCGGCGACACCCTGATGGACCTTTCTACCGGCGACAATATCCACGAAACACGCGAATGGATTGTACGCAACTGCCCCGTACCGGTGGGCACCGTTCCGATGTACCAAGCGATGGAAAAGGTGAAAGGCAAGGCCGAAGAGCTGACATGGGAACTGTTCCGCGACACACTGATAGAACAATGCGAGCAGGGCGTAGATTACTTCACCATCCACTGCGGTATCCGGCTGAAGAACGTACACTACGCCAACGAACGTCTGTGCGGCATGGTGAGCCGCGGAGGGAGCATTATCTCACAGTGGTGCATGCACCATCAGAAAGAAAGTTTCCTGTACGAACACTTCGACGACATCTGCGACATCCTGGCACAATACGATGTGGCCGTCTCGCTGGGCGACGGGCTGCGGCCGGGTGCCATCCATGATGCCAACGACCGCGCCCAGTTTGCCGAACTGGACACGATGGGCGAACTTGTGCAACGGGCATGGGCAAAAAACGTGCAGGCCTTCATCGAAGGCCCCGGCCACGTGCCCATGCAGAAAATCAGGGAGAACATGGACCGGCAGATCGAGAAATGCCACGAAGCGCCGTTCTACACCCTCGGCCCGCTGGTGACCGATGTGGCACCGGGCTACGACCACATCACCAGTGCCATCGGGGCGGCACAAATAGGATGGTATGGCACGGCCATGCTCTGCTACGTGACGCCGAAAGAACACCTCGGACTGCCCGACAAGGAGGACGTGCGCACGGGCGTAGTCACCTACAAGATAGCCGCCCACGCCGCAGACATCGCCAAGGGGCATCCCGGTGCCATCGTGCGCGACAATGCCCTAAGCAAGGCTCGATACGAATTCCGCTGGAAAGACCAGTTCAACCTGAGTCTGGATCCGGAACGTGCATTGGAATATTACAAAGCAGGCAACCACTTCAACGGAAAATACTGTACAATGTGCGGACCAAACTTCTGCGCCATGCGCATCAGCCAAAACCTGAGGAACTGTGAGTTCGACCCGGAAGAGGAAGCACGGTTGCACCAAGAACAACAGTAAAATGCGGGACACCATCCAGCCCTACTCCCGTCCGGGCAGACATGAACGACTTGTCCGGACGGGGATTTTCATGCAACGGCATGTTTGTAAAGCAAATGTTTTTTAACTGAAAAGCAAAAGAAATACAAGTGCTACTGGCATGTTAAACTGTTTTTTTGTTAACTTTGCAACACAAACAGCGACATCGTACACATGAAACTGATATTATTGACGCCTCCGGATTTCTTTGTGGAGGAAGACAAAATACTCACTGCCTTGTTTGAAGAAGGGTTGGATCTTCTCCACCTGCGCAAACCCGGCACGGAGCCGGTCTATTCGGAGCGTCTGCTGACCCTGATTCCGGAATGCTACCATAGCCAGATTGTCGTGCATGACTTTTTTTACCTGAAAGACGAGTTCAACCTGCGCGGAATCCACCTGAACGGCAGGAACCCGGAGCCTCCGGTTGGTTACAAAGGCCATCTCAGCAAATCGTTCCACAACATGGAGGAACTGAAAAACGAGAAAAAGAATTTCAATTATGTATTCCTTAGCCCGATATTCGACAGCATCTCCAAGTCGGACTACACGGCAGCTTTCGGAATGGATGCACTGGAAGAGGCTTCCGCCCGCGGAATCATAGACCGGAAAGTGATGGCACTGGGCGGCATAACGACAGAAAACATGGACATTGTACGCAATCTCGGTTTCGGAGGTGCCGTAGTGTTGGGCGACCTGTGGAACCGTTTTAACATCCACTCCACACTGGACTATAAAAGCCTGCTCAACCAATTCCGCAAGTTGCGCAAGGCCGCAGACTGACCCAAAGGACAAACTACTACAACTACTTATATACTTAACACGTTATAGAGAGATGGACAAAAAAAATTCTTTTATGGTTTTTTCTGGAACCAAATCCAAGTATCTGGCAGAGAAAATATGCTCCAGTTTGGGCTGTCCGCTCGGCCAATTGGTCATCACGCACTTTGCCGATGGCGAGTTCTCGGTGTCATACGAAGAATCCATCCGCGGGCATGATGTGTTCCTGGTGCAGTCCACATTTCCGAACTCCGACAACCTGATGGAACTTCTCCTGATGATTGATGCGGCCAAACGAGCCTCGGCCAAGAGTATTATAGCCGTAATCCCCTATTTCGGCTGGGCACGCCAGGACCGGAAAGACAAGCCCAGGGTGTCCATCGGAGCCAAGCTCGTGGCGGACATGCTGAGCGTGGCGGGCATAGACCGGCTGATTACCATGGATCTGCATGCCGACCAGGAACAGGGCTTCTTCGATGTACCCGTTGACCACCTGTATGCTTCAAGCGTATTATTGCCTTACATCAAATCCCTGAATCTGAAGAATATCGTCATTGCCGCACCCGATGTGGGCGGGTCGAAACGCGCCAGCACTTATTCCAAATACCTGGAATGTCCGCTGGTGTTGTGCAACAAGACCCGGTCGAAGCCCAACGAAGTGGCCGACATTCAGATCATCGGCGAGGTGAAAGACGCCAATGTCATTTTGGTGGACGACATGGTGGACACGGCCGGCACCATCACCAAGGCAGCCAACCTGATGAAAGAGCAAGGAGCCTCTTCCGTACGTGCAGTGGCCACCCATTGTATCATGTCAGGCCCGGCATCGGAACGTGTGCAGGACTCAGCCCTCGAAGAGTTGGTGTTCACCGACAGCATTCCCTACTCCAACCGTTGCGCCAAAGTGAAGCAAATCAGCATTGCCGACATCCTGGCCGAAACCATCCGCCGGGTAGAGAACAATGAGTCCATCAGTTCGCAATACATTATCTGACCCCACACAACAGAGAGAAATACATTGATTCATCATTAAAAGCCGCAGCAGATTCCAGGACAGATATGCCGTGCGGCTTTTCCAATTCTTAAAAACGCTTATGAAAACAAGAAACCTGCTCCTGCTCTCCCTCTTGATAGGCATCTGTACTTCCTGCTCGCAACAGCGGTGCAGAATCGAGGGCGTGGTGGAAAATGCCGGAGACGGCGACACGCTCTTCATTACCCAACTGCAAGACGGCAACTTCATTCCCACAGACACCATCTTGGTGAAAGACGGCAAATTCCAGCTGGACAAGAGGTGCAACTCTACCATCATTGCCTGCTATTACTACCTCAACGGGCAAAACGATGAAATATACAGCAGCAACATCTTCTTCATCGAAAAGGGGAACGTAAAAATTGAAATCGGCCTTGATAGCAAGGTATCCGGCACGGAGAACAACAACATTTACCAACAAATGACAGACTCCATGCACGCCATCCACGCGCAACTGGACAGAATCTATTCGGAGCTGGCGTTGACCGACTCCGTGGAGGACTTCATGCCCGACCAGAAAGTGGAGGAACAGCTGATTGCCTTGGACAGCCAGTCGAACAGGTTAATTATGGAAAACATCAGACTGCACATTGACAAGCCGGTGGGTTACCTCCTGTTCCTGTCCTGCTACAACATGTTCACCCCGGAAGAAGTGCTCGAACTGACCGACAAACTACAGGAAAGCTACAAAAACAGTGACATCGTGCATTACATCCGGGAAGAAGCACAGAATAGCATGGCCATATCAGAAGGGCAACCGTTCGCCGACATCACCCTGCCGGCCATGGACGGAGGTGAATTGGAACTATCCGATGTCATCAAGGCCAACAAACTTACCTTGGTGGACTGCTGGGCCAGCTGGTGCGGCCCCTGCCGCAGGGAAATGCCCAGTGTGGTAGAACTATATGGAAAGTACCACGACAAAGGGCTGGAAATCGTAGGCATTTCGTTCGACGAGGATGAGGCGGCCTGGAAAAAAGCCGTGAAAGAAATGGGCATGACTTGGCTGCAGGCCTCCGAACTGAAAGGTTGGGACAACATCATGACCCGGCAGTACGGGGTGACTTCCATCCCCTACACCATCCTGATCGACAGCAATGGGACCATCATCGGCCAGCAGCTCCGGGGCAAGGACCTGGAGAAGAAAATCGGGGAGTATTTGGACTAACG
>CAZGSE010000061.1:0-8760 GCA_964528135.1 uncultured Paraprevotella sp. | reverse complement strand
TAAAATCAAACTTTTCAGAGCTAACCTTAGAGGGGTGGCTGATAAGAAATTTTTTCTCTTCAGAATTGCCAACTTATATGCTTATCCCCACTGAATTTCTACTGAGCCGATGAAAGGCCGGTGAGCCTTTAATCTGCCCTCATAAAACGAGACCGTAAAATACAGAAAAAGTCCCCATACTCACGTACAAGGACTTGCTAATACCTTTTTCTAATACCATTAAACTAAATGGTTCCAGTAATAAGAACGTACAAATATAGTCATAAAACGGTTACATCGTACGCCTTTTATTTATCTTTTGTATTGTTTTTCGCTTATATACTTATTTTAAACGTTATGGCTTTAGTCCCGGACGAAAAGAACGGATAAGGCGGATGACGCTACCCGTCAACGCCGCAATGGACGGGGTAAGTGAAGCCATGCGAATCAGGACATAAGGAATGGAATGGCAGCGGCAGGGGAGGGGATACAAGCCGGTTGCCCTCATGCGTTCCAACATACCGGTTAAAAAGCGTATGTCGGGGCTGTCTCTCCAGAGGGTGTAAATCATGGCCATACTCAGAAGATCCGCCCTTCTGGTTAATGCCGCAGCTTCCGGTTGGGGCAGTGTACGGGCTTTGCCTTTCAGCCGGCCGATAAGCTGCAACAAATCCGTGAAGCGTTTTTCTATCACCTTGCGGTCCTTATGGTGTGTGATGGAGTCCGTGCGCCGGTAATAGGCATATACGGGAAGGGGAGTAATGAGGACATCCTGTGCCTTGATGAAAAGGAGAGCCGTAAACTCTTCATCTTCATGATAGATGTGCGGGGTGAAACGAAGACCTCCTGCCAGTGACTTCCGGAAAAAGTAGCTGCATGCGCTTCCGTGCAGGTTGTGCCTGAGCATGAAGGCGGTTCCGCTGCCCCGGAAAGAGACGTGCGTTTTGAAATGCGTACAGTCGGCAAGTGTCTTGTCTGACACATTGTGCAGTTCAAACCTCAGCAGCTCCGGCTGCAGCTGCCCCAGCAACCGCAGTGCCCGGCAAGCCGGGCTGAAAAGCAAATAATCGTCCGCATCGAGGAAATGAATGTACTCTTTGCTTGCCAGTTCCATGCCGGTGTTGCGCGCCCCGCCAAGCCCGCTGTTGGCTTGGGCATGGTAGCGGACGCGAGGATTGTCCAGCGCGGCCACATATTCCGCAGCTTCCCTGCCGGGTGTCCCGTCGTCGATGACCCACGCTTCCCAATCGGCATGGCCGCCAAGCCGTACAATGCTTTCCACGGCCCTGGCCAGCAACGGGATTTCTATTTTGTAATAAGGGATAATGAAACTGACGGAAGGCAGGCTCATCTTCTCAGTGCTTTTCGGGTGTGGGCTACGATGCCGCAATAATTCCTGCCGCTCAGTGCTTTCAGTATGGCCTTGACGCGGCGGTTCAGCGGGCGGCGGGTGAACAGGGCACGCCGCAAGGGAATCTTGCGTTCGGGAATGCAGAGCGTTCCGCCAAACTGTATCCGGAGAATCTGCGGGTTGCACATGCACAGGTAGAGGTCGTCCTTGTCTTTGTCGGACAGGTCCGCACTGTCGGCCATTGTGTTATACAGTTGCAGGCTGGCTTGCAACCAATCGTTGATGCTCTTCTCATTCAGGGTGTTGGATATGGAACCTTTACGGCTGCAATAATAGTACAGCCCTTTGTCCGACCGCAGGATATGCCGGGCCGACTGCAGCACAATGGGGATGGTGAAGACATCTTCAAACAGTTTGCCTTCCGGAAAACGGCAGGAGTTCCACAGGCTACGCCGGTAAATCTTGTTACAGGCATAGCTGTGCATGTACCCTTTCTGCTGTATCCATCCGGCATAGCTTACTTTCGTCCGCGCGCCGGGAACGTATTTGTAGCCTTTGTCCGCACCGTGATGCACACAGACGGGGTATTCCACCACATCGGCATCCGGGTGTTGCTCCAGCATCGTAAGGTTTGCTTTCAGTGTATAGGGCGAGAGGTAGTCGTCGGAATCCACGAAGGTGACAAACTCCCCCCGCGCCATGTCCAACCCCTTGTTGCGCGCCGCGCTCAGTCCTCCGTTCTGCAGGTTGTGCACCACACGTATGCGTTTGTCCTTTTCTGCCCAATGGTCGCAAAGTTCGCCGCTACGGTCGGGCGAGGCATCGTCCACCAAGATGATTTCGCAGTCGGCAATTTTCTGCCGGCATATCGATTTCAGGCAGAAATCCAAGTAGGCTTCCACTTTATAGACCGGGACAATGATTGTGAGTTTCATGGTGCTTGTTATTTGTAATCAATGTTTCCCGTTCCAGAAATCAACATATTGCCGGGCCACCTTCAGGTGGTCGTGGTGCCGCTCGATGTAGCGGAGCCCCTCGGCCGCCCGCCGGGCGATGTCACCTGGGGTTTCTATAAGGCTCTCCAACTTTTCATACACGTCACTCCCCATTTCTGTTTCCCCATCCTTTCCCGGCAACGGGCAGACGTTGACAATAGGGCGCAGTTCTTTCTCGCCCAGGATTTCATAATTCTCTTCTTCTCCACCTCCTACGACCACCAGGCCTTTGGCCATGGCCAGCAAGGCGTTCATGGCGGGAGTATAGGAATAAAGCTGGTCCAACAACACATCGCTGTGGTCCATCATCCGGCAGTATTGCGAAAAGGGGACAGATTCGGCTTTCGACAGTTCTACGCGGTTGGGGTATTGGTGGGCCAGCCGTATCAGTTCTTTGTAGAGGATGTCCGTACCCTTATAGGCATTGCGCGTGCGTTGTATGCCGATGAAGAAGCGCGTGCGTCCCGTTTCGGGATGCGGGATGCGCGGTACCACTGCCGCACGGTTGATGGGAAAGGGGATGAACCGCGTCTTGCCGGGGAACGCGGAACGGTAGCACACGTCATATTCGTAAAGTCCACAAACAATGCCGTCGCAGTCCTCCGCTATGCGACGGTTCAATTCCCCCTTGGGGCCTTCGAGCCAGTCTGCCTCAAAGCGGTCGTTGTCCGGGTTGTGCCGCGGGGTATTGCCTATGTTGAAGTCCGAATAACGGAACGTCTTGCAGTCCATTCCCGTCTTCACCCAATAATAATCCATTCCGAACGCGCCCAGGAACACCTTTCCGTTGCAACGCCTCAGGTAGCGGTAGATGGAATAAAGTTTTTCCGCACGCAGCTCGAAGAACATGGGATTGATGAGTTGCACCACGTCATATCCCCGCATGTTAGGCAGTGCACGGGCCAGCCGGTAGAGGAAAGCAGCCGTGCTGCCCGGTCTCGTCGATTTCCGGTGGAGCGATATGTCGCGCGGATAATTCTTCCATCCGTCGCCATCCGAAGCCACCGTGACGGTATGTCCCAGTTCGCGCAGGCCTTCGGCCAGCGTCCAGTGTACGTTGCTATATTCGCCAAGCAAGAGAACCTTCATGATGTTTTTGTACAAAGATAATACAAAAAAGCGAGATTGCAGGCAAAATGTGGAAATATGATTAAAAGTCAATATTTCCTTGCGAAATCACGCCCTTGGGGCTACGGGCATGCCGTTTGCGGCAAGAGCACCCGCTTCCTTGCGGAAGGCGCGGCGTTTTCTTGCGCAAGATGCCGCCCGTTCTTGCGCATCAACTTTCTTTTATCAGGAAAAACAGGAGAGGCTGTTTGGCGGTTTTATCCACAAAAGCCTCTCCTGTAAGCATTAACAGCAGCAGATTCCTTACCTCAAGCCATTGTTTCTTCCAAATCCTCCACCACCCATGCCGCCGGAACTTCCAATGGTTGTCACCATTGAGTTGAGGGTGAATGTGGATTGTTCCGTTCCGCCGTCATAGACACCATCGGAGTAATAACCGAAGAATTCCGTACCGCCGGACACGCTCCCTCCGGTAGAAAGGACATAGCTGTCACCTTGCTGCAGCGACGGGCTGCTGAAAAGGAGCGTCATAGATGAGTAGCTTGTTGGAACCATATAAGTGAGGACATCCGTCCCATCGGCATCGGCGATGTGGAGCAGTGAACCGCTTGATATGGTCCCGTTGTAGATGAGCGACGGTTGGGTGCAGGCATTTGAAGTGGGGGTACTCGTATTTCCGCCGATGCCCAGCAGGATGCCGCCGGTGATGGCGAAAGTGTTCTCGTCACAGTCGAAACCTCCCTCCGGCGAACTCGTGCCGATGGCGATGGTAAGCCCGCCGGTGACGGTCAGCGTCCCGTTGGAGTCGATTCCGTCGTTGCCCGTGCTATGGCAGTAGATACTACCTCCGTTGATGATGATGGCATCAGACGCATTCATCGCATCATCATAGCAATAGGCTGCTATTTGCCCCCCGTCCACCCGTAAGGTGGATTTGCTTTCGATGCCCTCGCTTCCCTCACCACCGGTGGCTTTGACCAATACAATGGCATCGCCACCGATGGTCAGGTCTCCGTCTGCCTTGATGCCTTTGGCCGAAGAGTCAACACTCCCCACAACGTATTGTTTTCCCGTGGTCTCCACCTGCACAGTGCCGCCGGTAACGGTGAGTGTACCATCGCAGTTGATGCCCTTGCCGGCCGCTCCCGTACTTTGCAGGCCTATCTCTCCGCCCGTGATAACCATGTCGCCGTCACACTTGATGCCTGCGGCCGAACTGATGTCGTTTTCATCTTCGTCATACAAGGCTTCGCCATAATTGAGAACGGTAAGTTTACCGCCTGTCTGCGTGAAAGAGCCGCAGTTGACGCCCTTGCCTTTTCTTCCCGTCACCAACACCTGTACGGCTCCGTCGGATATTTCCACGGCCTTTTCTGCCTTCAGCCCGTCCGAACCGTCGTCCGAAGGGGATAGATAGATGAAGCCACCGTTCACGGAAATGCCTTCGTCGCCGCATTGGATGCCGTCACCTTGTGCTGTGACACGGATGATACCTCCGCCTACGGTAATCTGGTCGTCCGTATGAATGCCGTCGTTTGCGGCAGCTTCCACTGTCACACGACAACCGGCCCGGAAACGGATGCCGCCATCGCCCGTAATGGCGTGGTTGTTGTTGCCCCGCACATTCAGTGAGCCTGTGCCGCCGAACACCAAACGTCCTTTGCTGAAAAGGCATGCTTTCATGGATTCGCCGTCCACTTTCGTTTCATACCCTTCCCCGTCTGCCAGGCTGTTGGACGTACCTTCCTCGGCCTTGACGAAAGCGCGTTCGGAAGACTGTATGTTGATGGCGGGACCTTCCGGATTGGTTATTGACACGCCAGACAATGAAACACGGAAAGGCTCATCGCTATACACCTTGAACGAACCGTCTGCGGTTGTTCCTTCCAACACATATTCCACTCCGGAAAGCATGGAGTTTATCACCACGTGGGCTCCCTCCTGGGTAAGCGTGATGCCGTCCGGTGCACCATCCACTGTGGCTTCCGTGCCGTCATAACTTACCGTCACCACCGTGGTGAAAGAACAGTTTTCGTCAAAATCCAGATAGCTGTCGGCAGAAGGGTCGGTAACGACATTCTCTCCCATGTAGCCGTACGTTTCCTCGTCCGTTTCGTCAAAGGCGATGGTGAAATCCAGCAAGTCTCCGGCAGATTCCGAAAGCGTACCGTTTCCAGTGTTTCCGTTCCCGTGAGAAAGGTTATCGCGGAAATCATTGTCGTCTTTCGAACAGGCCGCCATTGCAAACAACAGTGAAACGGCCATGCACAAATGCATAGTTCTCCTAAAAAACGGATTCTTTTTCATAACGTCGCAGGTTTTGGTTGTCTTTCTTATTCTTTCGCTTTCAGTTCACCACCGCCCGACAGTGAATATGACTTCCCTTCCAGCGAGGGATTCTTTGCGGGGTCGTAGTAAAGGTTATGCCCGTTGCCGGAGATGTTTGCCACACTGCCGTCCGCAATGCTGGCCTCTATCACCGAAACATAAGCGTCTTGCGACAGTTCCCAGCGGCTGTCGCCGTCAACGCGAACCTCCGCAGCTTTGGCGGATGCGTCAGGGTTGACTGTGCCTTTCAATACGGAACCATCGGTAAGATGCAATTGGATACGGCTGTCGGCATCGGCCAGCAGGTCGCCTTCCAACGTCTGCCGGCGGGCCGTGATGACAGCAGTTCCGCCATTCTCGCCCTGATGTCCCCAACGGGAGGCGGCTGCATTCAGCAGGATGCCCGAAGCGCATTGTACATCATTGTCCTCCAATGTAATGTAGGCAGTCGAATTGGTCACAAAGAACAGCGGACTGTCTTCCCCGTTGACATGGATAGCCGAACGGGTCGCTTCGAACTCGCCGTCTGCCCCTTCCGCATCACCCGAAAAGCTCTGGTAAATCATGATACCCCACTTGCGCGGATAGCTGCACGTCAGGCGGCAACTGTCCAGAATAATTTGGTTGGAGCCTTCGATGACCGCCACTTCACTGCCGTCGGAGAGGATATCAACCCCGGTGAGCGTAAGTTGGCCTGTGGAGTAAAGTCCTGGAGAATCCTGTCCGTGGCTCACGATGCGTCCGCCGTCAACCGTGATGATACCGCTGCCGCGGTCGGTCGCCACAGGCGCCGAATTCTTTCCGCTGGTGGTGATGTCCACATTCACAGCGTGTATCGTGCCACCTCCGCTACACATGATACCGTGTCCTCCGTCTCCTATACAGTTAATTACGTCACTGTCAGAATAAATAACGCTTTTGCCGTATGCAAAGATGGCATTGGCGCCCAGTCCTGTGGTGGTAATGCGGTTGCCGGACATGCGTATCTCCGAATCGTCCCGACCCAACACGCCAGCGTTTAATCCTTGGAAACTACTGTGATCCTGCGAAGTGGTGTTTCCCGACGTGGTGATTGCGTTTTCCCGCAGCTCCACTTTACTGCCGTTACGGGCAGCCACGGCCGACTCGTTTTCTCCCGTTGCCCGTATTTCTTCGCCTTGTCGGGCAATTTCCCCTTCAGTGACCATGACAGCCGCTTGGATCAGCCCTTCGTCAAATTCTCTGTTACCCGGTCCGCCGCCCGGTGGCATCCCATTGCCTCCCGGCGGCATCCCACCGCTTGGTGGCATCCCCATTCCGCCCGGCGGCGGACCGTCGGGTCTTCCCTGTTGCATGGGAAACTCGTCATTCGCTTGCATTGCGGCTCCCGAAGCAGCCTCGGCCATCATGCGCCCGCTTTCGTTCTTTTGGGTTTTACAGGCACAAAGACACATGCCCGCCCCGATGAGCAGGCAAACCGAAAAATAACCGTTCTTTTTCATATAGTCTCAATTTTATCATTACAAAAGTGTTTCATTCTATTCTCATATCCAAGGGGAGTACTCTTAAAAAAAGTTTCTTGTCGGCAGAATGCGGTTATTTGACTACGAAATGACAAACAGGGTATGGTTGTCATGACAGTATTTAAACATAAACATTTAAACAGGCCATAGTCTTTCTTCCTGACAAAACGAGTAAGCTTTGTCCCTGAAGGCTCTCATGAAACACTGAACCGGGGTGGGGGAGTGCGAAAAAAAATGGCCGTCTCAAAATGAACTGGAGGCCATCTCAAAAATCATTTTGAGACAGCCTCACGGGCGTACACGGGGGCGATATGTTTTTCCTGCTTGCACACCTGTCCCTTGTCCTCCAGCCCGCAGGCTTGCAACAGTTCCAAGGCATCGCCATGGCCTCTGATCTGTTATAACTTTTTTGTCAGCCATTTCTTTCCAGGGAAGTCCTGCCACGGTTTTGCAGTCCTCCATGTATTCCGCTATGGGTCGGTTTTTCCATAATGCTTGTCCCTCAACGTGTGCGGCCAAGAGTAATACGACATGGCCAATGCCGGTTAGGCGATTTTCAGGCGATAGTGGCACATGGCCTCGAATAGCGCGTTGGCAGTGGCAGCATTCATCAATATGTCATCGTCTGAAAGGAAGAAATAGTCATACCGGCCTTGCAGTTCCGGATGGGCGGAAAGGTATTGGTAAATCACTTTCAACTTATATCCCTTCAGGTGGCAGATATATGCCGTGTCGTCCCGGAATTTTTCCATCGAATCATCGTAAACAATCAGGTGAAGGTCGAAATGCGGTTCTCCCTCCAGCCATTTGCGGTGCAGGCTGTTGCGGCCTATCGCAGAAATCACACAGTTTCTTGTGTCCATACCATTTTTTGTATTTTGAACATTGAATGTATCTCCATTGGGCATCCCTGTTGGAAATCGTAGGCCGTCATTTGACGGATTCTGTAGAAGATCAGCCTGCAGGAGTATAAGGCGCGTACATAATTCATCCCGGCTTCATCTTTTCTCAATATGTAATAAAACAGGCTGTTGATGTCGTCTTTTCCTAACCGGAAATGCTCCACGGCTTCTTCCAAAACTTTTTCCGCCAGTCCTACGGAGCGTTTGGACGTCCTGGCGATTTGCACTTATACATTGTAGTCCTTGACCGTGGCGACCAGCTCTTCTTCTATCTTTTGTTGTTCTTTCCGGACTTCATTTTCGGCCACGTTAATGTTGCTTTGTGCGATTCTGTACTTTCCACGCCGCACTCCCCAATCCACCAACGGGACAGTTACCCCTACAGATACCATGTTTTGTTGCAGAGGGTGGTGGTAGGCTAGTCAAATTCACCCATGGAAGACCATTTGCGGTAAGTTCTCAAGGGGCAAAATGGGAGGGGAACATACGCCATTGGCAATCCGTTTTCACGAGATAGAAAATGGCATTCCATATCTCACGCAAATCATATTTTCGCCTTCTTTCTTGCAGGTCCAAGATTTTCTTACGTGAGTTCGGTTTAAGTTTACCACAAAGTCAGTTGTTTTGATTGTCCG
>CAZGSE010000060.1:0-9174 GCA_964528135.1 uncultured Paraprevotella sp. | reverse complement strand
GTAAATATATAGTTACACTCAAAGGAATGACATAGAAATGCCATAACCCTTTGAGGACGTATATAAAATACACCCACGGGGCGTTTCCGTTGCTTTGTTTCCGACAATCCGTAGAGTTTGCGAAGTTCTTCTATCGTCGAAACCAAAGCGTACAGTTACGCCTTTTTATGTATATGCGTCTGACCCACCTTTGCCCGATAGGGCTTTCAGCATGGGTGCAGACTTTGCAAATATAATTTTTTTCCGTTTTCAAAACAAATCTTCAGCGAAATTCCGATGCGGGAACCCTGGAAAAGTCCATTCCGCAGCAGCCTTGCCGGCCGTATTCTCCGCATGTACGCCTTTATGGCCTGGCAGCCTCTGCCGCTTTTGTGCCCGTCTCCGTTTTCCGGGGGCATTCCTTGCGGACAAAAGGCATCCGCCTTGCGCACAAACGGGAGAATGTTTCCGCAAGGGCGGGAAAGGACTGCCGCACAAGGGCCGGAAGCATGCCCGCGTCAATTACGAAAAAAATGTTATATAATAAGATGTAATCTATCTTTTTTTCCTACTTTTGCTGCCGAATATTAAAGTACTGACCATGCAGAAGAATTTGGTAATCGTGGAGTCTCCGGCCAAGGCTAAAACCATAGAGAAGTTTTTGGGGGTAGGTTATAAGGTGTTGTCGAGTTACGGGCATATCCGTGATTTGAAGAAGAAGGAGTTTAGTATCGACACGACGGACTTTACTCCGCAATATGAAATACCCTCGGAGAAAGTCAAACTCGTGAATGAGTTGAAGGCGGAGGCACAGAATGCGGAAACTGTATGGCTTGCATCCGATGAAGACCGTGAGGGAGAGGCCATTTCATGGCATTTGTATGAGGTGCTGGGGCTTAAACCGGAGCAAACCAAGCGCATCGTGTTTCACGAGATTACGAAGCCGGCCATCCTGCAAGCCATCGGGCATCCAAGGCAAATAGACTTGAATCTGGTGAATGCGCAGCAGGCACGGCGTGTACTCGACCGCATCGTCGGTTTCAAACTTTCTCCGGTGCTCTGGAAGAAAGTGAAGCCGGCCCTTTCGGCCGGCCGTGTGCAAAGCGTGGCTGTCCGTCTGATTGTGGAACGGGAACGGGAGATACAGCAGTTTAAGAGTGAGGAGAGCTATCGCGTGGTAGCCTTGTTCCGCTTGCCGGACCGGAAAGACGGGGGTGAAATCAAGGCCGAGCTGAACCGGAGGTTCAAAAACCGGGAAGAGGCCATGCAGTTTCTGGAAAACTGCAAGGATGCGGACTTTGTCGTAAAGGATGTTTCCATACGGCCGCAAAAGCGGATGCCCGCCGCCCCCTTCACCACCTCCACTTTGCAGCAGGAAGCGGCGCATAAGCTGGGATTCACAGTGGCACAGACCATGATGGTGGCACAAAGGCTGTATGAATCCGGGCGCATCACTTACATGCGAACGGACTCCGTCAACCTTTCATCCTTGTGCATCAATGCCAGTGCGGCGGCCATCAGGGAACTGATGGGGGAACACTATGTGAAAAGCCGCCAGTTCCATACGCGGAGCAAGGGGGCGCAGGAAGCACATGAAGCCATCCGCCCGACCGATATGGGTCAAACGGAGATAGAAGGCACGTCGCAGGAACGCCGCCTGTATGATTTGATTTGGAAGCGCACCATTGCTTCGCAGATGGCGGATGCGGACATCGAGAAAACCACGGTGGTCATCGGCGTGGGCGGGCAGGATGAAACGTTCGTGGCTACGGGCGAAGTAATCAAGTTTGACGGTTTCCTGAAAGTCTATAGGGAAAGTTTCGACGATGAAGACACGGAAACGGAAAATGAGGAGAAACTGTTGCCGCCAATGTCTTGCGGGCAACAGCTGGAGCGCAAGGAGATTCAAGCCCTGCAGCGCTTCACCCAACACCCGCCGCGCTACAACGAAGCCAGCCTGGTGAAGAAACTGGAGGAACTGGGCATAGGCCGCCCCTCTACTTATGCGCCCACCATCAGCACCATACAGCAGCGGGAATATGTGGTCAAAGGAGACAAAGACGGGGAAAAGAAAGACTTGTTGACGTTCGTCTTGAAAGGAAACGACATCGCCGTGCAGCATAAGGCCGCCGTTATCGGGGCGGAACGGGGGAAGTTGCTTCCGACGGACATCGGCATAGTGGTGAACGACTTCCTGCTTCAGTATTTCCCGGAAATCATGGATTACAACTTTACGGCCGAGGTGGAGAAAAAGTTTGACGACATTGCCGAGGGAAGGACCGAATGGATCCAGGTGATGAAGGATTTCTATAACGGATTTGAACCGGAGGTGGAGAAAACCATCCGGATGAAATCAGACCACAAGGTGGGCGAACGGGTGTTGGGCACGGACCCGCAAAGCGGGAAACCGGTGTTCGTCAAGATAGGGCGTTTTGGGCCTGTGGTGCAAATCGGCACGGCCGATGACGAGGAGAAGCCCCGCTTTGCGCAGATGAGGAAGGAACAGAGCCTGGAAACCATCACGTTGGAAGAAGCCTTGGAACTGTTCAAACTTCCGCGCGAATTGGGGACGTTCGAAGGCGCGGCCGTGACTGTCGGTGCCGGACGGTTCGGCCCCTACGTGTTGCACAATAAGAAATATGTGTCTTTGCCCAAAGGCTGCGACCCGATGACCGTTACGCTGGAAGAAGCCATCCAACTGATTGGCGACAAACGCCGGGCAGAGGCGGAACGCCATCTGAAGCAGTTCGACGAAGAACCGGAACTGGAAGTGCTCAACGGACGTTACGGGCCTTATATCGCTTATAAAGGCACCAACTTCAGGTTGCCGAAGACACTGGCCGAAAGGGCCGGGGAACTGACCGTGGAGGAGTGTATGGCCGTGGTCAGGGAGCAGGAAGGCAAACCGAAGAATGCTGCACGTTCCTCCAGAAAATATACTAAAAAGAAATGATACGCATCATCCTGATTGGCTACATGGGAGCCGGTAAGACTACGGTGGGCAAGTTGTTGGCGCAAAGCCTCGGTTTGCCGTTTTATGATTTGGACTGGTATATCGAGGAGCGTTACCATCACACGATTCCCCAGCTCTTCGAGGAGCATGGCGAAAGCGGATTCCGCGAAATTGAGCGGAACGTCCTTCATGAAGTGGCGGAATTTGAAAACATCGTCCTTTCCAGCGGCGGCGGCACCCCGTGTTTCTTCGATAACATGGACTATATGAACCGCCAGGCACGGACGGTTTACCTGAAAGCCTCGCCGGACGTCCTTTTCAAACATCTGAGGATGGGCAAGGTGGAGCGTCCGCTCCTGAAAGACAAGACAGACGAGGAGATGAAACAGTATATCCGCGATTCGTTGGCCGTGCGTGAACCTTTTTATAACAAGGCCCGATATGTGCTGGATGTGGACCTGTTGGAAAACTATGAGAAAATAAAGGACTCTGTCCGTTTGCTTCGTGAATTATTAAATGTTTGAACGCGATGAGAAAATGGCGTATTGAGGACTCCGAAGAATTGTATAACATCAATGGATGGGGGGTCAACTATTTTGGCATTAACGGGAAAGGGAATATTTATGTGACCCCGCGGAAGGACAGTGTACAGGTTGATCTGAGGGAATTGATGGACGAGTTGGCCCTGCGGGATGTCTCGGCTCCTGTGCTGGTGCGTTTCCCGGATATCCTGGACAACCGGATTGAAAAGACAAGCAATTGTTTTGAAAAGGCGGCCAAGGAATATAATTACAAGGGTGAGAACTTTATCATCTATCCCATCAAGGTGAACCAGATCCGTCCGGTTGTGGAAGAGGTCATCAGCCATGGCAAGAAGTTTAACCTGGGGCTTGAGGCCGGGTCGAAGCCGGAGCTGCATGCTGTCATTGCCGTCAATACCGACTCGGCGTCTCCCATTATCTGCAACGGATATAAGGACCACAACTATATAGAATTGGCTTTGCTGGCCCAGAAGATGGGGAAACGCATCTTTCTGGTGGTGGAAAAGCTCAACGAACTGAACGTAATTTACGACGTGGCCCGTAAGCTCAATGTCCGCCCCAATATCGGCATCCGCATCAAGCTGGCCTCGTCCGGCAGTGGGAAATGGGAAGAAAGCGGGGGGGATGCCAGCAAATTCGGGCTGACTTCCAGTGAACTGCTGGAAGCCCTTGACTTGCTGGAGGCCAAGGGTATGAAAGACTGCCTGAAGTTGATTCATTTCCATATCGGGAGCCAGATAACCAAGATACGCCGGATACAAACGGCCTTGAAAGAGGCCTCCCAGTTTTACATACAACTCTACCATATGGGATACAATGTGGAGTTTGTGGATTGTGGCGGCGGCCTGGGCGTAGATTATGACGGCACACGCTCCAGCAACAGTGAAAGTTCGGTCAATTATTCCATCCAGGAATATGTGAACGACTGCATCTATGCTTTTGTGGAGGCTGCGGACAAGAATAACTTGCCGCATCCGAACCTGATAACGGAGAGCGGGCGTTCCCTGTCGGCCCATCATTCGGTGCTCATCATGCAGGTGCTCGAAACGGCCTCGCTGCCCCGGATGGATGAGAATTTCGAACCGGCACCCGAAGCGCACCAGCTGGTGAAAGACATGTATGAGATATGGGACAACCTGAACCCGCGTACGCTGTTGGAGGACTGGCATGATGCCCAGCAGATCCGTGAGGAGTCGCTCGACTTGTTCAGCCACGGCATTGTGGATTTGCGCACGCGGGCCGACATCGAAAGCATGTATTGGAGTGTCACCCGTGAGGTCAATATGTTGGCGCAGACGCAGAAACATATCCCGGAAGAGCTTCTTACGCTCGACAAACTCTTGGCAGACAAATATTTCTGCAACTTTTCACTGTTCCAGAGCCTGCCGGATTCATGGGCCATTGACCAGTTGTTCCCCATCATGCCGATACAGCGCCTGAACGAGCGTCCGGACACGCACGCCACCCTGCAGGACATCACTTGCGATTCGGACGGGAAAATTGCCAATTTCGTCACCAACAGTTACCTGTCCCACAGTTTGCCGGTGCATACGCTGAAAAAGGGCGAGCACTATTATCTGGCTGTGTTTTTGGTGGGTGCTTACCAGGAAATCTTGGGCGACATGCACAATCTTTTCGGCGATACGAACGCAGTGCATGTGTCCGTGACGGACAAAGGCTATTGCATAGACCAGGTGATAGACGGGGAAACCGTGGCCGAGGTCTTGGAATATGTGCAGTACAATCCCAAAAAACTGGTCCGCCATTTGGAAACTTGGGTGGCCAAGTCCATCCAGACGGGGAAGATATCGCTTGAAGAGGGAAAGGAATTCCTGAACAATTACCGCTCCGGGCTTTATGGTTACACCTATTTAGAATAAATGCGATGAAGATGAAAGAGAAACTGACGATTGTAAAGGTGGGAGGAAAAGTCGTAGAAGAGGAAGAAACGCTCCGTCAACTGCTGGACTCCTTTTCCGCCATTGAAGGTTATAAGATACTGGTGCATGGCGGCGGACGCTCCGCCACCAGGATGGCTGCCAAGCTGGGGATAGAAAGCCGGATGGTGAATGGAAGGCGTATTACGGACGCCGCGATGCTGGATGTGGTGACGATGGTCTATGGCGGGTTGGTGAACAAGACTGTCGTGGCCCGCTTGCAGGAACGGGGGGTAAACGCCCTTGGACTGACGGGGGCGGACATGAATGTCATACACTCGCACAAGCGCCCGGTGGCGGATGTGGACTATGGCTTTGTGGGGGATGTGGATGCCGTTGACGGTGCATTGCTGGCCGATTTTATCCGTAAGGGCATCGTTCCCGTTGTGGCTCCCTTGACCCATGACGGGCAGGGGCATATCCTGAACACCAATGCTGACACCATTGCCGGTGAGGTGGCAAAGGCGCTGGCCGCACGGTTTGATGTCACGCTTATCTATAGCTTTGAGAAGAAAGGGGTATTGCGGGATGCGGACGATGACGAAAGCCTTATCCCTTATATCAATGAAACGGCCTTCAGGCGTTATGTAGCGGACGGTACTATACAAGGCGGTATGATTCCCAAACTGGAGAACGCTTTCGAGGCTATACATGCCGGTGTGGGCGAGGTCATCATCACAATGGCTACGGCCATTGACGGCAAGAGCGGGACCCATATTGAGAAGTAAGCCGGTTTGGGCAGGAGCTTTTCTGTTCCCTAGCACAACGGTCACAGGACATTTCCGTTAAAAATGGAAAAAAACAGCGTGCAGGTGTAACTTTTCAGCCGCTTGCCCGTCATCATTACACAGCGATGGAAAAAGTCAGTTTTCGGAACGATGTTTTGCCGTTGAAAGACAAACTTTACAGGCTCGCTCTTCGGATCACACTCGATACGGCTGAAGCGGAGGATATTGTTCAGGACACACTGATAAGGATTTGGAACAAGCGTGATGAATGGGCGCAATGGGACTCTGTGGAGGCTTATTGTATCACGGTTTGCCGGAACCTCTCTATGGACAGGGCGCAGAAAAAAGAAGCGCAGCACGTGGAGCTGGATGAAAACCTGTACAACCGCCCCGAACTATCCACTCCCCACGACCGTTTGGCCGTTCAGGAGGAGATAGGCTTGTTTCAGGAATGGGTGAAAGAACTGCCACAAGTGCAGCAGGACATCATCCAGTTAAGGGAGATTGAGGAAAAGAGTTACAAAGAGATCGCAAGCCTTCTGAATCTGACGGAAGAACAGGTGAAGGTTTATCTGTTCCGTGCCAGGCAGAAGATAAAGAAAAGATATATGGAGACGCAGGATTATGGACTATAAGTACATAGAACAGCTGCTGGATCGCTATTGGCGATGTGAGACGTCCGTGGAAGAGGAAACCATTCTGCGGGTGTTTTTCAGCCAGTCCTCCATTCCCTCCCGTCTGATGCCCTATAAAAGATTCTTTTCCTGCGAGAAGAAGTTGCAGGACGTTAGGCTGGGAAGTGCTTTTGACGAGAAGGTTTTGGCAAAGGTCGGGGATGAAGGGCAGGTCAAGGCACGTAAAGTGACATGGGGCAACCGGTTGATGCCGTTATACAAGGCTGCAGCTTCTGTTGCGATTGTTCTTACGCTGGGGGATGCGGCTCAAAGTTCGTTCCTGCATTCCGAGGTGTCGGGAGGGAATGACTATAATTATGAAAGTTATGAAGATTCATACAATGACATAGAGACTGCTTACGGGCAAGTGGCTGATGCTTTGCAGATGGTGTCACAAGGGTTGAGCCGGACAGTGCAAAAAGACTCTGTTGGCCAGGCGGTGGCTGATGACGGTTTTTGAAAAGATGAGTAAGAGACGGATTCTTTGTTTGCTGTTGGCAATAGGGGCTTTTTTTTCCCCGGTATGGGGACAGGATTTTGTTTCCAAGTTCATGGAGCAATTTCCTGATGCGGAAGACATACAGTGCCAGACCATCAGTCCAAAGATGATGGAAAGGCTGGTGGATGTGCAGGCCGGGCAAGATGAAGAGGATATGAACAGCGAGGTGACAGGTTATTTGCTCTCGAAGTTGAAAAGTGCCCGTATCATCACGGCAACTCAACATTGTGAGGAACTGTTCCGCGAGGCGGGGCAGTTGATGGAAAAGAACAAGAATCGTTTCATTTCCTTGGGGAATGATAATGATGCGACAAAGGAAGAGTGGAATAGCCACATCTATGTGCGCAGGCATGATGATGTGATACGCGAACTGGTGATGCTGGATCTGGCACCGGAGGGTGGCACTTTCACCATCGTGGACTTTACGGGAGAAATGGATGACCGTTTCATTGAATTGCTTTCTTCCGGTAAGTTCAAGGATAACTGAAGGGAACATTTTATGCTTTTTCTATATAAACAAGTTAGTGCTTAATAAAACGCAATGAAACTGTGAAGTTTCAATTCTCTCAAATTTTTTCATAACATACTAACGACGAAAGGGGCTGCCTGTGGAGGTGGCCCTTTTTCATGCCATGATTTTATTCCCGGCTCTCCTTGATTTATAGGAAAGATTATATTATCTTTGATGCAGTATTTTTTAATGATAACCCTAACCATTTATATTATGATTAGAAGTATGGCTATAATGCTGCTGGCCGCGTGTACGTGCGGAACGGTGGACATGAATGCACAAACGAACGAGTCTTTCCGTCCCCAGCAGGTCTGGAACGATAAGGACGGCAATCCTATCAATGCCCACGGGGGCGGGATCTTGTATCATGAGGGTGTTTACTATTGGTATGGAGAGTATAAGGTGGGTGAAACCTTCTTGCCTGCGGGTGCCACGTGGGAATGCTACCGTACGGATGTGACCGGTGTCAGTTGTTATTCCAGCAAGGATTTGCTCAATTGGAAATTCGAGGGAGTGGTGCTGAAGGCTGTTCCAGATGATCCGGAGAGTGACCTGCATCCGTCCCAGGTTGTGGAGCGGCCGAAAGTGATTTATAACGAGAGAACCAAGAAATTTGTCATGTGGATGCATACGGACAGTCCGGATTACAGTAAGGCTGAGGCTGGTGTGGCCATAGCCGATTCCCCGACAGGAGAGTTCAAGTATCTGGGTGGTTTCCGGCCCAATGACAGCATGAGCCGTGATCAGACGCTGTTTGTGGATGATGACGGGACGGCTTACCAGTTCTCGTCATCAGAAGAAAACCAGACCATGCACATCAACCGTCTGACCGAAGACTATACCAAACCCGATGGTACGTATGTGCGCCGTTTTGTAGGCATGGCACGTGAGGCTCCTGCAGTGTTCAAATACAATGGTAAGTATTATATGCTTTCCAGTGGTTGCACCGGTTGGTCGCCTAATCAGGCGGAAATGGCCGTGGCTGATTCTATCATGGGGGAATGGACCGTGTTGGGAGATCCTTGTACAGGACCGGATGCGGAAAAGACTTTTTACGGACAGAGCACCTATGTCATCTCGGTGCAAGGCAAGAAGGATGCCTATATTGCTTGTTTTGACATGTGGAACAAGACAGATTTGGAGAATAGCAAATATATCTGGTTACCGATAATGGTGGATGGACAGACGGACAAACTCACCATTCCCTGGCATGAAGAATGGAACATGTCTGTGTTCGATAAATAATAGGAAGTCCGTTCATTCCTTTTCACAAGAGACTGTACCTTTTATATAATAACATTCCCTGCCATCTTTTCCCATGCGGGAGCGGCAGGGAATGTTTTTTCTTGTC
>CAZGSE010000059.1:0-10102 GCA_964528135.1 uncultured Paraprevotella sp. | reverse complement strand
TAAACTGATAACCATGAGAGGTGTTGATTTCAAAACGTCCAAACTCATAGTCACCGACACCGAATGAATAGCCTGCATCGATATAACCACGATAACAATTCTTAGATGTGTTTTGTGCATTGATTGAAATTACTGTTCCCAGCAAAGTTACTAATAAGATAAATCTTTTTTTCATTTTTTTGTAATTAAACGTATTTTGTTGCAATATTGCCAGTCTGTCAGGCAAAGTCATACGTTTAACCAAAAGAAAAGCGCAGACTCTCGCCATACGCCTTCTTGGCTCACCACAAGCCACAATACATTATGGGTAGTCTGCGCCCTATGGGGCAGTTCTCCCAATATGTATTGGTTCATAGCTCGTTTCAGTCTTTCGAGGTGGTGATTCAGAAGGCGATTGAGCTATATATGTTTCGCATTATCGGCACTAAGCCTAAATGCACTGCAAAGATACGTTAAATGTTTATAATCCCAAAATATAATGAAGAGCTATTTTCCTTTATCTTTGGTTTTGATGTTTTTTCAGGGGCAAGCATAGTCTTTTTGCCTATTCCCCCCATAAAGGCAACACCTCCTTTGGGTAGGCAGGTGTTCTTCATGGCGGCTGCGGGGATGAGCATGGTGTTTGCCGCGGTGGTGTCTTTCTCTTTCCGGAAGCCCTATGGCAATTACGTCCGGCCTTTCAAGGAACCGGTGTACTATTGGTTCGCGGACAAGCTGGGCTGCAAGTTTACGATTATAAAATCAGGTTGGCCTTACGCTGTGAACCGGTGGGAGGGGAAAGAGGGGGGTGGTTTTTTTGAACAAGGAGAGGATGCCGCCGGATATTACGCCCAGCGCGGGGCGGTTTTCGTTTACCTTTGCCGCATCTGTCCGGCGCGATGCTTTTCTGCGGCAGTTGGCTTTGCGCAAGGACGGATTGCGTCTTGCGCAAAGCCGGAACCGTTCTTGCGCAAGGAATGTTTCGCAAAGTCCGTCCTGTGCCCCGAAAAAAGCGGCTGAAAAAACGAAAGCGAAGACCGGATGGCTCCAATCTTCGCTTTGCGTCGGAAAGAGGCGATTCGAACGCCCGACCCCTACGTCCCGAACGTAGTGCGCTACCAACTGCGCTACTTTCCGTTTTTGACGTTGCAAAGGTACAGCTTTTTTTGGAACAAAAAAAATATTGGCGTTTTTTCTTTCAGACGATTTGCATTTTATGCCGTATGGCCCGCGGTGGAGGGATTTCCATTGGACGGCGGGGCGTCATGGCCGTATGCCGGTAATAAAATGCTGGAGAGAGTTTGCCGTATGCTGATTTTTGTATAACTTTAGCGTGTGTTAGTTAAAAATTGGAAGGTTATGAGAAAGTATTTTGCAGAAATGGTGGGCACGATGGTGCTGGTCCTGATGGGATGCGGTAGCGCAATCTTCAATGGAGGGTGTGGTACGCCCGCACAGGTGTTGATGGTGGCCGTGGCGTTCGGCCTGTCGGTAGTGGCTATGGCATACGCCATTGGCGGCATTTCCGGTTGCCACATCAATCCGGCCATTACGCTGGGCTGTATGCTCACGGGGCGGATGAAGGCATCCGAAGGGCTGATGTATATGTTGTTCCAGGTGATCGGGGCCTTGGTGGCTTCCACGCTCCTGTGGGTGTTGACCTCCCATATCGACATGGCGTATGCCACCACTACGGGGGCCAATGCCTGTGCGGCGGGCGTAAGTCTGGCCGGGGGATTTTTGGCCGAGGTGATTTTCACGTTTGTCTTTGTCCTGGTGGTGTTGGGGGCAACAGATGCCAAAGTGGGGGCTGGCAACTTTGCAGGGCTGGCCATCGGGCTTTCGCTGGTCCTGGTTCATATCGTGTGCATCCCCATCACCGGTACGTCCGTCAATCCGGCGCGCAGCCTTGCCCCGGCCTTGTTCGAAGGAGGGGAGGCGTTGTCGCAGTTGTGGATTTTCATCGTGGCCCCGTTGGTGGGGGCGGCCTTGTCGGCCTGCGTTTGGAAACTGCTGGGCAAGGGCGAGTGAGCGGCAGGAACCGGTGGAGCGTGTTCCGTTAATGCCGTTCCGGCATGGCCCGTGGGGGCGTGCCGGAACGGATGCTCCCCGCCGTCTGCTTTCACGCCCCGCCTCCGGCCGGTGTGTCCGGACCGGGGGCGGGGCGTGTCTTGTCTGCGTCCGTTGCCTGCCAGGCGGGCGTGGCACGGACGGGGTCCACGCGGGCGTCAGTATTCCACCCTGCGCGAGCCGTCCTCGTTTTCTTCGATGGTGACCCTCACCGTATTCTCAGGGAGCAGTTCCTCCACCAGTTCCGGCCATTCGATGAAACAGAGCGCGCCGCTGTAAAAATAGTCCTCATACCCCATGTCATACACTTCCTCCAGCTTCTTGATGCGGTAGAAGTCGAAGTGGTAGATGAGCCTGCCGCCGTCTGCACGGTATTCGTTGACGATGGCAAAGGTGGGGGAGTTGATGACATCCTCCACGCCGAGGCACTCGCAGACGGCTTTGATGAAAGTGGTCTTGCCTGCCCCCATCTTGCCGTAGAGGGCAAAGACCGTGTTGTCGCCCATGGCGGCGACAAATTCCCGTGCGGCATCGCGGATGCCTTCCAAAGAATCGATTCTGATATTCATGTTTTCCCTGTCTTTATGTTCTTTTCTTGCTTTGCAGTGTAATGAGCGGGATGAGCATTTCCTCCATGGAAACGCCTCCGTGCTGGAACGTGTCGCGATAGTAGGACACGTAATAATTGTAATTGTTGGGATAGGCAAAGAAGTTGTCGCAAGAGGCGAAAATGTAGGCCGTGCTCAGGTTGGGCGAGGGAAGCTGCGCCTTGCGCGGCTCTTTGATTTCGAACACTTCCCTGGTGTTGTACTTCAGGTTTTTGCCCAACTTGTACCGCAGGTTGGTGTTGGTGTTCTTGTCGCCGATGACCTTTACCGGTTTTTTCACGCGGATGCTGCCGTGGTCGGTCGTGACAATGATTTTGTAGGAGCTGGAAGCCAGGGCGCGGAACAGGTCTTTCACCGCCGAGTGGCGGAACCAGCTGAGCGTGATGCTGCGGTAGGCTGCCTCGCTGGAGGCCAGTTCGCGCACCATTTTCGATTCCGTGCGTGCATGCGACAACATGTCGATGAAGTTGAACACCACCACGTTCAGGTCATAGTGTTCCAATTGTTTGAACTGGCTGATGAGCCTGTCTGCCGTGGCAGAGTCGTTGATTTTGTGGTAGCTGAACGTGTTTTTACGCCGGTAGCGGTCCAACTGGGTTTGGATGAGGGGGCCTTCGTTGAGGTTCTTGCCTTCCTCCTCATCCTCGTCCACCCACAGGCCGGGGTACATCTGTGCTATCTTGTCTGGCATCAGTCCGGAAAAGATGGCGTTGCGGGCATACTGTGTGGCCGTGGGCAGGATGCTGCAGTAGATGTCCTCGTCGAAGAGGAAAGAGTCTGCCAGTTCGGCACTCAGCGTCCGCCACTGGTCATAGCGGAAATTGTCCAGCACGATGAGGAACACCTTCTCCCCTTGGTTCAGCAGCGGGAAAATCTTGGCCTTGAAAATATCCGGGCTCATCAGCGGCCGGTTTTCCGGATGTACAATCCATTCCTCATAATGTTTTCGGATGAACTTGGCGAACGCCAGGTTGGCCTCTGTCTTCTGCATGCCGAGCATTTCGTCCATGTTGCTGTCCGTTTCCGACAGCTCCAGTTCCCAGTACACCAACCGTTTGTACACCTCTTTCCAGTCCTCGAACGTCAGTGAGTCGTTAATCTGCATGCCTATCTTGCCGAAGTCCTGCTGATAGGCGTTCTGTGCCACTTCGGTGACGATTTCCTTCTTGTGGATGTTCTTTTTCAGTGTCAGCAGGATCTGCGTAGGGTTCACGGGCTTGATGAGGTAATCGGCTATTTTCGATCCTATGGCCTGGTCCATGATGTTCTCCTCCTCGCTCTTGGTGACCATCACTACGGGGGTGACCGGCGAGATCTCCTTGATGCGCGAAAGGGTTTCCAGGCCGCTCAGTCCGGGCATGTTCTCATCGAGCAGAATCAGGTCGTAGGTCGTTGTGGCGCACTTGTCCAGCGCGTCCTGTCCGTTGGAAACGGTCTCCACTTCATACCCTTTTTTCTCCAGGAACAGGATGTGTGCTTTCAGCAACTCAATCTCGTCGTCCACCCAAAGTAATAAACCGTTGTTCATATCATAACTTTTTGGTTCTGGTTTCACGTCTGTCTAAAAAATGATGCCGCTTTCCGTCTCTTCCGCTCCGTTTCCTTCTTCACGGCTTCCGGTTTCAGACGGCGGGAGGTCGTCGGGGTCGCGGATTTCGATGGAGGTCGGTTCGTCGAGCATAAAGCCTTCCGGAACGGGGAGCGGGGCGAATTTCTCGTCGTAGAACTGCTTGTAGTCGTCGAAACTGAACATCGTGCCCAGCAGCCTCAGGTTGGCCTCGGAGATGATTACGGAGCGGATGTCCTTGAGCACCACGCTCATGTGCGGGTCGGCGTATAGCTTCTGGGCATAGGCATGCACCTCGTCGTAGTTGAGGAAACCGCTCACACGCATTTGTACCAATCCGTTGTCTTTCACGATGTCAATGTCGAAACTGCGTACCGTGAAGCTCGTGAAGTTGTAGAGGGCTATCTCATACAGCAACTGGTTCTCGTCCAGGCTGTTCTCCGGATAGGCCAGCAGGAACACGAAATTGCAGAGGCGTTCGTCGCTCAGTTGCTGCGCTTCGGTCGTGGAATCGTTTAGGGCGGCCGCCGTGCGCCGGCTCCAGATGTCGCTGGCGTTGTATTTCTCGTCCATGAGCAGGCGTCCGTTTTGTATGCCTTTCATGATGCTCTGCGCCATCTCCGTGATTTCATCTTTCGGGTATGTATCGATCACCTGTTTCAATGTGACCAGGAAACTGTCGCGCTGTCCGCTGTAGAGCTGGCTCATGGCCTGCAAGAACATGAATTTGGCCCGGTGCGCCCCTTCGGGGAAGTCGGTGGCGGACATTTCGTAGTTGCGCATCACTTCCGGATAGTCGTCACGGACGTAGGCTTCATAAGTGGCGGCATACAGCGAGTCCTCTATGTGCTTGCCATGCCGGGCGTACAGCTCGTAGCGCGGGTTGACCAGCATCACGGCATATTTGCTTTCCGGGAACTCCTCGATGAGGCGTTGCTTGTAGAACTCCGCTTCCGCCACGTCGTTGAGCCGCCCGTTGATGAGGAACAGGTGGTAGTAGATGTTGTCTTTGTCGTTCACGTCGGGGAAAGTGTTGATGAGCCGCAGCAACGTGCGCCGTGCCCGCTCGAAGTTCTCCAGTTTCTCCATTTCCAATATGCCGGCCTGGTAGAGTGCATCGCGCAGGAGGTCGTTGGATACCTGCAACTGTTCTTCAGTGAAAGGAATCTGCTGCAAGTAGTATTCGCGGCTGTGCGGGTCGTTGGCCAGCGAGTCGGCCATGCGCTGTTGCACTTCGGCGATGCTGTCTGCCCTGGCGATACTGTCCGCCAGTGCGGCCGTCAGGCTGTCATCCGGTTCGCTGTAGTCATACTCTCCGAACTCGCCGATGCGGTCCTCGCTCTTGTGGCTCCGCCGCCAGTTGTCTTCCAGCTGGCGTTTGCCCCAAGTGCGCGAGAACAAGTTTTTGCCTTGCGCCACCACCGTGGGGTTGTAGAAATACCAGATACTGCTCTGTTGCCTTGCGCTTGTCCCTTGGCCGGAGGTATTGCCTGCGGCAGTGGCTGCGGAAGTTGTCGCCATGTTGTCTTTCATCTTGGCTTCCATTTCTTTCCGTGCCTCCTCTTTTTCCTTTTCTTTTAGGGCTTTTATCACGCGGTCTATGGCCTCGTTGCGTTCCTTTTCGGGCAACTTGGCCAGCCATTGCAGGCTATCCTGCAGTTTGATGGCCGACAGGTGCGGTTCCAGTTCCGTCAAGATGTCGGAGCGGCGTTCGGCCTCGGTATAGGATTCGTGTTCCTTGTCCAACACGTTTACCAGTTCGGCATAGCACCGCTGTGCGTTGATGTAATCCTCTTTGTCCCAATACACCTCGCCCAGCCGCAGCAGCACCATGGCTTTGGCTATGCCGTTCTGCGTGCTTTCTTTTACCCCCTTTTCATAAGCGCCGATGCACAGTGCGGTGTCTTTGTTGGCCATATAGATGTTGCCGATGGCATAATAAATCTGGTCTTTGTAGTCGGCGTTCTTCTTATTGCGCGCCATGCGTTGCAGCTTTTTTATCATCTTGTTATGGTTGCCCTTCGACATCACCTCCGTTTGCAGGATCTGTGCGTTGAAAGACAGTTCATAAGGCGGGTTGGCGCGTATGACGCTACGCAGGGCCTTGTAGGCCTCGGCGTTCCTGCCGGTCTCGTGATACAACTGTCCCAGCAGGAAATTCAGCCGGGCACGCTGCTGTTTGTTCGATTCCTTGCGGATGGTTTTCACCAGATAGGGTATCGCCTCTTCATATTGCTGCACAAAAATCAGATAGTCCGTATAGGAGGCATTATATTCCCGTTGCCCTTCAGGGCTGATGCTGTCCCTTCGCAGTTTGTTGAGTACATCCTCGGCATCGTAGGGCCACTCCAACTCCACGTAGCAGCGGGCCAAGTAGGCACGGGCCACGGACACCACTTCCGGTTGGCCGGCATACAACGTGGTGATGTAGTTGAACGTGGAAGCCGCCTCGATGAAGTTGCCCTGCTGGAACTGCGCTTTGCCCATCAGCAGCCAGGCGTTCTTCAGGAACGGGTTGAATTCCTTGCGTGCCCTGAAGGCTTTTTCTTCTTCCGACTTCCGTTTGTTTACGTTTGCCTTGGGTTTGGCTTTGATAGAGTGTTGCTTGATGGCCTTTTCGCACTTTTCGATGGCAGTCTCGAAGTTAGACTTGCCCATGGCTGCCGTTTGCTTGTTGCGCACGTTATACATCGGCAACAAGCTCGTATAATTATCCTTGTGCCCTTTCTGTTGCTCCAACACCCCTTCCTTGAACGCTTCATGCCCGTTGAAGTAAATGTTGAAGCGTGCCGTTACGGCATGGTAAAAACGCGTTCCCGACGTGTTCTTCTTCGTGGAACACGCCGACAGCGCGATAAGCAGCACGGCCCAGCCGGCTATGATATGTAGGATTTTCTTTTCCAAACTTTTCTTTTCTCAGTTAGATAACTGAAAAACATCCGTTTTATTGCCTTCGCCGGCGGATAAATGCTTCGGAGATGACCTTGCACACGATGTAGATGAGGATGGACACGAAGATGATGGAGGCTCCCGAAGGAATGTTGTGATAATAGGACAAGAGCAATCCACCCACGCAACAGGCATAACCGAACACGACGGAAAGAGCGGCGATTTGTTTGAAACTGTGCGTAAAAAGGTTGGCCGTTACCTGCGGAATGGTCAGTAACGAGATGGCCAGCACAATACCTACCATGCGCAGGCAAGCCACGATGGTCAGGGCAATGAATGCCATCATCACGTATTCTATGGCAGCAACCGGCAATCGTTGCGACCGGGCGAACTCCGAATCGAAAGCCACCGAGACAAGCGGACGCAGGAACAGCATGAAGCCCCCTACGGCCAGCAGGGCCAATATTCCCAGGAAAAAGAGGTCGGGCAGAGTGATGGTCAGTATGTTGCCGAACAGGTAAGATGACAGTTCCGGCGTGAAACCCGGTGTGAGGAAACTGCAGATAATGCCCACGCTCATGCCCAACGTCCAGAAGATGGCGATGGCCGAGTCTTCGCGCATGTCCGTCCGCCGGCTGAACCATTGTATGCCGCAAGCGGACAGGACGGAGAACACGGCAGCTGACAGGATGGGCGGCAGACCCAAATAAACCCCGATGCCGATGCCGCCGAAAGAGGCGTGCGTGATGCCGCCGCTGATGAACACAAGGCGGCGTGTGACAATGTAGGTGCCGGTCAGGCCGCACAGGATGCTGGCCAGCAAACTGCCTGCCAGGGCGTTCTGGAAAAAAGTGTACGACAGTATGCTCATGGGTGCCCCGTCCGTCTTTCACCGATGATGAGGAACACCTCGTCCTTCAGGCCGTTTGGCAGAGCCACACCGCGCAGTTGCAGGCTGCGTACCCATCCCGCCACCTCATAGTCGCGCATGGTGTAGAGCACGTCGCGGAACTCCTCCACTTCCGTCTCCGTATAGTTTTCCGGTTCCTTTCCGCGGAAGCGGTCCAATTCCTCATCATTATAGTATTCTATTTTCTTGCTCACGGCGGTCAGCAGGCTCTCCTTTTCACATATCTCGTGTTGCCCGCAGCATTCTTGTGACGGTTGGACCACGGAAGGCATTTCTTCGATTTCGCCCTGCTGCAGTTTCCTTTTCAGGGATTGGTTCTGCAGGTAGCCCGCCACCAAGGCTATGATGGCTCCGATGAGCAGTGCGCCCGCAACGTAAATGCCAATCATATCTTTTCTATTTTGAATCCGGCTTCTGCCAAGTGTTGCCAGTAGCGCGGGTAGGACTTGCTCACCACCTGCGGGTCGTTGATGCGCATTTCCGGCAGCACCAGGCAGCATGGAGCAAAGGCCATGGCCATGCGGTGGTCTTCATAGGTGTCGATGGCGGCTTGGGGTTGCGGCATCGTGCGGGTGCCGTCCCAGCTGAGTTCCGTGCCGCCCGTCTCCTTGAGCCGTATGCCCAGTTTGCCCAGTTCGCATATCAGTGCCGCTATGCGGTCGGTTTCTTTTATCTTCAGGCTTTGCAACCCGGTGAAGCGGAACGGCAGGCCTAACATGGCGCATGTTACGACGAACGTCTGTGCCAGGTCCGGTTGGTTCACGAAGTCATAATCCAATCGTGTGGCCTCCCGCGGAATCTTGCTCAGACGTATGCTTTCCTGTCCCTTTCCGTTGCGGACGAATTCCGTGCCCACGCCGAGCCGGGCGAAAAGGGTATGCACGGCCGAATCGCCTTGGCGGCTGCCTGCGAACAGTCCGGGCAGCAGGATGTCCGCCTCAGGGTCGGCGGAGAGAGCTACCATTTGGTACCAATAGGAGGCTGCACTCCAATCGTTCTCTACCAAAAACGGGACATCCTGCCGATAAGGCACGGGCTGCACCGTGATGTGCCGTCCGTCGGTCCACTGTGCTTGTGCCCCGAAGTCGTTCATGAGTTGCAGGGTCAAGTCAATGTACGGGCGCGAGACAATCTCGCCTGTCAGTTCCAGTTCCAATCCTTCCCGTAACACGGGACCTATCATCAGCAAGGCAGAGATGTATTGCGAACTGACGTCCCCGGCCAGGCACAGACGTCCGCCCCTGTGTTGCCCACCGGTGATGCGCAGGGGGGGAAAGCCCTCTGTGCCGGCGTATTCCACCTTTGCCCCCAACATGCGCAGTGCGTTTACCAGGATGCCGATGGGGCGTTGTTTCATACGCTCTGTACCCGTAATCAGTGCCGTGCCCGCGCTTACGGCCAGGTAGGCCGTCAGGAAGCGCATGGCCGTGCCCGCTGCCCGGATGTCTATCACGCGTCCGGCTGACGGGGGCGTGTTGACATCCGGCAGACTGCCCGTTCCGCAGTCCGTCGGGTATAGCGCCTTGAGCATGACTGCCGTGTCATCGCAGTCGGAAATGTTTTGCGGCGGTTCTTTTCCATGAGCCAATGCGTTGATGACCAGCACACGGTTGCTGATGCTTTTGCTGGCCGGCAGTGTGATTTCGTGCCGAAGTTGTTGGGGAGCTGTGATTTTGATTTGCATGTTCCGAACAAAAGTGGGATATTTCCAGCACAAAAGTAGGGATTTATTTGGAATTCTCAAAAACTATTTCTACTTTTGCACCCGCAAACGGGATGTAGCTCAGTCCGGTTAGAGTACTCGTCTGGGGGGCGAGTGGTCGCTGGTTCGAATCCAGTCATCCCGACAAAAGTAAAAACACTGAATAATAGATATTTGTCAATTCACCAAGTACTTGTTTTGTACCTTTTTCAGCCCCAAAATAATCGCAAAAATTGGCATATTTTGTTTCATTTAATTTCAAAACAGTGCAAAAACCGTGCAGCTATGAAGTTGAGATTTTACCTTGATACCAGGAACAAAGGGGCTCAGTAGAAATTTAGTGGGGATAAATTTGCTTGAATCATCACCAATCCCGA
>CAZGSE010000058.1:0-10369 GCA_964528135.1 uncultured Paraprevotella sp. | reverse complement strand
AAAGATTTTTCAAGAATATTTCGTAATGTTGCACTTGCTGGTTGACTCTGCCGCCTTTTGCCTTGTGGTGGAACGAGGACATGTTGGAAGACAAGATTTGCGAAGGCAGCCGTTATACGGGAGCCGACTGCGTGCTGAAAGTGAACGGCCGGCCGGCGAAGTTGGACGGTGCCTACTGCCTCGACCCGACACATCCCGGCACGAAAGAGTTGATAAGCCAGGAAATACGGCGCAAGAAAGAAGAAGGTTTTGAATATCTGAAAGTGGATTTCACCAGCAATGGCATGGTGCAGGCCGACTCCTATTATAATAAGGAGGTCACGACGGCTGTGGAAGCCTATAATGAGGGTTTCGCCCATTTCATACGGGAGGCGGACAAGGGCGAACCCATGTTCATCGCTTTGTCCATCGCCCCGATATTCCCCTATCAGTATGGCAACTCGCGGCGTATCGCTTGCGACACCTGGGGCAAGATCGGACAGACGGAGTATAGCATGAATGCGGTTTCCGGCGGCTGGTGGACGAACGGGTTCTACCAATATAATGATCCGGACCATCTGGTGCTGGTGGGCAACGATGAGGAGAAGGAAACGGAAGGCGAGAACCGTGCCCGTTTCACCAACGGTGCTGCAACGGGCATGGTCTTGGTGTCGGACAACTACAGTTTGGAGGACAAGTCCGGACGTGGCGATGCCGTCCTGTCGCATGAACGTGCCGGGAAAATCCTGATGAACAAGGAGGTGAACGAGATGGCCGATTTCGGCCGTTCGGCCCGTCCCGTGTTCGGCTACCGGGAGTACAACGGGAACCCGGACGGGGCGGAGGAATGTTTTGCTTTGGATACGGAGAAATATCTGTATGTTGCGGTATTCAATTATAAGGACGAGATGGTTTCCGGCACGATAGCCTTGGAACGTCTGGCCATTGGTGTTTCCGGCTTTGATGCCGTGAAAGAGTTGTGGACGGGTGCAGAAGTGACGGTCGGCACTGACGGGTTGTCCTATTCCGTTCCCGGCAAGGATGCCCGGATTTATCGCTTTACGAAAAAGTAGGCCTTGAACATCCCCCGTAAGATCCCGGCAATCAGTGGATGGCCGCGGGCTTGCCCGCCAGGGCAATAAAACGGGAAGGGGACGGAAGCCGCCAAGGTTTCCGTCCCCTTTATTGAAACACGACAAGTGTCGTTTGTGCTTATTTGTTCAGTGCCAAAGCCACGTTGACGGCACAAGCCACCGTACAGCCCACCATCGGGTTGTTGCCGATGCCCAGGAAACCCATCATCTCCACGTGTGCGGGTACTGACGAAGAACCTGCGAACTGTGCATCGCTGTGCATGCGGCCCAGCGTGTCGGTCATGCCGTAGGAAGCCGGTCCGGCAGCCATGTTGTCCGGATGCAGCGTGCGGCCTGTGCCGCCGCCCGAAGCCACTGAGAAGTAGGGCTTGCCTGCCAGTACTCGTTCTTTCTTGTACGTGCCGGCTACGGGGTGCTGGAAGCGGGTCGGGTTGGTGGAGTTACCGGTGATGGACACGTCCACGTTCTCTTTCCACAGGATGGCCACGCCTTCGCGTACATCATCGGCACCGTAGCATTTCACCTTGGCGCGCGGGCCGTCGGAGTACGGGGTCTCCTTCACCACGTTCAGTTCACCCGTGTAGTAGTCGAACTTCGTCTGCACGTAGGTGAAGCCGTTGATGCGCGAGATAATCATGGCGGCATCCTTGCCCAGTCCGTTCAGGATGCAGCGCAAGGGGTTCTTGCGCACCTTGTTGGCCATTTCGGCAATCTTGATGGCGCCTTCGGCGGCTGCGAACGACTCGTGTCCGGCCAAGAAAGCGAAGCATTGCGTTTCCTCGCGGAGCAGGCGGGCAGCCAAGTTGCCATGCCCGATGCCCACCTTGCGGTCGTCGGCCACGGAGCCGGGGATGCAGAATGCCTGCAGGCCGATGCCGATGGCCTCGGCAGCGTCGGCAGCGTTCTTGCAGCCTTTCTTCAGGGCGATGGCCGAGCCTACCACGTAGGCCCACTTGGCATTCTCGAAGCAGATCATCTGGGTCTCTTCGCATGTCTTGTAAGGATCCAAACCAGCCTCTTCGCAGATTTTGTTCGCCTCTTCGATATCCTTGATGCCGTTTTCGTTCAAGGCAGCCAAAATCTGCTTGATACGACGGTCCTGACTTTCAAATTTCACTTCTCTAATCATGTCTGGTTCCTCCTCTTATTATTCTTTACGTGGGTCAATAGATTTAACGATTCCCTGTTCCGGTTTCGTGCGTCCGTAGGTGCCGGTCACCGACTTCAGTGCTTCGTCAGCCGGTACGCCTTTCTTGATGGCTTCCATGAATTTGCCCATGTGTACGAATTCATAACCGCAAACCTGGTCGTCCTTGTCAAGGAACATCTTGGTGATATAGCCTTCGGTCAGCTCCAGATAGCGCGTGCCCTTGGCCAGTGTGCCGTAGAGCGTGCCCGTCTGGCTGCGCAGGCCCTTGCCCAGGTCTTCCAGTCCGGCACCGATCATCAGGCCGCCTTCCGAGAAAGCGGACTGTGTGCGTCCGTAAACGATCTGCAGGAACAGTTCGCGCATGGCCGTGTTGATGGCGTCGCACACCAAGTCGGTGTTCAGGGCCTCCAGGATGGTCTTGCCCGGCAGGATTTCAGAAGCCATGGCGGCCGAATGGGTCATGCCGGAGCAGCCGATGGTCTCCACCAGACATTCCTGGATGACGCCTTCCTTTACGTTCAGCGTCAGTTTGCACGCGCCCTGCTGGGGAGCGCACCAGCCGATGCCGTGGGTCAAACCTGAGATGTCTTTGATTTCCTTTGCCTGCACCCACTTGCCTTCTTCCGGTATGGGGGCCGGTCCGTGGTTCGGGCCTTTGGCCACGCAACACATGTTTTCTACTTCGTGTGAATAAACCATAACTCTACTAATTTATTATAGGTAATATAATGAGATTTCAATTCGTATTTTTGCCTTTCCGCGGTGCAAAGATAATCAAAATACGGTATCTTTCAGAATGTTTCTACCAACTTTTTGGGATGGATTTGTACTTTTTATCACTTGTCCTCCCCCGCCGTCCGGCGGTTATTTCCCGGTGGGCGGTGCCGGTGCGTTGGCCACCGGGTCGGAGGCCGTCGGCGCACCGGCACCACTTGTTCCCTAAAAGTCCAGCCTGTAGCTTCCGCCTATTTGGAACATGAATCCGGGTTGTGGGATGTTGCCATGGTCATAATAGGTGTGGTTGGTCAGGTTGGTGCCTTCCGCATAAAGCTGATAGCGTCGGGCGCGCCATTGCAGGCGGAGGTCCAGCAGCGCATAGGGACGGTAGGGGGTGAGCGTGCCGGTGGTGTCTCCCGCACGGTCGTAACGGATGTAGCTACCCATACGGTCTTGCCAGCGGAACGACCAGGTGGCCGACAAGCGGTCCCATATATTGTGCGTCAGGCCGGCCACGAATTTGTGGCGCAGGTATTCCAGGGCGTAGTTGGACCGGTAAATGGCCACGTCGTCATGCCGTTTCTGGTGGATGTAGGTGTACCCCAGGCTCAGCCGGTCGAGGAAAAGCCTTTTGCCGGTCATTTCGTGGAAATGCAGTGTGACTTCGGCTTCCGCACCATAATTGTCCAGTTTGAAGTTGGCAGAATGGTAAACGTCGTCCGCCGTGTACATCACCCAGTCGATCATGTTCTTTCCCTTGTGGTAGAACAGGTTGGCCGAGGCTGCCAAAAGGGGGCGGCGGTATTGTGCCCCGATGTTGAACGCCGAGGTCTCTTCGGGATGCAGGCCGACGTTGCCCTCCTGCGTGGGACTTTGGTAATACAGGTCGGTGAACGTGGGCATGCGCAAGGCCATGTTCCACGAAGCCGCCATTTTCCAGTTCCTTGTGGGGCGATAGGATACATCTATGCCCGGATAGAAGTGGAATTTGTCGTCATATCCCGTGTTGCGGTTGGCCATGACTCCGGCCGACAGGGTGGATTTGGGCAGCAGGACGTTGTGCTCCAGATAGTAGCTGAGGTCGGTCCGGCTGTCTTTCAGGGTGTATTGTTTCCCGTTGTGCCAGGGGACGTCCACATATTGCGTTTCTTCCAGCGGCCGGCCCAGCGCAGTGCTGAAGATGCCCTCGTTGCGCATTTCCATCCCGAAAGCCGTTTTACCGGCCACGGTGGTGAAATGGGCGTTCACGTTTAGCCCATATACATCCGTGCGGTGGAAGTTTTCTCCGGTGGACGTGTTCCGGATGAGCTGGTAGTGGTCCAGCGAGCGGTTCCAGTACAGCGTGGGCAGCAGGTGGAGCCAGCCCAGCCTGGTGTCGGCTTGCACGGACACGATATAACGGTTGGTTTCTTCATATTGGTTGGGGTATAGGGCGGAATAGAAAGTGTTTGCCCCGTATTTCTGCTGGCTGAATCCCGCCTGCCAACGCAGGTTGGCCGTAGCGGTGGACAGGCCTCCCTGATAGTAGGTCCGCCATACGTCGAAGTCGCTGTTCTCGGTGGCTCCGTCTGAACGCAAGTAGCTTCCGGATATTTGGTGGAGCCATTCCCCGCCGGACAGGTTGAGGCGCAGTCCGCCGCCGCCCGTCCCGTGTGAGCCGCCGTTGGCCTGTACTTGTACGTGTCGTTGTTTTTCGGCCGATGTTACGATGTTGATGGCCCCGCAGAATGCGGATGTCCCGAACACGCGGGCTGCCGGCCCTTCCAGGATTTCAATGCGTTCGATGTCTTCGATGGCCACGGGGAAGTCTGCCGTGAGGTGGCCGGTTTGCGGATTGTTGATGTTTACACCGTTGAGCAGGATGGTAATCTGGTCAAAGGTGCCTCCGCGGATGGAGATGTCTGTTTGTATGCCCATGTTGCCCCTTTGTCGGACATCGATGCCTGCGGCATACTTCAGCAGGTCGTTTACACTTTGCACTGGCGCGCATTCGATGGTTTTGCGGTCCAGTACAGTCACAATTCTTGCCGTTTCCCTTTGGGTGAGCGGCACCCGGCTGCCCGTCACTTCAATGCTCTCCAGTTCCTGCTCCCGTTCGGCCTGTTCCCGTTCGGTCTGTGCCGTTGCGGTGCCCGTATTGGCGAACAGCAGCGTGGAGATGGCCAGTACGCCGATGTTCACCTGCTTGTGCAGGCTGTTGAACGCGGCGTAGGGCTTGTTTTCGAAGCATTTGAAGCGTACCGGTTGAGGTAAGTTTTGCTTCTTGTACATGATGATAAATAAATATTAAGTTAATAATCACTGCCCGTCTGTGGGACGGGTGTGCAAATATACGAAAAAAATACAGGAACTGGGCGTTTCCTGTGGAATGTATTCGGCCGCTCCCTGCGGAAGCGCCGTGGCGTAAAATGTGCTTTGGGAGGGAAGAAATGTGGGGCACGGGGGCATTGTTTTGGGAGATTTTGCTTACTTTTGCGAAAACTATTGCGAATGAAAGGCTTATATATGATAAGGTTAGCGGGCTGTTGGCGGCGGATGCAAACGGCCGGGCGGAAGTCGGGACTTGTGTTGGGGATGGTTTTGGGCTGTGCCGTGTTTTCCATGAAAGCAGAGGCATCGCACGTTCCGGAGTTCTCCACGGCCGGTTTTTTCCCCTTGGACGGTACGGGACGCGAAGCCTTGTCCATGAATCCGGCCTGGCGTTTTTATAAAGGGCCGCTTCCGGGGGCTGAGGCACAGGACTTTGATGACGGCGAGTGGGACGTGGTGTCGTTGCCCCACAGCGTGGACCTGTTGCCGGCGGAGGCCAGCGGAGGGGTGAATTATCAGGGCGAGGTGTGGTACCGCAAGCATTTTGTGCCCTCGGACGGTTGGCAGGGGCGCAAGGTATTCCTGCATTTCGAGGGGATTATGGGCAAGAGCCGCGTGTATGTCAATGGCCGTCTGCTTACGGAGCATTATGGCGGTTTCCTGCCTGTGATAGCAGACCTTACGCCTCACCTGGAATGGGGGGAGGACAACGTGGTGGCTGTTTGTGCCGACAACAGCGATGATTCTTCCTATCCGCCCGGAAAGGCGCAGGATGTGTTGGACTATGCCTATTTTGGCGGCATCTACCGCGACTGTTGGCTGGTGGTGCACGACCTTGTGCACGTGACCGACCCCAATTATGAGGACGTGGTGGCGGGAGGCGGCTTGTTTGTGTCTTTCGGCGAGGTGTCCGCGGAGCGGGCCGAGGTGGACGTGCGGGTCCATGTGCGCAATGAGGGCGCACAGCGTTTCAACGGAAAGGCGGAACTGGTGCTGGAGCAGGACGGCCACAGGGTGGCGGAATGGAGCGGTGCACTGAGAATGGCGGCCGCGGGGACATCTACGGTGGGCGGCCGTTTGCTGGTGGACAGCCCCGCGTTGTGGAGTCCGGAGCATCCGCAGCTTTATGACCTGTACGTGCGCCTGCGCGACGGCAGTGGGCGGGTGGTGGACGGTTACCGCCGCCGTGTGGGCATCCGCAGCGTGGAGTTCAAGGGGAGCGACGGCTTCTGGCTGAACGGCAAGCCTTACGAGGGGGCACTGGTGGGGGCCAACCGCCATCAGGATTTTGCTGTGGTGGGCAACGCCTTGTCCAACAATGTGCATTGGCGTGATGCCAAGAAACTGCGTGACGCCGGGCTGAAAGTCATTCGTAACGCCCATTACCCGCAGGACCCGGCTTTCATGGATGCCTGTGACGAACTGGGGCTTTTTGTCATTGTGAACACGCCGGGCTGGCAGTTCTGGAATTCCGCGCCGGAGTTCGGCGAACGGGTGTTCGCGGACATCCGCAACATGGTGCGCCGCGACCGCAACCATGCCTGTGTATGGCTGTGGGAGCCGGTGCTGAACGAGACGCATTATCCGGTGGACTTCGCACGGAAGGCACGCGAGGCCGTGGACGAGGAATATCCTTTCCGCTATTGTTATTCGGCTTGTGATGCCGCTGCGCGGGGCAGCGAGTGGTTTCCCGTGCATTTCGCCCATCCCGCCAACGGCGATGCCGGGCGCTCCTCCGGGACAGTGGACGACAGCCGTGTGTATTTCACCCGCGAGTGGGGCGACAATGTGGACGACTGGAATTCCCATAATTCGCCCAGCAGGGTGGCACGCGCCTGGGGCGAAGTACCGATGTTGGTGCAGGCGCGCCATTATGCCAGTCCCGGCTATGCCTGCACCAGTTATGATGTGCTGTGCCGTGCGCCGCGCCAGCATGTGGGCGGCTGCCTGTGGCATTCGTTCGACCATCAGCGGGGCTACCATCCGGATCCTTTCTATGGCGGCATCATGGATGCCTTCCGCCAGCCCAAATATTCCTACTACATGTTCCAATCCCAGCGTCCGGCGGTGAAGGAGGACCGCTTGTTCGACACCGGCCCGATGGTGTATATCGCCCATGAGATGACGCCGTTCTCGCCCTCGGATGTGACGGTGTATTCCAACTGCGAGGAGGTGAGGCTGACGTTCTGTGCGGGGGGCGAAATCCGTACTTATGTGCGTCCGGCCGCTTGCGGGGGCATGCCTTCGCCCGTCATTGTGTTTGAGGACGTGTATGATTTTATGACGGACAAGGCCTTTTCCGGCCGGAAGAAACAGCAGCAGGTCTATTTGCTGGCCGAGGGCCTGGTGGACGGGCAAGTGGTGGCCACCCACAAGGTCAGTCCCGCGCGCAGGCCTTCACGCCTGTTGCTGTGGGTCGATGATGAGGGCGTGCCGCTCCGGGCCGATGGGTCGGACTGGGTGACGGTGGTGGCGGCCATGGCCGATGCGGAGGGTAACGTGAAACGCTTGAGCAACGAGTTCGTGAAGTTCCATGTGGAGGGCGAAGGGCGTTTGCTGGGCGGTGCGGACGTGCTGGCCAATCCGGCACCATTGCGCTGGGGCACGGCTCCCGTGCTGGTGCAGTCCACGTTGAAGCCCGGCCGCATCAAGGTGACGGCAAGCGTGCTGTTCGAGGGCAGCCAGAAGGCTGTCGGGGCGGAGCTTTGGATAGAAAGCCGGCCGGCGGCCCGTGCGTTGGTTTATGATGAAGGCGAGGCTGCCTGCCTGCCGGCGGGGGATGGGGATGCCGTGTTGCCCACCGGGTTCGTCCCCGCGGGTGATGCCGGCGATGGGCAGGACCGCCTGCGGGAACGCGCAGCCCGGCTGGAGGCCGTGGAGCGGCAGCAGGCCGAGTTCGGCGAACCGTAACGGCGGGGGCGGCATGTCTGTTTCCGGCGAATCCCGCCGGCGTGTAAATACGGAAGTGTTATGAAGAAGAACATATTGTTGATAAATAGTGATTTTAGTCTGTTGCGAGGGCAGGATATGCCTTCGGACGGCCATCTGGTCCTGACGGATGTGATTTCAGAGATTTCATCGCAGGCCTTTAGGTTGGAGTGGGTCATCATTGCCGTGGTCGTATCGGGGGAAAGCAGTTGTACGATTAACGGGAAAAGTTATGTGTTGCACGCGCATGACATGGTGATGTGCCTGCCGAACACCGTGTTGCAGCGCGGCGACAGCAGCGAAGACGCATCGGTGAAATGTATTTGCATTTCGCGCCAGTTGTTGGAGAAAACCATTTCCTTTTCCATGTACAATTGGGATGTCATGTCCTTTTTGCTTTCCAATCCCGTGCTGGGTTTGACCGGAAAGGAATATTTCCGCTTTTCCCTGTACCATGCGTTGATGTCCGAAAAGCTGGAAGACCGGCAACAGTTGTGTTACAAGGAATCCATGCAGTGCTTGCTGAAGTCCTTCCTGTATGACTTTTCCGCTGTCATAGACCGTTATGTGTCGGTGGATATACAAAGCTACACCCAAGGCGGGAAGCTGTTCAAGCATTTCCTGGATTTGCTCACGTCCAATTATCCCAAGCCGCGTTCCGTTTCCTTTTATGCGGGGAAGCTGAACGTCACTCCCAAATACCTGTCAACGGTGTGCAAGCACTGTTGTGGCAGTACGGCTTCTGCCGTCATCCAGAAAGCCGTGGTGAAAGACATTGCCGACTTGCTGGCCTATTCCAATAAAAGCATCAAGGAGATTATGGTGGAACTGGATTTCCCGTCGCTTTCCTTTTTCGGGAAGTTCGTGAAAAAGCATCTGGGCGCGGGGCCGAAAGAATACCGCGCCAAATGGTTGGCCTGAAATGCAGCAAAGGCCGTGGCCTTCGCGGGAGCGGCGAAGGGTTTCCCGGCAAGAGACTTCGTCCGGATAGATTTCCGGAAAAATCAAAAAGCTGGCCAAACACCTTCGCTGTTGCGGAAGCATTTGGCCGGCCACCACGGTTCATATCTTTTTTATGCCTGTGAATGCTTAGAACTCAAATCCTAACTTAAAACCTATGTTGCTCATATTTTCTCTGGATTTAACATAATTTCGATAAGATCCAGATTCGAAAAGAGCATTTTGCATTTGATAATTGACTGTAACATTCATGGCAAAATTCTTGGATAAACCGAAGCGGCAACCAAAGCTCGGATTTAAATAAAAACCATCCCCTATGGAATATCCTATCTTCATGCCTATAAATGGTGTAATATTACTATTCAAGAAGTTGCAACGGATATCCGCAAAAACCGGGACGAATGCAGCATCCCATTCAAGATCATAATGAAATCCGAACCCTACACCCATGAACAGATACGGTATTATTTGACAACCATGCGACGTCGTAATTTCTGCATAGGGACCGGCATAGTCACCAATAGCGAAGCCGCCGCCTATATCCACGAAACCTGCATAACCCCTCTTTGCCGCGAACCTGTTGTCCCATTGTCTTCCGGCCCCGAAATATTGAGTAGCCGCTTCTTTCGTCATTTTCTGTACTTCATCTATCTGATAGGCAAAAATGCTTCCGTCCGAAGTCTGGATTTTAATCGACTCATTCGGTACTTGCTCTATAATCGTACCTCTGATGACGCTGCCGTTTTTCAGGTAAACCACATCCACCATATAATTCTGGGCTACTGCGAAGGCTACACCTGCCATACATAAAACCAAAGTAAACAATAATCTTTTCATCGTATTCTGCTTGTATTTATTCCTTATTTGCTTAATGAATTGTTTGGTAGTCCAAAGGCCGGGGGAGACAATAAAAAAAGCGTGGAACTGCAATGCTTGATATCCGGGAAGTCGAATAAAGTCTTAAATGAAAAAAAGAGCTAAACATCTGCAAATATAACCTCTAATATTCAATACTTTACATGGTATCAGATTCGGGAATGACTTTTTAATTTGTCTTAATCCGTTGCAAGTTTCTTCGGGATATATGGGAACATATACGGGAATTTATTTACCTTTGTCATGTAATCAAAAAGGCATAGCAAATGAAGATTTCCGTCTATCTGAAAAAGACTTCTTCCTCGACCTCAAACATCTGCTTCCGGGTACGGGAGAAGAACGTGGACATAAAGGT
>CAZGSE010000057.1:0-10730 GCA_964528135.1 uncultured Paraprevotella sp. | reverse complement strand
TAGGCACATTGACGAGAACCTGCAAAAGATTAGCGGCAATCAAAAGTTATTATACAACATGGTGAAAACCGTCCAGCAAGCACACAATATCATGCCGGACAATGAACATAAGCGTCCGACCATGCCATCCGGCAGTTATAAGCAGATGCTCCGATACTTTTTCCGGGATATACCATTGTACTACCTGAAATGGTGTTGGAAATCTCCCTCGCTACGGAAGTTTGCTGTCATCTGCCTTATCCTTGCGCTGGTGGTCAGTATCGGTCTGAACCTCTTTATGGCCAACGATAACGCCCACTTGCGCAAGGAAGTGACAAGCTACGAATACGTCTTACGTGGCAAAGACAAATAGAATGGCGAAAAGTTGGTATAAGTGTTTGCGCTTATGAATAACTATTTTCACCTGGCTCTGCAACAAGACCGCTCGTGCCCCATTCCCCTAACGGGTATTCCGTTTTTGTAAAACCAATTTCTGCAATGGGGAACTTCTCTCTTGCTGTATAGCGTACTTGTCTCAAAGATGTCAGAGAATCGCAAATCTTCGTGTAATATGCCCCTAACCCAAATGCGTCAAGAACGGTTTTATTGAACGAAATCCAATCTGCATCGGTTAATTCTTTTTCTACAGAGACTATCTTTTTCTTGCATATGACCGCAAATTTTTCTTTTATCTTTTTCACTTCCGTTGGCAAGAGCAAATCAGGATTAAGCATATAACAATTCTCGACATTCTCCTTGTTTATGTCAAGAACGCCAAGTCCACGACCAAAGCCGACAGCCTCAATAAAGAATTTCATCAACACAGAATTTAGCAGAGCATGGCACAATTCGTAGTCTTGCTTTGGGTTAATGAAGTTCAGACCTATCAAACGCTGGTTGATAAACGATGGCTCTTTGAATTTTCCAAAGAATATACGATTGTCAGGATTCATCATCGTGAATATATGCGCAATCTCATTTGGCTTCATCTCGTACCATTCCATGTTGCTCTTTTTAAGCACTTTGGGAAGAGGAATGCCCGTACCGTTCTTTTCGCGCTCAAATTTTTTAATCCACTTATAGGCTTGGGGATAGCAAACCTTTAATTCATCTTCTTTCTTGTCGCAGCAGAACGCTTGTCTATCTGTCTTTGCAATTAGTGAATCCACATTCTTTGCATTGAATAATGCGGGAAACAAGAACACGGGCTCGATGTTGGATTTTTGTGGGAAAAATAGTTTGTCCCATCCTCGTCTACTTCCACGGAAAACGCTGAATATTGAACGAAGAGGTGTCAGTTTGGGCTTGAGTTCCAACAGCCATTTGACATCATGAAATAGCGCATTCAATGACAAATTAAGTCCACGCAATGCTTCGATTTCTTCCTGCGAATACCTTACACAAGACATTACGCTCTTGTCCTGATTCTCGTCTAACAAGGAAGAATTTATGATAGTTCTTTCAAAGCGGGGATTTCGAGCAATCGCTTCCAATGGTTTCTTCCAAATATAGAAATTTGTAAAATGGATTTGCCCTTTCTGCTTCTTCTGCAACACCAACAATGTCGTTACCACATCGGCGTTCTGAAACCAACGCCCTGCGCCGCTAATATGTACTTGCTTAAGGTCGTACCTTTCTATCAACTCTCCATAAAATACCGTTCCGGCCTTTGTCCCTAACCATGAATTTGAGGTAATTATCCCCACATAGCCGTCGGATTTCAGAAGCTCTGACAGATGTAGAGCAATATAGTAGGATAAGTCGGATTTCTTGTCAAGCTTCTCGAAACTACCGTTCTTCTCAATTAACTTCTTATCGTCAGCATGTAATTTTTCAAAGGGGACAAAGGGTAAGTTTGAGCAAATAGCCCCCATGAGAGGAAGTGCATACAACATCTTAACCCCGTCATTAGGGTCAACAATGTCTATTTGTTTGCCCAAATACAAGTCTAATGCGTTTGATTGGAACAAACGATTAGCCATGTTTATGGTATCGCCTGAAGTCATGCTTATATTGGCTATTTGGAGAGGAACGTTGTATTTGTCACTCGCCCATGTGGTATCAACAGCCGCTTGAATGGAACACCCCATCCGTTTCTTTATTTCCAGAATTTCGTGGGCTATTGTTCCCGTTCCACAACATAGGTCTGCACAATCAGAAGTCCAATCATGAACAGTTACACTTGCGAGAATGCGAGCTAAGATTTTGGGAGTAGTATATTGACCGTCAAGCTCACGGCGTGTGGTGTTTACGCATCTTTCCAATGTGTTCTGCAACATCTCTTGGTCAATAACACGAATGCCGTTTTCTTTCAAGAATTGGGACAAATCTGTCAATGACTCCCAAGTAGCATCAGGCAATATGGTGTCATAGTCTAATCCTGCAAAGACATTATAGAAGTCGCATTTCTTCGTTATTTCCGAGAAAATATCATCTGCCTGACTGGGGGTAGTATCACCGTCCAATGTGTCAATAAGCATTGCGGCATTTTGCTGTCGCTTTATCAAGTGGGCAAAGATTATCCTATATGCCCAGTTTAGTATGATTAGCTTTGAATACGCCTTAAACTTGTCTGTTTCGTCAAAAGTATATTCGATTTTTACCTCTTGCCACCAAGAATCAATCTTTGCCCCAATAACGGCATTCTTCTTGACGCTGTTTCGATAGTGGTCAGCAACTATGTTCTTGTTTTCGTTAATAAGAATGTTTATGGCGTTTTGAGAGATTACATCTGCAACGGAAATATGTCTGACATCGCATCCAGCAAGATAATCATTGACTGTCAAAACAACTTCTTTCAATATTTTTTCCCAATCGGCATGATACAAAGCTACATCATGCCTTGTTTTGATATGGCTGTTTTCCCACCTTTTGACAACTGCAAACTCTTTATCTTTTTCATCGAACACATAAAATACAGCATACGTGAAGTTCCATATTACGCAACTGTTCAAACCAAGGGCACGGGCTTTCCTTTGTGCATCGTTGATGAAATCTTCATCTGTAATAGGAACATCGGGCATTTTTAGTTCCCAGCCTTGCAGTATTGAAATCAAATCCTTATCCCCATATAAAATCACATCGGGAAACATTCTGCTACCTCGCCCATTGGAGATGGTAAACTCTCCACCTGCCCTTTTTATGGCCAAATCGTTTTCTTCCGCTATCTTGTTTACTTGTGAGATTATCTCTATAGCCCAAGAGCGTTCGTTGTGCCTTACATTTGTTTTATTCTGCTCCATTATCAAACTCTTTGATAAGGTTTATCCGGTTAATTGAAGAGCGTGTGTCTTGCGACATAATCAGCCAGCAATCACGCAAGCGTTCCCGTGCTTCCCTAATGTAGTCTATTTTTTCGTTCTTAAACAGTTCCACATCCTTGTTCTTTTCTATACCAACGAAGTTCCTTCCTTCCATTAAGGCAGCAACAAGGAAACTGCCGCTGCCAAACGTGTTATCAAGAACCAAAGCACCAGGTGCGGTGTAAGTCCGAACGAAGTATCTACCCAATCCAATAGGCTTTTGGGTCGCATGAATAACTCGTCCCTCGCTCTCTGCGGTTTTGAAATAAATGACATCGGTCGGATACCTTTTGCCATCACTATGTACGTGTACCGCTTGAAAATCACCGTAGCTTCCGCTCAACTGATTTTTTCTAACGCCCTTATCATACGGCTCTCCATCAATCATTTGAGGGTTATATATGGGCTGTTTCCTATAAAAAACGCAAACATCCTCATACTTACGCAATGGTTGCTTCTTTGCATTAAGGAAATTGGTCGGCTTAGACTTCTCCCAAACCCATTTATATTTGAACATCTTGGGATTGCTTAACATCAACTCAGCTGTAAAAAGACCTTGTGATGTGAGAACAATCGCTCCATTGTCTTTGACTATTCTACAGTATTCTTTCCAAAGGGCATTAAGCGGAATCACACTATCCCATTTATTTTGTGTTGTTCCATATGGTAAATCGCACAGAACCATGTCTATGCATTTGTCTGGGAATTGCCCCATAAACTCAATGCAGTCACCTTCAAAAAGGTTATTCACTATTTCATCTAAACTTAACATCTTATGCTGCCTTTTTAGTCTCCGCTGCCAAAAGTGAACGCAAATTATTCTTTCGTTGGGTGAAGTAATTCCCTAATATCTAAGTCAAGGATTTTAGCCACTTCACGCAGCGTTTCCAGCCCTGGCTGAGTTGTGTTGGTACACCACTTCGATACAGTTGCCGGGTCTTTATGCAGTTGTTCAGCGAGCCATTTGTTGGTTCGCTTCTTTTCGGCAAGAACTATTTTTATCCTGTTAATGTCATTGTTTGTACCCATTTTGCATTCTCCTCTTGAATTTCGCACGACAAATATACTAAGATTGAGGCAAAATTTGCCTTTGATTGATATAAATTTGCGTAATATTCAATCATTTGCCCTCGTTTTTCCGCTTGCTGCCCGGCAGTTTGCCCATCACCTATACCTTTGGCGTAACAGATTGGTATCATTTATCGGCAACCGAACAAAGTCCTCATTGAAAGTCAGGCGGTTGCTGCGGTACTTCAACACTTTGATAGAGTGTTGCACTTCACCGTTAGCTATCGAATGGAGGGGGTTACCAAAACAGCAATCCCCTTTGTCGTTATGCAAACTTATCCCCTATTCACGATAAAAGGGAAAAGAAAGACATTTCAATTATCGCTGCTCGACCACATTTTATTCCCTTATTTTCCATTTCCAAAATCCACTGCATCCTGCACTGACTTCTTGCCCGTTCCCGTCATGTAAAAAAAGGACAAAACGGATAGCAAATGCTAATCCAGACCGTTATAATGTATTTAGTCAGGTAATGTGTTTCTATAGGTAATTTTACTCAATTTTGAGGTAACTGAAAGCATCCTTTTTCCTCGTCCATAGGTAAAACAGTCCTTGTATCATTTTGGGAACATTTGTCTTTTTTTGATTTTGTATATCTCTGATTATCAATAAGCTTACAAGCAAAGTATAACACTTGCTCTATGTCCTCTACCTGCTTTACGCCATTGCCGCCATTGTCGCCATTTATGCCAGCCTGCAAATCTATATCAAGATGAATACGAGGGAGGAAGGCATCACAAGGGAGATAATGATGGTCGTTGGAGCTTGCCTGTTCATCATCGGGGCATCCATCGTGTTCCCCGCCTTCTTCGGCTACCGGGTATAAAAGAAACGAGACAATTCACATAGTGTTTAATTTTTAAGGTAAAAAGAATGTTTAAGGAAAAACTCAGAAAGTGGATGAAGGGGATTTGCCCTTCCGGGAGATTGAAGATGCTCTCCCTCATGCTGCTGGTAGGTACGACCGCGGCTTTCGCCCAGAACGCCGCCGGTGACTATACGGCGGGCACCACGGCTCTCGGCACGGTGACGACCGAAATCGCCAAGTATGTGCCCTACGTGGTGAAGCTGTGCTATGCCATCGCCGGTGTCGTGGCCATCGTGGGAGCCATCAGCGTGTACATCAAGATGAACAACGAAGAGCAGGATGTCAAGAAGTCCATCATGATGATTGTGGGAGCTTGCATCTTCCTGGTTGCCGCCGCACAGGCACTCCCGTTGTTCTTCGGCATCAGCAGCTAAGCCATGCCCGGAGCTAACGGCGACACCCGGCCACTGGAATACCCCATGTTCAAGGGGCTGCAAAGGCCTCTTGAATTCATGGGAATCCAGGGCAGGTACATCTACTGGGCGGCAGGAGCCATCGGTGGTGCCATTGTCGGCTTCATCGTGGCTTACTGCCTTTCCGGTTTCCTTGCCGGGCTGATAGTCCTGGTGGCGGCACTGGGTGGCGGTGCGGCACTCATCCTGCTCAAACAGCGCAAGGGGCTTCACAGCAAAAAGAACGACAAAGGCGTGTTCGTCTATGCCCGCTCCAAAGGATTGTAAGTAGGATTTTACTCTATAAAAACAACAAATACGGAAATGATTAAAGAACCCTATAAAACAACGAACGGATGCAAGCCTTTCTGATAATATGTATCGGGCTGTTGCTCGCCTCCTGCGGCGGGGAGAAGCAGTTCAAGTCTATGGTCGCCGCCATTGAGTCGGGCGAGAAAACCCGCATGGATTGGCAAAAGGCCCGCAAGCCTGTGGAAATCCACATCGAGGGTATGGAGGGAACAACCCCTGCATGGCCCCGACTTGGCGTATATATGGACGTAAGTACTACCACGCCCGAAGAAAGGCAGGCATTTGCAGGAGCAATGTTCACCCGAAAAGGAAATGCGTATGTGTCGGCAAACCGTCCTGCCATTACTTCTGACACTACGGCCACCATCAGCGTTTGCTATCCTTTCCGAAACGGATTGGGGACAAACGACACCCTCCATCTGGCAGCCCCGTTTGATGAAAACCTCTATGGGGTGGAAACCCATCGCGTCATCGGAGATGCCATCCAACCGACATTCAGGCTGCAAAGTTCCATGGTCTTGCTCCGCATCGTCTGCGAGAGCGATGACCTTCGTGATAGATTGGACGGCATCACCCTTATAGGAGATAACATCTACACCGAAGGTGGCTACCGGCCTTACACGGGCAAATGGCTCGACAAGAAAGCCAATGGAGGCATACCAGCGGAAGGTGCGGATTGCCTGTTGAACAACGGCAGGAAGCATGACCTTTACCTGATTCCGACCGAAACCGCTTGCCCGGTTACGATCACCGTCCGTATCAACGGTAAAGACCATGCGTTGCGCACCATGTTGCCACCCCTGACGGCGGGAAGCATGACGCACCTCTCTATTCGCAAGGACAGCGAGGGCGTGGCCATCAACGGCAGTTGGGTGGAAACGGAACGCAACTTGGCGTATGAACACAGGATGATGCCGGTGGATTCCGTACAAACAGGCCATTACCTGCAAAGGGACGGAACTATACAAGCGGAGCGTGATACCCTTTCCATTGCTGTAGTCGTGGAAACGGACGGCAGGCACGGTAAAGCGGTAGCCCTGTCTGATTGCAATGGGATGTTCGTGTTTTCAGGAAACAACCTTTCAAGCGGCAGGCAATTCACGACCATTGATGGAACCCGCCATGAGGGCATCATCAATCCGACCGGCGACACCCCGGAGGATGACAAGATTATCTACAAGCCCGGTATGCCCTACCCGGACGATTGCGCCCTGGGCCATGCTGACGGGGCAAGCCTTACGCAAGGACTGATTGAATCCGACAGGCAAACCAAGCAAGGCTCTTTTGGGGCCAGACAAACCATGCTGCAAGAGACGGCACGGCATCCCGGCAGTTATGTGCCCTCACTCGGTGAATTGGCCGGGCTTTATTTCCTGCTGGAATGTGACAAGTCATCCACGTTAAAAGGCTTGATAAACCCTCTGCAAGGCGAATACCTCACTTGCTCCGAAAGCGGTAAGGACACCTTCTATCTGATGGATTTCTCCCATGGCATTGTGACAGGAGGATTATCCAAGCGATATGCCCAAGCCAAACTGCGGCTTTTTTACTTCCTCTAAAATGAAGATGAACCCATGACACTGTACGTTCTACTGACATTCACGGCACTCTTGGCGGGCATGGCCATCTCCGTCCGGGCGTTTGGCACGGGAGGCAAGCGCAAACGCATGTTCCGCGAAATCTATTTCTCCATCGAGGACGTGGACGGCATCGGCATACTCTACACCAAGACCGGGGAATACTCCGCCATCCTGCACATCGAGAACCCGGTGCAGAAGTTCTCCGCCGACATCGACAGTTACTACGAATATACCCGGTTGTTCACCGCACTGGCACAGACCCTCGGAGAAGGATACGCCCTGCACAAGCAGGACATCTTTACCCGGCAGGGCTTTGAGGGCATAAGCGGCGGCAGGCATGAGTTTCTGAGCAAATCCTATTTCCGCTACTTCAAAGGAAGACAGTACACCGACAACCGCACCTACCTGACCGTGACGCAGGAGAACCGCAAGGGCAACCTGTTCTCCTACGATGAGAAACGGTGGAAGGACTTCCTGGTGAAGATACGCAAGGTGAAAGACCAGTTGCGCGACGCGGGCATCCGTGCCTCGTTCCTCGGTAAGGCGGAGGCGAGCAGCTACGTTGACCATTACTTCACAATGGACTTCTCGGACAAGCCTGTGGCAATGGACAGCTTCAAGGCGGGCGAGGAATGCGTGGAGATGGGCGGCAGGAAATGCAAGGTGTTCTCCATCGTCGATGTGGACAGCGCGGGACTGCCCTCGTTGGTACGCCCGTTCACCAACATCGAGGTGAACAACACCGAGATGCCCGTGGACTTGGTTTCGATGATAGACAGCATACCCGACGCACGGACGGTGGTCTACAACCAGATGATCTTCATGCCCGGCCAAAAGAAGGAACTTGCCACGTTGGAAAAGAAGAAGAACCGCCATGCCAGCATCCCCAACCCCAGCAACCTGATGGCCGTGGAGGACATCAAGCGGGTGCAGGATACCGTGGCGAGGGAGAGCAAGCAATTAGTGTACATCCATTACAACCTGATGGTATGCTGCGACAAGGAGACCGACCTGCAAAAGCCCACCAACTACTTGGAGAACAGCTTCGGCAGGCTCGGCATCCACATCAGCAAACGGGCGTACAACCAGCTGGAACTGTTCGTCAATTCGTTCCCCGGCAATTGCTACGGCATGAGCGTGGACTACGACCGTTTCCTCACCCTCGGCGACGCAGCCGCCTGCCTGATGTACAAGGAACGCATCCAGCACAGCGAGGACACCCCGCTGAAAATATACTACACCGACCGCCAAGGTGTGCCTGTGGCCATCGACATCACCGGCAAGGAAGGACGCAACAAGCTGACAGACAACTCCAACTTCTTTTGTTTGGGGCCAAGCGGTAGCGGAAAGTCGTTTCACATCAACAGCGTAGTGCGCCAGCTTGCCGAGCAAAACACCGACGTGGTGATGGTCGATACGGGTAACAGTTACGAAGGCTTGTGCGAATACTTAGGCGGCAAATACATCAGCTATACGGAAGAAAAGCCCGTCACCATGAACCCGTTCCGCATCAATCGTGCGGAACTGAACGTGGAAAAGACGGGCTTTCTGAAAAACCTCGTACTGCTGATATGGAAAGGTTCGCAAGGCACGGTAAGCAAGACCGAAGACCGGCTCATCGACCAGGTGATTACAGAATACTATGATGTCTATTTCAACGGTTTTGACGGCTTCACCCCGCCCCAACGGGAAGACCTGCGCAAGAGCTTGCTGGTGGACGACCGCACCAACACCCGTGACGGCAGGGAAACGGAAGAGGAACGCCTGGCCCGCATCGAAAGGGAGATTGACGAGATAGAACGCCGCCGCAAGGAACTGAAAGTGGAAAGCCTTTCGTTCAACACGTTCTACGAATACTCCGTGCAGCGCATCCCCGACATCTGCCACGAGAATAACCTTGCGGGCATCGACCTCTCCACCTACCGCTACATGATGAAGGACTTTTACCGGGGTGGCAACCACGACAAGACGTTGAACGAGGAGATGGACGGCACCCTGTTCGATGAAACTTTCATTGTCTTCGAAATCGATGCGATAAAAGATGACCCGCTGCTTTTCCCCATCGTGACGCTGATTATCATGGACGTATTTCTGCAAAAGATGCGCCTGAAAAAGAACCGCAAGGTCTTGGTAATCGAGGAAGCATGGAAAGCCATCGCAAGCCCGTTGATGGCCGAATACATCAAGTTCATGTACAAGACCGCCCGAAAGTTCTGGGCAAGCGTGGGCGTGGTGACACAGGAGATACAGGACATCATCGGCTCTGAAATCGTCAAGGAAGCCATCATCAACAACTCCGATGTGGTGATGCTGCTTGACCAAAGCAAGTTCCGGGAACGGTTCGACGGCATCAAGGCAATACTCGGCCTGACCGATGTGGAGTGCAAGAAGATATTCACCATCAACCGCTTGGAAAACAAGGAGGGCCGCTCGTTCTTCCGGGAGGTATTCATCCGCAGGGGCACTGCCAGCGAAGTGTACGGCGTGGAGGAGCCAAGGGAATGCTACATGACCTACACCACCGAGCGGGCCGAAAAGGAAGCCCTCAAACTTTACAAGCGGGAATTGGGGAGCAGCCACCAGGAGGCCATCGAAGCCTATTGCCGGGATTGGCAACTTTCGGGCATCGACAAGTCCCTGGCGTTTGCCCAAGAAGTGAACAAGACAGGCCATGTGCTGCATTTGGAACGGAACCGTCGGAAAATCATTCAGTAATCACCCAATAATCATCAACAAATTATCGACATTATGGAAGCAGAAAAATTCATCCACGACTTTTGGAAGGCCAACGAGATCAGCAATTTCTCGAAAGAGGCCACCGTGTTGTTCTTCTACCTCATTTATGTGTGGGAAAACGAGAAGAAACCTGAAGTGTTCTATGTGCATCCTGCCAGCCTGCTGTGCAAGGTAAGGGGATTCAATGTGAAAGGCGTGTTGACCGCCAGCGAGGAATTGCAGGAACGCGGCTACATCACCTACAAAGCCCCTGACCAGCAATGGTGTTCCGGGCAATACTCACTCTGCTTCGACCGTGAAGCGAAGTCTGGGAAAGGTGAAAATTCCGGTAATTCCACAAGCAACATCATGAATGCACAAAATACCAAGCCGTAACCCATGAAGAAAATCCTTGTCCTGTTGCTGTGCGTGTGTGCTTCCGTCTTTTCAGCAGAGGCACAATACGTGCGTGTCAACTACGACAAGAAGACCGTGGCGGCCATGGCGGCCGCCT
>CAZGSE010000056.1:0-11078 GCA_964528135.1 uncultured Paraprevotella sp. | reverse complement strand
TAGAGGATATGAGTTCACCTTTGGCCATCTCCGCATCAAATTTCTTGCTGAATTCGTCTAACGTACAGAAAATTTCCGTAATTTTGTCTTGGGTAATCATAAGTCGTTATTTTCGTTGATTTGTTATTTCATTTTATAAAGTTACGAAAAACACTTGTGATTACCAATTCTTTTGAGGGATTTTCTTATCCCGAACTCACGTATTTATTGAAAGAGTTTGGCGTTGCCCGTTTTGCAGAAATCTTGCAACATTCGGGGTTTGGCTCGCTCAATCGCCCGGCAGACAGGTATGGATTGTCTTTGGTGTTGGGCGGTGCCGAGGTGCGTTTGATTGATGTAGTGTCGTGCTATGCGCGTATGGCGGCGTGCTATGCGGATTCGGTGGCATATCCCGGCTTCCCTTTACGCGACAAGATGGCTCTTTATTACACCTTCAATGCGATGCGGAAAGTTAACCGCCCCGACCAAATGGATTGGCGTAGAGTGGCATCGGTACAGAATATAGCGTGGAAAACGGGTACAAGCTACGGTTCCCGCGATGCGTAGGCTGTGGGCGTAACTCCTGAATATGTTGTAGGCGTATGGGTGGGAAACGCCGACGGCAGCGGAGTGCCTGAACTTACCGGAGCAAGGACAGCAGGTCCCATTCTCTTCGACATGTTTAACCTGCTGTCCTGCCCGAAGTGGTTTACTGAACCCGGCACCACGGAGGGTGTAATGCTTCGTGTCTGTTCCCATTCGGGTTATCTTGCAGGTCGCCATTGTGCAGACACGAAAGAGGTACTATTGCCGCGGACCAGTGTAAAAAGCAACCGATGCCCCTATTGCAAAGAGGTTGCCATCTCTTTGGATGGCATGCGCCTTGTGGATGACCGTAGTGAACCGACACGCAGGGAATGCTACTTTGTGTTACCGCCATTGATGGAGCATTATTATCGACAGCAGCACCAAGAATATGTTCCGCTACCTAAAAAGATTGCGGCAAACAACACGATGGAACATTCGTTCCACTTTGCATATCCTGCAGATGGCAGTATTGTTTCCATACCGAAACAGATGGACGGCAAACGGGGGGCGATTGTTTGCCAGGCAGTACATTCTTCATCGGCTGAACTGTTTTGGCACCTCGACGGCTCATTTATCGGAACAACCACTGATGTACATAAGATGCAGATAAAACCGTCAATAGGGTATCACACGGTCACCATTGTAGATGATTTAGGTGCACAACAGACCATTTCGATTATCGTTAAATAACTTTATGCTGTCTGAACTTGCCCTGCCGGCCACGTCTGGCATGTATTATACTCTGTTCAAGGTTGGCAATATCATTTCTTCTGCCAGTTCTTCCATCTTGGGAATGTCGCCCTGCTTCATGCAACTCTTGATGGTGACCATGGTTCCTGTCACCTCCACGTCTTTCATCTCGGAAAGCATGCCGGACATGATGCGTCCGGCCGTAGGTGCCCATGAACCATTCTCGATGATGCCCACCCTGCGCTTTTGGAAATTCTTGATTTGCAGGTGGTGCAGGAAATCGAACATGGGTGGGAAAACGCCGGCATCGTAAGAGGCGGCTGCCACAATCAGCCGGCTGTAACGGAATGCGCATTCCACGGCTTTCGACATGTCGTCACGTGTCAGATCGATAAGCATAACGTCTTTGACTCCTTTGGCATGCAGGATGTCCGCCATTTTTCGGGCTGCGGCAGCCGTGTTGCCGTGAATGGAGGCATGGGCTATCAACACTCCGTCATTTTCCGGTTCATACCGGCTCCACGTATCGTACAGCCCGACGTAATAACCCAAGTCTTCTTTCAGCACAGGGCCGTGGAGCGGACAGATAGCAGAAATGTCCAGTGCGGCAGCTTTCTTCAGCAAGACTTGTACTTGTGCGCCATATTTCCCCACAATGTTAAGGTAGTAGCGTCGGGCTTCATCGGCCCACTTCTCATCTTCATAACAGAGTGCGCCGAACTTTCCGAAAGCATCGGCCGAGAACAGCACTTTTTCCGTTTCCTCGTAAGTGAGCATAACCTCCGGCCAATGCACCATCGGGGCCATGATGAATTTCAGTGTGTGGCGTCCCAGCGGGAGCTTGTCCCCTTCTTTCACGGCTTGTGTGCGGTGGCTGAAGTCGATATCCTCAAAGAACTGCGGCATCATCTGTATGGCTTTCGCACTGGCCACGATGGTAGCTTCCGGATATTTCCGGGCAAACCATCCTATGTTGGCAGCATGGTCGGGTTCCATGTGTTGCACGATGAGATAGTCTGGTTTCCTGCCGTCCAGGGCTTTCTCCAGTTTCCCGGCCCATTCTTCCGACTTGCGCCGGTCAATGGTGTCCATTACCGCAATCTTCTCGTCCAGAATGAGGTAAGAGTTATAAGAAATACCCCTTGGCACGTTGTATTGGCTTTCAAACAAATCCAAGTCTTTGTCGTCTGCCCCGATATATAGGATGGCCGGCGTGATGCAATCGTTCATATTCTGTCTGTATTGATGGTTAAAAACTGGTGCAAATATCGCACTTTTCTACGGATTGCACAACATTTCACCCCATTCTCATCTGCTGCAACAGTTCTTTTTGCCGTTCGGTCAGGCTGGTGGGCAGTTGCACGTTGTAGGTCAGGATCAGGTTACCCCGTGTCCCATCCGGATGCAGGTCGCCTTTCCCTTTCAGCCGCACTTTGGCGCCCGGTTGGGTACCCGGTTTGATTTTCAGTTTCAGCCTGTCATGTTCCGGAGTCTGCACGATAATCTCTCCCCCCAGCAGGGCGGTGTACATGTCAATGGTCACGGTGCATTCCCGGTCGGAATAATTGACTGTCCCGCTTCCCCCGCCAAACGGGTTGAATCCACTCTTGAACCTGCTGTTGTAGGTGCGTGTGCGCCCTCCGCCACCGAACATCTGCGTGAAGAAGTCGGAGAAGCCCCCTCCACCGAACTGGCTGAAGTCGAACCCCTCAAATCCACTTCCGTATCCTCCGGTAGCGGTTCCGCCCATATCCGCATTTTTCCAATGTTCGCCATATTGGTCATACTTGGCCCTCTTTTCCGGGTCGCCCAGCACATCGTAGGCTTCGTTCAGTGCCTGGAACTTGGCCTTGGCTTTCGGGTCATCGGGATGCAGGTCCGGGTGGAACTGTTTGGTTCTTTTCTTGTAGGCTGCCTTTATGTCTTTCTGCGGGGTATCCTTGGCAATCCCCATGATTTTGTAGTAATCAATAAATGCCATGTCAGAATCTCCTTTCTGCAAAAAAAGGTAACAAATAAGATGCCAATCAGTTTGCGGAAGGGTACTTTATTGCTATTTTTGCACATATAATATAAGGAGTCGGCAGATTAGACGGAAAAGGATATGGCGGGGACAAGGGACAACAGACGTGTGGTACATTTGAAAATCGTGCATACCAGCGATGTACACGGGCACTTTTTCTTGTGGGATCAGGTGAGCCGCAAACCGGTCAAAGGCGGACTGGCCAGGGTGTACGCCTATGTACAGTCTTTGCGGAGATCGTATGGCAACCGCCTGTTGCTGATGGACGGGGGAGACATCCTGCAGGGCAGTCCGCTGGTGTACTACAGCAATCTCATGCTTTCAGGCAACCAGCGGAACCTGACGGCCGAGGTGATGAATTACATGTGCTATGACGTGGGGACCATTGGGAACCACGACATAGAGATGGGACATGCTGTTTATGACAGTTGGGTGGAGGCCTGCAACTTCCCCATATTGGCCGCCAATGTCACCGACCGTGCTACGGGTGGCTGCTATTTCCGTCCTTATGCCATGATGGAGAGGGACGGGGTGCGCGTGGCCGTGCTGGGACTGACGACACCAGCCGTGCCGAACTGGCTTCCGCTGGGGTTGTGGAGCGGATTGGAGTTTGAGGACATGGTGTCCTGCGCAGCCCGTTGGGTTCCGCAAATCCGGGAGAGGGAACGTCCGGATGTCCTGGTGGGACTGTTCCATTCAGGCAAGGAGGGCGGCATTGTGACGCCGGATTATGCAGAGAATGCCGCCTTGGAGGTGCCCCGCCGTGTGGCAGGGTTCGATGTGGTGTGCTATGGCCATGACCACCTGAAGAACTGTGAAACCATAGAAGACCCTGAGGGGAGAAAAGTGGTTTGCTGTTCCCCGTCGAGCATGGGGATGACAGTTTGCGAGGTGGATTTGGATATAGAGAAAAGTGCGGCGGGAAAGCAGGTGGCAGGCGTGCGGGCCAAGTTGACAGACTTGTCCCATTATAAAGGAAAGGAATCGCACTACATGCAACGGTATTTTTCGCGTTACGTCCACAATACGGAATATTATATCGGCCGGAAGATTGGCCGTTTCTGCCGCACCATCAGTAGCCGGGATGCCTATTTCGGCCCTTCGGCGTTTGTGGATCTCGTCCATGAAGCCCAGTTGGAGCTGACCGGGGCACAGGTGTCTTTTGCCTCTCCCGTGTCGTTTTCCGCTGAAATCCATGCCGGAGATGTCTTTGTGCGCGATGTGTTCAGCCTTTACAAATATGATGACGTGCTTTACACCATGCGGCTGACCGGATTGGAAATCAAGGGCATACTTGAGATGAGTTATGGGCTGTGGGTGGGACAGATGCAGGGGCCGGACGACCATATCATGCTGCTGGACTACGTGCTGGATGAGGGCAAGCGTTTGGGGTTCAAGAATCTGGCCTATAATTTCGACTCGGCGGCCGGCATCTGCTATACAGTGGATGTAACCCGTCCCTGTGGACAGAAAATCACAGTGACGGGCATGGCGGACGGAAGTCCTTTTGATGAGACTGCCACCTATACCGTGGTAGTCAATTCCTATCGCGGGAACGGTGGAGGAGACCTGTTCATCAAAGGGGCGGGCATACCGCGCGGACGGTTGTCCGAACGCCTGTTGTCCGCCACGGAAAAAGATTTGCGCCAATGCCTGGTGGACTACATAACAGCCAAGGGGACGCTGGACCCGCGTCCCCTTGGCTGCTGGCGTTTCGTACCGGAAGAATGGGCTGTTCCGGCCTGCCGGCGCGACCGCAGGCTGCTCTTCGGGCAGGAGGCAGAGTCCTGACGCGGCCTGCCTTGGTCAGTCGCGGAATTTGTCCTTGGTGTTTTCCTTTATCAGCCCGTGCCGGTAGGCGTAGAGCAACTCTTTCAGTTCCCTGATCTGGCTCTCCAGTTCTTCTCCCTTGTCGGTGTCCCTCACCATCATACGCTGGCTGCTGAGTTCCACGATCTGCGTGGTACTTACAATGTCGGTTCCGTTCTTGATGGCTTCTTCGGCCGAGGTGAACGGTTCGTGTTGCACAAGCTGGAAACCACGGCTGTGGAACACGAGAGTATATCCGGCTATGCCCGTGGTGTTGTGGTAGGCTTTGGCAAATCCGCCGTCTATCACCATGAGCTTGCCGTTGGCCTTGATGGGGGTTTCCCCGTGCCCCACCCTTACCGGCACATGCCCGTTAATGATGTGGCGGTGCTGTCCTTTCACGTTAAAGGCATCCAGAATCATGTCGCAGATTTTTTCGTTGTCCCGCAACTTGTAGTAATAACCTTTCTCTTCCGTATGTGTTTCCTTGTCTTCCAGGAAATAGCGCTCGAAGGTGGTCATTTTCGACTTGTCGAACAGCGGGGAGTCCACCCCGCACCACAGATACCAGAAATAGTCTATGGCAAACCGGCGGTCGGCCTCCTCCGTGTCGTTGTTAAACGCGGAGCGGAGCACGATGCCAATGCGGTCGAGCAACGCGCGCCCCTTCACTTTCTCGCCGTTGATGTCCACCTCTTTCAGGCTTCCGTCGGCATTTAGCGGTACGGAGGCATGGAACAGCAGGTTGGAGTTGAAGATGCCATACATGCTGCCATGCGAGAACAGGCACTGTATGTGTTTGTTGAGTTTGTCGCTCACGCTGAAGGAATGGTGCAGTTTGTTCACCAGCTCCTGCTCTTCCGGGGTCAACCGGTAAGAGTCCTTGGGATCCACGGTGGGCAGGTTGCAGTCGCGCATGGCATACTCTTTCCCGTCGCGCACAAACATCTTTTTCTCAAAGTCTATGTATTCCAGCAGCTTCCGGTCTCCCATCTTCCATTCCGGCCGGCTGTCTATCATGGCCGCTTCGAGTTTGAACTGGATGATGCTGATGGCCTTGTGCATCTGTGCGATGAGTCTCCGCGTTTTCTGGTCGTGCCGCGTGTCGTCTTCTTCCAGTTGGGGACCGAAGTAGCGGCACGGGTCATCGGCATACGTTTCCATGGCGAATGTGGCCAGCGGCACGAGGTTGATGCCGTAGCCGTCCTCCAGTGTGGCCAGGTTGCCGTAGCGCAGCGACAGGCGCAGCACATTGGCGATGCAGCAGTCGTTCCCGGCGGCGGCTCCCATCCAGAGTGCGTCATGGTTGCCCCATTGGATATCGAAGTTGTGATAGTTGCATAGGGTGTCCATGATGATGTGCGCTCCCGGCCCGCGGTCAAAGATGTCGCCGAGGATGTGCAGCAGGTCGATGCTCAGCCGCTGTATCAGGTTGCAGATGGCACAGATGAACTCATCGGCCCGTCCGGTGGAAACAATGGTTTCGATGATGCGGTTGAAATAGGCTTGTTTGTTGTAGTCCTGCGGTGACTCGTGGAGCAGTTCCTCTATGATGTAGGCAAACTCCTTGGGCAACGCTTTCCGCACCTTGGACCGTGTGTATTTGGACGACACCGACTGGCAGACGCTCACCAGCTGGTGCAGGGTGATGTTGTAAAAATCGTTCAGGTTGGTCTCCGAAGTCTTGATATACTGTAGTTTTTGCTCCGGATAATAGATGAGCGAGCACAGCTGCCTGATTTCGCTTTCCCGCATCGTGGTGCCGAAGATTTCCGTCACCTTGCGCTTGATGTTGCCCGAAGCGTTCTTCAGTATGTGTTGGAAGGCCTCATACTCCCCGTGTATGTCGGCCAGGAAATGTTCCGTCCCTTTGGGCAGGTTCAGGATGGCTTCCAGGTTGATGATTTCGGTACAGGCCCTACCAATGTTGGGAATGGTCTGCGAGAGCAGTTCCAACAATCTGCGGTCATTGTGTATTTTTTCGTAAGAGTAAGCGTTGGCGTTTGTCATGTCCTGTTCAAATCGTTAGATGATGTTCCAGTCTTTCACAAAATTACGCATTTCTTTCCTCCCGTGCAATGTTTGCGCCGAAGTTTTTCTGCGGGTCGCCCTGCCGTCATGTCCATCTTTACAATGTTAATTCTTTCAAGAAAGCATCAATATACTAAAAACTGTTTCCCTTAGAATTAAAAAAACTGTAAATTTGCATACTTATTAATTTAAAAATGTGGAATAGACTCTTTTGTACGGCGTTTTTGTACGGGTGGTCTTGCATGTACTTCCAGGCCGGTGCGGCTGGAAGTTTTCTGTTTGCCGGCAACGGGATGGAAAGCTGTGAGGAGAGCAGGACGGATTCTGTTGTTGCAGAAGCAAGTCCGGCCCGCCGGACGTACAATCCCCTGAAGTGGGTGGGGCGTTATTTGAGCAATACCAACAAGCATGCCGACCGCCCATTTGATTTCAGCATGTTGATAGGGCCGAGCTATTCCGCCGCCACGTCGGCCGGGCTGGGGGCTACGGCTTCCGGGCTTTATTCATGGGACCGTTCGGACCCGTTGCTGCCCAAATCCAATGTTTCGGTCTTTGCCAACGCATCGCTGACCGGCATGCTGGCCATCGGGGTGCGGGGGAACAATTTCCTGCCGCAGGAAAAATACCGCCTGGACTACCAACTCTATTTCTACACTTTTCCCGGCTATTTCTGGGGCATAGGCTATGAAAACGGCAACAACGGCGCGAACAAGAGCGACTACAATCGTATCAAGTTCCAGTTCAAACCCAGTTTCCTGTTCCGCATGAGCGATGCGCTTTATGTGGGTCCGGTGGCGGACATCGAGTGGGTGAACAGCTACGGGTTCAGCAACGAACGCCTGCTGGACGGGCAAGACAAGTCCATTGTGAACTATGGCGCGGGCTTCAACGTCACCTACGACACGCGCGATTTCGTGCTGAACGCTTTCCGGGGGAATTACTTCTGCCTGGAACAGATGTTTTATCCCTCCGGCTTCGGCAATGATTATGCGTTCAGTTACACCGACCTGACTTACAGGGCCTACCGGCAGGTGTGGAAAGGCGGGGTGCTGGCCATGGAACTCCACACCCTGTTCAACTACGGCGATGTGCCTTGGACCATGCTGGCGCAGGTGGGCGTACTGGGGCGCATGCGCGGGTATTACGAAGGCCGTTACCGGGACCGCAATATCATGGAAGGGCAGGTGGAGTTGCGGCAACATGTCAAGGGACGCCACGGGGTGGCCCTGTGGGTTGGGCTGGCCAATGTGTTCCGCAACTTCAGTCATATTTATTATGATGAGATATTGCCCAATTACGGGGTGGGCTACCGCTGGGAGTTCAAGAACAGGGTGAATGTGCGGCTGGATCTCGGTTTCACGAAAGACAGCCCGAACTTTGCCTTCAATATAAACGAAGCATTTTAAACAGAACTAAAAACAGGATTTGCAATGAAACTCAGGAAAATGTATGTGTCCGGTCTGTTGGCTGTCTGTCCCGCCCTGTCGGGAATGGCACAGTCGGAATTTATAAAATACGGGGATTTCGACCAGTGGATTGTACGCAATATCAAGGAAAGCAAGATTATCGGGGGAGACACCAAACAACTGTACGAAATAGGGCCGGATGCGGTCTGGAACGAAAACACGCCCTATACGAACCAGGGCGGTTCGCCATGGGCCACGTCGAATGTGATGGCGAAAGTCTGCGGCATAACAAAGACAAACACCTCTGTCTATCGTGAGGAGCGCGGGGACGGTTACTGCGCGCGCCTGGAAACGCATGTGGAGAAAGTCAAGGTGCTGGGCATTGTGAACATCGAGGTGCTGGCCGCTGGCTCTGTTTTCCTGGGCAGTGTGCCCGAACCCATCACCAGTACGTCCGACCCCATGAGCAAGCTGGCCATCGGAATCCCTTTCACCAAGCGTCCGCAGGCCCTCTGTTTCGACTACAAGGTGAAGTTGTCCGATGAACCGGACCGCATCCGGCAGACCGGCTTCAGCAGGGTGTCCACCGTGAAGGGGAAAGACATGCCCGATGTGATCTGCCTGTTGCAGAAACGTTGGGAAGACGAAAGCGGTAATATCTATGCCCAGCGTATCGGCACGTTGGTCCATCGTTTCGACAGCGATACCGACTGGGTGGACGGGGCGGAATTTCCCATCCGCTATGGTGACATTACCGGGCAGGACGATTTCCAAAGCTACATGGGGCTGGTCACCGGCGACCGGACAATGTACACGCAGAACAGCAAGGGCAAGATGGTGCCGATCAAGGAAGAGGGCTGGGCCGATGCAGACGAAACTCCCACGCACATCGTGTTGCAGTTCGATTCCAGTTACGGGGGTGCTTATGTAGGTTCCATCGGCACGACACTGTGGATAGACAATGTGAAGCTCGTATATTAATAAGGAAAGGAACATGAAGACCGACAACCGGGATTATGCCGGCGTGCCCACCCCGTGCTACATCATGGAGGAGAGGCTCCTGCGGAAGAATCTGGAACTCATCCGCGGGGTGGCGGAACGTGCCGGTGTGGAGATTATATTGGCTTTCAAGGCCTTTGCCCTCTGGAAGTCGTTCCCCGTTTTCAAGGAATACATAAGGCACACCACGGCCAGCTCCGTCAACGAAGCCCGCCTTGCCGCCGAAGTGTTCGGGAGCAAGGCACACACCTATTCCCCTGCTTATACGGAAACGGACTTCGATGCCATCATGGCGTGCAGCAGCCACATCTCGTTCAACTCCTTAGGGCAGTACCATCGTTTCAGCGACCGTGTGGAAGGTTACAACCGGCGGCATCCTTCGGAGCCTATCTCCTGCGGGCTGCGGGTGAACCCCGAATATTCCGAGATAGAAGTGGAGTTGTACAACCCCTGTGCTCCCGGTTCGCGTTTCGGCGTCATGGCCTCGCAACTGCCTGCGGAGCTTCCGCCGGACATCAAGGGGTTTCATTGCCATTGCCATTGCGAGAGTTCATCGCAGGCTCTGGAGCACACCCTTCGCCATATTGAAACGAAGTTCGGGCGTTGGTTGCCTGCTTTGAAATGGCTGAACCTGGGCGGTGGCCACCTGATGACGCGTAAGGACTATGATGTGGACCATCTGGTGGCCCTGTTGCAGGATTTCCGCAGGCGTTATCCCAATTTGTCGCTCATCCTGGAGCCGGGTTCCGCCTTTGCCTGGCAGACGGGCGTGCTGGTGGCCTCGGTGGTGGATGTGGTGGAGAACCGGGGCATCCACACTGCAATCCTTGATGTCAGTTTCACCTGCCACATGCCCGATTGCCTGGAGATGCCCTACCAACCGGCGGTGCGGAACGCGGAGACACTGGAGCCGGATGCCGTGAAGCATGCGGTTGCCGGCGATTTCGTTTACCGCTTGGGGGGGAACAGTTGCCTGAGCGGTGATTTTATGGGCGCGTGGCGTTTCGACCATGCCCTCCAGCCCGGCGACCGTGTCATATTCGAGGATATGATACACTACACAACGGTAAAGACCAACATGTTCAATGGCATCAGCCACCCCGACATCTGCCTGCTGCATGCCGACGGTGAACTGGAATACTATCGCAGGTTCACTTATGAAGACTACCGCGACCGGATGTGTTGAACCCGGAGCGGCACAAAGACGGAAAGGATACAAACACACTTCTACTGCCCCACCCCGACAGACACGGAAAGGGAGGGGACAAAAAAAGACGTTGGCATTTCACCTCCCGGCTACCGTCCAACGTCGCGTTATTATGATCTACCATGAAATTTTTCCGTGGAGTATACAGGACTCGAACCTGCCACCTCTTGACTGCCAGTCAAACGCTCTAGCCAGATGAGCTAATACCCCGTCCTTTGATGGCACAAAGATAGCATGATTTTCTGAAAGTCCCAAATTTACACCTCACATTTTTATATTTTTTAGGTTTTGCCCGTCAGAACTTACAGCCGATGGTGAAGAACACCTGATGGGTATTCAGGTTTAC
>CAZGSE010000055.1:0-12421 GCA_964528135.1 uncultured Paraprevotella sp. | reverse complement strand
AGAGCACCTGACTGTTAATCAGGGGGTCGTTGGTTCAAGCCCATCCTGAAGCGCACCAAGCGGGAAAGAGGCGACAGGGCTTCTTCCCCGCTTTCTTCTTGACAGCCCCGCCCTACAAAAGCATGGATGCAAATAATCTTGCGCAAGAAAGGGACAATCCTTGCGCAAAGCGGCGGCAGGCTTTGCGCAAAAGCAACACCATACGGCCGCAAGCCCCCTACGGCACAGAACGGTGCGGACCGCCGCAGGCCTGCCCGAAGTCAGCCCGCCGACAACGCGGCGGCCAGCTCGTCCCACGAACGGGCCACGGAGAAATACCGCTCCAGCGGCACGTTGACAAAATGCTGGCGGTCCATCTCCTGCAACACATGCACCAGCCCGTCCCAGAATCCGCCCAGATCGAACAGCACAACGCGCTTGCCGTGGTAACCGATACTGCCGGATGCCATGACCGTGAACACCTCGTCGAGCGTTCCGATGCCGCCCGGCAGGGCCACCAAGATGTCACTCCTCTCTATCATGATGGCCTTGCGGTCGGACAGGTCGCTACAGTGCACGATTTCGTCCACGCACATGCTTACCTTGCGCCTCACCTCCAGTATGCGGGGCACCACGCCGACCACCCGCCCGCCGGAGGCCTTCACCCCGCGGGCCATGGCCTCCATCAGGCCGGAGTCCGCCCCGCCGTAAACCAACGTCAGCCCGTGCTCCCCCAGCCACCGGCCAAAATCACCGGCCAAGGCATAATAAACTGCATCCAGCCCGTCCGACGCCCCGCAAAAAACGCCCACATTCTTCATATCGCGATGGTTCAAAAATAAAGGATATTCAGAGCTTCACGTCCTCCAGGTTGATCAGCCCGTTCACAATGGCATAAATGGTCAGCCCCGCCGGCGAATGGATTTGCAGCTTACGGCTGATGTTCCGCCGGTGCGTCATCACGGTGTTGACCGAGATATAGAGGTGTTCGGCAATCTCCTTGTTCGACATACCTTTCACTACGCAGACAATCACCTCTTTCTCGCGGTCGCTGAGCGTGCCGGTGGCGTTCTGCTCCGCTTCCTGTTCCATCTCGCCGATGCTCTCCTCGCCTTCCTGCTCCCGGCGTTGTTCTTCCAGCTGCACCACGGCCTCCAGGAAGAGCGTGTCTTCCATCTGGCAGTGGTTGAACAGGTCCTCTTCGGTCATGAACAAGTCCATCAACACGTCGTTCAGCAACTGTGCGTTGCTGTCGTTGGGATAATACTTGATGATGATGCTCTTCAGTTCCGACAGGCTTTTTTCTATTTGCGCATGGTTGTCGTGGTGCTGGTTCGACAGGCGGTGGATGTTCACGGCCGGGTCGGTCCGCATGCCCGCCATCAAGTCGTCCACGTAAGTGTGGATATACTTGTCCTCATAATCCATGTGGCGTCCCACTTCGGCAGCGAATTCATCGTAGAACTTCAGGATGAGGAAAGCTATCTGGTTGCGCGCCGAACAGTCTATGGCCTCGATAAGCTTGCGGCGTATGGCCGGCAGGCGGAACTTCACGAAATAGTCGTGCGAACGCCGCAGGTAGGCCATCAGTGCCGACAGCGACACCGTCTCCACAAGTTCGGAGTGGTTGACCAGACGGCCGTTGGAGCGGATGAAGTTCACCACCGCCAGGAAAGTGGGCACATCCACGCCCGCAGCCTGGCAAGTCTCCGCCACCGTGTGGTCTCCGAATCCCAGCGTAAGCCCAAACCGGCTAATTACTTGCAATATGCGGTAATCATCACAAATAATGTCACCCATGCGGTCGGTATCCTTATACTTTTCAGACATATACCTTAAAATCATTAATATTTCTGCAAAGTAAGGGAAAAATCCCGACCCGCGCAATCACTTTAATTAGGTATTATACACCCGCGGCAAGCAAACCTGCGCACGGTGCCCCGGCAGCCCCCTGACCACTGTATTGTGATTTTGATTATCTTTGCACCCTGCCGGCCTGTTTATGGACAGGCGGCCTTGCACCGTCAAGACAAACCGGGTTGAAGGGATACCGTTGTCCTGTTCTTTTTCTAAAGTTTAGTTAATTAACCGGTAAAGGATTCATCATGAAGAAAAACTATGTTATATTTGTCTTGTCGCGGGGTGCTTTCGGGTTGCCCGCGTGCGACAACCGCCGCACTTGTTCGGCGGACCGGCTTTCCACGGCCGTAGCGTACCGCGCCCGCATCATCCCCGGCAACCCGGAGGGGAGCATCTTGCAACATGTCCACACAGAAGACAGCGGGACCGGCCGGCCTTTTTACCGGGGCAATACCCCCGCCACAGTCGAGGCGCGGCAGATTGGCAAACGGATGGATGCCGGGTTTCAGGATTAAAACGACTAACGATGAACAAACATAAAGAATACTGGAAAGATTTGGGCGTTACGGCAGAAATCTCCTCTTTCGCTCCGGAAGGAAAGACCGAAGAGTTCCACGCCATCCTGCATGTGGAACCGAGGGATGATTTTTTTGAAGGACAACTGCGGCGCATCTACGATGCGGAAAGACGACTGTTGGACCTGCCGGACATCACGGGATCCGCCGCCGTCTTGAAACACTACTTCCTGAGCGATGCCGCCAACCAGCAGCCACTGATGCGATGGGAGCAGGACTGTTCCGTCTCCGTCATACAGCAACCACCGCTCGATGGGAGCAAGGTGGCCGTCTGGGTTTACCTGCAAAAGGGCTGCCGCGTAACCAACGTGGACGGTGTCATCGTGGCAGAGCACAACGGCTACCGCCACCTTTGGAAGATGGGTATGAACAAGCCGCAGGGCGACTCGGCAGGGCAAACCGGATCGTTGCTCGCCGACTATGAGGAAACCCTGCAAGGCTTCAATGCCACCCTGGGCGGCAACTGCGTCCGCACGTGGTTCTACGTGCGCGACGTGGACACGCAATATGCCGGAATGGTGAAAGCCCGGAGAGAGTTTTTCGCGAAACAGGGACTGACCGAACAGACGCATTACATCTGCAGCACGGGCATTGGCGGACTGCCTGCCGACACCCGTGCGCTGGTGCAGTTGGACACGTATGCCGTCACCGGCTTCGCCCCGGAACAGCAACGCTATCTGTATGCCCCCACCCACCTGAACCCGACGTACGAATACGGCGTGACTTTCGAGCGGGGGACGGTGATGGAATATGGCGACCGCGCACACGTGTTCATCAGTGGCACGGCCAGCATCAACAACAAAGGGGAAGTGGTGCACGTGGGCAACATCGTGAAACAAACCGAAAGGATGTGGGAGAACGTAGGCGCACTGCTCGAAGAAGGCGGAGTGTCGTTCGACGACGTGATGCAGATTATCGTCTATTTGCGCGACATGTGCGACTACCGCACGGTGAAAGCCATGTTCGACCGCAAGTTCCCGGACACGCCGCACGTCATCACGCTGGCACCCGTGTGCCGACCCGCCTGGTTGGTTGAGATGGAGTGCATCGCCGTGAAAGGACGCCACAACGGAAAGTTCCGCGACTTGTAAGCCATCCTCATGAGAGCCACCCCCTTCATACTGCTCAGCCTGGCTGCGGCTGTCATCGCCGCAGCCACGTTCGTGGAGGACGCACACGGCACGCCTTTCGTCCGCTCCGCCATTTACGGCACATGGTGGTTCACCGCTTTGTGGACTGCCGTCGTCCTCTCTGCCACCGTGTCCGCCATACGGCAAAAACTGTGGCACAACGTACCGTTGCTGGTGCTCCACGCCGGTTTCGGCATGATTTTCGCCGGAGCACTTGTCACGTCCCTCACGGGACAAAGCGGCATCCTGCACCTGCGGGAGGGCATCCCCGCGGGCGAATATGTGAACGAACGCAAGCAGGTGGTGCGCCTGCCTTTCCTGATACGCCTGGACAGCTTCCGGATAGAGTATTACAAAGGGACACAGGCACCGGCCGACTACATCAGCCGCGTCACTTGCCTGACATCCGACGGGACGGAAACAGCCCGCCCGCAAATCTCCATGAACCGCATCTATGCCGGCCACGGCTACCGGTTCTACCAATCATCCTACGATGAGGACATGAAAGGCAGCTGGCTCACGGTGAACCACGACCCTTGGGGCACAGGCATCACCTACTGCGGCTTTGTCTTGCTGTGCATCGGCAGCCTGTGGGTGCTGTGTGCGCCCGGCGGGGAATTCCGCCGTTTGCTGCGCCATCCCCTGTTGCGGAAAGGGGGATTTGCCCTTCTGCTACTCTGCCTGGGCGGCAGCCTGCGGGCGGAAACTTCCCTGCCGGTGCTGGAACGTGCGCAGGCAGACAGCCTGGCCTCGCGGCAGGTCATCTACAACGGCCGCGTGGTACCTTTCGACACTCCGGCCCGCGACTTCATGCAGAAAGTCCATGGCCGGGCCACGTTCCGCGGGATGACGCCCGTGCAAGTGGCGGGCAGCTGGCAGCTATACCCCGAAGCATGGAACCGTGTGCCCGTCATCCGCATCAAGGACCACACTCTGCGCGAAACGCTGGGCATCGGCGGGGAATACGCCAGCCTGTCCGACTTGTCCGATGGGCAACAAGACCGGTTGCAACCGCTCCGGCAACAGGAAGCCGGGCAACGGGGGAAAACCGCCAGGGCTATACAGGAAACCGATGAGAAAATAGGACTTATCCTGATGCTCACGCAGGGAACGTTCGTGCGCCCCCTGCCGCCCGAAGCGGAACGCCTCAGCAACGCACGGGTCGGTGCCGAACTGCTGTACAACCGCATCCCGTTCAACAAAGCCCTGTTCATGGCCAACCTGACGCTGGGGTTCGTGGGGTTCGGGCTTCTGCTCCGCCGCCTGCTGAAAGGGCGGCAGGAGAGCCGCACGGAGCGCAGGCTCTGGACTGCCGCCCTTTGGCTTTCCACACTGTTCCAAACCTGCGGTTACGCCCTGCGGGGCTACATCGGCGGCAACATCCCGCTGGCCAACGGCTACGAAACAATGCAGTTCGTTTCGCTGGCCGTCCTGTTCACGGCCTGCCTGCTCCAGCGGCGTTTCCCCTATACGCGTCCGTTCGGTTTCCTCCTTTCCGGCTTCACCCTGCTGGTGGCCCATTTGGGCGAGATGAACCCGCAAATCACACCCCTCATGCCGGTGTTGGCCTCTCCTTGGCTCAGCTACCACGTGTCGTTCATCATGGTTTCTTACGCCCTTTTTGCTTTCGTGTGGCTGAACGGCCTGCTGGCCCTCTGCCTGATGGGGCGGAACTGGGCAAAGCCTTTTCCGGCCGCGGGCAGGCAGGTGAAACAGCTCACGTTGCTGAGCCGCCTCCTGCTCTATCCCGCCACTTTCCTGCTGGGCATCGGCATACTCTTTGGTTCCGTATGGGCCAATGTTTCATGGGGAAGCTACTGGTCGTGGGACCCCAAGGAAGTGTGGGCTTTCGTGGCTTTCATCATCTACGGAGTCTCCTTCCACCGCAAGAGCCTGCCCTGGTTGCGGCGCCCGTCCGCGTTCCATGCCTATATGGTTGCCGCCTTTGCCGTCGTACTGATGACTTATTTTGGTGTCAATTACTTGCTCGGAGGTATGCACAGTTATGCTAATACTTGAAAATTCACTACAATCAAGTATTGCACAACCCGTAAAAAGACAATAACTTTGTTCGTTAAAACGACAACACAACGCACTACATGGTGAATTTATCAGATATCAACAACGGTGAGGAAGGGATAATATCCCACATCAAAGGCAGCGGGGCTTTCAGAGCCCGCCTGGGCGAAATGGGTTTTGTGGCAGGAAAAAGCGTCAAGAAACTGTTCGCCGCCCCGACAGGCAACCCCATCGTATTCGAGCTGATGGGCGGACAGGTGGCCCTGCGGAAGAACGAAGCGGAAAAGATACAGATAGAGCCTCTGGCAACCGGCGGCACCACGCCCCATTTGGACCGTGGGACAACGGTTGGCGGCAATCCGGAAAGCACACCCGCCCCCGGCAATACGGAAACGGCGGGAAAGAAACGTTCCGACCGGCACGACCGCAGGCACGGCTTACCCGTCTCCCCTCCCGCCGGGGGCTGCCCCCATTGCGCCCCCTCCCGCAAACACCGCCACACCACGGCCAACCAGGCCGAGGACGGGGAAATCACCATCGCATTGGTAGGCAACCCCAACTGCGGCAAGACATCGCTTTTCAACGCAGCATCGGGCGGACACGAACACACGGGCAACTACAGCGGCGTGACCGTAAACAGCATCGTGGGACAGATGGTGTTCGAGGGGCGCAAAATACGGCTCGTGGATCTGCCCGGCACTTACTCCCTCCGCGCCTTCAGTCCGGAAGAGGCCTACGTGGCGCACGAACTGGAGAGCGGACGTATCGATGCGGTCATCAACGTGCTCGACACAACCAACCTAGAACGTAACCTGCTGCTCACCCTGCAACTGAAAGAACGCAACGTCCCGCTCGTGGGCGCACTGAATATGTTCGACGAATTCGAGGAGAGCCAAAGCCGGCTCGACATCGAAGAACTGTCCCGGAGGCTGGACATGCCGCTCTTCCCTACCGTGGCACGCAAACGGACCGGCCTGACCGCCCTGTTCCGGAAAGCCGTGGAAATGGCCGACAACCATATCGCACTGCACCGTGCCGGCGTGAAAGACCACAACCACGAGGCGCCCTGCTGCAATGACCCGGAAAACTGCAACTGCACGGACGGCGACAACTGCCAACACATCAACGACACGGCAGAAGAATGCCCCTGTCCGGGACGGGAACACGAGGACGAGGAACGCTATGCGCACATCGGGCGGATATTGGACGGCATATATGTGAAACGCAACGGACGACAGAACCGCATCACGGCCGCACTGGACCGCATCCTGGCCTGCCGCTGGGTGGCTTATCCGCTTTTCGTGGCCATCATGTGGTTCATCTTCTGGGCAACCTTCACCATCGGGCAATACCCGATGGACTGGATTGATGCCGGCGTGGCATGGCTCACAGAAGCCTGCGAGAACCGCCTCCCCGAAGGCATGCTGCAAGCGTTGCTGTGCGACGGCGTGCTCGGTGGCGTGGGCAGCGTCATCGTGTTCCTGCCCAACATCCTGATTCTTTACTTCTTCATCTCCCTGTTGGAAGACTCCGGCTATCTGGCCCGTGCGGCCATGCTGGCCGACCCGCTGTTCGACCGGCTGGGGCTGCACGGCAAGTCGTTCATCCCGCTGGTGATGGGTTTCGGGTGCAATGTGCCGGCCGTGATGGCCACCCGCACAATCGAGAATGCCAAAAGCCGCATAATCACCATGCTGGTCACGCCAATGGTTTCGTGCAGTGCGCGCATACCGGTGTATGTCGTTTTCGCCGGGGCTTTCTTCCCCGCCAACGCCTCCACCGTCATGCTGTGCCTATACGCACTGGGCACGCTCATGGCCCTGCTCACGGCTTATGTGTTCAGCAAGGTTTTCATGCGGCGTTATGACAGCCATTTTGTCATGGAGTTGCCGCCCTACCGCCTGCCCAACTCGCGCAGCGTGTGCCGCCATGCATGGGAGAAAGGGCGGCAATACCTGCGCAAAATGGGAGGCATCATCCTCGTGGCCAGCATCATCATCTGGGCCTTGGGCTATTTCCCTGCCGGCAACGGCGAACTGACCGAAGCGGAACAGCAGGAACAGTCTTACATGGGCCAGATAGGGCACGCCATCGAACCCGTCATCAGCCCCTTGGGCTACGACTGGCGCATGGGCGTGGGCATCATAGCCGGAGTCGGTGCCAAGGAACTGATGGTCAGCACGCTCGGCGTGCTCTACAACTGCGGGGACGAGGAGACCGGTGACGAAGACGGAGAAGATGCCCCGCAAACACGGCTGTCCGCCATACTGGGCCAGCACACCACCCCCGAAGCCGCCTTGAGCTACATGGTGTTCGCCCTGCTCTACTTCCCCTGCATAGCCACCATCGCAGCCATAAAAGGGGAAAGCGGCACATGGAAGTGGGCACTTTTCACGGCCGCCTACACCACCCTGCTGGCCTACGCGGCAGCTTTTGCGGTTTACCGCATCGCCTTGTTGCTGTAAACCCCGAAACAGGCCGCGGCCGTACAAGTTTATCCACCGGACACCACACCGGCAGGAAACCGTCCCCAGTGGCATCCGCAACCGGATGCCACTGCGTTTTTTCCCCCGCACAAAGCCGCGGCTGAAACCGCTTTTCTCGAAAAATAGAAGTATATTTGCAGGCGGATCACAAAACCGGAAGACATGACAAAACCAACGGAAGCCCCCCTCTTCCACACCGAAACGCTCCCCTGCGGCCTGCGCATCGTGTGCGCACCGTCGGCCACGGACGTGGCCTACTGCGGCATTGCCGTCAACGCAGGTACCCGTGACGAGCGGCCCGACGAGAACGGGCTGGCGCACTTCTGCGAGCACCTGACCTTCAAAGGCACCCGCCGGCGCCGTTCCTGGCACATACTGAACCGCATGGAGACCGTGGGCGGGGAACTGAACGCTTATACGGGCAAAGAGGAAACCGTCTATTACACCGCGTTCCTGAAAGAACATTTTCCGCGTGCCGCAGACCTGCTGGTGGACATCGTGCTGGACAGCACCTATCCGCAAGCGGAGATGGACAAGGAGGCGGAAGTGGTGATAGACGAGATAGAAAGCTACAACGACACACCGTCCGAACTCATCTTCGACGATTTCGAGAACCTCATTTTCGACGGGCATCCGCTGGGTCGGAACATACTTGGCGAAGCCACACGCCTGCGCGGGTTCCGCAGCGAGCATGCCAGCAGCTTCGCCACACGCCTGTACCGGCCGGACAACATGGTGTTTTTCGTGCATGGGCGCATCAGCCCTTCCGTCGTGCGCCGGGAACTGGAAAAGGCACTGCGGCGGGTGGAACAGTCGCTCCCACCCACGCACCCCCTGTACGGCCGGCTCACCTCCCCCGCTGCCGCGGCACAGGCCTTGGCCAACGCGGACATCGGACGCACGGCCGTACCGGAATACCGGAACAGGGAAGTGACCCTGGACAAAGACACGCACCAGGCCCACGTGCTGATCGGCACACGGGCCTATAGCGCACGCGACCCGCGCCACCTGAGCCTGTACCTGCTCAACAACATCCTGGGCGGACCAGGCATGAACTCCCGGCTGAACCTGAGCCTGCGCGAACGGAGCGGACTGGTGTACACCGTGGAAAGCAGCATGACAGCCTACACCGACACGGGGGTGTGGAGCGTCTATTTCGGCTGCGACCCGCACGATGCCGCACGATGCCGCCGGTTGGTGATGAAAGAGCTGAAGCGGCTGGCCGACGCCCCGCTGGAGCAAAAGGTGCTGGAGGCTGCCAAGCGGCAAATCAAAGGTCAAATCGGCATTTCCTACGACAATTCGGAAAGCGTGGCCCTGGCCATGGGCAAGACGTTCCTGCACTACAACCGGACGCGGGACATCTGCGAACTGCGCCGGAAAATCGATGCCCTGACGGCCGAGGACCTGCACGCCGTGGCGCAAGAGCTTTTCCAACCGGAAAACCTGACAATCCTGACCTACCGTTGACCGCCTCGCGCAAGGACGCACCCCGTCCTGCGCAAAAACGGCGGCATTTGTGCGCAAAACAACCCGTCACCTTGCGCACAAATGCCGCCCACACCGGAACATATCAAAAAACGCTTCCCGCAAAAGGAAGCGTTTTTTGATATGCAATCATCCCGTTTACCGCACGATAACCTTACGCACCGGCAGGATACCGCCTTCTGCCGCCCGGCATCTGATCAGAAATACCCCACGAGGCATCCCTTGCGTGTTGAGTTCGCAAGCATTTCCGTCCGTGCAGGCCGTACGCACCACTTGCCCGCCAACCGACAGCAGGCTCACCTGCCGCAGCATGCAACCGGCCTGCACACGGATGTATCCGTCCGCAACCTGCACCGTCAGTTGCGGGGCTGCAACCACGGCCTCCACACCGTCCGGGTCATAGGAAACACGCACAGGGTCGGAATCGGACGTCTCGCCAAAGGCACCGACGGCACGCACGGTATAGACATGCTCGCCCGACAACAGACTGTCGTCTGCAAAAGTGCATTCGTCAGTTTCCCCGATCTTTACCCCGTCGCGATACACGGCATATCCTTCTACAAGGCTTTCCGCGGGGGTGGAATAAATGTCCACATCATCAATCTGCCACCAATAAGACAACCCCACATCGTTCGTGTCATAGGCATGGAAAGCCACGCGCATCTGTTCCGAGCGGTAGGCGGAGAGGTCCACGGTGATTTTCACATATTGGTTCACCGCATCGCAGTCGTGTATCAGGTCGTAAACCTCCGTCCAGGTTTCCCCGCCGTCACTGCTCACCTTCACGTAATAGAACTGGTTCTGTATGTTCTTCTGCGGGGCAATGGACTTGCTTTGGAACGACAGGGTCTGCCCATCGGCGAACACCGGTGAAACCAGCCATTCGTCCTGATGTTCATCCTCCCAGGCCTCGCGCAGGTAAAGCGAATAATTGCCGCTGTAAGGCACGTAGTAGCGTGTGGCCTCCTGCCACGTCCAACCGCGGTCGCCCGCATTGCGGAGCGTCCATCCGTTGGGGTTGGACGTGTCTTCGAACCCATCGGACAGCAGCGGAGTACCTTCCTGCGGCGCTGTCCATTCCAGCACCACCTCCGCACCCTCCACGCGGGCCGTCACGTCGGCCGGTGACTGTATGACGGCCGACTGTTGGCACACCGCCAGCACGGCCTGTACAGAGGTATCTTCGGGCGAAACGAAACACACCCAGGCCTCGCGCATCCGGGGCGTATCATTGTCCGACAAGGTTTCCAGCATCATGGTGGTTTGGCCGGCCTGTCCGGCCTGTGGCGTCAGCGAAAGCCATTCAGGCAGGTCGGATACCGTCCACTCCACATTGGACTCCACCGACAGTTCCATCCGCTTTCCGGCCTGTCCGCCCAAGGTCACCAGGGTGTCAGACAGCCAGATTCGGTGTCCCATCTCCTCCAGCCTGAAGGAGAGGGTCTCCCCGCAGGACGAAATGTCGGACAGGACGAAAGACGCCTCCGTACCGTCGCAATAGAAAGGTTTCACGTCTGCATCGCCACCGAACACCGTCTGGCCGCTTTCTTCACTGAAAGCGGCTTGGTTGATGTTCCCGTCATCCGTAGTTGTCCCGCCGGGGCGGAAGATATACACCTCATCCAGACGGGTCGTGCCGTTATAGTTCACGTTGCCGCCCGTATAGGCCGGATTGATGCGATACACCAGCAACCCCGATTCCGGCAATCCACTGTCGAATACACCTTCTTTCTTGCGGTATTCCACCACAAAATACTCCTCCGAACCGATGGAACGTATCTTGTAGGCCACATTTTCCGCCGTGGCTCCCCCCACAGGGTTCAACACATAGGTTCCCGGTTCGGAGATTTCCGGAATGTCACCTATCCATCCACAATAGCGGTACTTCGTGTAAGCCGACATGTGCTGTGGCACCTGCAGGTTGTCCGACATCAGATCCCACACGCCCACGGGATTCAGGTCGTCATCCACGTGGTACAGGTCATACGTGCCCAGTGAATGTGACATCTCATGGCAGAGCACTCCCGTGTTCAACGGGATACGGGAAAGCGATTCCCATCCGTTGGCATCATCGAACACCATCAGGTAACCCGTCAGTCTCTTACCTTTTATATATACGGCCATCTCGTCCGGCAGGGCCAGATCCGAACGGTGGGGCCATAACAAATGGCGGCTGCCCAGCTCCGAACTCCCGCTCAATACGATGCAAAGGTTGTCAACGATGCCATCGGAATCCACGTCCAGCACGGTTTCGTCCGGAAGGGCATCGGACAAGTAGTCGGCAATCTCGCGCACCAACGCCTGTTCACGGGCAGCCTTGCTCACCTCGTCTTCATAACCGATGGTGTTGATTTCCCCTTTTTCACGGTAATACCCCCGTTCCATCTGAGCCTTGTAGGCAACTACCCTGTCGTCTTCGCCCAAAGGGAAAAAGCTGCTTTTCCATTCAAGTTGCCCGTAAGAGGCTTCGCGGAAATAGTTATAAACGGAATTAGTGCCCGGCGTGGCATCATTGAAAAGCTGCTCGTAAGCCGAAAACGACTGTCCGAAGGCTTCTTCTTCATCCTCATCTTGGAAACAGACGAAACAAACCAGATTACCCAGTTCTCCCGTCGTTTGTGCTGCCTTCACGGCAGACAGTCCCAACAGACAGAGAAGAAAGAAAAGGTTTCTAAGGAAATAAAATTTTACCATTCTCTTGGAGTTTAATGATTATCCTGACAAAGATATTCATTTTTACTTTCTGATGCTTCCTTTTGCTTTCTTTTTTGGACAGAACGGAACAAATAAACAGGTAAAATCCCTTATAATAGCGTTTTTTACCATTTCGTGGCTCAGTAGAAATTCAGTGGGGATAAGCATATAAGTTGGCAATTCTGAAGAG
>CAZGSE010000054.1:0-12679 GCA_964528135.1 uncultured Paraprevotella sp. | reverse complement strand
CTAACTAAAACAAATGACATCATGAACATTCTACACCATTCAATGAAAAAGCTGGCTATGCTTTGTGCGGCATCCCTTTTCGCCCTCCATGCGGCAGCCGATGATTTTGAAATAGACGGCATCTGCTATACCTGCGATGACTTGTCGAGTTCTACGACATGTAGCGTGACCTCCGGCGGCAACTATACGGGAAATGTGGTCATCCATGAAACCGTAATCTATGAGGGGCGCACCATGACGGTGGCCGCGATTGGAGATTCTGCGTTCTACTTTTGCGACAGTCTCACGGAAATCAACATTCCTGGGTCTGTAACTACTATTGGAGGTTTTGCGTTCAGTGGCTGCACTAGTCTCACAGAAATCAACATTCCTGAGTCTGTAACTTATATTGGAAATTATGCGTTCTACGATTGCAGCAGCCTCACGGAAATCATCATCCCAGAGTCTGTAACTTCTATTGGTGATGGAGCGTTCGCTGATTGCTACAGCCTCATGGAAATCACTATTCCTGAGTCTGTAACTACGATTGAAGACGAAGTGTTCCGGAACTGCCACAGCCTCACGGAAATCACTATTCCAGAGTCCGTAACTTCTATTGGAGATTGGGCGTTCTACTATTGTTTCAGCCTCACGGAAATCAACATTCCTGAGTCTGTGACTTCTATTGGAAGTGGGGCGTTCGGTGGCTGCGGCTTCACGGAAATCAACATTCCTGAGTCTGTAACTTCTATTGGAGATTGGGCGTTCATGTTATGCTACAGCCTCACGGAAATCACTATTCCAGAGTCTGTAACTTCTATTGGAATGTATGCATTCGAACATTGCTACAGCCTCGCGGAAATCACTATTCCAGAGTCTGTAACTTCTATTGGAACACAGGCATTTTTTTACTGTTCGGGCATCACGGCCGTATATTCATGGAATCCGGAACCGCCGACATACTCGTCGTCTGGTAACGACAGTTGTTTCTCGGAAAATGTTTATGAGGATGCCACGCTGTACGTTCCCACCGGTTCGCTCTCCGCTTACCGGACGGCTGATGAGTGGAAACATTTCCAGACCATCGTGGAGACTGACGGAACGGAAACGGGTATAGCCGGGACGCAGGCAGACACCCGGACGGAAGTTTATGCCGGCAACGGTCGCATCACGGTGAGCGGTGCCACGGGCATCGTCCGCGTCTATGACATGTCGGGCACCCTGCTGCGCAGTGCAAGGGGCGACGGCAGCCGGCTGGAACTGGCCCTGCCTTCCGGCAGGATATACATTGTGGAAGCGGGCGGACAGGCCACGAAAGTGGCCCTGTGACGGTGGGCAACGCGGCGTGCCCCGCACCCGAAAGGGCGTTCGGGCAACGCAAACCGTAAAGGGGGCACTTCATTTTGTCCCGACCCCGCGCCATTGATACCCATCCGGCGAAGCATCCCTCCCCGGTTTTCCGTGGGAAGATGCTTCGCCGGCATTTTTTTATGGGGCGGGAACGGTTCTCCCTTATCTTACGATGCGGGTAAATTCCGGTTTCGCGCCCGCCTCATTGCCCACAGTGACGTATATGGTGGCAGTCTCTTCATTGTTGGCGTTTTTCACCGTATAGACATAATCGGTGCCGTCGGCAGTGGTGCGTTTGCCTACCGTCAGCGGCGTGCCCAACGGGAAGCGGTAGTCACCGCAGGCCGCGTTGAAAACGGCTTTTTCCTCATCCGTCACCGGCTGCTGTTCCGAGTAGTCGGGCAGTGCCTCCAGTTCCCCCTCGATGTAGCCGTTCTCCACCAAAAAGCGGTTTACCTCTTTGGGAACGGCCGCCAGGCGTGCGGTCCTTACCCCATAGCCCCCGGCTATCTCCGCCTTCGGCAAGGCTTTCCTCAGGTCCTCCGCCGAGGCTTCCAGCCCGCCGCTGCCGAAGGTGCAGAACGGGACCACCTTTTTCCCGGCAAAGTCATGTTCCTTGAGCAGGCCGGCCACCGGGAGGGCATAGGTGCCGAACCATACGGGGTAGCCCAGGAAGATTACATCGTAATCGTCGGGGTTGGTCTTCAGGGGCACCAGCATGGGCGTAATGCCGTTTTCGCGCTCCTGCCTGCCGCGTTCTATGGTCTGGTCGTAAGTGCCGTCATAGGGATTCTCCGGCAGGATGCTGTCGATGTCCGCCCCCAGTGCCTTTTGCAATTCTTCGGCCACCGCTTTCGTGGTGCCCGTCTGGGAATAATAGAGGACAAGGTACTTGGGGGAGACGTTTGCCTCTTGCTGCTTGTCCGGCTGCTTTTTCGCGCCGCAGGCTACCAGGACGGCCATGGCCGCCAGTGCCGATACAATCTGTTTGTAACCTTTCATCGCTTTTTCTGTTTTGGGTTAGTAATAACAGGGCGTCCAAGCCGCCCTGTGGCAAAGGTAATAAAAAAAACGTGCCCGCAGCCTGCCCGCCTGCGGTTTTATCATGCCGGTACGGGTTTTGGCCGTGTGCCCCTTGGTTTTTTGCCAAGATCCGCCTTTCCGGGCGTTGTGCGGCAAGTCTGTCCCCTCCTTGCGGAAACATTTCCGCGTTTGTGCGCAAGGCGGGCGGCATTTGTCCGCAGGGGAAAGCCTGGGGGGAAGGTTTTGCAGGGCGGGCGTTGACAAAATGACGGGACCAAGGGGAAGAAATCGGAAATTATTCCGTAACTTTGCACAGTTTTGGACAGTTGCGCCATCAAATTAAAAGCGATATATATAATGGAGAAAAAGTTTAAGAGAACTACCGTCACGTCGGCCCTGCCTTACGCCAACGGGCCGGTGCATATCGGCCATCTGGCGGGAGTGTATGTCCCGGCGGATATTTATGTGCGTTACCTCCGTCTGAAAAAGGAGGACGTGCTTTTCATCGGCGGTTCCGACGAACATGGTGTGCCTATCACCATACGGGCCAAAAAGGAGGGCGTCACGCCGCAGGACGTGGTGGACCGCTACCATAAGCTCATCAAGGATTCCTTCGAGGAGTTCGGCATATCGTTCGATGTTTACGGCCGCACGACTTCCCAGGTGCATCGCGAGACGGCTTCCGCCTTCTTCCGCACGCTGTATGACAAGGGCGGGTTCGTGGAAAAAACCTCCATGCAGTATTATGACGAGGAGGCACACACGTTCCTGGCCGACCGTTACATCACGGGCGAATGCCCGCACTGCCATGCCCAGGGGGCATACGGCGACCAGTGCGAGAAGTGCGGCACGGCACTCTCGCCCACGGAGCTGATCAACCCGAAGAGTGCCATCAGCGGCTCGCAACCGGTGATGCGCGAGACGAAACACTGGTATTTGCCTCTGGACAAGCACGAGGCCTGGCTGCGGCAATGGATACTGGAGGAGCACAAGGAGTGGCGGAACAATGTTTACGGGCAGTGCAAGAGCTGGCTCGACATGGGCTTGCAACCCCGTGCCGTGAGCCGCGACCTGGACTGGGGCATCCCCGTCCCGGTGGAAGGCGCGGAGGGCAAGGTGCTCTACGTGTGGTTCGACGCCCCCATCGGTTACATCAGCAACACGAAAGAACTGCTGCCCGACACGTGGGAGAAATGGTGGAAAGACCCGGAGACGCGGCTGGTGCACTTCATCGGCAAGGACAACATCGTGTTCCACTGCATCGTGTTCCCCGCCATGCTCAAGGCCGAGGGCAGCTACATCCTGCCGGACAACGTGCCGGCCAATGAGTTCCTGAACCTGGAGGGCGACAAGATTTCCACCTCGCGGAACTGGGCCGTGTGGCTGCATGAATATCTCCGCGACTTTCCCGGCAAGCAGGATGTGTTGCGCTACGTGCTGACAGCCAATGCGCCGGAGACGAAAGACAACGATTTCACGTGGAAGGACTTCCAGGCCCGCAACAACAATGAGCTGGTGGCCGTCTATGGCAACTTTGTCAACCGCGCCCTGCAACTGACGCAGAAGTACTACGCGGGCGTGGTGCCGGCATGCGGCGCGCTGACCGCTTACGACCGGCAGACGCTGGAGGAGTTCAAGGACGTGAAGGGGAAGGTGGAAGAACTGCTCGACGCGTTCAAGTTCCGCGAAGCGCAGAAGGAAGCGATGAACCTGGCCCGCATAGGGAACAAGTACATCGCCGACTGCGAACCGTGGAAGGTGGTGAAGACCGACCCGGAACGGGTGAAGACCATCATCTACATCTCCCTGCAACTGACGGCCAACCTGGCCATCGCCTTCGAGCCGTTCCTGCCTTTCAGCAGCAAGAGGCTCCGCGGGATGCTGAACATGGACACTTTTGAATGGGACCGGCTGGGGGGCACCGATTTGTTGCAGCCCGGCCATCAGTTGGCGCAACCCGAACTGCTCTTCGAGAAGATAGAGGACGAGGTGATAGAGGCGCAGATCCGGAAGTTGCTGGACACGAAGAAGGAAAACGAGGCTGCCGGCTACAAGGCCAAGCCGGTGCGCGAGGCCGTAGCCTTCGAGGACTTCCAGAAACTGGACATCCGCGTGGGGACGGTGTTGGAATGCACCAAGGTGCCCAAGGCCGACAAGCTGCTCTGCTTCAAAATCGCCGACGGGCTGGAAAACCGTACCATCGTGAGCGGTATCGCCAAATATTACAAGCCCGAAGAGCTGGTGGGCAAACAGGTGTGCTTCATTGCCAACCTGCCGCCGCGCAAGCTGAAAGGCATTGAAAGCCAGGGCATGATTCTCTCGGCACTGAACTGCGACGACACGTTGAGCGTCGTCACCGTGGACCGTGAAGTGAAGCCCGGTTCGGAAGTCTGCTGACCGTATAATAAAAAAGAGGGGAGAAGAAACCCTTGCAACGGGGCTGTGTCGTGACATACCGATGCAGCCCCGTCTGCTTCGTTTCCCCAAGGTTGACATACAAACTGGGGCCATGCCTTTATTTTGGCACAGCCCCAGGTATGGCCGGCATCCGGCTGCCGGGCGGCACGCGCTTTTGTCAGTCGCGGCCGGCGCGTTTGCGTTCCGTGTGGTCGAGGATGATTTTGCGTATGCGCATGCTCTTGGGGGTTACTTCCACGTATTCGTCTTCGCGGATGTATTCCAAGGCCTCTTCCAGCGAGAGTTTCGTGGCCGGCACGATGCGCGCTTTCTCGTCCGAACCGGACGCACGCATGTTGGTGAGTTGTTTGCTTTTGGTCACGTTCACCACCAAGTCGTTCTCGTGGATGTGCTCTCCCACCACCTGTCCGGCGTAAACCTGTTCCTGTGGTTCGATGAAGAACTTGCCGCGGTCCTGCAGGTTGTTGATGGCGTAGGCGAAGGCCGTCCCGCTCTCCAGGGCAACCATCACGCCGTTGCTGCGGCGGCTGATGTCGCCCTTGTAGGGCTGGTATTCCTTGAAGCGGTGGGCCATGATGGCCTCTCCCTGGCTGGCGGTGAGCACGTTGGTGCGCAGCCCGATGATGCCGCGCGAAGGAATGTTGAACTCGATGTTCACCCGTTCGCCCTGGTTTTCCATGGAGGTCATCTCGCCTTTGCGGCGCGTCACCATGTCTATCATCTTGCTGGCCGACTCTTCGGGCACGTTGATGGTCAGTTCCTCTATGGGTTCACACTTCTGCCCGTCTATCTCCTTGTAGATCACCTGGGGCTGCCCCACCTGCAGTTCATACCCCTCGCGGCGCATGGTTTCAATGAGCACGGACAGGTGCAGCACGCCGCGCCCGGACACAATCCAGCGGTCGGTGTAGCCTTCGGGCATCGTGACGCGGAGGGCAAGGTTCTTTTCCAGTTCTTTTTCCAGCCGTTCGTTGATGTGCCGGCTGGTGCAGAACTTGCCTTCCTTGCCAAAGAACGGCGAGTCGTTGATGGTGAAGAGCATGCTCATGGTGGGTTCGTCGATGGTGATGGTGGGCAGCGGCTCCGGGTTCTCGTAGTCGCAGATGGTGTCGCCTATCTCGAAGTGTTCCAGTCCCACGATGGCACAGATGTCGCCCGAAGAGACCTCCGTGGTCTTTTGCCGCCCCATTCCGGTGAAAGTGTGCAGCTCCTTGATCTTGGTTTTCTCCGTGGAGCCGTCCCTGTGGCTGATGGTGATGTTCATGCCCTCCCTGAGCGTGCCGCGGTGCACGCGCCCCACGGCGATGCGCCCCGTATAGTTGGAGTAGTCCAGCGAGGTGATGAGCATCTGCGGCGTGCCCTCCAGCTGTTGCGGCGCAGGGATGTGCTCGATGATCTGGTCGAGCAGGTAGAGGATGTTGCCGGTGGGCGCCTTCCAGTCCGGCCCCATCCAGTTGTTCTTGGCAGAGCCATAGACAACGGGGAAGTCGAGCTGCTCTTCCGTGGCATCCAGGTCGCACATCAGGTCGAACACCATTTCATACACCTCTTCGGGGCGGCAGTTGGGTTTGTCCACCTTGTTGATGACCACGATGGGCTTCAGGCCGATCTGCAGGGCTTTCTGCAAAACGAACCTTGTTTGCGGCATCGGCCCCTCGAAGGCATCCACCAGCAGGAGGCAGCCGTCGGCCATGTTCAGCACGCGCTCCACCTCGCCGCCGAAGTCGGAGTGCCCCGGTGTGTCGATGATGTTGATTTTTGTCTCTTTATAGTTGATGGAAACGTTTTTGGAAAGAATGGTTATCCCGCGCTCGCGTTCCAGTTCGTTGTTGTCGAGCATCAGCTCGCCGGTCTGTTGGTTCTCGCGGAACAGGTTGCCGGCCAGCAGCATTTTGTCCACCAGCGTGGTCTTCCCGTGGTCCACGTGGGCGATAATCGCAATGTTTCTAATGTTCTGCATATATACTTTTTACCTGAATAAACGTGGCAAAGTTACAACAAATAATTGGGAAAGTGGGGGATAGGTATGAAAAAAACGCCGGAAACCTTTGGTGCGCCGGGATTTTGTAGTAACTTTGCAACCGCTAAGAGAATTAAAGGTTTAACATCAAAAAGTCATTATGTATTTAGACTCTGCAAAAAAGAAAGAAATCTTTGGACAGTACGGGAAGTCTAACACTGATACCGGTTCTCCTGAGAGCCAGATAGCATTGTTTTCATACCGTATTTCCCACTTGACGGAGCACATGAAGCAAAACCGTAAAGATTATAGTACTGAAAGGGCTTTGACCATGCTGGTGGGCAAGCGTCGCGCGTTGCTGAACTACCTGAAACGTTGCGATATCGAAAGATACCGTGCCATCATCAAGGCCTTGGGGTTGCGTAAGTAATTTCGCTGGCTCTGCTGAAGATTTAGCCGCTTTCCTGTGAGGGGAAGCGGTTTTTTTATTATTTTTGCACGCGGACAAGACGATTCCGCATTACCTATTTATATATAAGAAATGGACAAGATCAAGAGTTTTCTGCCGGATGCGTTGGCCGTGGTGTTCTTCCTCGCAATCGGTTTCGTGTATTTCTTCCAACCGGTGACCGAAGGGCTGTCGCTGACCGGGCACGACCACAGCGGCGGTGTGGGCGCGGGCGTGGAGATGCAAGAGTATTACCAGCGGACGGGCGAGCGTACGCGCTGGACGAATGTGCTGTTTTCGGGGATGCCCACCTACCAGATGGCACCGAGCTATGACTCTACCGACACATTGGTGGGGCTGCAGAAGGTTTACCAACTGGGGCTGACGGGCGTGGTGATGTATGTGTTTGTCATGCTGTTGGGCTTCTACATCCTGCTCCGCGCCTTCGACTTCAAGGTATGGATGTCGGCCCTGGGGGCCATCCTGTGGGCTTTCTCCTCCTATTTCTTCATCATCATTGCGGCTGGGCACATCTGGAAACTGATGGCACTGGCTTATATCCCCCCCACCATAGCCGGACTGGTGTTGTGCTACCGCGGCAAGTACCTGTGGGGCGGGCTGACGGCGGCTTTCTTCTTTGCCCTGCAGGTCTTGTCCAACCATGTGCAGATGACCTACTATTTCCTGCCGGTGATGGGGCTGATGGCTTTGGCCTATTTGGTCCGGGCGGTGCGCGAGAAACGCCTGGGCGCATGGTGCAAGGCCACCGGCGTGCTGTTGCTGGCCGGTGCCATGGGGCTGGCCGTTAATGCCTCCAACCTCTACCACACCTACCAGTACAGCAAGGAGAGCATGCGGAGCAAGAGCGAGCTGACCTATAAGAACAAGGCCAACCCGGAGAACCAGACCAAGGACGGGCTGGAGCGGGACTACATCACGCAGTGGAGCTACGGCATCGGCGAGACCTGGACGCTGCTGGTGCCCAATATTAAAGGTGGGGCTTCGGTGCCTCTCACGGCCAGCGAAAAGGCCATGGAGAAGGCAAACCCGCAATATATGCCGGTGTATCAGGCACTGACGCAATATTGGGGCGAGCAGCCCGGCACGAGCGGCCCGGTTTATGTGGGGGCTTTTGTGCTGATGCTTTTCGTCCTGTCCCTTTTCGTGGTGAAGGGGCCGATGAAATGGTGCCTGCTGGTGGCCACGGTGCTCTCCGTGATGCTTTCGTGGGGGCGCAACTTCATGGGGCTGACCGACTTTTTCCTGGACTATGTGCCGATGTACGACAAGTTCCGGGCGGTGGCCTCCATCCTGGTGGTGGCGGAGTTCACGATACCCTTGCTGGCCATGCTGGGCCTGCGGGAGATTGTGGAGCATCCGGAGGCGCTCAAGGCGCGGATGAAATATGTGTATGCCGGCTTTGTCCTGACGGGAGGTTTCGCTTTCCTGTTCGCCGTCATGCCGGACGTGTTCTTCGGCGATTATGTTTCTTCCGCCGAGATGAACATGTTGCAGGGGGCCGTGGGGAATGGGTATATCCCGCAGGAAATGTTCGCTTCCATACTGGCCAACCTGCATGACATGCGCAGGGCCGTGGTGACGGCCGATGCCTGGCGCAGTTTCTTCATCGTGGCCGTGGGGCTGCTCCTGCTGCTGGCCTACCTCTATCGCAAGATAGGAAGCGGGGTGCTGGTCAGCGCGGTGTTGGTGCTCTGCCTGTTCGACCTGTGGCAGGTGGACAAACGTTACCTGAACGACGGCATGTTCAGCGAACCGCTCTCGTCGGTGAACACGGTGCAAAAGACGCTGACGGACGAAATGATCCTGCGCGACACGGACAAGGACTACCGTGTGATGAACCTGGCCGGCAACACGTTCAACGAGAACCGCACGTCGTACTACCACAAGAGCGTCGGCGGATACCATGCGGCCAAGTTGCGCCGCTACCAGGAGATGATTGAGGAACACATCGCGCCGGAGATGGTACGCTTTGCCCGCACGGCGGCACAGACGCAGGGCAACCTTTCGGAAGTGGACGGCGACACGATATTCCCCGTCATCAACATGCTCAACGTGAAATACGCCATCATGGGGAAAGAGGGCGGACAGACGCTCCCCCTGGCCAATCCCCATGCCAACGGCAACGGCTGGTTTGTGCGCGAGGTGCGTTACGTTCCGGATGCCGACCACGAAATCCTGGGCCTGCATCAGGTGAACCCGAAGCACGTGGCACTGGTGCAGGACAAGTTCAAGGCCGTGCTGGGGGCGGAAGCCGGCATGCAGCCGGCCGACTCCACCGCCACGGTGAGGCTGACGCACTATGACGCCAACGCCTTGACCTATGAGGTGAATTCGGCAAAAGGCGGCGTGGTGGTGTTCTCTGAAATCTACTACCCCGGCTGGCAGGCCGAGGTGGACGGGCAGCCCGTGGAGATAGCCTGTGCCGACTACATCCTGCGTGCCCTGCAGGTGGCACCGGGGAAACACACCGTGGCTTTCCGGTTCGACCCGCAGAGCCTGCACGTGACGGAGGGCATCGCCAAAGCCGTGCTGGTCGTCCTGCTGCTGGCCTTGCTGTCCTGCCTGGGTCGCGAGGTGGTGTTGCGCCGCCGCAAGGCGCGGAAGGAGGGCGCGTAGTGAAGCCGCCGGAGCACCCGTGATGTCCTGCCCGCTTCCGGGGCTTGGACCTTGCGTTTCTTTTTGATGCTTATATATTCGCCCGGAAAGGAGAGTACGAAACTTTTCCTTTCCGGGCGTTTCCGGCCTGTCCCGATGCAAGGAACAGAAGGACGGCGGAGGTCAGAACCGCGTCATGAACTCGATGACGAACTTGTCCTGCTCCGACACCTTGGGCGTGGCACCATCGTTGTAGAAGTATTTCTCGTAGTTGATGCGGATGTCCGATATGAACGGCTTGGCGATGCTCAGCGTGATGCCGCCCGTGATGCGCTTGCGTTCATAATCGGTGATGTAGAGCACCCCCTGTTCGTTGGCCGTCCCGTCGCTGTGGTCGCCCATGTAGTCGAAGCGGGCCAGGAAGGAAATTTTGCTGAACACTTTCTTCAGCGGCAGGTCGTAGCAGACGAAGCCGTCGAAAGCGTTCACGTCGGCAAAAGCCCCCTTGGTGTAATGTTTGTACAAGTATTCGGCTTCCACCATCCACCGTCCGGCCTTGTAGGTCACGCCTCCGTCATACATGTTGATGGAAACCTCTTCCGGTTTGGTTTTCTGTGCGCTCAGGGTGATGCTGAACCCCTTTGGCAGTTGCCATTGTGCCTTGGCGGAATAGTTGATGTTGTTGGTCCAGAAGTCTTTCTGGTTGGTCAGTCCCGACCCGTTGAACACGCCGGCCTGCAGGGTGAGCGGCAGCGGGCCGCTGATTTTGTATCCGAGTGTGGCACCCACGTCGCGCACGTTGCCCACTTGTTTGGCGATGAACGAGCGGTTGGCGAAATATTGCTGGTGGGGCGAGCGGTGGGCATCGATGGTGAAAGGTACGCGCATCTGGCCGATGGTGAAGTCGAAGTCTTTCAGCGGCGTGAGCTTCGTGTAGGCATCCAACATCTTGATTTGCCCTTCGTCAGAGAGGTCTATCTCGGCTTTGTAGGCCACCACTGGTGCCACTTTGCCTTCGATGCTGACCCGTGCGGTGCGCACCTGGAAACGTCCGGAATTGGTTTCCGGCTGGTACTCATACTTGGCGCGGATGGTTCCGTGCAGTTCCGGACGGTAGTCCACGCTTTTTTGTTTTTTCTCGTTGTCGTCGGCTGCGGCGGTGAGCGGCAGGACGAGGCCCAAGGCCAGAATGGCGAAATGCTTCATTTCCTGTTGTTTTGATGCTGCAAAAATAAGCATCCCATATGAACAGGATATGTCGTAAACGTTACATTCTTATTCCATTTCTGCCGGCGGCGGGGGCAGGGGCATCCGCAGTCGGCCTGTTGCGGGTCGAGAAGGTTCGCCACATGCATGATGACGTAAGGCTTCCACCGGCGGAGCAGGTCATCGGAAGCCTTCCCTTCGTGCGGGAACAACGTAGTGGCGAGGGGTTGTGACAGGAACGGCATGGTCAGCAGGCTGCTTCATTTCTTCCTGCAGGCAAGTGATGGTTTTCATGAACCACTGTTCGCAGTCCAGTTCCCTTACGGTGGTGAGCAACAGCCCCACGTTGCGCTGCATCTCCCTGATGACGAACTGGTGGAGCGAAGGATGAGCCGTGAAGACCCTGAAATAGGCGTCCGCTACCCTGTCCACACGTCCCCGCACAGGGGTGTCCTGCTGCAACACGATGTCCTGCACTTCGGGGATGACAGATTCCACGGATATCGCGGAACGCAGTCCGGAACATTTTGTATTTCGTGCGGGAATAATGGTGCGGCGTGGGGCGGTTGGTGCCGGCCACCGTTATGTCGCTCATGCTGGTCTCCACGAATCCTTTCCGGATGAACAGCCGGCGGGCCGTCTGTATGATTTTGTCCTTGATGTTCTCTTGGCGGGTGTGTCTGGTCATGGTCTTTGTCATTTTAGTTGGTCGGCAAACAACAGTATGCGGTTGGTTATGTTCACTTCGCCCACGCCGCTGTCGAAGTCCGGCGACAGAGGATTCAGGTCGGGGAAGAAGGCCTTGGTTCTTTTCTCCTAAGGTCTCTTTCGCCTTGGCATGATGCCTTTCGTATCTCGAATGCAGGAGACGGCCTGTGGGGTCAACTACCGCCACCTTGACGGTTGTTGACCCCACGTCAATCCCCACTCTGATGTTGCGATATTGTTTATTCTGCATGTCTGACACGGTTGCCAGTCGCAAAAGTAGGGCAAAAATCGGAATCGGTTTTCATATTGATACCCTCCCTTTTGTGTCAGGATGTCTGCTCTTATTGTGGGACTATTCATCGTTTTTCTTCAAAGATAGTGTATTTGAACTTTTACGCAAAATTTAGATGCGTTTGCTCTGTCTTACATTCTTCTTTTCCAAATGTTTTCGTTAATTTTGTATTCGGATTTGGGTAAACCATTTCCCAGACATTTGAAAATAAGGAGCGTTATGCTGCACTTTAAGACATGGTTAATGGCAGTACCTACGCTTCTCATATAATATCGACAATTTTTAACTTTTAATTATAGTGAAAAAGCAAGAAGACAGAACAATTATATTGGATAAAGGTGAGGAAGCAAAAGCGACTTTCCCTATTGTTGTTTCTGCCAGTCGAAGTACAGATATACCAGCATTCTATGCCGATTGGTTCTTTGAACGACTAAAAAGAGGCTATTCGGCATGGACCAACCCTTTCAATGGCGGAAAGAAAATTTATGTATCCTATGAAGATACTAAATTTATAGTTTTTTGGTCGAAAAATCCTCGGCCACTTCTTAATTATATTGACTATTTAGGGACATTCAGTAATAGTATAAAATCAGCCAACTAATTCATGCACAAAGTGTTGCGAAATAGTTGGCTTTTTTGTATCTTTATGTATTCCCCCGAAAATAAGGTTTGACGGCCA
>CAZGSE010000053.1:0-12738 GCA_964528135.1 uncultured Paraprevotella sp. | reverse complement strand
GGGGGGGTAAAATATTTTCTTCGTATCTTTGAAAAAACATTAAAAGTACTAACTAAAACAAATGACATCATGAACATTCTACACCATTCAATGAAAAAGCTGGTTATGCTTTGTGCGGCATCCCTTTTCGCCCTCCATGCGGCAGCCGATGATTTTGTAATAAATGGCATCTGCTATACCTGCGATGACATTTCGAGTTCTAGGACTTGTAGCGTGACCTCCGGCGGCAACTATACGGGAAGTGTGGTCATTCCCAGTATCGTAACCTATGAGGGGAGCACTGTGAGGCGCACCATGACAGTGGCTGCGATTGGAGAACGTGCGTTCTACAATTGCACCGGCCTCACGGAAATCACTATTCCTGAGTCTGTAACTTCTATTGGAGGGAATGCGTTCTCTGGCTGCACCAGTCTCACGGAAATCAACATACCTGAGTCCGTAACTTCTATTGGAGCTTATACATTTTCCTATTGCGCCAGCCTCACGGAAATCAACATTCCTGAGTCTGTAACTTCTATTGGATACAATGCGTTCGAAGGTTGCTTCAGTCTCACGGGAATCATTATTCCTGAGTCTGTAACTTCTATTGGAGAGTGTGCGTTCTGGAGTTGCACCAGCCTCACGGAAATCACTATTCCTGAATCTGTAACTTCTATTGGAGAGATGGCGTTCTACTTATGCAACCGCCTCACGGAAATCACTATTCCTGAGTCTGTAACTTTTATTGGAGATGGTGCGTTCCGCTCTTGCCGCAGCCTTACGGAAATTAATATTCCTGAGTCCGTAACTTCTATTGGAGGTTATACATTCTCTGACTGCACCAGCCTCACGGAAATCACTATTCCTGAGTCTGTGACTTCTATTGGAGAGTATGCGTTCTATAATTGCAGCAGTCTCACTGAGATCACTATTCCTGAGTCCGTAACTTCTATTGGAGGTTATACATTCTCTGGCTGCACCAGCCTCACGGAAATTAATATTCCTGAGTCTGTAACTTCTATTGGAAGTTATGCGTTCAATGGCTGCACCAGCCTTACGGAAATCAACATCCCTGAGTCTGTATCTTCTATTGAAGAGGGTGCGTTCTCTGGCTGTATCGGTCTTACGGCTGTATATTCATGGAATCCGGAACCGCCGACATACACCTCGTTGTCAGGTAACGACAGTTGTTTCTCGGAAAATGTTTACGAGGATGCCACGCTGTACGTTCCCACCGGTTCGCTCTCCGCTTACCGGACGGCTGATGAGTGGAAACATTTCCAGACCATCGTGGAGACTGACGGAACGGAAACGGGTATAGCCGGGACGCAGGCAGACACCCGGACGGAAGTTTATGCCGGCAACGGTCGCATCACGGTGAGCGGTGCCACGGGCATCGTCCGCGTCTATGACATGTCGGGCACCCTGCTGCGCAGTGCAAGGGGCGACGGCAGCCGGCTGGAACTGGCCCTGCCTTCCGGCAGGATATACATCGTGGAAGCGGGTGGACAAGCCACGAAAGTGGCCCTGTGACGGCGGGCAACGCGGCGTGCCCCGCACCCGAAGGAGCGTCCGGACAACGCATATCATAAAGGGAGGACGTGACGGCACGTCCTCCCTTGCGTATGGCCGGGCGGGGCATTCCTGGCCGGATGTTCCGTTTTTTTTCTTGTCATGCGGGCGGAAAGAAACCGAAAAACCGCTAACTTTGCGGTGCAAATGACAACATGAGATGGGCAGAGTGAGATTTTGGGTGGCTTTCACCTTATTATATATATGCTGCGGCTTGCGGGCCGTTCCGCCCGATTCCCTGGAGGTAGGGCTGCTGACCTGTTCGCCGGGCTCGGAAGTCTATGCCTTGTACGGGCATACGGCCATCCGTATCAACAACCCTGCCACGGGCGAGGATTGGGTGTTCAATTACGGGGTGTTCAGTTTCGACCGGCCGCATTTTTTGTGGCGTTTCGTGCAGGGAGAGTGCGATTACCGCATAGGTGCCCTGCCGTTCACCTACTTTGTGCGGGAATATGAGGAGCGGGGTTCTTCGGTCTATCAGCAGGACTTGAACCTGACGCCTTCCGAAAAGCGGCGGCTGTGGAGGCTGCTGGCGGAGAACATGCGCCCCGAAAACCGCGAATACCGCTATAATTTCTTTTATGACAACTGCACCACCCGTGCCCGCGACCGCATAGAGGAAGCCGTGGAGGGCACGGTTGTCTATCCGGCACCGGACACCGTGCGGACATACCGTGGAATCATCCACCAATACACGCGCGGTTATCCTTGGGCGGAGCTGGGAAACGACCTTTGCCTGGGGGCGGAAGCCGACCGTCCGCTGTCTGTGCGCGACGAGATGTTCGCCCCGTTCTACCTGCTGCGCTATGCCGATGGTGCCGTGATCCGCGACAGCGCCGGGGGAGAGCGCCCCTTGGTGCTGGCCACCCGCGAGGTGGTCCGCGGGAGCGGCGTTCCGGTGGAAGCGGGCTTCCCGCTTTCTCCCGCCGCGTGTGCGTGGCTGCTGTTTGCGGCAGTTGCGGGGTTGACGGTGTTGGAACGCCGGCGCGGCGGCTGTTTCTGGGGGCTGGATGTCTTTCTCATGACCTTGCAAGGGGTGATGGGGCTTGTGCTGACATACCTGTTCTTCTTCTCCGTCCACCCCACAGTGGGTTCCAACTGGCAGATTTGGGTGTTCAATCCTCTGCCGTTGTTGGCGTTGCCGTGGGTGGTTTGGTGCGCCGTCCGCCGCAGGAGAGCCATCTATCATCCCGCAAACGCTGTATTGTTATGCTTTTTTATGATTTTTTCAATGTTTATACCGCAGGACTTTTGCGAGGTAGTTGTACCTTTGGCACTGACTTTGTTGCTGCGTTCCTGTAGCTATTGGGTAAGTTACTGTGAAAAGAAGTGGATTAGGGCGAAATAAGGCGCACCATAAGGGCTGTCGTTTCCTGACGCCGTTGCTTATGGCTTTGGTCTGGGCGAATGTAGAAGCCCAGACGGCTGCCCCCGTGCCGCGGCTGGTGGTCAGTGTGATGGTCGATCAGTTGCGTACGGATTACATGGAGGCTTTCTCTTCCCTGTTCGGTGCCGAAGGCTTCAACCGTATGTTGCGTGAGGGGCGCAGCTATGTGGATGTTTCCTATCCTTTCTCCAACATAGACCGCGCTTCTGCCGTGGCCTGTGTGATGACCGGTGCCGTGCCCCATGAGAATGGCATTGTGGGCGAGCGTTGGATGGACCGCAAGACGCTGCTCCCGGTGTTCTGCGTGGACGATGCTTCCTGCCAGGGATGGCTGACTTCGGGGAAATATTCTCCGGCCATGCTGAATGTCTCGACGATAACGGACGAACTGAAAGTGACCACGAACGGCAGGGCCTTGGTTTACAGCATAGCTCCCGAACCGGATGCGGCCATCCTGTCGGCCGGCCATGCGGCAGACGGCGCGTTCTGGATTGACGACGCTTCCGGCCAATGGAGCAGTACATCGTATTACGGCGAATATCCCAATTGGGCATTGGCCTACGAGGCTTCGGAGCGCCTGTCCAGCCGGATTTCCGACCTTTCGTGGACGCCGATAAGTTCCATAGTGGGCAATTTCAACTATTTCATTTCGCCGGAAGAGGGCAAGGCCTTCCGCCATACCTTTTCGGGCGACCGCAAGTTCCGCGACTTCAAGACCAGCGCCTGTGTGAACGATGAGGTGAACCGTTTTGTGCGGCATTGCCTGGACAACACGGATATGGGGCGGGACCGTGTGACGGACTTCCTGGCGGTGACCTATTATGCCGGAACGTTCGGCCACAAGCCCGTGGCTGAGTGTCCCGTGGAGTTGCAGGACACCTACGTGCGGCTCGACCTCAAGCTGGCGGAGTTGCTCGCGATGCTGGAAAAAAAGGTGGGGAAAGGCAATTTCCTGGTGGTGCTCACCTCCACCGGATATACCGACAATGAGATTACGGATTTCTCCAAATACCGCATCCCCACGGGCACGTTCAGCATGACGCGCGCTTCCGCGCTGCTGAACATGTACTTGATGGCGGTTTATGGACAGGGGCGGTATGTGGAGACGGAGTTTGGCTCGCAACTGTTCTTGAACCGGAAACTGATAGAGGACAAACAACTCATCCTGAGTGACGTGCTGGCCCGTTCGCAGTCTTTCCTGCTTCAGATGGCCGGGGTGAAGGATGTTTACACGTCGGAACGCCTGGCCCTGTCAACCGGCATGCCGGACATGCGGCGGTTGCGTAACAGTTTCAACCAGATGCGTTCAGGCGACATCTTCATCGAAGTGTCACCGGGTTGGAAGATGGTGAACGAGGACACCCAGGAACAGACGCTGGAACGGGCGTCTTACGTGGGCTTCCCCATATTTTTCTTCGGGTGCAACGTCCGCCCGGAAACGGTCAAGGTGCCCGTTACGGTGGATTGTATCGCCCCCACCGTGGCGCGTTTCATGCGCATCCGCGCCCCCAATGCGTGTTCCACGGCCCCTTTGTCGGCCGTGCGTTGACGTGGCCGTCATCACTGTATCCTTTTTATTATTCATCCGCATTCCCGTGCCGCACCTGTGTGGCCGGAGAGTGTTTACCTTATTCATGTAAATAAAAACAAAGCAATTCATATATGGATATAAACAAATTCTTGAGCAAGTTCTTCGGAAACAAGTCAACGCGTGACATGAAATTGATTCAGCCGTTGGTGGAAGAAGTGAAGAAGGCTTACCCGGCCATCCAGGCGCTTGGCAACGATGAACTCCGCGCCAAGACGCAGGAAGTGAAAAAGTATGTGCAGTCCTCTGCTGATGACATCAAGGAGAAGATAGCCCAACTGAAGGCGAAAGTGGAGGAACGTCCCATAGAGGACCGCGCCTCGCTGTTCTCCCAGATAGACAAGTTGGAGAAAGACGTGCTGGAACGTTATGAACAGGCGTTGAACGAAGTGATGCCCGTGGTGTTCTCCATCGTGAAGTCCACGGCCGAACGCTTTGCCACGAACGAGGAGGTTTGCGTGACGGCCAACGACTTCGACCGCGAGTTGGCCGCCAAGTTCGACTTCGTGGAAATCGACGGCGATACGGCCCGCTACCGCAACCACTGGACGGCCGGCGGCAACGACACGGTGTGGAACATGATTCACTACGATGTGCAGCTGTTTGGCGGCGTGGTGCTCCACCAGGGCAAGATTGCCGAGATGGCGACCGGCGAGGGAAAGACGCTGGTGGCTACACTGCCGGTGTTCTTGAATGCGCTGACGGGCAATGGCGTACATGTGGTGACGGTGAACGACTACCTGGCCAAGCGCGACTCCGAATGGATGGGGCCGCTCTACATGTTCCACGGCCTGCGCGTGGATTGCATCGACAAGCACCAGCCCAACAGTGATGCCCGCCGCCGTGCCTACATGGCAGACATCACGTTCGGGACGAACAATGAGTTCGGTTTCGACTACCTGCGCGACAACATGGCCACCAGTCCGAAAGACCTGGTGCAGCGGTCGCACAACTATGCCATCGTGGACGAGGTGGACTCGGTGTTGATAGACGACGCCCGTACGCCGCTGATCATTTCCGGTCCTGTGCCCAAGGGCGACGACCAGTTGTATGAACAATATCAGCCGCTGGTGGAGAAACTCGTAAGCGTGCAGCGGCAGCTGGCCACGCAGTATCTGGCCGAAGCCAAGCAACTGATTGCTTCCGGCGACAAGGATAAGGTGGAGCAGGGTTTCCTGCAGCTTTACCGCAGCCACAAGGCACTGCCCAAGAACAAGCCGCTCATCAAGTTCCTTTCCGAGCAAGGCATCAAGTCCGGCATGCTGAAGACGGAAGAAATCTATATGGAGAACAACAACAAGCGCATGCCGGAGGCCGTGGAGCCGCTCTATTTCGTCGTGGATGAAAAACTGAACAGTGTGGACCTGACGGACAAGGGCTTTGCATGGCTGGCCAATGCCACGTCGGACCCTGACCTTTTTGTCATGCCGGACATCACGACTGCCATGTCGGCGCTGGAGGCGGACAAGTCGTTGGGCAACGAGGAGCGTGTGATGAAGAAAGACCAGCTCTTTTCCGAATATGCCGTGAAGAGCGAACGCATGCACACCCTGCAGCAGTTGCTCAAGGCCTACACGATGTTCAACCGCGATGACGAGTATGTGATCATCGACGGCGAGGTGAAGATTGTGGACGAGCAGACCGGCCGCATCATGGACGGCCGCCGCTGGAGCGACGGCCTGCACCAGGCCGTGGAGGCCAAGGAACACGTGAAGGTGCAGGCCGCCACGCAGACCTTTGCCACCATCACCCTGCAGAACTACTTCCGTATGTACCACAAGCTGGCCGGCATGACGGGTACGGCCATCACGGAAGCCGGTGAGTTCTGGGACATCTATAAGCTGGACGTGGTGGAGATCCCCACCAACCGCCCGGTGGTGCGCGTGGACATGAACGACCGCGTGTACCGCACGCAGCGCGAGAAATACAAGGCCGTCATCGAGGAGATCGAGCAGCTGATCAAGGCCGGCCGCCCGGTACTGGTGGGCACCACGTCGGTGGAAATCTCCGAAATGCTGAGCAAGATGTTGCAGATGCGCAAGATTCCGCACAACGTGCTGAATGCCAAACTGCACCAGCAGGAGGCCGACATCGTGGCCAAGGCCGGACAGAGCAGCACGGTGACCATCGCCACCAACATGGCCGGCCGTGGTACGGACATCAAGCTGAGCGACGAGGTGAAGGCCGCCGGCGGCCTGGCCATCATCGGTACGGAGCGTCACGAGAGCCGCCGTGTGGACCGCCAGTTGCGCGGACGTGCCGGACGCCAGGGCGACCCCGGCTCGTCGGTGTTCTTCGTTTCGCTGGAAGACAAGCTGATGCGCCTGTTTGCCAACGAGCGCATCGCCAAGGTGATGGACCGTCTGGGCTTCAAGGAAGGCGAAATGATTGAGCACAACATGATCAGCAAGGCCATAGAGCGGGCGCAGAAGAAGGTGGAGGAGAACCATTTTGGCGTGCGCAAGCGGCTGTTGGAGTACGACGACGTGATGAACAAGCAGCGCACGGTGGTGTATGAGAAGCGCCACCACGCCCTGATGGGAGAGCGCATCGGCATGGACATCGCCAACATGATATGGGACCGCTGCGTGAGCATCATCGAGAACAACGACTACGAGGGCTGCAAGGAAGGCTTCATCGCCATCATGGCGATGGAGGTGCCTTTCACCGAGGAAGAGTTCAACAACATGAAGCGCGAAGCCCTGTGCGAAAAGGCCTTCCAGGCTGCCATGGGACGCTTCAATGAGAAAACGGACATGCTGGCCGGTGTGGCGCAGCCCGTCATCAAGCAGGTGTATGAGACGAGCGGCCACATGTATGAGAATATCATGGTACCCATCACGGACGGGCGGCGCATCTACCAGATTTCCACCCCGCTCAAGGAAGCCTACGAGACGGAAAGCCGTTCGGTGGTGAAAGCCTTTGAGAAGGCCATCATGCTGCACACGATAGACGAGGCGTGGAAAGAAAACCTGCGCGCGCTGGACGAGTTGAAGCACTCCGTGCAGAACGCCAGCTATGAGCAGAAAGACCCGCTGCTGATCTTCAAACTGGAGAGTGTGAAGCTGTTCGACAATATGGTGGACAAGATTAACAACCAGACCGTGAGCGTGCTCATGCGCGGGCAGATACCGGTGCAGCAACCCGAACAGGTGCGCGAGGCGGCACCCGAACCGGCTCCCCGCAAGGAGAAATATGTGGAGTCGCGTGAGGACGGTTTGCTGACCGACCCCAACCAGCAGGCTGCCGCCCGGCGCGACACGCGTGCACCGCAGAAGCAGCAACCGGTGGTGGCTGAAAAGGTGCCCGGCCGCAACGACCCCTGCCCCTGCGGCAGCGGCAAGAAGTTCAAGAATTGCCACGGGCGGGGCTTGTAGCCCGCGGGACGGTTCGTCCGGCCCGTTGGCGGTTTTAACCGGGGGCGTTGCGGCATCGGGCCGCAACGCCCCCGGCCTTATAATAAGGTGTCAGGCGGATTTTTCTGCCCGTTGCGGACTTTCTTTTGTTATTTTCCGTGCGAAACTTATGCTTTATCTTGTTTTTTTTGTATATTTGGTTTCGGTAAGATACAAATTGGAGATTTATGAAAGCTACATCGCAAACCATCCAGCAGATTGAACGCGCGCTCAGGAAGATTGCCGCAAAATACCCGCAGGGGAGGGAAGACCTGTTGCTGACGGACATCCACCTCCAGGTCAAGGCGGACTCCGGTGAACTGTTGGCCTTTAATGACGACGACGAGGAACTGACCCGCTGTGTGGTGGAGCAGTGGATAGGGAACAAGGACGAGAATTTCTATGCGGAGGTGGCGCCCGTGTTGCGCCAGTGCATCCAGGACATGCGCGACACGCTGGAAACGCTGTGCATCCTCAAACCTTATTCTTTCGTGTTGGTGGACGACGACAAGGAAACCGTGAGGGACCTTTATCTGGTGGATGACGACACGGTGCTACTGGACGGCGAACTGCTGAAAGGGCTGGATGAGGACCTGGACGCTTTCTTGAAAAAACTGCTGGCGGAGTAGCCCGTCTCCCCTTTGCGGGAAGCGGGAAAGGAGGAATGCCCGTCTCCCTGCAGGAGGGAGGGTGAGTTTTGCCTGCCGCCGTGGTTTTTCCGTACAGCCGTTTCCGGTGGAGGCTGTTGCGGATGGCAGGTTGTTCATGGATGTTTTTTTGCTGACGCTCTGTCCCGATGCGGGGATAGTGCGTTTTTTTTGCGCAAGGCGGAAAGCGTTCCTGCGCAAAAGACGTTTCTTCCTTGCGCAAGACGGGTTCCCGTTTCCCGCAGGGTGGCGGGGAAGTTACCCGCCCTTTCCCGCACGTCCGGAGACGGTGCATGCGGGAAAGGGCGGAGGGCAGGGCGGGGCAGGCCTGAGGAGAGAAAGGGATGCGCCCGCAGGGGTTGCAAGGAGGGTCAGAACAGGCTCCAGGACACGGTGAGGCCTGCCATGACGATGGCCACCATGGACATCAGTTTTACCAGGATGTTCAGGCTGGGGCCTGAGGTGTCTTTGAACGGGTCGCCTACGGTGTCACCCACCACGGTGGCGCGGTGCACCTCGCTGCCTTTCCCGCCGAAGTTTCCTTCTTCAATATACTTCTTGGCATTGTCCCACGCGCCGCCGGAGTCGGCCATGAAGATGGCCAGCACGAAACCAGCGGACAAGCCGCCCACGAGCAGGCCGAGGACACCCGGCACGCCGAACACCAGTCCCGTGGCTACGGGGGCGATGATGGCCAGCAGCGACGGGAATACCATTTCGCGTTGTGCCCCTTTCGTGGAAATCTGTACGCAGCGGGCGTAGTCGGGTTCGGCCTCGCCCGTCAGTATGCCTTTGATTTCGCGGAACTGGCGGCGCACTTCTTCCACCATGTGTGCCGCCGCACGGCCCACGGCGTTCATCGTGAGGCCGCAGAATAGGAAGGCCATCATGCTGCCGATGAACATGCCGGAGAGCACGGTGGGGTTCATGAGCGTCACGTCGTAATAGTTCATGAAGTCGGTGAAAGACGCTTCATGTATGGACAGCAGGGAGCCGTCCGGCATTTGCAGCGAGGTTTCCCCCAGCCGGGTCAGGCCGATGCGGATTTCTTCTATGTAGGAAGCCAGCAGCGACAGACCGGTCAGTGCGGCCGAGCCTATGGCAAAGCCTTTGCCCGTGGCGGCGGTGGTGTTGCCCAGCGAGTCCAGCGCGTCGGTGCGTTTGCGCACTTCCTTGCCCAGCCCGCTCATCTCGGCGTTGCCGCCGGCGTTGTCGGCTATGGGGCCGTAGGCGTCTGTTGCCAAGGTGATGCCCAGCGTGGACAGCATGCCCACGGCGGCTATGCCGATGCCGTACAGGCCCATGCTTACGTTCGTGAGGTCAAAGCCGGCTGCCAGCCAATAGGAGAGGATGATGCCGGCCACGACGGAGATGACCGGGATGGTGGTGGACACCATGCCCAGCCCGATGCCGGAGATGACCACCGTGGCCGGGCCGGTCTTGCCGCTTTCCGCCAGCCGGCGGGTGGGGCGGTAGGATTGCGAGGTGTAGTATTCCGTGGAGCGCCCGATGACGATGCCCACCAGCAGGCCGACGATTACCGCAAGGGAGATGTTCAGCCAGTTGTCTATCTGCAAGGCCCATAGGATAAGGAAGGTGGCAACGACTATCAGGGCGGAGCTGAGGTTCGTGCCCATCGACAGCGATTGCAGCAGTTGCTTCATGCCGGCGTCCTCTTTGGTGCGCACGGAAAAGATGCCGATGATGGAGAGCAGGATGCCCACGGCCGCGATGAGCATCGGGGCGATGACGGCCTTGAACTGCATGTCCACGTTGCCGCTTGTCATGAAAGCCGCCGCGCCGAGTGCCGAGGTGGCCAGGATGGAGCCGCAGTAGGATTCATAAAGGTCGGCGCCCATGCCGGCCACGTCGCCCACGTTGTCGCCCACGTTGTCGGCAATGGTGGCCGGGTTGCGCGGGTCGTCCTCCGGGATGCCCGCTTCCACCTTACCCACGAGGTCGGCTCCCACGTCGGCGGCCTTGGTGTAGATGCCGCCGCCCACGCGGGCGAACAGGGCTTGCGTGCTGGCTCCCATGCCAAAGGTGAGCATCGTGGTGGTGATCATGCAGAGCTTGGCTCCCGGAGCGTCAGCGGTGGAGGGGATGAACTTGTCCAGCAGGAGGTACCAGAAAGAGATGTCCAGCAGGCCGAGACCTACGACCACCAGCCCCATGACGGCACCGCTGCGGAATGCGATGCGCAGGCCTTTGTTTAGCGAAGTCCTGGCGGCATTGGCCGTCCGTGCGGAGGCGTAGGTGGCCGTTTTCATACCCAGGAAGCCCGACAGGCCGGAGAAGAACCCGCCCGTGAGGAAGGCCACCGGCACCCACGGGTTCTGCAGGTTGAAGCCGTAGGCCATGACGGAGAAAATCAGGCACAGGATGAGAAACACGATGCCCACCACCTTGTATTGTTGCTTCAGGTAGGACATGGCGCCTTGGCGCACGTGCAGGGCGATTTTCTGCATGACGGGAGTGCCTTCGCTGGCGCCCATCATCTGATGATAGAAGTACCATGCCAGCAGCAAAGCCAGCAGTGAAGAGGCAGGAACAATCCAAAAGAGAACGTTTTCCATGACTGAGTTGTTTTTAGTATCAATTATATTGTTTTTAGTTTTTCGAGGTTAAAGATAGCTAAACCGGGCTGCATATCCAAGGATTTAAGATAAAAAAGGATTTGCGGGCGGCTTTGAAGTCCCGCTGTTTTGTTTTGTTAACGGTTGTGAAACGGCTGTATGCAAAAGGCTGCCTCGGCCTGGCGGCCGGGCAGCCTTTTGGAGGGGGAGCCCCGTGGGCTTATGCGAAAGTTCAGAAGTCCAGTCCGAGACGCAGGCTGAAAGTGCGGTAGCGGGCGTCGGGCGCCATCTTGTTGAAGTCTATGCCGTAGCCGATGCCGAAGTTATACTGCCGGTAGCCGGCTGTCAGCCCGATTTGCCAGCCTGCTTGGAAACGCTTCCAGTCGCAGCCGTCCTCGCTGTAAACACTGTAGGAATCCGATGCCGTGTTCCCTTCCACGCCGGCCTCATACTTCTCTTTTCCCAACAGTCCGAGGCGCAGGTAGATGCCGGTGTAAGGCTTGAGGGCAACCTTGTCGTTGAGGTTGATTTTATACACCACGTTGGCCGGGATGTACAGTCCGAGCAGGTTGTGCGAAGTTTTCAGTGTGATGTCTCCCTCCGAATTGTCGAAGCTGTGGCGCGAGAAACTCAGTCCGCCGCCGGCTTCCACGAAGAGCGGCAGTCGCTTGCTGATGTTCCAGGCCTTCACGTAGCTGAGCGTGAATCCGTTGAATCCTTGCTTGAGGTTGCTGTAGTCGCCGGTGGACTTCAGGATGGAGCGGTCGTAGGAGAAACGTATTCCGCTCCAGGTGGAACGGTCGCTGCTGCTTAGTGTGTTCTTGACTTCCGTCCAGGCGGAGCGGCCGTTGCCGGCGGCCGTGTTTCTTTTCCCTTCTATGAATTGTGCATGCAGGGCAGCCTGTCCGCACAAGAGGCCTGCCAGCAGGAATAATGTTCTTACGGTTTTCATTGTAATGTGTTGTTGGTATGGGTTTCACTTCCTTGTGCCAGTCTCTCCATTATTTTTCTACGCGGGTTCAGCTTGCGCGCTCTTTGGCCTTTCCCGCTTTCTGCGGCTGTGGCAGTGTATTGGGTGACAACGTATGATGTGCTGTTCCCGTTGCCGCTCCAGGTTTCGTTGTAGTTGAAATATAGCGTGCTGTTGCTGGCATTATATCCGTTGGTACAGAAAGAAGCTATGGACGCAATAGAGCCGTCATTGTTATAGCGAACGTTGCTTGTCGTGTAAGTGTAAGAACTACGTGAGTTCGGGATAAGAAAATCCCTCAAAAGAATTGGTAATCACAAGTGTTTTTCGTAACTTTATAAAATGAAATAACAAATCAACGAAAATAACGACTTATGATTACCCAAGACAAAATTACGGAAATTTTCTGTACGTTAGACGAATTCAGCAAGAAATTTGATGCGGAGATGGCCAAAGGTGAACTCATATCCTCTACCGGCATTCGCCGCCGGCATCGCAAGGCATCGCTTTCCGACAGTGAAATTATGACCATCTTGCTTGTATTCCATTTCGGCACGTTCGCCAATTTCAAACATTACTATCTGCATTATATCAGAATACACCTGCGTCGTGAATTTCCAG
>CAZGSE010000052.1:0-14070 GCA_964528135.1 uncultured Paraprevotella sp. | reverse complement strand
TCTTTTTGAAGTTCCCCGGTGCTCCGCACGGAGCTGCCGGGGAATTTTTATTTGCTTGGCGTGGTTATTAGCTAACGGGTGCAAGTAAAATTTAGATGCGTTTGCTTTATAAACTTTAGACTTTTGTTCGTGCGGTTTAGGTATTTTTTATAATTTTGTCCGCTTTATTTTTATTTCTTTTGTCTGATGAATCAGGTTAAGGATACTGTCGGAACGGTGTATTCCACGAAAGGTATTTTGCGTATAGCCTATCCCATATTGGTCAGTTTGTTGATGGAACAGATGATTGGGATGACCGATACGGCCTTTTTGGGCCGGGTAGGAGAGGTGGAACTTGGAGCCGCTGCTATTGCCGGAGTCTATTATATGGTGGTGTTCATGATGGGTTTTGGCTTTGGCATTGGGGCGCAGATATTGATGGCCCGCAGGAATGGTAGCGGGCATTATGCCGAAATTGGGGATATTTTCTACCAAGGGCTGTATTTCGTATTAGGACTGGCGTTGTTCGCATTTGTGCTTTCCAAACTTGTCACTCCGGTATTGTTGCCTGTCGTTGTTTCCTCTCCGCACATTGTCCAAGCGGCCATAAGCTATTTGGACTGGCGCATATTTGGTTTCTTTTTTTCTTTTGTGGCTGTGATGTTCAGGGCTTTCTTCGTTGGTACAGTGCAAACCAAGACGCTGACGTTGAACTCGGTTGTAATGGTGTTATCCAATGTTGTGTTCAATTATATCCTGATTTACGGGAAATTGGGATTCCCGCCGCTTGGCATTGCAGGGGCAGCCATCGGGTCATCGTTGGCCGAACTTGTTTCCGTGGTGTTTTTTGTGGTTTATACTTACCGCCACGTGGATTTGAAGAAATACGGATTGGATTGCTGTGTGCGTTTTGACCGGCACAAACTATGCCGCATCCTAGATGTGTCTTTCTGGACGATGGTTCAGAATTTCATTTCTCTTTCCACATGGTTCCTGTTTTTCCTTTTCGTGGAACACCTGGGCGAACGTGCATTGGCTATCACCAATGTGGTGCGTAACATTTCCGGCATTTCTTTCATGGTGGTGGCGGCTTTTGCCTCTACGTGTAGTGCGTTAGTGAGCAACCTCATTGGGGCAGGGCACGAAGAGGCCGTGATGCGCACCATCAGGCAACACGTCCGTCTCACGTTCCTGATTGTCCTGCCTATGGTGGCACTCTTTGCCTTGTTCCCGCGGGTGATACTGGGGGTGTACACCAATATCCCGGAATTGATAACGGCAGCCATTCCTTCGTTGTGGGTTTATTGTACTACTCCTTTGCTGATTGCGCCGGGCAACATCTATTTCCAAGCTGTGTCCGGTACGGGCAACACACGCATGGCTTTCCTACTGGAATTGGCCACACTTAGCCTTTATACTGTATATATATGTGTCATTATCGAATATCTGAGACTCGATGTGGCTTGGTGTTGGACATCTGAACATGTCTATGGACTGTGTATCTTGGTATTGTGTTATACTTACCTGAAGCGTGGCCGCTGGAGGGTGGAGAATATTTGATTCCATTCTGAGTGTTGCGCGGCTTGCCTGCATACTTTATGCCGTATGCAGGCAGAAAGTATGTGAAACATACATCGCATAGAAGGCAGATAAAGGAAATAATCTACCGTGTCTCGTTTTTACTTCCTCTTGGTTCAGCAAAGTTATACCGTTTGTTCTTGTCGGAATTTCATTTCCCTGTTCTTTTCAGGATGATGTCCCGCGATTTCCTGGATCTCCTGGCGCATCACTTCCAAAAACTTTTCAGTTAATAGAGAGTGTCGTTTGCCTTTCAAGGAAAGCAGGCAGATGTGCATCCGCTCCACTTTTTCCTTAATCGGGATTGTTCTCAGGTCAGGACTGCTCACCGCGACATCCTGGGGTAAGATGGATATCCAATGCCCAGTGCGTAGCATCTCAAGCAGTAGGGGCGTACTGTTCACCTCGATTTGCGGTTTCACTTTCACCTTGTACTGTGCCAGCATGCGGTCAATGACTTTACGGGTGTAAAGCTCTTTATCCAGAAATATGACAGGAAACTCATTCAGGTCTGTCAGGGAGAATTGTTTGCGGATGGTTACGGGATGATTCCTATGGGCTATGATGCACAAGGGCAGACAAGCATATTCAGTGGATTCCATCAAGGCGGAAGCATCCTGTGGGTTGTAACTCAGTGCAAAATCCAGTTTGTTGGAGTTGATGAGGTCCGCCAGCTCCAGGACAGAATGGGAATAAACGATGGAAAGCTCGGCCTTGGAATAGGTTCGGATAAATTTGAGCACGCAAATATTCAGCAACGGGAACAGGCTGTAGATTACGCCGATCCTGACTTTTCCCGTATATGAGTGTTGCATCTCTTTCAGATGTTGCATTCCATATTCCACCTCTTCCAATGCCTTGCGGGCATAGGCCAGGAAATCCCGTCCGGCATCCGTCAGGTAGATTTTTTTTCCTATGCGGTCGAACAAGGGAGTGCCCAGTTCTTCTTCCAGGTGTTTTATACTCAAAGAGAGTGTACTTTGCGTAATAAACAGTTCCTTGGCGGCCTCGGTATAAGAGAGTACGCTGGCCAGCTTGACGAAATATTTTAAAGGTGTCAGTTCCATAAAAACGGCCAATAGAAATCATGAATATTATTAATTCCGCAAATTTACGAAAATACGAATTAAGTCGTAACTTTGATATAACCAAAAAACAACGGTTTTTGAGGTTAAACATTTATAAATAAAAAGATAAAAGGAGGGTCGTGGTTTAAAGAATGTATAAGGACATGAAGGCAAATTGCTCAGACCTATGTGGGGAAAGACGAATAAAAACAATAAAGGATTGATCCGGACACAGTGCAAAAGAAGTTTAATTCACGATAATAAAATTAAGGTATAAAAGCATTTTATGGAGGTTTTAGGACACATAGCACAAATTATCGGCCCGGTAGTGGATGTCCATTTCGAACACGGTGAAAACAGGAATGCATCCAATCTGCCCGGCATTCATGACGCTTTGAAAATACGGCGTCCTAACGGGAAAACACTGATTGTGGAAGTGCAGCAACATATCGGCGAAGACACGGTGCGCACCATAGCCATGGATAGTACCGACGGCTTGCAACGGGGCATGAAGGTCGTTTCCACCGGTAAACCCATTACCATGCCCGTGGGGACACAGATTCGTGGACGGGTGATGAACGTAGTGGGCGAAGCCATTGACGGCATGAAGGAACTGGACACTGCGGGGGCTTTCCCTATCCATCGCGAACCACCGAAGTTTGAGGATCTGACCACCTCGCAGGAGGTGCTCTTCACGGGCATCAAGGTCATCGATTTGCTTGAACCGTATCTTAAAGGCGGTAAGATTGGCCTGTTCGGCGGTGCCGGTGTGGGCAAGACCGTGCTAATCAAGGAGCTGATCAACAACATCGCGAAAAAGCACAACGGTTTTTCGGTATTCGCCGGTGTGGGCGAACGTACACGTGAAGGCAACGACCTGTTGCGCGAAATGATAGAATCCGGCGTTATCAAATATGGAGACGAATTCCTGAAAAGCATGGAAGCCGGGAAATGGGACCTGTCGAAAGTGGACGAGAAAGAAGTAGAGAAGTCGCAAGTGTCCATGGTGTTCGGACAAATGAATGAACCTCCCGGCGCACGTTCATCTGTGGCACTGTCGGGGTTGACATTGGCTGAATCATTCCGCGACAGCAACACGGGGGAAGGACCGCGTGACATTCTGTTCTTCATCGACAACATCTTCCGCTTCACCCAAGCCGGTTCCGAAGTGTCCGCCCTGTTGGGACGTATGCCTTCGGCCGTGGGCTACCAGCCTACCTTGGCTTCTGAAATGGGGCAGATGCAGGAACGCATCACCTCCACCAAGAATGGTTCCATCACTTCGGTGCAGGCCGTATATGTGCCGGCCGATGACTTGACCGACCCGGCACCGGCCACCACGTTCACCCATTTGGATGCCACCACGGTGTTGAGCCGCAAGATAACCGAACTGGGCATCTATCCGGCCGTTGACCCGCTGGAATCCACTTCGCGTATCCTGGATCCGCTCATTGTGGGCAAGGAACACTATGAGACGGCCCAACGCGTAAAGCAGATTTTGCAACGCAACAAGGAACTGCAAGATATCATTTCTATTCTTGGTATGGACGAGTTGTCGGATGAAGACCGTCTGACGGTGAATCGCGCCCGGAGGGTGCAACGCTTCCTGTCACAGCCTTTCGCCGTGGCCGAACAGTTCACTGGTGTACCGGGTGTGATGGTTTCCATCGAAGACACCATCAAGGGATTCAAGATGATTCTGGACGGCGAGGTGGACAACCTTCCCGAACAGGCGTTCCTGAACGTGGGCACCATAGAGGATGCCATAGAAAAAGGAAAGAAACTGCTTAATGCGGCGCAAGGTTAGGGTGACGGAATTATGGAAAACGAAAAAATCCATCTGCTCATAGTTTCACCGAAAAGGACCCTATTCGACGGATTCGTGAAATACGTGAAACTTCCGGGAACCGCCGGACTGTTCGGCGTTTACGAAAACCATGCTCCTCTGATTTCCTCATTGTGCCAAGGCGAAATCACGTTCCGCACTGGCGGGAAAAAAGAACAGATTACCATCGGGGGTGGGTTTGTGGAAGTCAACGGCAACGAGGTGTCTGCTTGTGTGTCCGAACCCTGATAAGGGCAACGACACGCGGAAACCATGCGCATAAAAAGAATTTGTAGAGGAATGAAAATAGTGAAATTTCTATCTGTCGCAGGACTGCTCCTGCTGCTGTCTGTTCCCTTGCATGCGGAAAAGGAAGGAAACAAGGACGTAGATGTCAACGAAATCGTGTTCGGGCACATCGAGGATGCCTATGAATGGCATATCACCGACATTGGCGGTGTTTCCCTGCGCATTCCTTTGCCTGTTATTGTGAAAAGCAGTACGGGCTGGCATGTGTTTTCCTCCGAACGTTTGAGGGAAAGCGGAGAATATGAGGGACTGCACATTGCAAAAAGCGGCCCTTATGAAAACAAACTCGTGGAAACGGACACTGCGGGGCAGGAAATCCGCCCCTTTGACATCTCTATTACGAAGAACGTATTGGCCATGTTGATTAACAGCGGCCTGCTATTGGCCATTATGTTGGGATGTGCCCGCTGGTACAAAAAACATGACGTGAGTGAAGGTGCCCCCGGAAGAGGCGTGGGCATGATAGAAGCCACGGTGCTGACCATTCATGATGATCTCATCAAAAACAGCATAGGAGAGAATTATCGCCGGTATGCCCCTTTCTTGCTCACGGCGTTTTTCTTTGTACTCATCAACAATTTGATGGGACTCATCCCGTTTTTCCCCGGAGGTGCGAACGTAACGGGCAACATTGCCGTCACAATGGTGTTGGCGCTCTGCACGTTCGTCCTGACGAACCTGTATGGAACCAAGGGTTATTGGAAAGATATTTTCTGGCCCGACGTGCCCACGTGGTTAAAAGCGCCGGTTCCACTCATGCCTCTGATTGAGTTTTTCGGGGTGTTCTCCAAACCCTTTGCCCTGATGATCCGTCTGTTCGCCAACATCATGGCGGGGCATGCCGCTATCTTGAGCATCGTGTCCATCATTTTCATCACGGCCAAGCTCGGCCCTGTCATCAACGGGTCCATGACATTCATTTCCGTGCTGTTCGGCATTTTCATGAACATGATAGAGATATTGGTGGCTTTCATCCAAGCCTACGTATTTACCCTGCTGTCCGCCGTGTTCATTGGCCTCTCACAGGTGAAGGAAGAGAAGAAATAGAATAAAATGAAGAATATAAAAACAAATTATTAATTTAAAACGAAAGAAATTATGTTACTGACAGTTTTATTACAAGCACTTGCAGGAGTTAGTCTTACGAAGTTAGGCGCAGCCATTGGCGCAGGTCTTGCCGCCATCGGTGCCGGCATAGGTATCGGACGGGTCGGTGGTTCGGCAATGGATGCCATTGCCCGTCAACCGTCAGAAACCAATAACATACGTACGAACATGATTATCGCGGCAGCGTTGGTTGAAGGTGTTGCCTTGATTGCCATCGTTGTCTGTCTGCTGACGTTGTTCCTCTAATCCGTTTGCCTTATGGGACTGCTAACCCCAGATCCGGGTACACTGTTTTGGATGGTGGTTATCTTCGGGGTCGTGTTCTTCGTCCTGGCGAAGTATGCGTTCCCGGTCATTATCACGATGGTGGACAAACGGAAAGAATATATCGACAATTCGCTCAAGGCTGCGCGTGAGGCCAACGAACAGTTGCAACAGGTCAAGGCAGAAAGCGCAAAGCTGATGGCCACTGTGCAGGAGAAGCAAGCCGCCATCCTGAAGGATGCGGCTGCCGCGCGCGACCGCATCATTGCCGAGGCCCGCGAACGTGCCAGGGTGGAAGCGCAGAAGAAATTGGATGAGACGCGCCACCAGATTGCGGCAGAAAAGGAAAGTGCCATCAACGACATCCGGCGGCAGGTGGCTGTGCTGTCGGTCGCCATTGCGGAGAGAATCATGCGTGAAAAACTCTCCGGTGATGAAGACCAGCTGGCTATGGTGAACCGCCTGATGGACGAAGCAAGGTCTAACACGAATATCGAATAAGAGAAAAGATGGATATAGGAATCATTTCGAGACGTTATGCCCGCGCCCTGCTTGAGTTTGCTTGTGAGAATCATCATGAGACCGAAATCTACGAGCAGGCACAGCAGGTGTTGTCCCGGTACAAGCAGGTTCCGGACATCCGCCACACGATAGAGAACCCCGTTGTGTCCCGGCAAGACAAAATCAGCCTGCTGGAGAATACGGCAAGGGGGAAGGATCCATGCTGCTGGGAGCTGTCCAGGTTCTTCGGCCTGGTGTTGGAGAACAAGCGGGAAAAGCTGCTGATGTTCATCTTGTATTCCTACCTCTTCCTCTACCGGAAGAAGAAAAGGATACGCCAAGGTTGGCTCGTCACGGCTGTCCCCCTTCCCCAACAGACGCTCGACGAACTGAAGCAGCTCATCCTGCAAAAGTACCGTGGACGTACAGTGGAGTTCAACATCAAGGTGGATCCGGAGATTATCGGCGGAGCCATCCTCGGCATCGGCTACTGGCTTATAGATGCCAGTATCGCCGGACAGTTGAGAAGTGTGAAGAAACAGTTTATTGAAAGAAACAGAAGGATCGTATAACGAAAAGAAGAAAGAGATATGCCAGATAAAATAAAACCCAGTGAAGTTTCCGAGGTTCTGCTCCAGCAGCTCAAGGGAATCAACACTACGATCCAGTTCGACGAGGTGGGCGCCGTGTTGCAGGTTAGCGATGGCGTGGCACGCATCTACGGCCTGCTCCATGCCGAGGCCAACGAACTGCTGGAATTCGAAAACGGAGTGATGGGGGTTGTGATGAACCTCGAAGAGGACAATGTGGGTGTCGTCCTCTTGGGGGCGACCGACCTCATCAAAGAGGGCATGATTGTGAAACGTACGGGGCGCATAGCCTCTATCCGTGTCAACGAGAATATGTTGGGGCGTGTCATAGACCCGTTGGGCGTGCCGTTGGACGGGCGTGGTGCCGTGGACGGCGAACTGTTCGAGATGCCTCTGGAACGCAAGGCGCCCGGTGTCATCTTCCGCCAGCCGGTGTCGGAACCGTTGCAGACGGGCATCAAGGCCATCGATGCCATGATTCCTATCGGACGCGGGCAGCGTGAGTTGATTATCGGCGACCGGCAGACGGGCAAGACCGCCATAGCTATAGACACCATCATCAACCAGCGTTCGGCCTATGAGGCGGGGAAACCGGTGTATTGCATCTATGTGGCCGTGGGGCAGAAAGGTTCCACCGTGGCCAACATTGTCAACACCCTGCGTGAAAAGGGGGCGATGGACTATACGGTGGTGGTGGCCGCAACGGCAGCTGACCCCGCTGCGCTGCAATATTTTGCACCGTTTGCTGGGGCTGCTATCGGGGAATATTTCCGTGACACGGGGCGTCATGCGCTGGTGGTGTATGACGACTTGTCGAAACAGGCTGTCGCCTACCGCGAGGTGTCGTTGATTCTCCGCCGCCCGTCAGGCCGGGAAGCCTATCCGGGCGACATATTCTATTTGCATTCGCGTCTGTTGGAACGGGCTGCCAAGATTATCAACCAGCAAGATGTGGCCGAACACATGAACGACCTGCCCGAAAGCCTGAAAGGGAAAGTGAAATGTGGCGGTTCGCTCACGGCCCTGCCCATCATCGAAACCCAGGCAGGCGATGTGTCGGCCTACATCCCCACCAACGTGATTTCCATTACCGACGGGCAGATTTTCCTGGAAACCGACCTGTTCAACCAAGGATTCCGTCCGGCCATTAACGTAGGTATATCCGTGTCCCGCGTGGGGGGGAGCGCGCAAATCAAGAGTATGAAGAAAGTAGCCGGGACGTTGAAAATCGACCAGGCACAGTACCGTGAGCTGGAAGCGTTCTCCAAGTTCAGCAGCGACATGGATTCCGTGACGATAATGACCATCGACCGTGGACGTAAGAACAACCAGTTGCTGATACAGCCACAATACTCCCCGATGCCGGTGGGTGAACAAATCGCCATCTTGTACTGCGGCACGCACAGTCTGATGCGCGACATCCGCATCGACCAGGTGAGGGCATTCCAACATGAATTCCTGGAGACTCTCCGCTCGTCGCACCAGAAGGATGTGATAGACGTTTTGGAAGCCGGTGTCATCAACGATGAGGTGACTGCCATCATCGAGGAGGTTGCCAAATCTACCCTGCAACTGTTCAAAAACTAAAGTGCCATGGCATCGTTGAAAGAAGTAAAAGGTAGGATTATCTCGGCCAATAACACGCTGAAAATCACATCGGCCATGAAGATGGTGGCTTCCGCCAAGCTGCACAAGGCACAGGATGTCATCGCGGGCATGCTGCCCTATGAGAGGCAGATGTCCGCCATCATGACCCACTTCCTGCAATCCGGTGTTTCAACGGAATCCCCGTTTACTGTGCGGCGGGAGGTGAAGCGAAAGGCACTGGTCATCTTATCCTCAAACAGCAGCTTGTGCGGCGGGTTCAACTCCAATGTGATACGGCGTTTCCAACAGTGGGTGGACAGCAACAAGGAACTGCCCAAGGAACAACTGACCATTTACCCGCTGGGCCGGAAGATAACCGATGCCGTAAAAAAAATGGGCTTTGTGCCGGCCGGTGATTATACACAAATGGTTGACAAACCCAGTTACAAGGCGGCCGAACAGTTGGCCGATGAACTGTGCAGGCGTTATCTTTCAGGCGATTTCGACCAAGTGGACCTCATTTATCACCATTTCAAGTCCGCAGGTTCACAGGAACTGCTCAACACCGTTTACCTGCCTTTCACTCTGCCCGAACTCCAGGAAACCCAAAGCGGCCGGAACGTGCCGGACTATTTGATAGAACCCTCGGCAGAGGCTCTGATGGAACGTATGATTCCCGAAGTGTTGAAGCTACAGGTTTATACAATGGTATTGGATTCCAATGCCTCGGAGCATGCCGCCCGTAGCGTGGCCATGCAGATTGCAACGGACAACGCCAACAATCTGATACAGGACCTGACGGTGGCTTACAACAAAGGACGCCAACAGGCCATTACGAGTGAGTTGCTGGACATCATGGGGGGCACTATGTCATAGCATTTTCCCGCCTTGGGTATTATCAAAACCGGGCGCAACCCTTTCTCCCTTTGGAGGAGCGGGGGTGCGCCCGGTTTCTGTGCGCGGGAAAGCCATGCAGGGCATTTACTGAAAATATGCCCGGTTGCGGTATGTCCTCGCGCGTAAAGGCTGTATTTTTTGTGGATTACCGGTAGAATTCTTTCTTTCCGGCCGAGAGCGTGTTCATCATCAGCATGCAGATGGTCATCGGGCCTACTCCGCCGGGGACAGGCGTGATGTAAGCACATTTGGGAGCCACCTCACTGAATTTCACATCACCGTTCAGGCGGAAACCGCTTTTCTTCGTTGCATCCGGTACGCGGGTCGTACCCACATCGATGACGGTAGCCCCTTCTTTCACCATGTCGGCCGTCACGAAGTCGGGCTGGCCTATGGCGGCAATAATGATGTCGGCTTCGCGGCATTCCTTCTTCAGGTCGAGGCTATGGCTGTGGCACACGGTGACGGTGGCATCGCCGTATTGTTTCTGCATCATGAGTTGGGCCATGGGTTTGCCCACGATGTTGCTGCGCCCCAGGATGACGCACTTCCGTCCTTTCGTCTCGATATGGTAACGGCGGAGCAGTTCAAGGATGCCTTTCGGTGTGGCCGATATGTAGCAGGGAAGGCCGATGGCCATTCGCCCCACGTTGATGGGATGGAAGCCATCCACGTCCTTGCGGTAGTCTATGGCTTCGATGACTTTCTGTTCTGAGATGTGGCCGGGAAGCGGCAGTTGCACGATAAAGCCGTCCACATCTTCGTCCCGGTTCAGTTTCTCCACTTCTGCCAGCAGTTCTTCCTCGCTGATGGTGTCCTCAAAGCGGAGGAGGGTGGATTTGAAACCACAGGCCTCGCATGCGATGACTTTATTGCGCACATAAGTTTCGCTTCCGCCGTCGTGCCCCACGAGGATGGCGGCCAGATGGGGACGTTTGCCGCCGGCTTCTACGATTTGTTTCACCTCTTCGGCTATTTCGGCCTTGATTTGTGCGGCGGTAGCCTTTCCGTCTATCAGTTGCATGATGTCAGTCTCCTTTCTTCGTTTATTTAGGTTGAATGTGTGTCCGTGTCAGGTTCCTTTTCAGTCCCGGCCGTTTATTTCATTTTGGGCATCTTCGGCATGCCGGGAATTTTGGGCATGCCACTCATCATCTTGCCCATCTTGTTGCTCGTGACCATCTTCATCATCTTGCGCGTCTGGTCGAACTGTTTGATCAGGCGGTTCACCTCCTGGATGTTCGTGCCCGAACCCTTGGCAATGCGCTGGCGGCGGCTCGTGTTCAATATCTCCGGGTGGGTGCGTTCGCGTGGCGTCATGCTCTGTATGATGGCTTCAATGCTTTTGAAGGCGTTGTCATCGATGTCGATGTCCTTGAGGGCTTTGCCCACGCCGGGAATCATGCTGGCCAGGTCTTTCAGGTTGCCCATCTTCTTGATTTGCTGTATCTGGCTCATGAAGTCGTTGAAGTCGAACTGGTTCTTGGCAATCTTTTTTTGCAGGCGGCGGGCTTCTTCCTCGTCATATTGTTCCTGGGCTTTCTCCACGAGCGACACGATGTCCCCCATGCCGAGGATGCGGTCGGCCATACGTGCGGGATGGAACTGGTCTATGGCTTCCATCTTCTCGCCCGTGCCGATGAACTTTATGGGCTTGTTCACCACCGTGCGGATGGAGAGGGCCGCACCGCCGCGGGTGTCACCGTCCAGCTTGGTGAGCACCACGCCGTCAAAGTCCAGGCGCTCGTTGAACTCCTTCGCCGTGTTCACGGCATCCTGTCCCGTCATGGCATCCACCACGAACAGCGTTTCGTCCGGCTGGATGGCATTCTTTATGGCGGCGATTTCCTGCATCATCTGTTCGTCCACGGCCAGGCGTCCGGCGGTGTCCACGATGACCACGTCGTAGCCCTTGGCCTTGGCTTCCCTGATGGCGTTCTGCGCAATCTGCACCGCATCCTTGTTGTCCGGTTCATTATATACGGGGATGCCTGTCTGTTCGCCCAGCACTTTCAGTTGCTCGATGGCGGCGGGGCGGTAGATGTCGCAGGCCGCCAGCAGCGGATTCTTTTTCTTCTTGCTTTTCAGCATCAGGGCCAGTTTGCCGGAGAGCGTGGTCTTACCCGCACCGTTGAGCCCCGCCATGAGGATGACGGCCGGATGGCCTTGCAGGTGGAGTTCGGCCGTTTCGCCTCCCATGAGGGCCGCCAGCTCATCGTGTACGATCTTCACCATCAGCTGACTGGGCTTTACGGCGGTGAGCACGTTCTGTCCCAAGGCTTTCTGCTTTACGGTGTCGGTGAACGTCTTGGCCACCTTATAGTTCACGTCTGCATCGAGCAGTGCGCGGCGCACGTCCTTCAGGGTTTCGGCCACGTTGATTTCGGTGATTTTCCCTTCACCTTTCAGAATCTTGAAAGACCGTTCGAGTCTTTCGCTCAGATTGTCGAACATATATGTTTAGCTTTTATTGATTTCTGTCAGAGTGACAAAGATAAAGAAAAACTGTGAGATAATCGCAGAAAAGGCGCAGAATTGCAAAAAAGGAAAGCAATGTGAAGTCCGTTATGCCGCATCCTTTTCTGCATGGCGTTATTCGCCCTCTTCGCCTTCACTTCCGTTGTCCTCCATGTCGAAGTCGAAGAGGAGGTCGTCCAGATATTCCGCCGCGGTAAATTCCTCCAGGTTGCGGCGGTCTTTCTTCGTCGGCCGTCCCGTGCCTTTCGCACGGTTGACGAATCCACTCAGGCGGTTCATTTCCAGCAGTTCGTATTGTTCCGGCGGGGTGACGTTTTCCAGGATGTCGGGGATGAGTTTCGCACCCACCCGTTTCTCTATGGCCTGTTTCACCCTGAAGGAATACGTGACTGGTGGCTTGCGCACTTCCACCACGTCACCTTCCTTGATGTTCCGTGACGGTTTCAGCTGTGCGCCTTTCATGCACACCTGGCCTTTCTTGCAGGCTGCCGCGGCCATGGAGCGGGTTTTGAAGATGCGTGCGGCCCACAGCCATTTGTCGATTCTTGCTTCCCCCATGTCGTGCTTATTTTTTGTTATACTGGTTCATGGTTACCTGTATGCCGGCCAGGCAGAAGCTCTTGATCATTTCGCAGGCCTGTTCCACGCGTCCGTCCATGGCTTTCAGGTCGTCTTCCGTGAACTGCCCCAGCACGTAGCCTATCTGTCCACCCCGCGGGAAGTCGTTGCCGATGCCGAACCGCAGGCGTGCGTAAGTTTGCGTGCCCAGCACTGCGGCTATGTGTTTCAGGCCGTTGTGGCCGGCATCGCTGCCTCCCGGCTTCATGCGCAGGGTGCCGAAGGGCAGGGCTAAGTCGTCCACCACCACCAGCAGGCGTTCCAGCGGGATGTTTTCCTTGTTCATCCAGTATCTCACGGCGTTCCCGCTCAGGTTCATGTAGGTGGACGGTTTGAGCAGCGTCAGCTGTTGCCCTTTGAGCGACAGGGAGGCCACCGCACCGTAGCGCTTGTCTTCAAAAACGAGGTTGGACGCCTTGGCCAAGGCGTCCAACACTCTAAAACCTATATTGTGGCGGGTTCCTTCGTATTCCGGACCGATGTTGCCCAAGCCTGCAATCAGATATTTCATTCTTGCCGACAGGGTTTAGTTTCCGGCAGCGGCGGCAGCCCTTGCGCCGCGGGTCATCTTCACCTGGCAAACCACAACTTCCTTGCTGGTAATCAGTTCCAGACCCTCGAAACTCAGTTCGCCCACCTTGATGGTCTTGCCCAGTCCCAATTTGGTCACATCGATGTTCAGACGTTCGGGAATGTTCGTATAAACGGCTTTCACCTTGAGCTTGCGCACGGATGCCGTCAGGCGTCCGCCGGCCTTTACACCTTCTGCCAGCCCGTTCAGTTTGATGGGCACTTCCATGATGATGGGCTTCGTCTCGTTGACCTCGTAGAAGTCAACATGCAGCACGTTGTCTTTTACGGGGTGGAACTGGATTTCTTTCAGGACTGCCTTGTGCTTTTGTCCGTCGATGTCCAAGTTCACGGCGTAGATGTCCGGCGTGTAGATCAGGTTGCGCAGGTTCTCGTTGGTCACAGTGAACGACTGGGCCACGGGTTTGCCGTTTTCGTCCTTGGCTTCGCCATACAGGTTGCAGGGTACTGCGTTGGCCTTACGGATTTCACGTGCGGCCTTCTTGCCCGTTGCGGTCCTGGCCGTTCCTTTTACATTGATTTCTTTCATTACGGTAATTTTTTTGTGTTACTCTAAATTAAGTTTTGATGCTTAATCTCACCATCACACGATGTGCGCATCATTCGATGATGCCGAAAAGCGGTGCAAAATTACCGTTTTTAGCCGGAACAACCAAAGGAATCGCTCTTTTTCCAAGGC
>CAZGSE010000051.1:0-14642 GCA_964528135.1 uncultured Paraprevotella sp. | reverse complement strand
ATCAACAAACTTGACAAGAGGAAAAATAAAAAAAGCGCATCTCTTGGTAGGAGATACACTTTTATGTCCGTAGCTGCATACTTTCAACAGCAAAGGTATAGATTTTCAGTGAAATCGTCAACGTTTTTTTGGGAAAATCCCAAAAAAATCCTTTGTTTTTTTAGCCTACATGCGCAAAAATGGAAACAATAGCCCTTGATAACCTGCAAACATTCAGCCACTTATATCTTTTTGTTGATCTCCTACCAAGAGATATACCCTTAAGAAGGGTAGCATCCTTTTCGGCAAGCTGAAAGACCATTACACCGAAAATGGCCACATTCAACACGCTACGACAAAAGAAGCAAGATTATAACACTCATACAGTATTAACAATTTAAATTCTATATAAGATGGAAAAAGAAAAAGCAATGTACGAGGCTCCCGTCACAAAGGAGACTCCCGTGAACTTGGAAAGCGGCATCTGCGCCGGTTCTTATGAGGGGAACAAAGTCGTCACTGAAGATGGGAATACCACTGTCGATATTAGCAGACAGACAGAGGGTGGTAGCTTTGAGATTACTTCATGGGACGATTAATTAACTAAAAAACAGATTCAAAATGAAAAAGTATTTAAGTACCCTGTGTGCAGGACTGGTAGTCGCCGGAGCTTTCAGCGGATGCTCTGACGATGAGTTCGGCAACGATAGCAACACCGCTTCCGCTGGGGTAACCGTGAACTTCACGCTGAGCAGTGGTGTATCTACGCGTACCGTCTATGACGATGAAGACCCGTACCAGATCAACTGGACGGACGGGGACGTGATACGCATCTACTGCTATGAGGCATACGATGTAAAGAATGCGGACTATACCGTACTCAAGGATGAAACGACCGAGAATAAAGGTACGCTCCAGAACAACGAAAACGGCCTGGTATGGGGAAGCGGCATGCACAACTTCTATGCGGTTTATCCTGCGGATGACAGCAAGATAAGCGTGTCATCAGACGGAATAGCCACATGCCAGCTCAACCAAAACCAGACATGTACATTCCCTGACGACGCAACGAACGGGAACTACATGGGCGCCCCGGATATGACAAATGCCTACATGGTGGCTGACACTTCTACTATTCCAGTAGATGAAGTAGCTTTGACATTCAAGCCAATCATGACCACGCTCCAGATTACGCTCCAAGGCCGTGAGAGCAGTTCCGCAAATGAGGAGTATGTTGCGGTGACAGGACTTTCAATCATCTACAATGCTTCTTCCGCAGAGTTCAAGTACGACATCGCGAGCGGTGAGATGGAAGAAGAGGAAGTGGGCAGCAACACGCAGACCGTGTTTGTGGGAGTAAAGCAGGGCGATAACAACTACATTGACCTGCAGGCCGGTGAGTCTATGACGTTCACCGTATTCCTGCCTCCTATTGACATTGATTCGGAAAATCCGATAACTATCCGTCCGAATGTTGCCGGAAGTTCAGAACTGACTGTCACCGTTAACGGGACTTCAGGAAGCACGACTGACGCAAACTTTACTGCCAGTTCAAAGGGTAGCCTGACCCTGCCTACGTGGCCGAGTGAAGAAGTTACCGGCAACAACTGGATTACCCCGTTGGATGATAACATCTACGTGCAGCAGTTGAGCATCCCCGGTACGCACGATGCGGCAGCATACAGTTCGACATTGGATCTCGGTCGCACACAAGGCCTCACATTGGAAGAACAGTGGAACTCTGGCATCAGGGCTTTCGACTTGCGTCCGGCGTGGCGTATTCTTCAAAATGAATTTTGGATTTACCACGGTGTGACCGCTACAGACATTTCTTTGACCGACGCTTTAAACTTGTTTGAAGAAAAACTTGAAGCGAATCCGGGCGAGTTCGTTTTCGTGCAACTGAGACATGAATCTGAAGGTGGTGGCTGGATCGGAAAAAACACAAATAATTGGAGTTCTCGCTTATCCGGCGTATTGAGTGGGTATGACATAGTGGAATGGAGTCCGAACCTCACGATTGGCGAGTGTCGCGGCAAGATGATAGTACTGACCCGTGACGAGTATAGCAGCCGCCTGAATGTCGGACTGGTGTCAGGCTGGCCTGATGATCCTGATTCTGCAATTGCTACAATTACGTATGGAGACAATTCTACAGATTATCATGTGCAAGACTATTATAGTTATACAGGTAGCAGTAGCACTAAAATCAGTTATTTTACAACGCTAATGAATACGACCATACAATTCTCAAATGCGGAATCTAATTATTTCATCAATAAGAATTGGGCAGTGAACCATGTATCCGGTTATCAAGGCTCATCAGGTACTACACTTGAATATATATATAATGCACGGGATGTGGCCTTGACAATCACGAATGCTATTGCGAATCTTTCGAATCCCGGACCATTGGGTATTATTTTCATGGACTATGCCGGAATGAGACGAATAAGTGGTTGGGCTAATTTTGGCACATTTACTGTAAATTGTGACCTGCTGACGCAAACCATCATCGACAACAATTACAGGTACACCATGCAAAGAAAAAGTGTAAGTGAATGATAGGCTCCGCCTGAAGACAACATTAAAATAACAAATCATGCATACGATGAAAAAAAGAGTGATTATGGCAGCAGCTTGCCTTGCGGTTGCCGGTTCGGCCTTCGCACAGGCCGAACCAAACGCCGATGTCACGGAAACCGTGGAATACAGCTCGGACAAGTATAAGGTGGAGACCAACCGCTTCTGGGACAACTGGTTTGTCAGTGCCGGTGCCGGAGGGCAGGTGTTCTTCGGCGACCATGACCGGCAGGCCTCGTTCGGCGACCGCATCGCCCCGGCACTCGACATCGCCGTGGGCAAGTGGTTCACTCCGGGCATCGGCGTGCGCGTGATGTACAGCGGCCTGAAGATAAAGGGCGCCACGCAGAAAGGCGCGCTGGCGCACAGCACCGGCGAGGACGTGCCCGGCAAGGGCGGCAACGGCTATTGGCTGGAGAAGCAGAAGTTCGGTTACTACAACTTCCACGTTGACGCGCTGTTCAACCTCACGAACCTTATAGGCGGCTACAAGGAAAACCGCTTCTACAACATCAGTGCCTACGGCGGTCTCGGCGTGATGCACACGTCCGACGAGCCGAAGGAAACCGACATCTCGGCCCACTTCGGCCTGCTCAACTCGTTCCGCCTCTGCGCGGCCCTGGACCTGAACCTCGACCTGCGCGGCACGCTCGTGGATGACCAATTCGACGGCGAGGCGGGCGGACGCGGCGGCGAGGGCATGTTCACCGCCGCCATCGGCCTGACCTACAAGTTCAAACGGCGCGGCTGGGACCGCAGCAAGACCGTTATCCGCACCGTGGACCACAGAAGAGAAGTTGACGCTATGCGCGACCGCCTCAACCGGATGGGCGAAGAGAACGCCCGCCTGCGGGACGCACTTGCACAGGGCGGCAAGGAGAAAGAGACCGTCGTCCGGCAGATTGCCGCGTCCAACTTCGTTACCTTCAAAATCAACAAGAGCAAGCTGTCTAACGAAGCCCGCGTGAACCTCGGCATGTTTGCCGAAGCCATCAAGCAGGGCGACCCGAACACGGTTTACACCATCACGGGTTATGCCGATGCCGGTACGGGCAGCAAGAAGGGCAACGAACGCCTGAGCAAGGCGCGCGCGGAAGCCGTGTATGACTGCCTTGTCAACGAGTTCGGCGTGGACAAGGCACAGCTGAAGATCGACTACAAGGGCGGCGTGGAGAACATGTTCTACGACGACCCGTGCATGAGCCGTGCGGTCATCACGACAAGCAAATAAAAAATATCGTCTTCATAGTAAGAACGTTCAGGCGACTGTACCACAAATGTGTATGTGACATATATGTTTGTATGAACTGGTCGCCGACCGTTTCTTGCATCCCCTTTCCAGACCAAATGTAAGGAAAGGGGATGTTTTTTATAATTACTGCCGCGGCTGCCCCTTTTTTGAGAATCTTTTCGTACCTTTGTCCAAATAGTGTACGCAATGAACGTTATCGATTTGATTCGGAACCACCAGGGAACGATTTTCTCGTTCGAAGTGCTGCCCCCGCTCAAGGGGACAGGCATGGACAGCCTGTTCCGCACCATAGACACCCTGCAGGAATTCAGTCCTGCCTATATCAACATCACCAACCACCGGAGCGAATACGTGTACCGCGAAATAGGCGACGGCATCATGCAGCGCCTGCGCATCCGGCGGCGTCCGGGCACGATAGCCGTGGCCGCCGCCATACGGCAGCGGTATGACATACCGGTGGTGCCGCACGTGCTGTGCAGCGGCTACACGCGCGAGGACACGGAATACATGCTGCTCGACCTGCAGTTCCTGGGCATCACCGACCTGCTCGTGCTGCGCGGCGACAAGGCCCGCGAGGACAGCACCTTCAAGCCCACGGGCGACGGCTATTCGCACGCCACGGAGCTGCTGGCGCACATCAACCGCTTCCATGAGGGATTTTTCGTGGACGGCTCCCCCATCAAGTGCCCCGGCACACCGTTCTGCTGCGGCGTGGCCTGCTATCCGGAGAAGCACGAGGAGGCACCCAACCCGGAAACCGACCTGGCGGTGCTCAAGCAGAAAGCCGACATGGGCGCACAATATGCCGTCACGCAGCTTTTCTACGACAACCGGAAGTATTTCGACTTCGTGGAACGGGCACGCCGTGCCGGCATAGACATCCCCATCATACCCGGCATAAAGCCCATCGCCAAGCTGTCGCAGCTCACGATGGTGCCCAAGACGTTCCACTGCGACCTGCCACAGGCACTGGCTGCCGAACTGCTCAAATGCAAGACGGACGAGGAAGTGAAGCAGGTGGGCGTGGAATGGAGCGTGGCCCAATGCCGCGAACTGATGCAGGCCGGCGTGCCGGGACTGCACTTCTACACCGTGTCGGCCGTGGACAGCATCGCCCGCATCGCCGCACAGATTTACTGACCCCGGCACACCGGAAGGAAAAGGAATGAAATTCGCACAGGTCATAGCACAAGAGGAGGTGCGCGGACACCTCATCCGGCAGGCACGCATGGGGCACGTGCCCCATGCCATGCTGCTATGCGGGCCGGAGGGATGCGGCAAGTTGCCCACGGCACTGGCCTACGCCCAATACCTGCTCTGCGCACATCCCGGCGGGGACGACTCCTGCGGCAACTGCCCCTCCTGCCGTGAGGCCGCGGCACTGGCGCACCCCGACCTGCACTTCGTGTTCCCCGTAATCCGTTACAAGACGGCCGAAAGCACCGTATGCGACATCTATCTGGAGCAGTGGCGCCGCCGGCTACTGAAAAGCCCCTACTTCGACATGGACGACTGGCTCGACGAGCTGGGGGCCACCGGCCAGCAACCCCTCATCTACGCGGCCGAAGCCGCACAGATGCAACGCAAACTGGCCCTGAAACCGGCCTTGGGCGGACGCAAGGTGATGGTCATCTGGCAACCGGAAAGGATGAACGCCGAGTGTGCCAACAAGTTGCTCAAGCTCATCGAGGAACCGCCGGCACAAACCCACTTCATCATGGTGAGCCACGCGCCGGAGAAGATGTTGCCCACCATCCTGAGCAGGCTCTGGCACATAGAGATGAAAGCATTGCAACGGGAGGAGATTGTCCGCGCGCTGGCCGGGAAACACCCGGAAGAGGAGGCAAGGCGCGCCGCGCAGGCCGCGGGGGGGAGCTACACCGCGGCACTGAAGATGCTGGAGGCCGCGCCGGCCGAAGCCCTCTTCCTGGACATGTTCATCCTGCTCATGCGGCAGGCCTATGCCCGGCACATCCGCGAAATGAAGAAATGGAGCGAACAGATGGCGGCCATGGGGCGCGAACGGCAGAAAGGTTTCCTGGCCTACTGCCAAAGGATGTTGCGCGAAAACTTCGTTTACAACTTCCGCTGCCCCGGCCTGAACGGCATGACACAACAAGAAGAAGATTTTGCACGGAACTTCGCACGGTTCGTGAACGAACGCAACGTCATAGGCATGATGGACGAACTGTCCCTGGCCGAACGCGACATCGCGCAGAACACCAACCCACGCATGGTGTTCTTCGACCTGATTCTAAAAATGACCGTGCTGTTGCTCAAATAACCATAATAAAAAAAGAAGAAGACCATGGACTATAAATTCAAGACCGGCGGCCCCGCCTGCGGGCTTTGTCCCAGAGGCTGCGGACGCCAGGACAAACAACTCAACACGTATGACTACCTGGCCGACATCCCCGGCAACGCCGAAGCCACCGACCTCGTGGAAGTGCAGTTCAAAAACACCCGCAAGGGATATTACCGCAACAGCAACCGCCTGCCGCTGGAGAAAGGCGACATCGTGGCCGTAGAGGCCACGCCGGGGCACGACATCGGCGTGGTGACCCTCACCGGACGCCTCGTGCCGCTGCAGATGAAGAAGGCCAACCTGAAGTCGGAACAGGACATCAAGCGCGTGTACCGCAAGGCCAAGCCCGTGGACATCGAAAAGTATGAAGAAGCCAAGAGCCGCGAACACGCCACCATGATACGCTCACGGCAAATCGCCAAGGACCTGGGGCTGCAAATGAAAATCGGCGACGTGGAATACCAAGGCGACGGCAACAAGGCCATCTTTTACTATATCGCCGACGGGCGGGTGGACTTCCGCCAGCTCATCAAGGTGCTCGCAGAGGCTTTCCGCGTACGCATCGAAATGAAACAAATCGGTGCGCGGCAGGAGGCCGGGCGCATCGGCGGCATCGGCCCCTGCGGACGCGAACTGTGCTGCGCCACATGGATGAAAAACTTTGTCTCCGTATCCACCGGGGCGGCACGCTACCAGGACATCTCGCTCAACCCGCAAAAGCTGGCCGGACAATGCGCCAAACTGAAATGCTGCATGAACTACGAAGTGGATACCTACGTGGAGGCCGGCAAACGGCTCCCCAGCCGGGAAATCACCTTGCAGACCAAGGACGCGGAATACTACTTCTTCAAAGCGGACGTACTGGCCGGACTGGTCACCTACTCCACCGACAAGCATGTGGCCGCCAACCTGGTGACGCTCAACACGCAGCAGGTGTTCGACATCATCAGCATGAACAAGCGCGGGGAGAAACCGGACCGGCTGGATGCCGGAAACGGCACGGCCAATGTCAAACCGACCGACCTGGTGGAACAGGAAAGCCTCACCCGCTTTGACAAACGGAAGAAAAGCAAAGGCAAACGCAAAGGAGGCACCGCCAACGGCAGCGCACCGCGAAAAGAGGCCCTATCCGCCGAAAACAAAGAGAAAGAGGAGACGAAGGGCAACAACGCCAAAAACAAGGAACGGCGCAAACGGGACAACAACCGCGAACGGGGAAAACGGGAAAAACCCGGCGGCGGGAACGCAAACCGGAAACAGGACAAGGACAATACGGCCGACGGGAAAAAGCCATGAGAAGCAGGCTCCTGACCGGAATCGTGGCGGCCACTGTGCTTTTGGTGCTGTCCACAGGGTGCGACAAACGCACCCTCTTCCATTCCTACCGCCATGTTCCCTGCCAGGAATGGAACCGCACAGACACCCTCACCTTTACCATAGACACCATCGGACGGGATGCCCTCTGCCGCTTTGAACTCGAACTGCGCACCACGGACAGCTACCCCTACCGGAGCCTTTGGGTCATTGTGGAAAGCCAGTTCACGTCCCCCCTATTCCTGCGGCGCGACACCGTGGAATGCCGGCTGATGGATTCCGGCTACCAACATACGGGTAGCGGAGTACACGTTTACCAATACACCACAACCCTGCCCCCCTTACCCCTGCACAAAGGGCAGACGGGACGGGTTTCCGTGCGCCACTTCATGTCGCGCGAACGCCTGCCCGGCATCCGCGACGTGGGGTTGTGCATCGGACTGTGACGCCCCTATCTGCGCCGAACCAGGTTGCGGCCGGCATCCATGCGCAGGAAAACGAACAGCAGGATGGTGAATCCCCATAGCGAAGACCCCCCATAGCTGAAAAACGGCAAGGGGATGCCGATGACCGGCGTCAGGCCTAACACCATCCCGATGTTGATGAACACATGGAACAGGAAGATGCTCAGCACACAATAACCATAGATGCGGCCGAAAGCATAAGGCTGGCGCTCGGCCAGGTGAATCAGGCGCAGAATCAGGATAAGGAAAAGCACCAACACACCGGCCGCCCCCCAGAACCCTTCCTCCTCGCCCACGGTGCAGAAGATGAAATCCGTGTCCTGTTCCGGCACATACTTCAGTTTGGTTTGCGTACCATTGAGAAAACCCTTGCCGCCCAGACCTCCCGAACCGATGGCAATCTTGGCTTGGTTCACATTGTAACCCGCCCCGGCAGGGTCGTCCTCCAGCCCCAGCAAGACATAGATGCGCACACGTTGGTGGGGTTTCATCGCATTATTCAGCACATAGTCGGCAGAATAGAAGAAGGCCACCGAGCCCAAAGCAAATAAGGCAATGTAGAAATAGCGCGACATGCGCTCCCGCAAGGCCAGGTAGCACAAGTAGGAAATCATCCCGGCACAAACCGTCCACAGGACCCACTTCACATCGAACGGAATGACAAAGATGGAAAAGCACAGGGCCAGCAGGATGCTACCCACGCCGTAGTAGAGGATATTGCGCACGGCCGCCACCTTGTTGCAATAGACACGCAGCATTCCGGTCGTGAACAAGACGACCATCAACAGCACCAGGAACTCTCCCACACTGGTAGGGACGTGCCCCAACATGACTTCCCCGAAACGTACCCCCACGACAAAATAGGTCACAGCCGACACACCGGCGAACAGCACGGAACCCGGCATCCCCTCGCGGTAGAGCACCAAGAAGAAAGCCAAATAGACCAAAGCCGAACCCGTCTCACGCTGCATGACAATCAGTACAATGGGAGCAAAGATGATGGCCAAGGTAAGGAGGAAATCCTTACCGCGATGGATGTTGTAACCGTAAACGGACATGAATTTGGCCAAAGCCAAGGCCGTGGCACACTTGGCAAACTCGGCAGACTGGAAACTGAACGGGCCTATCTTGATCCAGGAAAGCGACCCCTTGATATCGCGAGCCAGGAAAGGGGTAATGAAGAGCAGCACCAGCAACAGGGCGTATATGAGATAGGCCAAGGTGTCGTACACCTTGCTGTCCAGCAACAAGAGCACGATGCCCAGCAGCAACGATGTGCCAATCCAGACAATCTGCATCCCCGAACGAGCCTCGAAAGAGAAAATATCCCCCTCCTGGCTGAAGTCGTAGCTGGCGCCGCAGATGCTGATCCAACCGAAAGCCAGCAGTGCCACATAGACCAGGATGGTCCACCAATCCAAGGAACGCCACACGCCCTTGCCCTTCTCATCGTTCAGCCGTTCCATACGCAATACGCCTTTTCTGGTACATCTCTGCTTTCTTTTCACTCTCCGGCGACAGTTTGCCGTTCAGATACTGCTCTATTATCAGCGCACCCAGCGGCACGCCATACTCGGCGCCCCATCCGCCATTTTCCACATAGACGGCCACGGCAATCTTCGGGTCGTCCATCGGTGCGAACCCCATGAACACGGAATGGTCATGCCCGCGGTTTTGTGCCGTTCCGGTCTTGCCGCACACTTCGAGACCGGGAATGTTCGCCTTACGGCAGGTGCCGGCCGTCACCGCCCGCCGCATGCCCTGCACTACCGTCTCGTAATGCTCCCGGTCCACCATCGTATAACGCCGCCGGGTATAGAGCGTGTCCAGCTCCTCGTCCTGGATCTGTTTCACCACATGCGGCGTGATGAAATAGCCACGGTTGGCAATGGTAGCGCTGAGGTTGGCAATCTGTAACGGCGTGGCGTTCACTTCGCCCTGCCCAATGGAAATGCTGATGACCGTCAGACCGTTCCACGAGCCACGGTAGGCCTTGTCATAAAAGGGGGCGTTGGGGATAAGTCCGCGCTTCTCGCCCGGCAAGTCGATGCCGAGTTTGTAACCGAACCCCATAGACACCATATAGTCTTTCCAGCGGGTCATGGCTTCCTGCACATTCTTGTATTTCGCACGGTTGGAGAACATGTAATACAACCCCCAGCAGAAGTAGGCGTTGCAGGAAGTCCCGATGGCCGGCACCAACTTGGCCGGGGAAGCATGGCCGTGGCAAGCCACTTTCAGGCCGCGGAACAGGAAACCGTGGTAACAGGGATAAGCCGTTTCCGGCGTGATGATGCCCTCCTGCAGGAATGTGAGCGCCTGGGTTGTCTTGAACGTGGAACCGGGAGGATATTGCCCCATGATGGAACGGTTCAGCAGGGGTTTCATCAGGTCGCGCTGCAAGAGAAGGTGGTTCTTTCCGCGCTGGCGCCCAATCATCATACGGGGGTCGTAAGACGGAGATGACACCATGCAAAGCACCTCACCCGTGGCCGGCTCGATGGCCACGATGCTGCCCAGTTTGCCTTCCATCAACCGCTCGCCCAACGCCTGCAGGTCCAGGTCCAGTCCCAAAGTGAGGTTCTTGCCAGGCACAGTCTTGCGGTCCATGCACCCGTCCATGTAGCGTCCCTTTATCCTGCCGCGGGCATCGCGCAGCAGGATCTGCACACCCTTTTCACCCCGCAGTTGACGTTCATAGAAACGCTCCACGCCTTGCTTGCCGATGAAGTCCCCGTTCTGGTAATAGCTGTCTCCCTCTATGTCAGCCGGCGACACTTCACCGATGTCCCCCAGCAGCACTGCGGCATAAGGCGACTGATATTGGCGGATGGAACGGCGCTGCACATAAAAGCCTGGAAAACGGAACATCTTCTCCTGGAACACACAGAACTCCTCGGAAGAAAGCTGCCCCATGAAGAGTTGTTGCGTGTAGCGCGAATAACCCGGATTGCGCCTGCGGTCCTTTATCTCGGCCATGCGCCGTTCATAATAGTCGCGCGTGATACCCAGGCTCTCGCACAAGTCGAGCGTATCCACGCCCTCCTGTTCGGACATGACCACCATAATGTCGTACGATGGCTGGTTGTAAACCAACAGGCGTCCGTTCCGGTCCGTTATCACCCCCCGTGAGGGGTACTGCACCCGCTTCAGCAACGCATTGGAGTCGGCATTCTTCTTGTAGTCATCACTCATCACTTGCAGGGTAAAAAGCCGCACGATGTACACCAGCACGATGCCTATGGCCACCGCCCCGATAACATACTTGCGTTTCTCCAAATCATAATTGGGCATCTCTTTCTCCCCTACCCTCTTTCTTTAAAACATTACGAAAACAACCGCAGGCCCTCTCTCCGGTATGCGGCAATCACTTGCCCCGCATCCGTTCCGCCGCTAACAGCAACGGCAGCGTCAGGGCAGAACTCCCCAACCATGTAAGAAGCATATCCAACGGATTGAAAAAAGAAAAGAACTCCAGCAATACGGCCGCTCCTTGCTGTAGTAGCACCAGCAGCGACACATAACCGGCATATTTCCACCGCCCCAACGTGCGGTAACCGGCTACCAGCCCGTCTGCACCGTCCTTGGGGGCGAACAGACGCAGGAGCGAAGGAGCGCACAAGGCGGCCAAGGTCATCGAAGCGGCCCCCACCCCCGGCATGGCGGTAAAGAGGTCGGCCAGCAGTCCCATGACAAAGCCCCACAACAGCCACAAGCTACGCGGTTGGTCGAGCGGCTGCAGGCACAATATGTAAACATAGACCAATGGAGTGGCAAAGCCCCATAAGTGGATGTGGTTGAACACCAACACTTGGAACATCAAGAGAACCAAAGCCCACAAAAGCCGGTTGAATAAACTGTATGCCATACTGCCGGATACGCGATTTATGAATGTATAAGGTCTTGCATTAGTTTCCCGCAACTGCTCTTTGCTGAAGGCTGTCCACTTCCACACGATGGGCAGACCGCAGCACATAAACATCGCGCAAACGCCCAAAATCCGTCCCCAGGTTCACTTCCAAACGATAGGAAAGGCCGTCATCTGAATTCTCCACCCGATGCACACGCCCCACAAACAAGCCTGCAGGAAAGACTGCTGAGAAACCGCTTGTTTCCACCACCATGCCTTCCTTGACTTTTGCATGGCGCGGCACATCCCCCAACGAAGCCAGCAACGGATGGTTACCTTCCCAACTCAGATAGCCAAAATAGCCCGTCCCGCGCAAGCGGCAACTGATGTTCGACTTGCTGTTAAGCAACGGAATCACAATGGAATAATGCGGCGAGGTGAGATAGACGATACCAACCACACCCGTGCCACACACCACCCCCATTTCCGGACGCACGCCGTCCAGTTCTCCCTTGTTGATGGTCAGATAATTGTCGCGACGCATCACAGATGCACCCACCACTTCCGCCTCCAGCAATCCAAACCCGTCAAGCAAATCCGCCTGGCGACGTTCCGGTGCCGTAGGCACATGCGACAAGCGCGACAAACTGTCTTGTAGCAAGGCTATACGCTGCTCCAGCACCACATTACGCCGGGCAAGTTCCCGGTTGCGCTCCCGCAAGCCCACATAAGCCCGCGCTTCGGTTTCCCATTCCAACAACTGTCCCGACACTACATTGGCAGAAGTAAACCACACGCTACCCTGATAACGGTTGAAGCGGAACAGCAACAACAAACTCGCTCCCTCCAACAAGATAAAAAGAAGCCAGTAATCATATTTCCTTAAGAAGTCCAGCAGTCCACGCACGCTCCGGTCCTCCGCCCACTATTCCTTCCGGTTCCTGTCTTGCCGTATATATCCGCCCCTTACATCAGGAACGAGAAATTGTTCACGTTCTTCAGTGCTATGCCCGTCCCCTTGGCAACACTGTGGAGCGGGTCATCGGCAATATGGAAAGGAATGTTGATCTTATCCGTCAGCCGCTTATCCAACCCACGCAGCAACGCACCGCCACCCGTCAGATAGATGCCGTTGTGTACGATGTCTGCATACAATTCCGGCGGGGTGTTCTCCAGTGCGCTCAACACGGCAGTCTCGATACGGGCGATAGACTTCTCCATGCAATGGGCCACCTCTTGGTAACACACCGGAACCTCCATCGGCAAAGCCGTAATACGGTTAGGTCCATATACCACATAATCTTCCGGGGCATCCTCGCCCAGTTCCGTCAGGGCCGCCCCTACATGTATCTTGATACGTTCGGCCATGCGCTCACTCACTTTCACGTTGTGTTGCCGGCTCATATATTCCTGTATGTCCGTCGTCAAGTCATCGCCGGCAATCCGGATCGAGTTGTTCGACACAATGCCGCCCAACGAAATAACGGCAATCTCCGTCGAACCGCCGCCTATATCCACAATCATGTTGCCTTGGGGTGCCTCCACATCGATGCCGATGCCAATGGCTGCCGCCATGGGTTCATATATCAGATAGACATCGCGCCCCCCGGCATGTTCGGCGGAGTCGCGCACGGCGCGCAATTCCACTTCCGTAGAGCCGGAAGGCACACCAATGACCATCCTTAACGACGGCGAGAACAAGCGGCTGCCCGTATGTACCATTTTTATCAACCCCCGCATCATCTGCTCGCAAGCATAGAAATCGGCAATGACGCCCTCACGCAAGGGACGTACCGTGCGGATGTTTTCGTGCGTTTTTTCATACATCATCTTGGCCCGTTCGCCCACAGCTATCATTTTATCCGTGCGACGGTCCAGAGCCACCACCGATGGTTCGTCCACCACAATCTTGCCCTCACTGGTGATGATGGTGTTGGCTGTCCCCAAATCCATCGCTATCTCCTGAGTAAAAGAAAAGAATCCCATCTGCTCCTGTCAAACTATCTGTCCTACAAAAAATGTTTCTTTCAACCGATACTGCCTCATTCCGATTGCGAGAAATAATTGTGAATGGCCGTGTCGTAATGGCTGCTCACGCCAAAAGCACGCATAGCAAACCTGCGACGGTCAGCCAAGTCGGTCTGTGCGCCCTTGCGTTCCAACAGTTCCATCAGCATGCCATACTCAGAACGGCTCGGCACAATGACCACATCCTTGAAGTTCTTCGCTCCTGCACGGATAAGCGAGATGCCGCCAATGTCTATCTTTTCGATGATGTCGGCCTCCGATGCGCCGCTGGCCACCGTATCCTCGAACGGATATAAATCTACAATTACAAGGTCTATTTCCGGAATTTCATACTGCTGCATCTGGGCTTCGTCCTCTGCCAGGCCTCGACGTCCCAAAATACCACCGAATATTTTAGGATGCAGGGTCTTCACACGACCGCCCAGGATGGAAGGATAACCCGTAACTTCTTCCACCGCACGACATGGGTAGCCCAGCCCTTCGATAAAATGTTGCGTACCACCGGTAGAGAGGAATTGCACACCTTCCTCATGCAGTTTCTTCAGCAATGCATCCAATCCTTCCTTATGGAAGACCGACACCAATGCTGTCTTGATTCTTTTCGTTTCAGCCATTGTTTTTTGCTTTTAGTTTTTTGAGTTACAAAGATACGAATTTTGGAGAAGATTATCTTCTTATATTTCCCTAAAAAATAGCTTTCTCCAAAAAAGCAACCGCAGGTCAGCGTCCACGATACCACAGCCTTCCACAAAGCGTCAAAGAAAACCCACACCACATCAAAACCCTTCACCCGTTAGAATACATCCGTACCGGCAAATAAAAATTCCCCGGCAGCTCCGTGCGGAGCACCGGGGAACTTCAAAAAGA
>CAZGSE010000050.1:0-16987 GCA_964528135.1 uncultured Paraprevotella sp. | reverse complement strand
AAACATAATACCGGTTAGGATTTCGAAAGGCGATATTCATGATGCAATAGCCCGCATTATTGGAAAAATAGGCGTATCTTTGCGGAAAAATCCGAGGAATTATGGTGAAACAGACAAACGGTCGTCATACGGCATCGAAATACATACAGCTGACAGTGGACAAACCCATGCCGCTCATGGAATTCATCATGAAGGCCATGAGCGGCATCAGCCGCAACAAGGTGAAGGACATTCTGGCGGGACGCGGTGTGCTGGTTGACCAGAAAATGGTGACGCGGTATGATTATGAACTGCAGCCCGGCATGGTTGTGCTGGTCAGCAAGCACAAACGGAACAACTACCTGAAGGACCGGTATGTCCAGCTGGTATATGAGGACCGCCATCTGGTCGTCGTAGAGAAAAGTCCGGGGATACTGTCCGTGCCGGCCGCGGCACGGCAATATTCAGTTAAAAACGTGTTGGATGAATATTTCGCAAACCGGCATTTCAAATGCACGGCGCATAGTGTACACCGTCTGGACCGGGACACGTCCGGGCTGATGATGTATGCCAAGAGCATCGAGGTGCAAAAAGTGTTGGAAGAACACTGGAGCGAGATTGTTACCGACCGCCGTTACGTGGCGGTGGTGAGCGGACGGATGGAAAAAGAAGGCGGCACCATTGCTTCGTGGCTGAAAGACAACAAGGCATACGTCACCTATTCCAGTCCCACGGACAACGGCGGGAAATATGCCGTGACGCACTATCACACGCTGAAAGCACAGGACAACTACTCGCTTGTGGAACTGAAACTGGAAACGGGCCGCAAGAACCAGATTCGCGTGCATATGCAAGACATCGGACACCCTGTCGTCGGGGATGTAAAATACGGTGACGGGCAGAACCCCATCAAGCGCCTGGGGCTGCATGCTTACCGCTTGAATTTCTACCATCCCGTGACGGGCGTCCACATGGATTTTGAAACCCCTTTCCCACCCCTCTTCACCCGTCTTTTCGGTAAGGAAGAACCGGAACACCCGTCACGGCCATGAACGCCTGCGTTCCGCCTCCGTGTAAGAGCAATAAAGTGTAAACTGTAAGAATTTATCCACCTGTCCTGTTGTTAACGTTTCTGTTTTTCCTGATAAAGGGAATTTGATGCGCAAGGACGGGCGGTGTTTTGCGCAAGAAAACGCCACGCCTTCCGCAAAGAAGCGGGCGCTCTTGCGCGCAAACGGCATGCCCGTGACCCAAGGGCGTGATTTCGCAAGGAAATACTGACTTTTAATCATATTTCCACATTTTGCCTGCAATCTCGCTTTTTTGTATTATCTTTGCACTGATTGTAATGACATATAAAACAGACTGGTTATGACTGAAACGACCCATGGTGAGGCTCCGGAAAGGAAAAGCCTCAATTTTGTGGAAGAGATTGTGACGGAGGACTTGAAAGCCGGGAAAAACGACGGGAGGCTGCAAACCCGTTTCCCGCCCGAACCCAACGGCTATTTGCATATAGGACACGCCAAAGCCATCTGCATGGACTTTGGCATTGCGGAAAAATACGGTGGCGTCTGCAACTTGAGGCTGGACGACACGAACCCCATCAAGGAAAACACGGAATATGTGGAGGCCATCAAGGAAGACATCCAGTGGCTGGGCTTCAAGTGGGGAGCCATTTACCATGCGTCGGACTACTTCCAGCAGTTGTGGGACTTTGCCGTAAGGCTCATCAAGGAGGGGAAAGCCTACATCGACGAGCAGAGCAGCGAACAAATAGCCGAACAGAAAGGCACTCCCACACAGCCGGGAACCCCCAGCCCCTACCGCGACCGTCCGGTGGAGGAAAACCTGGAACTGTTCTACAAGATGAACAGCGGCGAAGCGGAAGAGGGGTCGATGGTGCTGCGGGCCAAGCTGGACATGGCCAACCCCAACATGCACTTCCGCGACCCCATCATCTACCGTATCATCAACAAGGAGCACCATCGCACGGGCGGAAAATGGAAGGCTTATCCCATGTACGACTTCGCGCATGGGCAGAGTGACTATTTCGAGGGCGTCACCCACTCCATCTGCACGCTGGAGTTTGTCCCCCACCGTCCGCTGTATGACCGTTTTATCGATGAACTGAAAGAGGGGCGCGACCTGGACGACCACCGTCCGCGCCAGATTGAGTTCAACCGCCTGAACCTCACCTACACGGTGATGAGCAAGCGCAAGTTGTTAGCCCTGGTGAAGGAAGGGCTGGTCAACGGGTGGGACGACCCGCGCATGCCCACCATCTGCGGGTTCCGCCGCCGCGGCTATTCACCGGAGTCCATCCGCAAGTTCATCGACATGATAGGCTACACCAAGTTCGACGCGCTCAACGACTTTGCCATGCTGGAAGCCGCCGCACGTGAGGACCTGAATGCGCGGGCCATCCGCGTGTCGGCCGTGCTGGACCCCATACGGCTTGTCATCACGAATTACCCGGAGGGACAGGTGGAACTGATGGAGGCCGTGAACAATCCGGAGAACGAAGCCGACGGGACGCACACCATCGAGTTCAGCCGTGAGCTGTGGATAGAGCGCGAGGACTTCATGGAAGTGGCCCCGAAAAAATACTTCCGGCTCACGCCCGGCGGCGAGGTGCGGCTCAAGAATGCCTACATCGTGAAATGCACGGGCTGCAAGAAGGACGCGGACGGGCGTGTGACGGAGGTGTATTGTGAATACGACCCCTCGTCCAAGAGTGGCATGCCCGGTGCCGACCGCAAGGTGAAAGGCACGCTCCATTGGCTGAGTTGCGCCCATTGCCTGCCGGCCGAGGTGCGCCTGTACGACCGCCTGTTCAGTGTGGAGAATCCGGGCGCCGATGAACGGGATTTCCGCGAACTGCTCAATCCGGATTCCCTGAAAGTGCTGCACGGCTGTTATGTGGAAAAGTTCGCCGCAGAGAAGAAACCGCTCGACTACCTGCAGTTCCAGCGCATCGGTTACTTCACGATGGACAAGGACAGCCGTCCCGGCCACTTGGTGTTCAACCGCACGGTCGGGTTGAGGGACACGTGGAGCAAAAAGAACAAATAGACAAGGAAATGACATGCCAAACGAAGATCTCTCATATTTCCAGGAAGAGGAGTTCAAGAAAAAGTTTGCCCTCTATGAGGAAGGGCTGCGGAACGGGCAGCCTGCCTACCTGGAGGCAGACGAACTGACGGACATTGCCGAATATTATTTGGTGCATGATGAGACGGACAAGGCCATGCAGTGTATTGACTATGCCCTCAGGCTGCACCCCGGCAGTGTGGACCCTCTGGTGTTCCTCGCGCGGCAGAAGATGTTCAACGGCGACCTGAAAGGGGCCCGGACCATACGCGACTGCATCACGGACCAAAACGACCGTGAAGTCGTATTCCTCAATGCGGAACTGCTGTTGAGGGAACAAAAGGTGGACGAGGCGGCCGGATACCTGGCCAGGCAGGCCGAACAGGAAGAAAGTGACCTGGCGCTGTTTTACTATGACACGGCCTGCCTGTTCCTGGACTATGGTTTGCTGGACCATGCCGCCCAGTGGGGCGGTCGCGCCCTGTCCATGGAACCGGAGAATGAGAGTTTCCTGAAATTCAAGGCAGACTTCCTGATGGCTTCCAACCGTCCGAAGGAGGCCATTGCCGTTTTGGACCATCTGCTGGACCTGGACCCGTATAACCTCAGCGCGTGGCATACGCTTGGCGAAGCCCACTTCATGAACGAAGACTATGCCAAGACGCTGGAGGCGGCGGACTTTGCGTTGGCAATAGACGAACAGGACATCCATGCGTTGCTGCTCAAGGCCAACTGCCGGTTCCAGCAACAGTATTTCGAGGAAGCGCACCAACTTTATGCCCGCTACCTCGAAATGAACAAAAGCAATGAAGTGCCTTACCTGTTCGACGGGATATGCCTGGCCGCAGCGGGGGACTACCGGGGGGCACTCGCGCAGTTGCAAAGGGCGGAAGAACTTTCAAAAGGCGATTCCGCGGAACAACAGCAAATCTACGCCAACCTGTCTGACGTGTACAGCAAGCTGCACCAGCCGGAGGCGGCCTTTGCATATATTGATAAAATCAAGGGATTTACTCCGGATTACGACACGGACCTGTATAAGGGGCACGTGCTGATGGAGAACGGCAAGACGGCAGAAGGCATGTCATATTACGAAGCCTACCTGCAAAAGAACGCCAACGACATCGAAAGCCATTTCTTCGTAGGGGTTTCCCTGGCGGAAAACAAAGCCTATGACGAAGCCTTCCGCCATTTCCAGTACGTCAGGGAACACGACACCTCAGACAAGGGCAAGGGGCAGAAAGTATATGCCTATCTTGCCTATTGCACCCTGATGCAAGGGCGTTACCAGGAGTTCCTGTCGTACCTGAAAACGGCTTGCGAGAAAGACCCCGACAGTTTGGACTATACCATAGGCCGCTACATCCCGGAGGAGATTCCTGCGAAAGACTTTTATGACTATGTTATTGCGCACAGCGATGTGTTCCTGCGTCTGGTGAACGAAAGCCAGGCGGGTGAAGAAAGCCAGGCTGAAAAAGGATAGCCTGTCCTTCCACCCCACTCCGCTCTTTTCACTCTTCGCTGAACTGCTTGATGCGTTGCTCCTCGGAGAGTTTGCAAATCAGCAGCGTGTTGTCTTTTTCGGCCACGATATAACCGTCCAGTCCCTGCACCACCACCTTGCGTTCGCCTGTGGTGTGTATCATGCAGTTGTGCGTGTCATACACGGAGATGTTGTTCCCGATGCAGGCATTGCCGTAAGCATCGTGCGGGTTGTGCTCATGCAGCGAGCCCCATGTGCCCAGGTCGCTCCAACCGAAGTTGGCGGGGAAAACGAATATTTCTTCCACCTTTTCCATGATGGCATAGTCCACGGATATGTTTTCACATTGCGGGAACTCACGGTTGATGGCCTCCTGTTCGTCGGCCGTGCCGTAGAGCGGCAGCAGGTTCTCGAAGATCTGGGAGATGGCAGGCTGGTAAACCCTGAACGCATTGACAATCGTGCTGACGCTCCATACGAAGATACCCGCGTTCCAGAAATAATTGTTCTTCTGGATGTAGCGCGTGGCCGTTGCCAGGTCGGGTTTTTCCTTGAATGAGTCCACCCTGAAGATTTCCTTGTTCCGCGCCGAGGAGTAACTCAGGTCTGCCTGTATATAACCATATCCTGTCTCCGGCCGGTTGGGCTTCATCCCCAGGGTCACGATGGCATCGTTCTCCGCCGTGAAGTCTAGGCACGATTTCACCACCCGTTCAAACTCAGGCACGTCCACCACGATGTGGTCGCTGGGTGTCACCACAACGTTGGCCTTCGGGTTCCTTTTCTTGATTCGCCAGCTCACATAAGCGATACACGGTGCCGTGTTGCGGCGGCAGGGTTCTTTCAGTATATTCTCCTCCGGAATCTCCGGCAGCTGTTCCTTCACGATGTCCGCGTAAGCGGCTGACGTTACAATCCATACATTCTCAGGGGGACAGATGTTCTTGAACCGGTCCACCGTCAGTTGCAGCAAGGTGCGGCCACACCCCATCACGTCAATGAACTGTTTCGGCCGTTCGGGCGTGCTCATCGGCCAGAACCGGCTGCCTATCCCGCCGGCCATGATAACCAAATGGTTGTTTCTTTTTTCCATACGCATTTCCATAACATATAAGACAATATACAAATTTACGACTTTTTGATGAAAAAGTATAAAAAGACAGGAGAAAAATTGTTTTCCCGTTTTTATTAATCCATCGTTTGGACAACTCTGGGCAATCCCGTATATTTGCAGGCACATTATGATATATACTGAGGTCTTGAGCATAGCCGGTTCGGACTGCAGCGGGGGAGCCGGGATTCAGGCCGACATCAAAACCATGTCGGCCTTGGGCTGTTATGCCGCCACGGTGGTCACGGCCGTTACGGTGCAGAACACGACAGGCGTACAGTCGGTATATCCTGTACCGGCAGAGGTGGTGGCCGCGCAGTTGCAGGCCGTGGCAGAAGACCTGCACCTCTCCGCCGTCAAGATCGGCATGGTTACGGACGCCTCCGTCATTTCCGTTATCGGGGACTTCCTGGCGCGGCACACGATTCCGGCCATATTCGACCCCGTGCTGGTTTCCAGCAGCGGTTTCCCCTTGGTCACGCCCGAAGCTATAGCCCTGATGCTCGACCGTTTGGTGCCGCACTGCCTGCTGCTCACGCCCAACATCCCGGAGGCCGGAATCCTCTCCGGCATGCGCATAAGGCAACCGGAGGACATGGTGCAGGCGGCCATGCGGATCAGGCAACGGGGAGGGCATTCCATCTTGGTCAAGGGCGGCCATTTGCCGGGCGACGACATGGCCGATGTCCTGGTAACGGGCGATGGGGCGAAAGACATTTTCTGCTTCCACACCCCCCGCATAGCATCCCGCAACACCCACGGGACCGGTTGCACACTTTCGTCTGCCATCGCTGCTTACGTTGCCCGGCAGTATCCCTTGCCGGAAGCTGTCCGGCTGGGGAAGGAATATCTCACCCAGGCTCTTTCGGCGGGGAAAAATGTAAGTGTGGGCAAAGGGCATGGCCCGTTGAACCACTTTTTTCACCCTGAAAAGCTGATAATAAAGTAAGTTTTTAGTAAATTTGCAGCCTGATGAAGAAGCATCATTAATTAACAATAAACAAGACATAATGAAAGCATTTGTTTTTCCCGGTCAGGGAGCACAGTTCACAGGTATGGGAAAAGACCTGTACGACAACAATCCGGCAGCAAAAGAATTGTTTGAAAAGGCTAATGATATTTTGGGGTTCCGCATCACGGACATCATGTTCAATGGTACTGACGAGGAGCTGAAACAGACCAAGGTGACACAACCTGCCGTGTTCCTGCACTCCGTTATTTCTGCCGTCTGTTTGGGCGACGGGTTTGCACCCGACATGGTGGCCGGCCATTCGCTGGGCGAGTTTTCCGCGCTGGTTGCTGCCGGCGCGTTGGATTTTGAAGATGGCCTGAAACTGGTATATGCCCGCGCGATGGCCATGCAGAAGGCCTGCGAGGCCGCCCCTTCCACAATGGCAGCCATCGTCGGGCTGGATGATGCCACCATCGAAAGGGTGTGTGCCGAAACCACCACACCGGGCAATGTCGTGGTACCGGCCAATTACAACTGTCCGGGCCAGCTGGTTATCAGCGGAAATGTGGATGCCGTCAAAGCGGCATGCGAAAAGTTGAAAGAGGCCGGTGCCAAACGCGCCTTGGTTCTCCCCGTGGGCGGTGCGTTCCATTCGCCGCTGATGCAACCCGCCAAGGAAGAGTTGCAGGCAGCCATTGAAGCAACGGTATTCAATACGCCCAAGTGTCCCGTCTATCAGAATGTGGATGCACAGGCCCATACGGCACCGGAAGAAATCAAGGCCAACCTGATAGCCCAGCTGACGGCTTCGGTACGCTGGACACAGGAGGTGCAGAACATGATTGCCGCCGGAGCCACAGACTTCACCGAATGCGGGCCGGGCAAAGCCCTGCAGGGTATGATTGGCAAGATTGCCAAGGGCAACAGCACTGTCGCAGCCCACGGAATAACGGCCTGAGCCGGAACTTGAATACTCCCCTTGCCTGCCGGAATGCAGCAGCAAGGGGAGTATTATTAATATTAGGTAAGATATGAGAAACAGAATAATCATTTATCAGGTTTTCACACGCCTGTTCGGCAACGACCGCACCGGCTGCATTAAAAACGGTTCGAAGAAAGACAACGGATGCGGCACGTTTTCCGCTTTCACGCAGAAGGCTTTGGAGGAAATCCTGAACATGGGGGTAACCCATATCTGGTACACCGGCATCATCGAACATGCCACCCAGACCGACTACAGCCAGTACGGCATTCCCAACGACCATCCGGCCATCGTGAAAGGTAAAGCGGGTTCGCCGTATGCCATTAAGGACTACTACAGTGTGGATCCGGACCTTGCCGTGAATCCGGACAGACGGATGAAAGAGTTCCTGAACCTGCTGGACCGCACGCATCGTGCCGGGCTGAAAGCCATCATTGATTTTGTACCCAATCACGTTGCCCGTCAATACAAGTCGCAGGAAAAGCCCAAAGACGTGGAAGACCTGGGCGAAAACGATGACACGGCTACCGCTTTCGACCCGCAGAACAACTTTTATTATATACCGGGTGCCCCCTTTTCCCCACAGTTTGACCTCTGCCAAGGTGCAACCGCGCCCTATGAAGAAAATCCGGCCAAGGCAACGGGCAATGACAATTTCTCTCCATCGCCGTCGTACAATGACTGGTATGAGACGGTGAAACTCAACTATGGAGTAGATTATTGCAACGGGAAGGCCGGGCACTTCTCCCCTATCCCGTCCACGTGGATAAAAATGCGCGACATCCTTTTATTCTGGGCCGGAAAGGGGGTTGACGGTTTCCGCTGCGACATGGCGGAGATGGTGCCGGTGGAGTTCTGGGCTTGGGCTATCCCGTCAATCAAGTTGCGCTATCCCGCCATCATTTTTATTGCCGAGGTGTACAATCCGAACGAATACCGCAACTATCTCTATCGGGGCGGTTTCGACTTCCTGTATGACAAGGTGGGGCTGTATGACACCCTGCGGGGGGTCGTCTGCGGCTACAGCTCCGCACGGGAGATTACCGGATGCTGGCAAAGCACGGACGACATCCGTGACCACATGCTCAACTTCCTGGAAAACCATGACGAACAGCGGCTGGCTTCCGACTTTTTTGCCGGGAAGGGAGAAAAGGGGCGCCCCGCCCTGCTGGTCAGTGCCTGCATGGGACGCAACCCGGTGATGGTTTACTTTGGGCAGGAACTGGGCGAGCGGGGCATGGATGAAGAAGGTTTCAGCGGGCGCGACGGGCGCACCTCGATCTTCGACTACTGGAGCGTGGATACCGTCAGACGCTGGCGCAACAAGGGACGGTTCGGCGGCCACCAACTCACGGCCGACGAGGTCGCACTGAGGAATTTCTACACGCAAGTGCTCACCCTGTGCAACAAGGAACGGGCGCTGCGCGAGGGGGATTTCTACGACCTGATGTACGCCAATAATGGTTCAGACCTGTTCAATCCGGACAGGTGCTACGCCTTTGTCCGTCGCAAGGACAAGGACTTGCTGGTGGTCATCGCCAATTTCGAAGACACGGGGAAGCACACGGCCGTCAACTTGCCCCGCCACCTGTTCGAATTCTTCAACATCCCGGATAAAGGGGAAATCATTGCCACCGATTTGTTGAGCGGCAACAAGGAGTGTGTCACCTTCAATTCGGGGCACAACCTACTGACAGAAATACCTGCATGTAGTGGCAAGATACTAAAAATCAGACTTTAGTTCCGCCAAAGGCAGGCGGAGCACTGCCAGTCATCACAGTTATCGGGTAGGACGGGAACCTGCAAAATCACCAAATCCGGCGATTGCAGGTTCCCGTTCTCTGTTCTATCTTTGCCGTGTATTCAGAAACAAAGACAAGCCATAGACAAAACAATAAGAAACTACAACAAAATGAAAAAGATTACGATTTACTACGGTTCGACTACCGGCACATGCGAGGCCATAGCTTCCATGATGGCAAAAGCCTTGAACATTGAGAGCAGCTGCGTGCACAACGTGACAGAAATGACGCAGGAGGAACTGGAAAGCAGCGATGTGCTGTTGCTCGGTTCTTCCACATGGGGCTGCGGGGACTTGCAGGACGATTGGTACGACGGGGTGGAAATCCTGAAAAAGGCGGACCTGGCAGGAAAGCAGGTGGGATTGTTCTCTTGCGGTGATGGCGAGTCTTACGGTGACACGTTCTGCGAAGCCATGACCCTATTGCGGGATGCGCTGGCCGACAGCGGGTGCACGTTCATCGGCAAGGTGCCTGCCGACGGCTACACCTTCACTTCTTCAACGGCTGTGGAGGAAGACCATTTTATCGGCCTGGCCATAGACGACGTGAACGAGGGCGACAAGACAGAAAGCCGGATTGCCAACTGGACAAAGCAAATAACGGCTGAAATCGGTTGACCCATACTTGAAAACAAGTAAACCCATGCATCGGACACGGACAGCATAATCATGGAATTTAGCGATTGCAAGACCGAAAGATATCCTTTAATTTTGTAGCAATAAAAAAAGACACAAATGGAAACACTAACCAAAGCCATCCGTCCTTCCAATGACTCGGTCATGCGGGTGTTCGCCAATCATATCTATGAATACAAAAAAGGAGTGCGCCGAATGGTGCTTTTCACGGTCAACAACCGCTACGTGCATGAGGCTGTCCGCCGCCTGAAGTACGAAGACATCGCCTATGAGTTGCAGGAGGTGGGCAACGGCCGGACGAACGTGTTCTTCGGCCGGAGGGAATGCATAGAGGTCGTGCGGAGGATGGTCACGCGCCCCCTGCAGCAACTCAGTCCGGAGGAAGACTTCATCCTGGGTGCGTTGTTGGGTTATGACATAAGCGTGCAGTGCGAACGGTTCTGCAAACGCACGTCGTGCATGGTACAAAAAGTTTCATAATAACCACTTTTCATACAATTTCTTTATATCGTTTTGGATTTAAATTTGGGATCAGGCTCTCGTGAGAGAGCCTTTTTCTGTATCCTCCTGCGGGGCTTTTTCTATTCCGTCGCGGCATCTGCCAGCCGGAACACAATGCGGAACTGCCCGTCCTTGTAACTGGTGCTGCTGATCCGGAATTCCCCTATCTGGGCCGTATGCCCCACATGCGCGCCGATGCAGGCGCACACGTCATAGTCCCCCACCCTGACCAGGCGCAGGACGCTTTCAGCCGTGTCCGGCAGTTTGTCCAGCGGCACACCGGGCGGGACGGCATCGCGTTCCACATATTCAAAAGTCACGGGCAGGTCGGCCGCGATGATTTCGTTCACTTTCCCTGCAATGTCCGCTATTTGTCCCTCCGTGGGCGGGCAGGGCAATTCATAATTGATTTTGCTCTTTTTGCGTTCGATATGTGCATTCCTTGAACGTTCACACCCGAACATCCTCACCATCGTCTGGTTCAATATATGCTCACAAGTATGCATGGGCGCTATTGACACGTCCTGGAATTTGGAATTTGACGGGCTTTTTGTCGTATTTGTTTCCATACTGGCATAAACTTTTCACAGCCCGGAAGAAACGGCCTGCGGACGGCTCAAACGGAAGTTGCAGGCTTGGAGCACAGGCACGGGTGTCGGGTTGTCACTCATAAAGTTACGAAAATATTCCTTTCCGTCCGCCATTTTTTAACATATAGTGTGGTTATAAGACATTATTTTACGGTATCTGCCGGGCTTGTCTGGACGGGAGTGTTTTTCCGTTCCGCGCAAAAAGGGCGGATGCCTTGCGCAAGAAGCGCGTTCAGTATGCGCATGCCGTCCGGCCGATTTCCGCAAGCCGGCCGGGCCTGACGGATATACATCCGCCGCACGGCCTGCCAGATTTTCATGTTTCATGACAAAACGGCACATCTGCACGCATGGCAAACATTTTGATGTCTGATAAGTGTGGCTCCTATAAGCCGCACAAGGGATATGGAAAAATGAAACATAAAACAATAGAGAAAGGAGAATAGCCATGACTTTCGACAAATTTACAATCAAGGCCCAGGAGGCCATCCAAGAGGCCGTGAACCTGGTGCAATCGCGGGGGCAACAGGCCGTTGAACCCGAACATTTGCTGGCAGGCATCCTGAAAGCGGGCGAAAACGTCACCAACTTCCTGTTCCAGAAACTGGGCGTCAACGGACGGCAGATAGCACAGGTCGTGGAACGCCAGATTGCCTCGCTGCCCAAGGTGCAGGGAGGTGAGCCTTACCTGAGCCGCGAGAGCAATGAGGTGCTGACGCGGGCACAGGACTATGCCGCCAAAGGAGGGGACGAGTTTGTCTCCATCGAACCGATCCTGCAGGCGTTGCTGGCCGTGAAAAGCACGGTTTCCGGCATTCTGAAGGATGCCGGCATGACCGAAAAGGAACTGGCCGCGGCCATCACCGAACTGCGCAAAGGGGAAAAGGTGAAATCGCAGAACAGTGAAGACACCTATCAAGCCCTGGACAAATATGCCAAGAACCTGATAGAAGAGGCGCGAAGCGGAAAGCTCGACCCGGTCATCGGGCGTGACGAGGAAATCCGGAGGGTATTGCAAATCCTGAGCCGGCGGACGAAAAACAACCCTATCCTGATAGGTGAGCCGGGTACGGGCAAGACGGCCATCGTGGAGGGACTGGCCCACCGTATCCTGCGGGGCGACGTGCCGGAAAACCTGAAGGAAAAACAGCTCTATTCACTGGACATGGGTGCCCTCATCGCCGGGGCGAAATACAAGGGAGAGTTTGAGGAACGTTTGAAATCCGTCATCAACGAAGTGACGAAAAGCGAAGGGCGCATCATCCTTTTCATCGATGAAATCCACACGCTGGTGGGTGCGGGCAAGGGAGAGGGCGCCATGGACGCCGCCAACATCCTGAAACCGGCCTTGGCCCGCGGGGAGCTGAGGAGCATCGGTGCCACGACACTGGACGAATACCAGAAGTATTTCGAGAAGGACAAGGCGCTGGAACGTCGTTTCCAGACCGTGATGGTCAACGAACCGGACACGTTGAGCAGCATTTCCATCCTGCGGGGACTGAAAGAGCGTTATGAGAACCACCACAAGGTGCGTATCCAGGACGATGCCATCATTGCGGCCGTAGAACTGTCCAACCGTTACATCACCGACCGTTTCCTGCCCGACAAGGCCATCGACCTGATGGACGAGGCCGCCGCCAAACTGCGGATGGAGCGCGACTCCGTGCCGGAAGAGCTTGATGAAATAGAGCGCCGGTTGAAACAGCTGGAAATCGAACGCGAGGCCATCAAACGCGAAAACGACCAGCCCAAGCTGGAACAGCTGAGCAAGGAAATAGCCGAACTGAAAGAACAGGAGAGCAGCTACAAGGCCAAATGGGAGGCCGAACGCGCGCTGGTGAATAAAATCCAGCAGAACAAGCAGCATATCGAGCAGTTGAAATTCGAGGCCGAACGCGCCGAACGCGAAGGAAACTACGGAAAGGTGGCCGAAATACGCTACGGCAAACTCAAGGCACTGGAGGATGAAATCGCCCGCATACAGGAACAACTCCGGCAGACGCAGGGCGGCGATGCCATGATAAAGGAAGAGGTGACCTCGGAGGACATTGCCGATGTGGTGAGCCGCTGGACGGGCATCCCCGTGAGCAAGATGCTGCAGAGCGAGCGCGAGAAACTGCTCCATTTGGAAGAGGAACTGCACAAGCGGGTCATCGGTCAGGATGAGGCCATCCAGGCCGTGAGCGATGCCGTACGGCGCAGCCGGGCCGGGTTGCAGGATCCCAAGCGTCCCATCGGTTCGTTCATCTTCCTCGGCACAACGGGCGTCGGTAAAACGGAGTTGGCCAAGGCCTTGGCGGAATATCTCTTCGATGACGAGACGCTGATGACACGTATCGACATGTCGGAGTATCAGGAAAAGTTCAGCGTGAGCCGGCTGATTGGTGCCCCTCCGGGATACGTAGGCTATGACGAGGGCGGACAGCTCACCGAAGCCGTGCGGCGCAAACCCTACTCGGTGGTGCTTTTCGATGAAATTGAAAAGGCGCATCCGGACGTGTTCAACATCTTGCTGCAGGTGCTCGATGATGGGCGTCTGACCGACAACAAGGGACGGACGGTGAACTTCAAGAACACCATCATCATCATGACAAGCAACTTGGGAAGTGCCTACATCCAGAGCCAGTTTGAGAAACTGACCCCGTCCACTTCCCCGCAAGCCCGTGAGATGCTTGTGGAAAATACGAAAAAAGAGGTGCTGGACATGTTGAAAAAGACCATCCGTCCGGAGTTCCTCAACAGAATCGACGAGACCATCATGTTCCTGCCGCTGACCCAGGAGCAGATAAGACAGGTGGTACGCCTGCAAATCAATGGCATCACGAAGATGCTCGAAAACAATGGCGTGGCCCTGCAACTGACCGATGCAGCGATAGACTTCCTCGCCGGTGCCGGTTTCGACCCGGAGTTCGGTGCACGTCCGGTCAAGCGTGCCATCCAGCACTATTTGCTGAACGACCTGTCAAAGACGATGCTGGCACAACACATCGACCGCACAAAGCCCATAACCGTGGATGCCGCGGACAACGGGCTGACATTCAGAAACTGAACCCTTTATGCAGATATGGAAAAGCGGAAGGACGCGATTCAACGCGCGTCCCCGCGCTTTCCTGTGCCGCATATGATTAAATTGTTAAAAAAAGCAGTTAAGTGGTATGTCATTAGAAGTACTAAAACTGATGCTTGGACACCTAGTGGTACAATTCCTTATAAATAGGAGTTAACTTAAAGACAATAAGATTATGATGTTAAGGACATACTCAAATGGAGTATGCTCCTATGTAGTGAATGGTTAATTCGAGTTCGATTCTCGACACTTACTCTATATTAATTAATAGTAAGCATAGAATTTGTATAATATATTCTACTAAGTAAATAAGTTTAAAATAAAACAAAGAAATGGACGAAAAAGAAAAATAGAGGAGATAGTATTATCTTCGATTATTTGGATACGATGTTTCTGATGATTGGGATGAAAAATAGGAAGAAGCATGGAAGAAAATAACTACTAAAGATAAACAGTATTAGAAAACTATTTTAGGACTTTTTAGTTATTTAAGTGATTTAGCTACTGGTGATACCACTTATTATCAAGATCCCGATGATAGAGGTGAAATAAGGCAAGACGATAGAACGAAATTAGCAAGCAAAATAGATTATATGGCAAGTCATAATAATAATCCTTTAGGATATGCTTGGCAGACGGTAGTTCCTGCAGCATCAGTAGCAGGAGGACTTAGTATAGCACCAAGAGTAGTGCTTGGTATTGCAACTAATCCATTAAAGACCACTTTACAAAGTGTCAGAACCTTACTCCCTGCAGGTCTTGTAGGATATGGTGTTAGTAAAGCTACAAATGCAGCGTCAGAGGCTGTTACTGGTAAATCATTAGAAGAGAATACCTCGCCATATACAGGTCATACATTTAGTTTCATTACAGATCCTGGTATTTATATAGGAGCCAAGGAGGGTTACAATTTCTATAAACTTGGTAGGTATGTATTTGATGAACTTTCTCCTAACTCTTATAGTCTAGAAGGATTAGGTAGTGTGTTTAAAGCTGCTGGTAGGGCACTTAATCCCTTTAAAAATCCGCCAAAATTTGGAGACGGTAAGAAGCCTAAATGGTATTATAAATATGGCTATGGAATTGGTGATCGTGAATACCGCTTACAAAACAGTGCTATCTGGGCTGGAATTCCTGAATCTGAAATTCCAAGAACTCTTATATATCGTAGACCAGATGGAACTTATGGTTTTACTGAGGGGATAAATAAAGGACTGATTCCTGATATTTCTGACGCAAAAGAAGCATATAGGAATACAAAAAAATATACAGTAAGAGCTCCAGACTTTGTATTTGGAGTAGGAGGACTACATAGTGACTTCACATTAAAAGGAGTAAAGAATTTTGGTAATGGTAATAAAGGAACTCTCTGGCTTTATGAGGATGAACAGAAATTAAACCCACAATGGCAATTAGCCACTAAATTAAAGAAAAAATTAGGAATTGAAACTGAAGAAGGAGAACCAACTGGTAAGGGAGTAAAAACAGGTAAAGTTATTGACTGGTTTGGTGGAAAAGACCTTAAAAGTATTATAGGTTATGATAATGATATAAAGTATAAACAATATGTATTCGAAGATCCAAATGGAAAGATCTGGACACCAACTAATGAACAAGTTGAAAAAGCTATTAAAGAAGGTTTTTTTGATAAACCTTATTGAGGATTATATTGAGTATTTTCTTGATCCTGAGTTAGGATATGACGCTGATACTGAACGTTTACATAATTTACATGACGCTTTTGAGAAAAGAATAAAATTGGATGAGTCTGAATTTTCTATGAAAGTCTGGTCATTTTATAGATGGTTTGCTTTACGAGGCAACTGGGCAAGCCCAGAAATGAGTATGAAAAATCTTCGTTTGAATAAGAAAATACTTAGAGAGTTAGGACGTCTAATACAGTTATTTCATCGGGATTATCCCGGTAATGAATATTATTGGGGACGTAAAGAATTTAATGCAGAGTTATGTGCTGATGCACTGGTTAATTTTATAAAAGAACATGAATCTGAATTAAGTTCTGAGTTTATTAATCGTGCCCGTTTAGAGTTAGAATCAATTAAAAAGCATCAACCAAAAGTAGTTCCTCCTCCTCGAACTAAAGAAGAAGCAGCCGAACGTGAGAAAGCATTTCAAAAATTCATGGAAGAATTGAGACGTGATAAAATAGAAACAGAACGAAAAATTAAATTACAAGAAGAACGGGAAAAAGAATATGCAGCTAAACATAATTCTGAAACTGCTTTGCAGCGGTTTAAAACTATTCTTTATGCTACCATTAGGATTTATTTCTAAGAGAGTATTCAACTATTTATGGAATAAGTACTACACTATTGAACTTACTCCAAATATGTTTAATCTCTGTGTTCAATGGTTACAGTATAATGGAAATAAATTAGGAATAGATTATATGACTATCAACGTGTTGATATTCTGTGCAATCTGGCCTATAATAACAATATGTTCACTAATGTTAAATGTTGTATTGATAATTATTTATGTTTGACAAAAAAGTATCAACGTTATTTGATTCGACAGATGTTAAGAATCAATTCATAGAAGAAGGAATGAAAGAAACTTCTGTAGTTTTGTCTGGAAATGGAGCAAAGAAGTATAGTACTTCTGGTGATGATTTTGTGGAGGCAGAGTCAACCAGCAAGTGCAACATTACGAAATGTTCTTGAAAAATCTTTCAGCCGGAGTAAAGAAATTGAGTTTTTCCCTTGGTCTTGCATTGATTACGTGAGTTCGGGATAAGAAAATCCCTCAAAAGAATTGGTAATCACAAGTGT
>CAZGSE010000049.1:0-17419 GCA_964528135.1 uncultured Paraprevotella sp. | reverse complement strand
GTCCAACGATATCGTCTAATGGTGATTATTACAAGGTTCTTGCCATTCGTTGCGTCAAAGATGAATGAATTTCTGGCGGCATAAAAAGATGCCGTATTAAAGTATGAGTTTTTATTGCACGGGTTATGCGTGTCCTCCGGGTGTATCTGGGGTATCCGCATGACCCGTGCTTGGCTGACATGGAGCCACCGTGGCAAAGTGGTTTCTTGCCTCTGATCCGTGTACGTTTGTTATGGGAGTACATTTGTTGGGTATAATCATTCTTTTCCCTATATTTGTAGGGTTCGTATTCAAACCATAGTTACTATGAAGATTCCTATTTTCATCCTGCTGATTGGCATCTCCATAAATGCCCGTGCACAGATTTTTCGCAACTTGTCCGTAAAAGACGGTTTGACGGATTTGGTGGTTAACGCCCTTTACAAAGATTCGCAAGGATACCTGTGGGTAGGCACGAGCAGCAATGTGGAAAGGTTTGACGGCGTGTTCTTCAAATCCTATGAAATTCCCGAGACCGGGGAAAAGGGCACGGAAGTATCTTGCATCACGGGACAGGCAAATGGGGACATTTATTTCGGCACCAATACAGGATTGTGGAAGATAGACAGCGGCGGCGCGGTTGTGCAAATCGCTCCCGGAAAAATCCGCAGCCGGATCCGTTCGCTGTCAATCGGTGCCGACAGCACCCTGTATATAGGTAGCGAACATGGCTTGTATGTCTATCGCGATTCGGTGGAAGCACACATCATGATGATGCCAGGCTGGACATCAAAGGCGAATCACGTCAATGCCGTTTGTGTAGACAAAGACCGGGTGTGGATGGCTACCGACGGGGGACTGTTTTGCCTGAATCAGGTTAATGGACAGGTGGCCGCCCACAGTCCCGGCAACAAAGAAATGCCAGTTGCTTTCGACAATGCTTACCTGCAACAAGGCGTGCTTTACCTCAGCAACGCCGAATATGGAATTATTGCTTTCGATACCAGTACATGCCGTTTCAGCCGGTTCATGGATTTGAGATACATCACGTCACTTTCGGGCAATGGGGCAGATATGCTCTATGCGGGAACCAATGGAGATGGAGTGCATTTTATCAATACCCGGACCCGGAAAACCATCCGCAATATCCGTCGCAATGCAGGTAAAGACGACGGGCTCAGTTCCAACTCGGTGTATGCTTTATTGGTTGACAAGGAAGGCATCATTTGGGTGGGACTGTTCCAGTTGGGGTTGGATTACTCGCTCTACCAGCGCAACCTGTTCTCTACTTACAATATTGCAGGTGCCAACGGACATAATTATGCCGTAAGGACTTTGGAGATAAATGGCAAACTGAAACTTATCGGAACGCGGGATGGCCTTATTTATGTGGACGAGAACCTGGGTATCTGCCACAGGTTTGCCACGCCCGAACTGCGTTCGAACATGGTGATGTGCAGCTATGCTTTTGAAGGAAAGTATTATGTCGGTACATTTGGTGGAGGAATGTACATACTTGACCCGCAGACAGGAAAGCTCAGCGACTTTGATGCGAAGCGGAAGAATCCTTTTGTGGACGGACGGATATTTGGCATCACGGCTGACAAAAGCGGCCACTTGTGGATGGGAACATCAAACGGCATCTATTGTTACAACAGGGATGGCCAAATGGTGCGTCATTATGACTACCGGAATTCATCCCTTCCGAATGGGGATGTATATCGCATTTTTTTCGACTCGCACGATCGGGGCTGGATATGTACAGGCAGCAGGCTGCTTCTGATGTCTCCCGCCCCCGAAAGGGTGATTACAGACCAAAGGCCTGAAGGCTTTGTCGGTAACAAACTGATCAGGGATATCATTGAGGATTCACAACATAATCTTTATTTTTTGCCGGACAAGGGGCGTATTTTTGTTTCCGATTCGGCGTTAAGCCGCTATGGAGAAGTGGACATCCCACAGTTGGAAGGGAAGAATTTGAGCTTTATGGGAGAAGACAGCAAGCATCAATTATGGATAGGAACAAACGATGGCTTGTACCGGTACGACAAGAATGAAAACGTAGAGCATTACAATTTTGCAGACGGGCTTCCGACATCTGTTTTCTTAAATTGCATTCCAAAGCAAGAAGATGACGGCACTTTATGGTTTGGCACATCGCAGGGCGTATGCTATACAAATGTGAATACGGTAGATAGTGTGCGTAAGCCGCCCTATCCGCTCCAAATGACCGACATTTCCCACGATGGCAAAATCTGTCGGTTGCGTTTCTCCAACTTTACGTACACACTGCCCCGCCACATGGTATATGAGTATCGTTTAGAAGGGAGAGACACGCAATGGATGCTGTTGGAGGGTAAATCGGAAGTAATTTACTATGACCTGCCTGCCGGCAACTATGCATTCAGGCTGCGATGGCCGGGCAATCCGGAATCAGAAATAATATCAAAGTGGACTGTACCCGGAACTGCCAACGATATCAAATGGTTAAGGTGGACCGTACTGCTGATGGTCGCAACAACGGGAGGCGTTTGGTTGATATATGCTGACCGGAAAAAGAAGAGAAAGGCATTGCTTGCCAAAGGATCCGAAACACCGCCTAAAGACAAACAGCCGTCCCGTCCCTACAGATCAAGCAATATTTCTCAAAAAGAATGCCGTGAATTAGCTTACAACTTGGATGCAGTGATGCGGAAAGAAAAGCCCTACCTGAATGCTGAACTAAAAGCCGGGGATTTGGCAGACCGGCTTGACATACCGGCATACAAACTTTCATACATGTTGAGCCAACACCTCAACCGTACATTTTATGATTACGTAAACGGGTTCCGCGTGGAGGAATTCAAACGGATGGTAGAACGCGGCGAACACCGGCAATTCACGTTGGAAGTCATCAGCGGAAAGTGCGGATTTACATCGAGGGCCTCTTTCTTCAAATACTTCAAGCAGATTACAGGAATGACTCCTAACCAGTACATAAAGAGCGTGAACAAGTCTTCCACAATTGTCTAAGACTCCGGAGGAGAAGTCGTAACACGCTGTTTCTAAACGCTCTCACAAGATTTTATCCGCTACAATTGTGCCGTATCTTTCCGAGATAGACACAGACATCGTGATAGGGGTGTTTTACTTACCTTTGTGCACGGCCGGAGCCGGTCTGCCCATATGGACACAACTATCAATCTTAATATTTTTACCTCATGAAAAATGATTTTAGCAACAAGCGGAACAAAATGCTTTATTCCATGCTGGTGGTTTCCGCGTTTTTGACGGGAAATCCACAGACGGTTTTCCCAAAAGTTAGAGAGGCACAGGCTGTTTGGCAGGCGGGTGTGGCAAAAGGAAGGGTTACGGACGCGAATGGAGAAAGCATTATCGGAGCAAGTGTCGTGGCGAAGGGAACCGGCAACGGCACCATAACCGACATAGACGGCTATTTTTCCTTGAACAATGTGGACGCAGGTACTACACTTGTGATTTCTTTCGTTGGCTATCGCACAGAAGAAGTAAAGTGGAACGGTGACAAAACACTGGACATCACCTTGCACGAGGACTCCGAACTGCTGGACGAAGTAATGGTGGTAGGTTACGGCACCCAACGCAAAGCCACGCTCTCCGGATCGGTGACACAAGTAAAGGGAGACGAGGTGCTGAAAGGGAAAGCGACCCAAAATATGGCATCGGCCTTGCAGGGCACTATCCCGGGACTGACCATTACTCGGACCTCCTCACGGCCCGGCAATGAAGGCATCGACATCACGCTACGCGGCGGCATTTCCGTCAATAGCGATGCGAATGCTCCCATGATCATCATCGATGGAGTGGAAGCATACGAATGGGAACTCTCGCAAATTAACCCCAATGACGTAGAAAGCATCTCGGTGTTGAAAGACGCGGCAGCCTCTATTTATGGGACAAAGGCGGCAGGCGGCGTAATCCTGGTGACAACCAAACGCGGAACGGAGGGAAAAATGAAAGTGACCTACTCGGGCAGCGTGCATGCCAATGTATTGGGCAAACGGTATCCGCTGACCAACGGTCAAGAGTGGGCGCAAATGCACAACATAGCCGTAGAAAACGACTACAAATATGGAGCAGACCACACCTACGGTTGGAAACTGAGTTGGCCGGAAGAGGTGTGGAGGGCACTGGCAAATGGTGAAAGGATAGAAGGAATGGTCAACGGCGGTTATAAAATCTTGGATCCGTATGCAGACCAATTTGACGCAGTCTATGGCACCACATGGGGACAGTCTCACAACATCAGCGTAAGCGGAGGAAGCGACAAACTGAAAGTGATGACTTCGCTTGGCTATGCCAACGACCGCTCGCTGATTGACGTGGCGTATGACGGGCAAAAGAAATATAACTTCCGCACAAACTTAGATTACAAGATAAATGACCTTATAAAAACGGAGTTCAACGTTTCATACGACAAGCGAATTACCAGTTCACCCCAGCAGGGCATTGGAGAAGGCCTGCAGGACATGTACATTCTCCCGCTCGTCAACGAATACGGACAGTTCTATGACACGTTTGGTGGAAATAACATGCTGGCCAAGTTGGTGGAAGGCGGCCGAAACAACAACATAGAAGAAATCATACGGCTTGGCGGTAAGTTGACATTAGAGTTGGACAAATGGGTAAAGGGACTGTCGTTCAATACGTCGGCAAACTTCCGCATCCGGCACCACAAGCTGATTGCGCGGCAGACGCACGTCACCCTCTACGACTGGGCGGGGGAAACCACCTCCTCGGACGGATATCCCGACTATTTGCAAGGCAGCGGTTCGATATGGTCCGCCACTTCCGACGAGAATTGCTGGGTGTCAAACACGTTGGAAGACACGTTCTACCAAACGTACCAGGCCATGCTGAACTACAACCGCTCGTTTGGCGGCCATAATTTTGCCCTGATGGCGGGCCTGACCGGCGAGAAGACTTCCTACCAAAGGTACTACCTCTATCGCAGCGGCATGAGCAACGACGAACTGGATGATATCAACTTGGGCGATGTGACCACAGCACAGGCAACTGGTGGAAGTAACGAAGTCGGAATGATTTCTTATCTTGGCAGGTTGAACTATGATTATCGGGGGATTTACTTGCTGGAAGGCTTGTTCCGCCGCGATGGTTCCAGCCGGTTTGAGGCAGAGAACCGTTGGGCGAATTTCTATGGCCTTTCCGCCGGCGTGCGGTTTTCGGAAATGGAATTTGTAAGAGCATGGGACTTGTTTACCAACCTGAAGTTGCGGGCTTCTTACGGAGAAGCCGGTTCGCAAGGCGGAATAGGGGAGTATGACTATTATTCCACCATCAGTACAGGCAGCACCGTATTCGGTTACGACGGGGCTTTGGCCAACACGGCCTGGATATCAAGCATGACCTCCAGAGACCGTACTTGGGAAAGGGTCTCGACCACGAATTTCGGCTTAGACTTCGGCCTGTTGGACGGGAGGCTGAACGGTACGATAGAATACTACATCCGGAAGAACAACGATATGTTGATTTCTGTAACCTATCCGAACACGCTGGGAGCATCGGCTCCCGAAACAAATGCGGGCGGCTACCGTTCGAACGGATGGGAGCTTTCTTTGACGTGGAATGACCGCATCGGTCAGGACTTCCATTACAACGTAGGGCTAAGTCTGTCGGATGCCCGCACGAAGGTGACAAAATACGAAGGAGCCACAGCCATTACGTATGGAAAAAACACCATCGTGGAAGGCAAGCCCATCAATGCCATCTATGTGTTCAAGACAGACGGATACCTGCAAAGCGAAGAAGAGGTGGAGGCTTATTATGCCACCATTAACGGGAACGGGACATTGGCTCCCGTGCTCGGGACGAACAGCCAGCTGCGGCCGGGATGCGTCAGGAAAGTGGACTTGGACGGAGACGGCGCCATCACGACAGGCGACTTGTATTATTATGGAGATGCAAACCCGCACTTCCAGTTCGGCATCAACTTGGGTGCCTCTTGGAAAGGATTCGACTTCTCGGCTTTCATCCAAGGGGTAGGACAGCAACATCTTTTGAGGGAAGGCAACCTGCGCGGCCCGTTCATCAGTTGGTGGATGAACCAGAACAAAACGTACTTATATGAAACTTGGACGGAGGAAAACACCAATGCAAGGTTCCCCATTTTGTCGTTCGATTCGTCTGTAAACAACTGGAACTACAGCTACTACAACGACATTAATGTGATGAACGTATGGTATGCAAGGCTGAAGAACATCGTGTTTGGCTACACACTTCCCCGTAAATGGACGGCGAAAGTCGGAGTCGAGAAGCTTCGCCTCTATGTCTCATCCGACAACGTGTGGGAACTGATGAACGTGGACGACGGCTTCGACCCCGAAGCCCAGGCAAGTACCGGGCAGGGGCGCATCGACTGCTATGCGCGCACCGTATCTTTCGGCATTGATTTAACTTTCTAATCATATATATACAAAAAAGATGAAAACAAAAAGATTTACATACATTGTGCTGGCAATGTCGTTGATAAACACCGGTTGCATCGACGACTTCCTGAACTTGGAGCCACAAGATAGTGAAACAGAAGCTGTGTACTTTCAGACCTTGGAGCAATTCCAGTATGCGGCAAACTACCTGCATACAAACATCTATGCTTGGCAGGCCAACAGCGGCAATGCCAGTGCGAACAACACGTATGCCATCCGTTTCGACTACGGGACGGACCTGGTCATCAACTCGAACTCGGCAGTCAGCGGCACCAACGCGGCGGAAACGACCGACCCTTACTATGCACAGGAATACACCTGGCTGCGGAGTTGCAACCAGCTGATTGAGAAAGGGGAAGCCTATGCCAATCCCGACGAGATTGCCGGACCGGTGGGACAGGCTCATTTCTTCCGCGCCTGGCACCACTTCTTCCTTCTGCAACGCTTCGGCGGCATCCCGCTGATGATGAGCACGCCGGATGTGGATTCAGAGGTAGTGTGGGGACCACGGAACTCACGCTATGAAGTGGTACAGGCCGTGCTGGACGACCTCGACACCGCCATCGAGAAACTGGCGGGAACAACGGTGGCTACCATCAACAATGACGGCCACGTAACGCAAGAAGCGGCCAAGGCGTTCAAGGCGCGTGTCTGCCTGTACGAAGGGACGTGGGAAAAGTACAACGGAATCGGTACGGAGGACGAGACGAACGGAGACGGCATGGAGAGCGGGGCAGGTACGGCAATGCCCGATGGTTATCCTTCCGTCACCGAGTTCCTGACCATGGCCAAAGAGCTTTCCGACGAAATCATTAGCAGCGGGACCTTCGAACTGTTCATGGGCGTGGAGCAGGCACTCTCTTCGGCCAACCCCGAACTGTATGAGCACAAGAGTTATTTCTATCTGTTCAACTTGGAAGGTACTGATTCCAATCCGGCCGGTGTGAGCAAGGCTGACAACAAGGAGGCGATATTCCGTTCGGTCTACGACCACACAAACCGTCAATGCAACATGAACCTGACGCATACCGAACCAGCCAAGATGACACGGAAGCTGATGGACATGTACCTATGCACGGACGGGTTGCCCATTCATGTATCACCTCTTTTCCAAGGTTTTACGGATATGAATGCTGAATTCGAAAACCGTGACTACCGCCTGCTGGCCTGCCATCCCAAGACGTTGGACTATGTGTGGGGATATGGCATGTATGGGACGGGAGCCGACTATACTTTAGACTTGCTTTCGCTCTCGGCCAACCAATACCAATATTGCCCCAATCTGCTGTCAACCACGTCCTACGGCACAAGAGGGAGGAAATTCTGCACGGAATTGGCCACTGTGACTGCCAACGGGCAGGAAGCCATGGATTGCATGCATATCCGTTTGGCGGAAATCTATTTGATTTATGCGGAGGCCACTTGCGAATTGGGCGGTGGCGAAATTTCCGATGCTGATTTAGACAAGTCGCTGAACATGGTGCGTGCCCGTGGCGGGGTGGCTCCGCTGAACGCGGCATTGATAGCCGAAGCACAATCGCTGGGTTGCGACATGTCATATTTGGGTGAAATCCGCCGCGAACGGGCATTGGAGCTTTACGGCGAGGGGCTCCGTGTGGCCGACGTATGCCGCTGGGGCATAGCGGAAGAGGTGTTTGGTACGGAAAAATGCGGTGCCTACGTCTATTATGATAATGAAGAGACGTATTTGGCCAGCATGACAAATCCGGTGACAGGAGAAGCCGTATTCGACGCAAGCGTATGGAACAACAACATTGAGACAGAAACCATCACTTACGAAGACCCGGCCTACACTCCCACGCATCCGGGATGTGTCATCGCAGAAACCAAGGCCAACCGGCTTTTTGCCAAGAAGAACTACCTGCAGCCCATTCCGACGGATCAAATGCAACTGAATCCGCAACTGTTGCAAAATCCGGGATGGTGATTTGAGAAGAGATATATTTTGGAAAAACAGAAACTTTTAAAATACAACATGTAACATGAAAACATACCATTATTGCCGTTTCTGGCTTTTAGGACTGCTGATGGCAGCCTTCGCAATAGCGTCATGTTCAGATGAAGATGAAGGTGCGTTGAGATACCCGGTTCCTACCATAGCAAGTTTCAGCCCTTCGGAAGGTTTGCCGACAGCCATTGTGACCATCACCGGCACAGAGTTTGGCAGCGAACGGACAGAACGCATTGGCCGCGTTTACTTTGGAGGTGTAGAGGCTACTGATTATGTCAGTTGGTCGGACAGTGAGATACAGGTTCGGGTGCCGGAGGGTGGAGTAAGCGGCCCCATCACCCTCTGGGTCTGGAAGAACCATGTGGAGACCGCCGAAACCTTTACCTGCCTGCCGGGAGCGAGTATTACAAGCGTCAGCACAAACTTGGTAAGCACAGGCTCCACTTTCAGGGCTTACGGCGAAAATTTTGCTTACTTCTTGGAGCAGGGCATCACCGTGGACGACATTGTAGTGACATTCCCCTCGGCAGATGGCACGGTAAGCGGAATCGCAACCGGTTTTACGGAAGAATATGTGGAGATCCTTGTGCCGGAAGGAGCAAGAGGAGGGGCGTTTACCGTTCAGTTTGGTGAATTGCAAATCGTAACCGGCCCTAACATAGAAGTATCCGGCTTCTTGGATTACTACTTCACTCACAAGGATGTGGTGCAGATTGTGGGCAGTTCCAACCCTTGTAGCTACACAGGCGAAGAGGGCAGTGGCACTTGCTTCTATGACAAAGGAGTATATGCAGATGGATTCGATGGCAGTTCTGAAGTCGGCAGTTTCACGTTATGGGATTCCGTTTCGGGAGACGTTTGCGTGTTCCAAGTGAATATCCTGGAAGAAAATGACTACTATATTTACTTCGGGACAAAGGGCAGATCCACCGGCAACCTTACCATTTTAGCCGGGGATGATCCCGATAATCTGGCTCTATCCATAACGCAAGAATGTTCGGCGGACAGTTACAATTGGCCGGCCACCGAATATGAGTTCGGGCCGTACCACCTGGAGGCCGGCGTCAATTATGTGCGAATTGACTTCGGGGCAAGCCTGTCGTTGACAGACATACACATCACCAATGAGCGATTGGAAGGTGAGAACATAATCGTAGGCACAGAAACGATGCAAGGTTTGTATGCCTGCGACTTCAACGATGGGGATATGGCTCCCTTCAGTATCCAGTGGGCATGGGAGCCCAATTATATTGAGGTCGTGGACAACGTCTTGGAATTCTACTACGACCAAGCTGCGTTGGATGCAGACGACCGGCGCGAACGCAGGGGATGCGAGGTGGTTTGCGACTTCCGCACAACCAGTGAAGGATGGTATGGCTTCAGGTTTTTCTTGCCCGATGGCAAATTTCCCAAGGATGTGGACGGCTCCATCATTGCGCAGATCTTCAACTGTGGTGACCGCAACAGTTGGGCAGGACACATCTCCGTCGACCAGGACAAGCTGCACATCTCGCACCGCCACGCCTTGGTGGATCCAGTGATAGGGGAAATAGGTACCGTGCAATGGAACGAGTGGATTCCCGTGGTGGTTTACTTCCGTGCGGGTCGCAACAACCAAGGCTGCATACGTGCTTGGATGGGTGACGACATGGCGGAAAGCAGTCCGGCATACGAGGCTGACAACATCAACTTCGCATTCGGGGAATGGACAGACGACACACACCTGAACGGAGTGGTATCGGCCGAGAACGAAGTTGCCGATTACCTCAGTTGCAAGTTCGGGCTGTACGTCTCCTCAGGCGGAGACCGCACCATCCGCTTTGACGACATCAAGGTATTGGAAGGCAATCCGTCGAGGGCGTTCGACATTGTGAGGCCCTGATGGCGGCATCGCAGTCCTTTCCGTGACTGTTCAGACTGTCATATAGCTTAAACGTAAATATGAAGTGACGCACGCCGCTTCTCCGTGAGGAAAGGCACGATGCGTGGAATTTAAAATTAACACTTTACCAAAAGACCCGCTGAAAGGGTTGACAGCCCGGCGGGTCTTTTTCTCCCGACAAAGAGAAACAGGAAACCAATATACAAGGTATTTAAGAATAACGGAATATACACTATGATTGGCTTGAAGAAAATGATTTTGGCTTTTGCCTTTGGATTTTCGGTGCTCTTAGCACCTGCGCAGAACATTACTGACTTGTCTGTTATGGAAGACGGGAGAGAGGCCGTTTTGCCGGACAGCCGGTCTGGCTATGGCTCGATTCAGGACTCGGTGTTCCTGCATCCCGACCGCATCTGCTACGACAGCAAATGTATCCGGATAGATGGTGAAGATACTTTTATATTCAGTGGCTCGTTCCATTATTTCCGCACGCCTCAGCCTTTGTGGAGAGACAGGCTGTTGAAACTGAAAGAGGCAGGCTTCAACTGCGTGGAAACATACGTCCCTTGGAACTGGCATGAACGTGAAATGCCGGAATCGCCGGATGACTATTCATGCATCGACATGCAACCGTTGGTCGATTTCCTGGGTATTGCTGAAGGTTTGGGACTGTATGTGATTCTCCGGCCCGGCCCATACATCTGTGCTGAATGGAGCGGTGGAGGGTTCCCACGGTGGATCATGGGGAAGAAGCCGGCAGAGCCCAAACATGAAACATGGCTGCAAAGCACCGACCCAGAATTCATGGAATGGAACGAACATTGGTATAAGGCTGTCTGCAAGGCGGTTGAACCGTATCAAATCATAAATAGGGAGAAAGGCGAGGGTGGAATAATCTTGTTTCAGATAGAAAATGAGTTCAATAGGATAAAATGGTTCCCTAAGGAGGGAAAAAAGATATATTTGGAAAGGCTTGCGGAAACGGCACGTAAAAACGGGATAGAGGTCCCGCTGGTAACGTGTTGGACAGATGAGGCCCGCAACGTAACCGACGGTCCGTTGAACGGAGTGTTGGACATGGTGAACAGTTATCCCCGATGGAATGTGGAAGGAAGTTTCGGGAGGTTGATAGACCAACAACTCAAGACACAGCCCGGAAAGCCGTTGGTGTCGGGCGAACTCCAAGGGGGATGGATGAGCGAAGTGGGCGGCAGGCTTAGTTGGGAGCAAGACGGGCTTGTGCCGGCACAAACACAAAATATCACCCTGTATGCTTTGCAACGTGGTTTCTGTGCCCTCAACTTTTATATGGCAATAGGCGGCACCAACTTTGACGACTGGGGAGCCCGCGGCATGACCACCACTTACGACTATGCTGCGGCCGTCGGCGAAGACGGCTCGACCAACGAAAGGTATAGGCGTTTCATGGGATTGTCGGCCTTTGCCAAAGAACATGGGACGAAGATTGCCAAGGCTGAAGTAAAAGATGTGGGATATGTTTCTTCGGATAAAGACGTAAAACTGTTGGTGAGGGAGACGGAATCGGGCGACAGGTATTACTTTGTCAGGACTGAAGAACACACCAGGCAGCACTTCGGGACTTTGTATACGGATGGCTTAGCTTTGGATTTCGCATTGGAACCTTTTGGCTCAATGGTCTATTATCTGCCTGCCGGAAGCCGGAAAGGGAAATGGTATCCCGAGTTGCCCGCCCCGTCGGCTCGTCCTCATGCCAAAACCGACACCCTCCGGCTGGGCGCATCGGAAGGCATGCGCGACAGGTTTCCGGCAAAGTGGGTAAAACTGAAGCAAGGGGAACATCCGGATGACAAAGGGACATACGGAAGCCACTTCATATACTATAAATGTGTTGGCCGTGAAGGCAAACTGCTTGAAATCGGACGGATCGGGCATAAGCTGGTAAACGGCACGGACAAGGATGAAGTGTTGGTAAGGGCAAACGGCATGCAGGTTCCTGCAATCTTGGAAAATGAAACAAGTGTTTTCTTCAGGTTGCCCGGAGATTCCCTGTCTGGGAAGAAGGTGGAGGTGGTCATGCTTTATGAAAGCAAGGGATTGCACCATCATACCCAAAAGATAGTGGAAGATTACTGGAAGGCGGGAATAGGCTTCGCAAAATGCAATGGCCGGTACGTCGACTTGTATTATGCTTATACGGAGAAAGGAAAGGGCGAAGGATTGTCCTCGGGCGAACTTAGTGTGGATGAGGCCACTTCCGGGAATGAAACGGAAGAGCCGTTGCTCGTGTGGCATGATTACTCGTTTGAAGTGCCGCAGGCAGAGCGGGTTGGCCATCTCAGGATCAGGCATTCGGGCAACGGCTTTATTTATCTCAACGGCCATTGCCTGGGCAGGTGTTGGGAGGAGGGGCCGCAGAGCGAATATTATTTGCCGGAATGTTGGCTGAACCATGGAGGGAAGAACAGACTGGTGATAAGCATGCGGCCAGGTCCGGACGGTGCCTCCATACAGGAGGCTGACATTATTATGTTGCATGATTGATACTAAAATTATGATTGAATATGAACAAGACTTGTTTTATGACAGGCGCATTCCTGCTGGGCATGGCATTGTCCGCCAATGCGCAGGAAGTGAACGTAACCGTGAAGGGTGAGGAGTTTTCTCATCATTGGAGTGTAGGGACTTGTGCCGGACGTGCCAATGAAGGATTGCGCACGAGTTGGGGCGAGCAGTTGAAATTGGCCAAAGAGCACTGCGGTTTCCGTTACCTGCGTATGCACGGCCTTTTTGACGACGACATGTTTGTCTATTTTGAGAATCTTGACGGGAGCGCGGTATATAACTGGCAATACATAGACGAAGTGTACGACCGGCTGCTGGAAACGGGTGTGAAGCCTTTTGTGGAATTGTCTTTCTTTCCCTTGGGAATCGCTGCCGATGACAGCAAAACGCAGATGTGGTATCGCAACCGCATCTCATTCGACGAAAGCAGGTTAGGCAAATGGCACGGCTTGGTAAAGGCTTTCACGCGGCACGTTGTGGAACGTTACGGCATCGAGGAGGTGCTGACTTGGTATTTCGAGGTCTGGAACGAGCCAAATCTCAACCTCAATCCCAAGGCCGGTTTCTTTGACGGTACCAAAAGCGATTATTTCCAATTATACAAGGCTTCGGTCGATGCCGTCAAGTCGGTAGACCCGCGCCTCAAGGTGGGCGGGCCTGCCACCAGCAATTTCATAGCCGACTCGCGCTACGATGGCGAAGTGTACGACACCGGCAAATCGCGCTTCTACAGTCAAGACAAAATCAATGGGCAGCAATGGAAAGGTGCTTGGATAAGAGACTTCCTTGATTTCTGCGGGCGTGAAAACCTGCCGCTCGATTTCCTTTCCACGCATCCTTACCCCACCGATTACGCGCTCGATCCCGAAAGCGGCCGCAGCAAGGATGCTGTCCGCTATGTGCATTCCGTGCATGACGATATCAGTTGGCTGAAACAACAGCTTGCCGCCAGCAAATATCCGCAGGCCGAGATTCACCTGACCGAATGGAGTACCAGCCCCAACAGCCGCGACCGGATGCACGACCTGCTGCCTCCCGCCGCTTATATCCTTAAAGTGAACCTTGACTGCATCGGCATGGCCAGTTCGCTTATGTACTGGACCTTCACCGACATTTTCGAGGAAAAGGGAGGCGGGCGGGAAATCTTTCACGGGGGCTTCGGCATGATTAACTTTCAGGGTATCGTAAAGCCGTCTTTCCATGCCTACCGCATGTTGAACCAGTTGGGCAATGAAATGCTTTATTACAACGACCCGGTATTTGTCAGCCGCTCGTCGGACAACGGCAAAGTCACTGCGCTTGCTTTTAACTATCCGCAGGAGTTCGAAGGCAAAGTGCCCTCTGCGGCTGATGCAGGAACTTACATGAGTGCCTCTGCCAAACAACTAAACCTCACGCTGGAAGGCTTACGTCCGGGCGCGGTTTTCTGCATAGAGACTCTCGACAAAGCCCATGGAAATGCTTATGACGCCTACATGGACATGGGTGCGCCCCATTCCCCCTCCCGCCGGGAAACCGCTTACCTGAAACAAAAAGCATGGGACACGAAGAAAGAAACCTTGCAGGCGGACAGTGACGGGCGTTTAGCCATCAAACGCAGCCTGCTTCCTTGGACATGCATGTTGATAAAGGAACTATAAAAAACATGAAAGCAATCATTGTAATAATCAGCCTGCTCGTTTTTACTCCACTCCCGGCATCGGAGCATCCGCGTATCTATGTCTCCGATGCAGACCGGGAGAAGATAAAAGGAAAGATAGAACGGGCGGAATGGGCAGGAACCATTTACCAAAAGCTGAAAAAGAAAATCTATCCCTACGTGAGCCGCCATCGGACCAACCCGGAATGGATTGTTTCCCGCCTTGCCATGTATTGGAAAGAAGGGGAACGTTACACCCAATGTTACCTGAAAGACCAACATTGGGATCGTGGCGAAGGGAACGCCCCGGTTCCCACAGTCCGTATGCCGGGCATGCGCATTTGGAACCAGTACCAGAACGTTCCCTTGGAAGAGCGCATACCCTACAACGAAACGGGCGACATGTGGGGAGTGAGCCGTACCAATCCCGATGCTGGGAAAGTTTTGGTGCCCTACAAACAGTCGGGCCACATGATACGCTCCAACAACGTGGAGATACTGACCCTCGCCGAAGAAGCTGCCTTCCTTTATTGGCTGACCGGGGAAGAGGCGTATGCGGCCTTCTCCTCCGATGTGTTCCAGGTTTGGCTGATGGGCACATACTATATGAACCCCATAGCGGATCCCGGGCAATCCACCGGCGGAAAAGGCGGCTACGAGCCGGGAGGAATATGCGGATATTACGATTACGAGCAAATACACGACGACTTGGCTCTCCATGCCGCCGTTATCTACGATTTTATACATGGCTATCTGAAGCTTCATCCACATCCCCATTGGGCAGAGGCAGGCATAGACATGGAGAAAGCGGCAGGAATCGTATTCAAACGTTTCATCGACATTGGTTTTGTCCGGGGCGGCAAGAGCGGCAATTGGAATGTGAACGGCTGGAATATGCTGCTGCGCCCCATATTGGCACTGGAGGAGAATGGTTGCTATGCCGACGGCAAAGGCAGGAGCTACTACCTGCATTATCTCACAACAGAATCCACTCCTTTCCATGATGCCATCCCCGATATATTGAAAAGCTACGATCCCGTGACCGGGCTGTGGCCGGAGTCTCCTGGATATTCGTTTAGCACGGTTTCCATGTTGGTTGAGTTTTCTTCCTTGCTGATGAGATGCGGCATGGACATTCTTGCCGGCAATGCCATCTTGCAGAAGGCAGCCTTGGCCATGCTGCCTTGGATGGACAGCCGTGGCAACCTGATTGTTTTTGGCGATTCGAGGGGCGGAAAAGCCGGCTTCGGTACCTTGGAACGGCTGCTTGCCTACTATACACAGACTGGCGACTCGCTTTGTGCATCGCGCGTGGCGGCGGTCTTGCGGCAGGCAGCCGTTTCCGGCAATTACCGGAGGGAAGATGCCGGCTGGACAGCGCTTTGCACGTATGTGGAGGAGATTCCCGATGTCCCTGCCGGAAGCAGGGCAGAACGCATGTCTTATTCTCCGTTCCACCGTCTGGTCACCATGAAGAACGGACAGGGTGAAGAAAGCCTGATGGCAGTGTTGTATGGCGGCCGGGAGGGCAGCCACCTTTCCCCAAACGGCCTAGCCTTGCAGCTTTACGGCTTCGGCTATGCTCTTTCCCCCGACGCATCCGGTTATGAATCCTACTGGAGCGATGACTACCGCTACCACCAGTCGGCTACCGGAAGCAACACCATTCTGCCCGGCTATACCGAGGGTCCCGTGGAAATCAACTTTATGGAACCTGCCGTAGAAAAGGGATGTTTTACGGATACGGCCGCTTTAAGCCCTTTTATTAATGTTTGCGGGATGCAAGCCGGCGAAAAATCCCGGGTAGTGGCATTGGTAAAAAATGCCGCTTGCGGGGGATACTATGTGGATATTTTCCGCTCCGGCCAAGCGGACAATGATTATTTGTGGCACAATGTCGGTACCTCCTTGCAACTGGAGGATAAGGATGGGCAACGGCTTCCGACGGTTCCCGTTGCAGCTTTCGACACGATATACAGTCCCGGTTATGCCTGGTTCAGGAATCTCCGGAAAACTGCGTATGAGAATCCATTCAAGGCTGTCTGGCAAATCGATGCCGATGGGCAGCCCTTTTTCATGCACGTTTGGATGACAGGGGCTAAAGGGCGTGAGTTGTATGCCATAGAAGCACCTTGCAGCACGTTGTTGCCGGAACTGGCTCCCGGCGGTGCAAGTGCCGCGCCGCATCATACCCCTGTCCTGTTGGTACGCCAATCGGGGAACAACGGATGGGATTCCCCTTTCGTTGCCGTCATGGAACCTGTCAAAGGCAAAGCTGCTGTCAAAGATGTGGAAGCCATCCATACAAACAGGAATATCGCTGCCCTTTGTGTATGTTTGGAAAACGGCCAAAAAGATTATATCTTCAGCGCCACTGCTCCCGACAGCGTTTTTTCTTCAGGTGGGGACCGGGTGTTCCAAGGCTCATTCGGCATCGTTACGGAATTGTCCGGCTGCGTCAGGCAACTTTACCTGGTAAACGGCCGGAAAATAAAGAAAGGATCGTATGCATTGGAGTCCGCAGAACCCGTCTCTGCCGCTGTCTACCAGAAAGGAGGCCGATGGTTCTATTCCTCTACGGGGGAACTAAGTATCCAATGGGGTGAGAAATTTATTAAAGTGAATGCCGGTTATGGCATTCCCTTGCATCTGTAAAAACAAGCAAAGATACGAACTGGCATGAAACGAAAAACAATCCTGCTTCTCGCCTGTGCGGTGCTTTCCACAAGCACACAGGCAGACAACCTGAAGCTGTGGTACGACCACCCCGCTTCGACGTGGACGGAGGCACTCCCCTTGGGCAATTCCCGCCTCGGCGTAATGATCTATGGGGGCAGTGCCAACGAAGAACTGCAACTCAACGAGGAAACTTTCTGGGCAGGCGGCCCCTACCGCAACGACAATCCCGATGCCCGTACTGCCTTGCCCGAAATCCGCCG
>CAZGSE010000048.1:0-18635 GCA_964528135.1 uncultured Paraprevotella sp. | reverse complement strand
AGCAATTGACTCTTAATCAATGGGTCCAGGGTTCGAATCCCTGAGGGCGTACACGATACCCCTGACAAAATGGAACGTTGCGTCCTTAGCTCAGTTGGTAGAGCAATTGACTCTTAATCAATGGGTCCAGGGTTCGAATCCCTGAGGGCGTACACGGAAGAGGAGCGGCTGGAAGGCCGCTCTTTTTGTTTCCGGGCAGGGGGGCGGAAAGGCGGGGCGTTGCCGCATCGCGCTCCCGTCCGCCATCGGGAGGCCGGGGCGTCAGTTGAAGAAGTTCCAGGAAAGCCCGAAGTGGATGTTCAACGGGTTGATGGGGTAGTGCGGTACGAGGAAAGCCATCCGGTTGCCCGTGCCCTCGTTCACGTGGTTCACGTTGACGTAGAAGCGGCAGTGCTTCAGGTGGAGGTTGACGTAGGCGTTGCAGATGGGGTAGTTGCCCAGCTTGATGCGCGTTTCGGGAGACTGCACGGTGAACTGCTGGATGATGGGCGCGTAGTCCGGCGCATAGTATTCCGTGAAAAACCTTACGTCGCCGCCCAGCTGCACCCGCAGCACCTTGGCGATGTGGAACACGATGTAAAGGTTGCTGTAGGCCGTGAGGTCGGGCAGGGGGAGGACGTCCTGGTTGCTCGACTTCTGGTAGGCCACCTCGTTCTCCCAACGGAGGATGCCCAGCTTGAAGTCTTGGTTCAGTTTTGCCGTGAACACCTGTACGCTGTTGTTGTATTGCTTCACGGAGATGCGGTTGCTGTAGCCCTCAACCACCCCGTCATCATCGGTGTAGGCCACTTTGTCGGTGGCGAAATAAGCATAGTTCTTGATGTTCTCCACGCCCACGGTCAGGGCCGTGCGGGTGCGCCCGATGGAGAGCGTGCCTTCCACGCGGGTGCGCAGTTCCTTGTTCAGGTCGTTGTCCCACCAGGCGAACTGCGAATGGTAGTGGCGCATGTAGAAGCTGGGGTTCAGGTTTTTGATGAAAGCCCGTGCGGCCAGTTGCACCGTGTCCCCGAACAAGGGCACGTTCAGGTCGGCCTTGCCGTCGATGTCGAACTGCCCCAAGTCTTCTCCGAGCAGCACGATTTCGCCCGTCACGTCGTAGTGCAGCGTTTTCCCCTCAGCCTTGTTCAGCCGTCCGCCCACGGAGATGTTGTTCTCCGAGTAGCCGCGGCTTATTACGTTGTTCCCCAGCAGGTCGGGCAGGGTGAAATGGCGGAACTCGTGTGCGGCGAAGAGCGTCAGTCCGGCTTTGGCCCACTTGTTGAACCCCTCCCGCAGAGCCACGCCGAGGGTGTTCCTGACGGAGTAAGCGCGGGTGCGGTCGCTCATGTTGTCGGCATCGCCGTAGTAAAGGTCGGCATAGTAGTTGTCCGGCGTGTCGTAGGAATAGACCGTGTGCTTGGCGTTGCGGATGCTCAGGGTGTGGATGAAGCTGCTTACGGGCACGAATATCTGCGGCACTTCCTGCCGGTTTATGAAGTCATTGCGCAGGGAGTCTATCACCTTGTGCCGGTAGGCCGTGTCGGTCTGGGCATAGACAATCTGCAGGCTGTCGCGCAGTCCGGCCAGCAGCACCGAGTCGGCGGGCACGACCGGTTTGAGCGAGTCGGGCAGTTCCATCTCTTTGTAGAACCCTAAGTTGTAGCGTTGGGTCAGGTAATAAGTCTGGTCTTCGTTGCGGTTCCAGTTCTCCGACAGGATGGTGGGGATGTCCCTGGAGCTGTAAGAGCTGGTGAAATCCTCCGGGTTGGTGATGTAGGTGTCGTCTTCGATACCGCCGTTCTCACCCATGCGCATGTGGTTCACGCTGATCCAGGCGTGCATGTTGTAGTGGTCGCCCAGATAGTAGCCATAGAGGGTGCCGTTGAAGAGCGACGTGGTCTGGTTGTTGTAGTAGCCGCGCCCGTAGAGGTAGTCCGTTTTCAGCCCGATGCCGGCGATTTTGTTGATGTTGCTGGCAAAGTAAATCCGCAGGCGGTCCTCGCCGTTCTCCTTTGTGCCGCAGGTGTGGTAGGACATGTTGGTGATGGGGCTGAGCGTGTTGGTGAACTGGAACTGGTCCACCTGGGTGTAGAAATAGTCGAACGGGTCGGCAAATATGAAGTTGCTGTACGGCTTGCGGTCAAAGAACAGGCGCGATAGGCGCGGCGAGCCCAGGTTGCCCAGGAAATTGTACTGCCCGGTGGGGCCGGCCGTGAGGTTGAAGTTCTGGAAATTGTCGGGAAGGGTGTCCACCTCGGCCGGTATGACATCGCCGAAGCGTCCGTTGATGGTCCATGCGTATGAGCCGATGGGGATGATTTTCTCTTCCTTGGATGTGGTGTCGCGCCCCCAGATGAAGTTATTGTTTTCATCGAGGATGGGGTTGCCGTATTCATCGACCTCTATGATGTTGCCGTAGGCATCGACAAGGTTGCCGTAAGCGTCCGTGGTGTAAGACGTGGCAGGGTACTGTGCCACGGAGGGCAGTACCGTGCACAGGCACAGACACAGGATCAGGGTAAGTCTTTGCTTCATAACGGATGCAAAGATAAGAAGAAAAAAAGGAAAGGGGCGTATTTCCTTCTTTAGAAACCGCTCCTTTAAGTTTTTTTCTTGCACCTCTTTGCCTTATTGTGCCGGACAAATGATTTCCATGCCTTTACGCAGGGCGTTCTCGTTCATCGGGATGAGGTGGTGGTGGCGTTCGGGCAGCGTCTTCCGCAGGGCGCGGATCACGTTTTCCGTGTCCACGAGCGGGCGCACCTGCAGCAGTCCGCCCAGCACAATCATGTTGAAGGCCTTGGCTGCCTTCATTTCGGCTGCCGCGTCCATGGCATCGATGCGGTAGATGGTGATGTCCTTGCGCCGGGGCAGGGTGTTGATGCCGTAGCCGTCGTAGATCAGGGTGCCTCCGGGTTTGATGGCCGGTTCAAACTTCTCCAGCGAGGGCTGGTTCAGGATGACGGCCGTGTCAAACTGGCTCAGGATGGGCGACGAGATGCTGCTGTCGCTGATGATGACGGTGACGTTGGCCGTTCCGCCGCGCTGTTCCGGGCCGTAGGACGGCATCCAGGTGACTTCTTTGCCTTCCATCAGGGCTGCATAGGCCAGGATTTTCCCCATGGAGAGTACGCCTTGTCCGCCGAAGCCGGCTATGATGATTTCCTCTTTCATGTTGCTTTGGTTTGGGTTAGTGGGCGTCCGGGGCTGCCGTGGTGTCCTTCAGGTCGCCCATAGGGTAAAACTTGAACATGTTCTCTTCCATCCACTGGTTGGCTTTCTCCGGTGTCAGTTTCCAGCCGGCATTGCAGGTGGAGACAATCTCCACCAGGCTGGCTCCCCGTCCGTTCATGGAGTTCTCAAAGGCCTTGCGGATGGCTTTCTTGGCTTTGCGGATGGCGGACACGGTGTGCACCGACTGGCGGGTGACGTAGCATGTGCCCTCCAGTGTGGCGGCTATCTCGGTGAACTTCAGCGGGTAGCCATGCAGGTCGGCAACCCGTCCATAGGGGCAGGTGGCTGTTTTCATACCCATCAGGGTGGTGGGGGCCATCTGTCCGCCCGTCATGCCATAGATTGCGTTGTTGATGAAAATCACGGCAATGTGTTCCCCGCGGTTCAGGGCGTGGATGCTTTCGGCCGTACCGATGCAGGCCAGGTCGCCGTCGCCTTGGTAGGTGAAAACCAGACGGTCCGGCCACAGGCGCTTGATGGCAGTGGCCACGGCCGGGGCACGCCCGTGGGCGGCTTCCACCCAGTCCACGTCGATGTAGTTGTAGGCGAACACGGCGCAACCCACCGGTGAGATGGCCACGGTCTTTTCCGCCATTCCCATTTCTTCGATCACCTCGGCCACCAGCTTGTGGACTACTCCGTGGCTGCATCCGGGGCAGTAGTGCATCGGTGTGTCGTTGAGCAGCGCGGGTTTCTTGTAAACCAGGTTATCGGGTTGTATGATTTCTTCTTCTGTCATGACTTAAAGGGGTTAAAACAGGAAACGCAAAAAGAATTCTATGATTTTGAAGAACATTCCCACGCCGATGACCGACATGCCGATGATGTGCCGGTCCGGCAGGGCAAAATAGAGTATCAGTCCGACTACGGCACAAGTCAGGAACAGGATGTTCAGCACGCTGCGCATCTTGTAAACGGATGGTCCCCGCGACTTCCGTCTCTTGAGGGCTTCCTCTATGATTTTGTCTCTCTCTTCACGGTTCATGAGGTCTCTTTTTATTTGATGAGTTTGTCTTTCAAAGCCAGGATGACTTCGTTGGGGGCGGGCACTACGCCCCCCATCCTGCCATAATGTGCCACGGGTGTCCGTCCGTTGGTGGCCAGCAGAATGTCTTCCACCATTTGTCCGGCATTGATTTCAAAACTCAGTATGCCCTTTACCCGGTGGCTCAGCCGGGCGATGGCCTCCGAAGGGAACGGCCATAAGGTAATGGGGCGCAACAGTCCCACCCTGATGCCCTCGGCGCGGCAGAGTTCCACCACCTTCTGGCCGATGCGGGCGGCCGAGCCGAAAGCCACGATCAGGTAGTCTGCATCCTCACAGCGGATTTCTTCGTAGCGCACTTCCTTGGCCTTTATCTCCTTGTATTTATCCTGCAGATGCAGGTTCTTCCGTTCCATGCTGGCACAGTCCAGGTCAAGCGAGGTCATCACATTCGGGCGGCGGCCCTCGCTGCGGCCGATGGTCGCCCACGGGCACTGTTGCCGTATTTCTTCTTCCGTGCGGCGGGGCTTGAAAGGAGGCAGCACCAGCTTCTCCATCATTTGCCCGATGACGCCGTCGCTAAGGATCATGGCCGGATTGCGGTACTTGAAAGCCAGCTCGAAGGCCAGGTCCACAAAGTCGGCCATTTCCTGTACCGATGCCGGAGCCAGTACGATGACGTTGTAGTCGCCGTTGCCGCCGCCGCGCGTGGCCTGGAAATAGTCTGACTGGCTGGGTTGGATGGTGCCAAGGCCCGGTCCGCCGCGTTGCACGTTGACAATCAGTCCCGGTATTTCGGCTCCCGCCATATAGGCTATGCCTTCCTGCATCAGGGCCACGCCCGGACTGGAGGAAGAGGTCATGCTGCGCTTGCCGGCCGCGCCTGCGCCATACACCATGTTGATGGACGCCACCTCGCTTTCGGCTTGCAACACGACCATTCCGGTCGTTTCCCATGGCTTTTCCAAGGCCAGTGTCTCCAGCACTTCCGACTGCGGGGTGATGGGATAGCCGAAATATCCGTCGCATCCGCAACGGATGGCCGCATGTGCGATGGCCTCGTTGCCTTTCATCAATACGATTTCTTTTTCTACCATGTTGTTTATTCCTCTTTTTTTCGATATACCGTGATACATCCGTCGGGGCATACGATGGCGCAGGATGCGCAACCGTTGCAGGTGTCTTGCTGTATCTGCCCGGCATAATGATACCCTTTCTTATTGACTTGCTTCTCCGTGAGCGCAAGAATGTGCAGTGGGCATGCCACCACGCACAGGTTACAACCCTTGCAGCGTTCGCGGTTCACGATGATAGCACCTTTGATTTTCCCCATGATTCTTCAGATTCGATATTAGTTTTGGTTTACGGGTTATAATAGTCTTTGTGGTAGAACTCAATGATGTCTGTCAGCATCTGATGGGCTTCAACCGCCGGACTTTCCGGATTGATGGACATGGCTTCCAGATAACAGCCCAACGCTTGCCGGAAATCTCCTTGCTGCCGGTAGGCGTTTCCCAGCAGGTAGTAAAGCCGGTCTGCGGATTCGCGGTTGTCCGGCAGCCATGACTTCAACTGCCGGATGGCTTCCTCGGTTTGGCCATTCCGTAGCATTTTGATGATTTCATTTTGTTGTTCCATCTTCGTTGCCATTTGTGCCATTACAAAGATAGCTTTTTATTTGTTGGTTTTACAAACAAAGTTGCAGTTTAAAGGATTTTTAAACAAAAAACAAAGGGCTTTTTGGCTCTCCGAAAGGCCTAACAGCTTGGAAACCTGTATCGTCTTGTCTCCTCTTGTGTTGGTTGCAAATGAAACTGCACAAACCTCATGGATAGCTGCTTTTTTGCGCAAAATCTTGTCGTTTGTGCCGTTTTTCTTGATGTTGCACACTCGTTCCCAAAGTGTGTATTTCTGATATTTTGATGGAGAAAGGCGGATTTGGCGTGCATTTTGTCAGAAACAGAAACGGCATCCCTGTTTCCGTCTGTTCCGGATAACGGGGATGCCGTGTATGGGGCGGGGCGATAATCCCCTTATCTTATTCTTCAATGAGTTGTGTGGCCCTTTCCTTTTCCAAGACGGGTCTTTCGAATGCTTCCCTGGCTCCGTTGAAGATGTCTTTCACGCGATCCACTGTCTTGCGGCGGAATTTGGCCGACCCCCACAGCAGTTTGTCCTTTGCCTTGTTCAAGGCATTGGCATCGTTGATCCACTCTTCCGCACGGTAGGTCTTTCCGTTGAAGCCTTCCATATCCTCTTCATAATAATAACTGATTTGTGTCAGGGTCATGTGGCATTTCTCGTCCGCGCATTCGATGGTCAGCAGATAGCGGAAGCGTGTGCGGTCCAGCACTAAAGGTTTTTTCTTGAATATCATCCATTCCTCGAAGCGTCCCACCAATGTACCCTCAATGGAGTCTTCCATGGTCATCTTGGTTCCCTGCATCTGTATCTCTTCTTTCTGCATCCGGTAGAGATAGTTCTTCATCACGTCGTATATCCGTTCTTTATCATAGTCCTTTACGGCGAATGTTTGCTGGAACAACACTTGTCCGTTGACTTCCGGAACTGCTCCTGCCAGATACTTGCTGTCGTCTCTTTTTTCTTTTGCAAAAGCCAGGATGGGCATGCACAACAGTAATAATAAGATTTTTCTCATGGATTCATGTTTTTAAAGTTCTTCGCAAATTTAATAAAAGTGGGGCATACGGCATGGCATTTCCTTCCATTTTTGTACCTTTTTACAATGTGTGTTTGCTCAGGTAATTCTGGATGTCGGCCTTGTAACTCTCCGAAACGGGGACGCGCACCTTACCGAAGATAAAGTGCCCTTTGTCCATGGCCTGGGCTTTGTTCATTTGTACGATGAAAGAACGGTGCACACGCATGAAACGCGGATAGGGAAGCCTTTCTTCCATATTCTTCATGCTGACCAGGGTCAGGATGGGGCGTGGCTCGTTTTCCACATAGATTTTCAGGTAATCTTTCAACCCTTCGATGTAAAGGATGTCGTCCAACCGGATCCGGATGAGCTTGTATTCTGAGCGCACATAGATGAACTCCTCCTCGTCAGTGTTCTGCGATGCCTGGCGCTTCAGGTTAAACCACTCCTGTGCCTTGTGGGCGGCGGAAAGGAATTCGTTGTAGTTGATGGGTTTGAGCAGGTAATCCAAGGCATTGGCCTTGAAGCCCTCCAAGGCATATTGTTCGAAAGCCGTGGTGAATACGACACGGGTGTTGGGCGGGAGCATCCGCGAGAATTCCACTCCGTTGAGGTCTGGCATCTGTATGTCTAGGAACAGCAGGTCTATGTTCTTGAGGCTGATATCGTTCAAAGCCGCCACGGCGCTGCCGTACTTTCCGCACAATTCCAGGAAAGGGGTCTTTTTCACGTAGCATTCCATCAGCTCCAGTGCCAGCGGTTCATCGTCGATGATGATGCATTTTAGTGTCATGTCGGTAGGTTTTTTAAAGTTAATGTTGATGTATAAACGGTTTGTTCCTCATTGGTTCCTTTCGTCCATTCATATTTTCCGGGGTATATCAGGTCAAGCCTTTTCTGCACCAGTTCCAGCCCGATGCCGCTTCCGCTGATGTCATTCCGCTTCTTGGGATAGTTGGAATTGGCTATTGTGCAGGTCAGGCTGCCGGGGGAAGTGGCGGAGATGCGGATGTGGATGAAACTTTTCCCCATGGAACTGATGCCGTGCTTGAAGGCATTTTCGAACAGCGAGATGAAAATGAGCGGTGCTATCCGGATGTTGTTCTCTGCCGGCACGTCGATTTCAAAACGCAGGTCAACCGCAGATGACAGCCGGATTCTCATCAGCGTCACGTAATTGTGCAAAAACTCTATCTCGCGTTCCAGTGGAATAAAGGCCTGGCTGTTGTCATATAAAAGGTGGCGCAGCAGGCGGCTGAGTTCCTGCACGGCCTGTTGTGCCTTTTCCGTGTCGAAAGCTATGAGTGCGTAGATGTTGTTCAGCGTGTTCAGCAGGAAGTGTGGGTTAATCTGGTAGTGCAGGTTTTTCAGTTCGGCTTCAATCCGTTTCAGTTCCGCTTTTTGGCGCCCTATTTCGGCAGAATGCCATTTCTGGCTCATGCGGATGACTGCCGCCATGGCCGCTATCAGGCCGAAAATGATGAAGTCGCGCAGTTGGAACAGCAGGAATGCCCATGTCTGGGAATGTTGTCTGGGCAAAGGGGGCTGGGGCTGTTCATAATAGGCATCGGTAAACTCGAACCAGAAATGTTTGAAGAACAGCATGCCCATGCAGAGCAACACGTTGAACAGGACGTAAAAGTTGTGCTTGTCGCGCAGAAGCAGGCGCGGCACGAGGTATAGATAGTTCAGATAGAACACCACGGCCATGGCCAGCGGGGGGCCTACCATACGGAGCATCTCTTCCTCGTCCGGTCCGCCGGAATTTCCCATGAGCATCGGCGGCAGGCAAAACAGGAATACCCATGCACAGATGTGCACGGGTAGTTCCTTGGAAATTTTATGGTTGCACACCGGCTTCATGCTATTCGTACCGGAGCGCGTCGATGGGATCCATGTTGGCGGCTTTCTTGGCCGGATACCATCCGAAGAAGATGCCGATGAACGTGCAGACTCCGAAACTCATGATGATGCTCCACCACTGGATGTAGATGGGCATGCTGGCCGCCACCTTAATGACGTAGGCGGCCGCGACACCCATAATCACGCCCAGCAGTCCGCCTGCGATACTCAGGATGGCCGCCTCAATGAGGAACTGGCTCAGGATGTCTATTCCGCGCGCCCCTACGGACATGCGCAGCCCGATTTCCTTGGTACGCTCGGTAACGGAAACATACATGATGTTCATGATACCGATTCCCCCTACGACCAAAGAAATACCGGCTACGCTGCCCAGTAGGATGGTCAGCAAATCCATGGTGGTATTCATCATGGTGGCCATTTCTTCCTGGCTGCGGATGGTGAAGTCGTCATCATCCGCTTCGGTGGTTTCGGTGGCTTCCTTCAGTTTGTGGTTCTTGCGCAGGATGCTGGTAATGTCGTTTATGGCCATTTCCGTGGCGTCCTCGGTCACGGCAGAGCAGTTGATGCCCTGCAGGTAAGTAATGGCCAGGATGCGTTTCATCACGGTCGTGTAAGGCACCAGTGCCAAGTCGTCCTGGTCCATGCCCATGGAGTTGTAACCCTTGGATTTGAGCACGCCCACCACGCGGAACGGGATGGTGTTGAAGCGCACCACCTTGCCTACGGGGTCGCTGCCATCGGGGAACAGGTTGTCCACAACCGTCTTACCCAGTACGCACACTTTGGCGGCCGTCTTGATGTCTTGGTCGGTGAAGAATTCCCCGTCCTGCACTTTCAGCTGGCGGATGGTCAGGTAGTCTTCGTTCACGCCATAGATGGTCGAAGGGGTATTGTTGTTGCCGTAGATGAACTGCCCGCTGCTGTTCACGGTGGGGCTGATGGCCGACAGGTAGCGCGCTTCATCGCGTATGCTCTCATAGTCTTCCAGTTTCAGCGTTTGCATGTCATCGGCGCTTTGGCGCACCCCGCCGCGCATGTCTGCTCCCGGATGAATCATGATCATATTGGAGCCCATCTCGGAAATCTGTTTCCGTATGCTGCGCTTGGAACCTTGCCCGATGGCCAGCATGGCGATGACGGAGGCTACGCCGATGATGATGCCCAGCGCCGTCAGGAAAGAGCGGAGCTTGTTGGCGGCGATGGCCTTGAGTGCTATCTTGAAAAGATTGGTCGTATTCATGTCGATGTCGTTTTTATTCGTCCTGCGGGAGAGGGAGCTGGGCCAGAGCCTTGGCCGCCGACAGGATTTCGTTGTTTTCTTTGTCTTCCTTCACTTGCCCGTCGCGCAGGACGATGTTGCGGCTGCTGTAGTTCGAGATGTCGGGGTTGTGGGTGACGAAGATGATGGTGCGCCCCATGGCATGCAGCTTCTGGAAGAGCACCAGTATTTCAAACGAGGTACGTGTGTCCAGGTTTCCGGTGGCCTCGTCGGCCAGCAGTACGGCGGGGTTGTTTACCAGCGCGCGGGCTATGGCCACGCGCTGCATCTGTCCGCCCGACATCTGGTTCGACTTGTGGTACAGGCGGTCGCCCAGCCCCACCATTTTAAGCGCCTTGACAGCCCTTTCGCGCCGCTCCTTGGCCGATACGGCGGAGTTGTACATCAGGGGCAATTCCACGTTTTCCACGGCCGTGGTCTTAGGCAGCAGGTTATAGTTCTGGAACACGAAACCTATCTTGCGGTTGCGCAACACGGCGCGTTCGCGGCGTCTCATCGTCCGCACGCTCACACCGTCGAGGATATACTCCCCTGAACTTGGGGTGTCCAGGCAACCCAGCTGGTTCAGCAGTGTGGACTTCCCGGAACCGGACGTACCCATGATGGTGACGAACTCCCCTTCGTGTATCTTGAACGATACGCCGCGGAGCGCATGCACCGTTTCATCACCCACGATGAAATTCCGTTTCACGTCCTGCAGTTCGATGACGACTTTCTTGTTTGATTGTTCTGCCATAATGTCAATCGATGGTGTTTGACGCGGTTATTTCTTGTTGTTGTTTCTCTGGCCTCCGGGACGGGGCATGAACGGGTTGGACTCTTCCACGGTTTCTTCGGCTTCCTCTTCTTTCAGCTCGTTCATGGAGAGCACCACGGACGTGCCTTGCTTGATGCCGCTCAGGATTTCTGTGCGCACGCCGTCAGTGGCACCGATCTGCACCGCATGTGCGGTGAGCGTGTTGCCCTCGCGTGTCCAGAGTTTGTTCTTGCCGTCGGTGTCCACAATCTTGTAGCTGTTGCCCAGCACCTCTTTTGTGGGGGTGAAGCGCAGTGCCTTGGCTTTCACGCTGAGCACGTCCGTGCGTTCCAGCGTGCTTACCGACACGTTGGCCGTCAGTCCGGGTTTCAGTTTCAGGTCGTTGTTCGGGGCGGAAATGACCACTTCATAAGTCACCACGTTGTCGGTGGTTGTCGCTTCCTGCCTCACCTGTGTCACTTCCCCGTGGAATACGTCGTTGGGATAGGCGTCCACCGTGAACGTCACGTTCTGGCCTTCTTTCACGCTGCCTATGTCGGCCTCGTCGATGTCGGCAATCACCCGCATGTCGGTCAGGTCCTTGGCAATGGTGAAGAGCGTGGGGGTCTCAAAGCTGGAGGCCACGGTCTGTCCCTCTTCCACGTCACGGCTCAGCACGATGCCGTCGATGGGCGAGGTGATGGTGGCGTATCCCAGGTTCGTTTCAGCCGTCTTCACGCTTTCCTGGGCGGTATTGTAGCTTTCCAACGCCTTGCGGTAGCTCAGATAGGCCGACTCATAGTCGTTTTTGCTCACCAGTCCCTTTTCGTTCAGCACCTTATAGCGGTTGTAGTTGTTGGTCTGGTAGTCCAACTCGCTCTTTGCGCTTGCCAGGTTGGCCTTTTCGCTGTTCAGCTGGCTGATGAGGTTGGTCTTGTCCAGTTCGGCGATGATCTGTCCCTTCTTCACCACGCTGTTGTAATCCACATATATGTTGTTGATGATGCCCGACACCTGTGTGCCGACTTCCACTTCGGTCACCGGTTCAATGGTGCCCGTGGCGGTAACACTGTTGCGGATGGTGTCCGGCTGCACTTCGGTCATTTCAAACTCCACCGTCACGCTTCCTTTCGGCCATACCAATACTGCAATGACAACGGCTACGGCCAGGACGACGATGCTGCTGATGATTTTTTTCCTTTTCATATTACATTGATGTTTTTTACAGGTTTATGTTTTCGCCTTGGTAGAATTTAAGAAGTTGTATGTTGAGCAAGGCCGTGTATTTGCTTTGGAGCAGGTTCTGCTGGGCGTTCAGCAGTTCGTCGCGGCCGTCCAGCAGGTCCACGATATTCACCAGCCCGTTCTCAAACTGTTCGTTGAGCAGTTCGTAGCTCGTCTGTGCGCTTTTCACTTGTCTTGTGGCCGACACATATTGCTGTTGGTTGCTGTAGGCATTGAGCCAATATTCCTCCACGGTGCTGTACAGTTGCTTCTGCTGGTCTTGCAGTTGCAGTTCGCTGTCCAGCTTGCTCAGCTTGGCCTTTTGCACGTTGGTCTTGTTGCGCCGGTTGTCGAAGATGGGAACCGACAGCGTGACGCCGGCCGATATGTCCAGGTTCTGCCGCATCTGTTCGCCCACCGACTCCTGGCTGCCGGAATAATGGCTGTCTCCCAAGCCGGCGCTGAGCGAGATGGTGGGGTAGTAGCCCGCCTTGGCTATTTTGATTTGCAGGTCGGCGGCGTCGATGCTCAGCTTGCTGCTTTGGATTTCCGGGCGCAGGTTCAGGGCCTGTTGGTAAACCTCAGACACCGAAGGGATGAGTTGCATCGTGGCATCCTCGCCTTTCCCGTCGATGCCGGCAATGTCAAAGACGCGCCCGTCCGTGATTTCGAGCAGTTCTTTCAGCTGGCGCGTGAAGTTGGCAATCTGGGTCTGTGTGGACACGCAGTCGTATTGCGCGCTGGCGGCCTGTGCTTCCAACTGTGCGAGTTCGGTTTTCGAGATTAACCCTTGTTCGAACATCACTTCCCCGCGTTCAAATTGCTTCTGCGCCGTTTCGGCCATGGCCTTGTTCACGTCCAGCGCATCCTTTGAGTAAAGGATTTGCACGTACAGCTGTGCAATCTGTTCCTGGATGCTGTTGGCGGTGGTCTGTGTGGTCAGCGACGCAATCTGGTTTTCCAGTTTCTGTGCCTGGATGTTCTTACGGTTTGCTCCGCCGTCCCACACTGTCCATGAGGCGTTCAGCCCGTAGCTTCCGTTTTCCGTGAACTTGTTGGACGAACTGTTGGCAATACCGTTGGTCACGATGTTTGTTGCGCTCTTTTGCAGCGGACGGTAGTCAATGCTCTGGGTCGTGCTGAACGACAGGCTGGGAAACAGTTCGCCTTTCAGCTGTTTCAGGTCGGCAGCCCCTTCCTCCTCCGAAATCTTGTTTTGCTGGAGCTGGATGTTGTGGGCCAGGGCATAGTCGATACATTCCTGCAAGGACCATCTGACGGAGTCTTGCCCCGCTGCAGCCAGCCCTTGCAACAGGAACGCCGCACAAGCGATGTAGTTCTTGTAACTCATGAATAATAAGAATTTTTTATTGGTGCAAAAATACGAATAATTCAATAAGGACGGAAACAAAATGTACTATAAACTCTTTTTTTTCGACTAAAATCCTTAATATGTCTCTTAAAAAGATTATATTTGGCACCGGAAAAGAATGACAGGCAAAATAGTTTCGATTTATGTTCTCAGGAATTGTTGAAGACATAGCCCGCGTGGTCGGGATTGTGAAAGAACAGGAAAATGTGCATTTTACGTTGGAATGTCCCTTTGCGGGCGAGTTGAAAGTGGACCAGAGCGTGGCGCATAACGGCGTGTGCCTCACCGTTGTGCGGGTGCAGGACGGCTGCTATACCGTGACGGCCATGAAGGAGACGCTCGACCGTTCCAACTTAGGCCTGCTGAAGGTGGGCGACGAAGTGAACGTGGAGCGTTCCATGATGCTGAACGGCCGCCTGGACGGCCATATCGTGCAGGGGCATGTGGACTGCACGGCCGGGTGCATTGCGGTGGAGGATGCCGCAGGCAGCCATGTTTACACTTTCCGCTATCCTTTTGATGCGGGGATGGCACGGAGGGGCTATTTCTGTGTGGACAAGGGGTCTGTCACGGTGAACGGGGTCAGCCTGACCGTGTGCAACCCCACGAAAGACACGTTCCAGGTGTGCATCATCCCCTATACTTATGAACATACGAACTTCCATGCCATCCGTCCGGGTACGGAAGTGAACATTGAATTTGACATCATCGGCAAGTATCTGAGCCGGATGATGAGCCTGACGCAGGAAAACGAGGGTTGAGCCTGCCCCCGTTGGCCGCGCCGCCGGCTTTTCATGGCCGGCCTTATAAGTCTTTTAGCAGCAGGTCGTCTTTTTGGGTGATAAACCGCTCCCTCAGCTGCCGGATGCGTTCCCACTCCTTGTTGCTGTGGTGGATGGCGGCCGGTGTGAAGCGGTCGCCGTAGTTGTCGATGCGCTCCAGCAGCGAACTTACGGTCAGTTGGTTGATGTCTTCCGCCGGGATGATACGGGGCGGGCCGTCGTGGCCAGGGGATTCAAACACCACCAGGTGCATCTGCCGCAGTTCGTTTGCCAGCCGGTTCACCACGCCTTTGGGCAGGCCGGTTTCCACGGAAAGCCCGTTCACTGTGTAGGCATTCATCCCCTTTCCTAACCGTTTGCACACTTTCGACAGGATGAGGATGGCCAGCACGTCGTGGTAGCTGCGGCTGATTTTGTGGATGTCCTTGATGTAATAATAGCTTTTCAGGTTCTGGTTGGCATAGGAGAGTTGTGCGCCGAACAGGCAGATGATCCACGAGAAGTCCACCCAGAGGATGAACAGGGGCAGGGCGGCAAACGACCCGTAGATGGCGTTGTAGTTCGCCACCCAGATTTGCGAGTGGATGTAAAGGTACTGCAGGAACTGGAAGGCCGTCCCGGCGATGAAGCCGGGCAGCAGGGCATGGCGCAGGGGCACGGCGGTGTTCGGCATGTACATGTAGAGGCACGTGAAGAGCAGTCCGCCCAGGGCGTAGGGCGAGAGCTTGATGAGGACCTGCACGGTGGTGCTCAGCACCAGGAAGTCCGGATAGTCCTGCGCGATGGTGGCCAGGAAGATGGAAAGGCCGCTGCTGATGATAATCAGGACGGGCAGCAGCAGGAACACGCTGATGTAGTCCGTCAGCTGGCGGTAGAAGGAGCGTTGGCTCCTGACGTCCCAGATGGTGTTCAGGGCCAGCTCGATGTTGCCCGTCAGTTGTATGACGGTGTAGAGCAGCAACAGCAGCCCGAAGCCGATGAAGATGCCGCCCTGCGTATGTTCGAGGTAAGAGCTGATAAAGTCCAGCACGATGTCGGCGAACTCTTGGTTCATGCTCAGGTTGTTCCGGATTTTCTCCTCGATGACGGCCCCGTAACCCAGGCCGCGCCCGATGGCGAAGATGATGGCAAGGATAGGCACCGTGGCCAGTATGGTGGAGTAGGTCAGGGCCGAGGCATGGTTGATGAGGTTTTTGCGCAGGAAGCATTCAACGGTGAGCGTCAGTTTGCGCAGGACGTTGAAGGCATGGCGTTTGAGCGGGGGGTATTTGCTCTCGTCAACGTACCATATCTTGTGGCTGAAGAAGAACTCCAGCTGATGGAAGCTGAATGGCATAGGCTCAGGGTTAAGGGGGTTCTACCTTTATTAAAGAAAGCAGCCGGCCTGTAAGCCGGGTCCTGTCACCCGCTGCAGGCGGGGTGCCCGTCATTTATCTGAGCCGTGCGTTGCCGCACGGCTTTATCGTCCTACCCTCCGGCTTGGGCGGGCCGCCCTCTCTTGTGTCGCCGGTTTACGCGGACTTTCAACTCCCAGGATGCACGGCCCGGATGTCGCCATCCGGCCGGTGGGCTCTTACCCCACCTTCTCACCCTTACCTCTCCCGCAGGGGGAGGGGCGGTTGTTTTCTTCTGCATGACCTAACCCTCGCGGGCTACTTCCCGTTAGGAAGTGGAACGCCCTGTGTTGCCCGGACTTTCCTCTGCCGGCATGAACCGGTAGCGACGGGCCGGCCGACTGCCTTCTATAAGGCAAAAGTACGCCTTTTTTTTGACTCTGCCAAATGGTTGGTCAACGAATGTAAAATTGTCTGCCGGTACTTTTTAAGTGCTGTTAATGCCGGACAAGTCTCTGTTAAAAGATAGCAAAAAGTAAGTTGGAGGCGTACACGGCAACTCTTTTTGGACTTATTTTTGTGTGAGTTCATTACGAAAAGTAGAATTAAAACAGGAAAGTGATATGATGGAAAGAAAGATGAAAAGGAAAACGAAGAGAGTGTTGGAAACGGCCGCCTTGTTCGTGGGCAGCTTTTGCGTGATGGGGTGCATCGATTCGCCCTGCAAGGCACAGCCGTCGGTGTCGGTGTCGGCCCCTTCCGGGTTGGTGGATCTCACTTATGCCGCGGAGAAGTCCGTCAATGCGGTGGTATATATCAAGGTGACGACGAACAGCAAGACAAAGACCGTGGAGGTGCAGGATCCTTTCTCCGACTTCTTCGGCGAGTTTTTCGGCTACGGCGGCAGGGGCACGCAGCGCCGGCAGATCCAGACCCCCCGGCGTGAAGGTTCCGGTTCGGGCGTGATTATCTCTTCCGATGGCTACATCGTGACCAACAACCATGTGGTGAGCGAAGCCGACGAACTGCTGGTGAAACTGAACGACAACCGCGAGTTCAAGGGGCGCATCATCGGTACGGACGACCAGACCGACCTGGCCTTGGTGAAGATTGAGGGCAAGGACTTCCCGACCCTCCCCATCGGCAACTCCGACGACCTGAAGCTGGGCGAGTGGGTGCTGGCCGTGGGCAACCCGTTCAACCTGACCTCTACGGTGACGGCCGGTATCGTCAGCGCCAAGGCCCGCTCGATGGGGGCCAACTCCATTGAGAGCTTCATCCAGACCGATGCGGCCATCAACCGCGGCAATTCCGGCGGTGCGCTGGTGAACGCCAGGGGAGAACTGGTGGGCATCAACGCCATGATTTATTCGCAGACCGGTTCCTACACCGGATATGGTTTTGCCATCCCCACGTCTATCATGAACAAGGTGGTGTCCGACCTGAAAGAGTTCGGTATCGTGCAGCGTGCGCAGCTCGGCGTGATGGGGCTGGACGTTTCCAACTACGTGGATAGCGAGAAGGCGCAGGGCAACGAAGTGGACTTCGGGACGATGAACGGCGTGTATATCGACGAAGTGCGGCCCGGCACTGCCGCCGAAGAGGCCGGTTTGAAGAAAGGCGATGTCGTGACAGCCATTAACGGCAAGGAAGTGAAGAAAATGGCCGAGTTGCAGGAGGCCATCAGCACGATGCAGCCGGGCGACAAGGTGAAAATCACCTATATGCGCAACAAGAAGAAAGAGACGGCCTCTGCCGTGCTGCGCAATGCCCAAGGCACAACCAAGGTGCTGGAGCAGGCGGACATGGACCAGTTCGGGGCTGCCCTCAAGCCGCTGGACAATGATACCAAGCGCCAGCTGAACCTGTCGAACGGGCTGGAAGTGGTGGCCGTGAAGAAAGGCAAGATGGCGGATGCCGGTGTGGAGAAAGGCTGGATTATCCTGCAGGTGAACGACAAGGCCATGAACACCCTGGACGACTTTGAAGAGGCCGTGAAAGAAGCCAACCGTTCTTCCGACCGCATCCTGTGGATCCGTGCCGTGACCCAGAGCGGCAGGCTGAGGAGCGCAGTGGTGGAGCTGGATGAAAAATAGTTCCCTTTTGTTTTACAAATCCAATATTGCGGAAGAGGCCGCGCCCACTGACTGCGGGCACGGCCTCTTGCTTGCCGTTGGGACATCCTGTGTCGTCAGGGTCACAGGGCCACTTTCACAGCCCGTCCGTTCACCTTTACGATGTAAATGCCGCCGCGCGGAACGGTTATCTCCACGCTGCCCTCAGCCTTCACGTTGCTTATCATTGCCCCCGACAGGTCGTACACGCTGACGAGGCCGCTCGCGCCGTCCACCGCTATGCAGCCGTTGCCCGTCCGCACGGTCGCCTGCGCTTCTGCCATCACTCCGGATATTCCGGTGGTTTCTGTCTCCTGTATGTTGAAGAACTCTTTCCATATATCGGCCTCTTGGTAGGCCTTCAGCGAGCCTTCCGGTACATACAGCGTGGCGTTTGCATAGATGCTGCTTGCAAAGCAGTCGCTATCTCCGCATGCCGGCGGCTCCGGGTTCAGGGAGTATATGGTGGTGATGTTTTTATCATCGTAGAAAGCATAGTATCCAATCAATGTCACGGCACTGCCGATTGTCACCTCCTCAAGGCTCGTGCAGTTTCTGAATGCATTGATTTCAATCGTGGTCACGGAGTTGGGAATAGTGAGTTCCGCGAGGCTCGTGCAGTAACCGAAAGCATATTGTCCAATCGATTTTACGGATTCACCGATAGTGAGCTCCTCAAGGTTTGTGCATTCATAGAAAGCATAGTCTCCAATCGATGTCACGGAGTTTGGAATCGTGATTTCTGTAAGGCTTGTGCAGTTGTAGAAAGCATAGTCTCCAATCGATGTCACGGATTCACCGATATTGACTTCCGCAAGGTTCGTGCATTTATAGAACGCATAGCCTCCAATCAATGTCACTGAGTTGCCGATATTGACTTTCGCGAGGCTCGTGCAGTAACCGAAAGCATATTGTCCAATCGATTTTACGGACTCGCCGATATTGACTTCCGCGAGGCTTGTGCATCCATAGAACGCCTGGCTTCCAATCGATGTCACGGAGTTAGGAATTGTGATTTCCGCGAGGCTTGTGCATCCATAGAACGCCTGGCTTCCAATCGATGTCACGGAG
>CAZGSE010000047.1:0-19047 GCA_964528135.1 uncultured Paraprevotella sp. | reverse complement strand
GGCGTTTGACAGGATGGCGCATAATGCGAATAAAGAAAGTAGGAAATGTTTCATGTTTTCTGTTTTTTTAAAAAGGACAGGAACGGGCTGATGGCGCCACATTCCTGTCCGGAGGTTCAATGTTCGTTTGCAATTAGAAGAATCCCATCATGCCGGTTTATACCAAAACCGGTGTTTGTTTCTGGGGACAGTCGCGGTTCTTTTGATCGTCTTTTTTACACGTACCAAAGCAATTGCTATTGCTTTCCAAAGTGCCGAATCCTCCCCGCAATTTGTCTTCTTTGCGCTCAAGCGGCCTGAAGCCACCTTCCAAAAGTGTTTCCAGTTTCTTTTTCCCTCTTTTCATAGTGTTGTCTTTTTAAAGTTATACCAAAACCGGTGTTTGTTTTTTAGGGGAATCCTTGCAGTCCCCGTTTATCGGGCATCCCTTGTTCGGCGGCCAACAGTTACAAACCCCGCAATTAGTATTGCGGTCCGCGGGGTCGAATCCTCCTTGTAATTTTCCTTCCCTGTGGACCTCAAGGGGCATAAATCCACTTTCTAAAAGCGTTTTCAGCAATTTCTTGTCTTGTCCCATACGCATTATATTTAAGTGTTTAAAGCGGTTTTTGCTGTGTTAGTTGCCCAAAGGTATAAAAATAAAAACGGAATATGCTATAAGGGGGGGGGTAATTTTTCCTTGCCTTTAACTCTTTTTATGGATTGGCTTGTCCCCGTTCTGTATGGGCGGGCGGAATGAGGCTTGCCGTGGGCTCCGGCTGCACGGGCAAAAAACTTGCGCACAACGCGGAAAAGCCTTGCGCACAACTTTCCGCCGTTGTGCGCAAGGCTTGGGAGGTCTGTCCTGTGTCCCGCCTCAGCTTACGGGACAAGCACCTTGCGGACTTGCTGTCCGCACTTCACGATATAGATGCCGGCCGGCAAGCCGTTCTCACGGTTGACGGGCAGGCCGGACAGGTTGTAGATGCGGTAGGGAGCATCGGCATAAACCTCGATGCGTCCTTTGCCGGCCACCACGCGGAATCCGCTGCCGCCGGTTTCGGGGGTCGGACTTATGGCCGTGGCGTCGTCGGACACGTAGAACAGCCGGAAGTCGTCCACGGAGAACCATGTGCCGGTCCACTCCTGGCCCGTGAGGTAGCGGTCGTTGGTGAAGCCGATGTCCAGCCGGTTGTCGGTCACGCTGATGCCGCTGATTTCCACCGTCTGCCAGCCATAGCCCAAGCCTCCGTTTGCAGCCTTTTCGGCCGAGCCTTCGGCAGCGGCTTCCCAAATCGGGCCGCCGGTGTTGCCCTCCGTGCCGTATTTAATGATTTCCTGCATGAGTTGCTGCGTGGCGGTACGGGCGGTGATGAAAGCGCCCTCGCCGCTGGAGCGTGCCGCGCACAGCAGCCTGTACGTGCCGTTGGGCAGTCCTTCGATGCTCTGGTGGCCTGTGTAGTAGAGCCACCCCGGCGTGATGTTGTAAGCATCGAAGTAGCGGTCGGCCGTGTTGCCGCTGTAATGCTCCCCGTTCTTCACCTTGGTGTCGCCGTTCGTCAGGCTCAGCATCCAGCCGGCGGGGTCGCCGTCGATGCCATACGTTTCAACGTCGGGCGATTGGATGGCGAAGGTGTAGTCGGAGTCGTCGCCCGGAAGCTGCGTCTTGCGCACGGCCAGCATCGCCTCATCGAGCTGGCGCACCATGTCGGTGAAGGCCACGGCGCGTTCCACCCCGGCCACGTCCGCGGCCTGTCCGTCGATGATGTGCTGCAGGGCAGCCCGCTCCTCTTCCGCATAAAGGGCGTCGGCGGCCAGGATGCAGGCTTCATCCAGTTTGCCGAAGTAGTCCAGCGAAGCCTCCAGCAACGTGTTGCACAGCACGACGGTCCCGCTCGTGGCGCTGTCGGCTTCCAGTTGCGCCTGTTGGGCTTCCGTCAGGCCTTGCAGCACCGTGCGGGCGGTTGCCGTTTGCAGCGTCTCCTCCAGCGCTTCGGCCGCAGGCAGGGTCTCGCCGTAGTAGGTCTCCAGTGCCGCGTCGGAGGCCGCGGAAGCCTTCATGGCATTGTCCAGCACGGTATAGGCATACAGTAGCTGCTGCAGGGTGGCCGTTTCCGCCTCTGCCACGGCCTGCGCGCTCTCCGTGGCCGTCTGCAGGCGCGTTTGGTCGGCCCGTAGTTGCGGCGTGAGGGCCGCGGCCTGTCCGAGCAGTTCCGCCAGCTTCTGCCTTGCGGCTTCCATGTCCGCCTCGTCGGCTTCCGTGCCGTAATATTCCAGTTTGAAGTCCGTCACGCAGAACCAGCCCATGGTGCTTCCGCCCGAAGTGGAGGCGTAGCCCACGCGGAGGCAGCCGTCCTCACCCACCTCCACTTTCTCCGTGGTCTGGGTTTCCCAGCCTTCGGTGCTCCACAGCCCTACGGTTTTCACGGGCGATGTGGCTGTCAGCCCCCCGCTGGACGCATAGACGTGCTGGTCGGTGATCTCGCCCGGCCCGCACAGCGAACTGGCGGTCACGCTGTACCATCCGGGAATCAGCCCCGCGAGGTCTTGGTACAGGTCCATCGACGTGAAGTTGTCCGACCAGTTGTTGTAGCAGGTGCGCTCCATGATGGTCCAGGCCTTGCAGTCGCCGTCCACCATGACATTGGCCTGCGTCCATCCGTTGTCCCAGTCCGAGAAGTCGGCGTTGATGATGAGGCCCGAAAAGTCTGCCGGGGCATCGGCCGTGGCGCCGGAGGATTCCAGATAGGCCCGTGTGGCCTCGTTGAGTGCCGCCGCGGCGGCAGACAGCCCGTCGTCCGTGGCCGTGCTGTCCTGTAGCGCGGCCTGCGCTGCTTCCAGGGCTTCCGTATAGGCATCCAGCCCCTCAAAGGCGGCCTGGGCCAGTGCCGTCCCCCGGTCGTAGAGTTGCTGCAGGGAGTCGCGCAGGGTGGTGTTTCCGGACACGGCTTGTTGCAATGCGGTTTTCAGGCGGGCGGCCGCTTCGGCGGCCTGGGTGTCGTCCCCGCTGTCCACCGCGGCCTGTGCCGCTTCCGTTGCTTCGGCCAGCTCCTGTGCCGTGGCGGCGTCCAGCCCGGCGGTGTCTATGGCCTTGGCTTCATCCACCAGTATCTCCAGCAGCTCCGTCTCGCCGCCGAACACAAAGCTGTTGAAGGAATTGGCCGGAAGGGTCGTGTACAGGTACTTGCCATCCACGTTCATGGTGATTTCGCGCGGGCTGTCTGCCGGGTTGCCGGCCACAATCACGATGGCGCCGCCCGGCGTGCGTGCGGCCAGCACCTGGGTGTCGGTGCTTGTGCCGGTGGAGTAGCCTTGCAGGATGTCCGAACCCGGTGCGATGAAATGGCTGTAATGCTTGAAAGCGTAGTATTCGGGGGTGTATTCCGCCGTCCGGCTTTCCGAGTCCACCCGCACCAAGGCGTTCTGCAGCCAGTTCCACGTGCTGCTGCCGTTGTCCTTGAGCACGGCGTTCCAGTAGGTGTATTTTTCGCATCCTCCGCCCACATATTGGTTGATGAGGTAGAACGTCCATTCGCCGGCGGCCCAGTCGAACGTGCCGCTGCCGCACTCGCTTTCCGTCTGCTGGAACGTCAGGTCCGGATGGCGGTAGGCCAGTTCGCGCAGTGCGCCGCGTCCCTCCCATTGCAGGCCGAAGCCCGTGAAGTACTCGCGCACGCCAGTGTGTTGCAGGATTTCCTCGAACACGTCTATGCTGGCGGTGTTCATCGTGCCCACGATGAGTTCCACGTCGGGATAGTTCTCGCTGAAATACGGGCCGAGGTATTCGCCGAGGAAAGTGGCCGTGCCCTGGGCCGTCCACGAGCACGTGGGATAGATGTTGAAGGTGTATGCTTCATTCTGGTACATCAGGGCGGTGATGGGGATGTCCTCCGCCCGGTAGGCATCCACGAACTTGCCGAAGTAGCGGCTGTAGGCATCCAGGTATTCCGGCTCCATGATGAACTGGTCGTTGAAATAGACGGGGATGTCCACGTCGCTGCCCGGCCCCGTGGCGTTGGCGTAGTTCTTGTTGGTTTTCATCCAGCACGGCGGGCTCCAAGGCGAGGCCCAGAACGTCATGTCGGGGTTATACTGCCGGGCGAACTGGATGTAGGGGATGAGGGCTTCCTTGTCCCGTTCGATGGTGAAATGCTCCAGTCCGAAGTCGGGCTGGTTGTCCTCCGTTTCGTCGCAGCTGTACCAGCTGCGGGCGTAGTCGCTGGCGCCCACGGGGATGCGCCCGATGGTGAAGCGCAGGTCGCCGTCGGGGGCGAACATGCGCCGCATGACTTCCTCCTGCACGTCCTGGGGCAGGAGCACCAGGGCATCGTAGCCCAGTTCGTTGAAACAAGTGCCCCAGCCCTTGAACGTCTGTTGCACTTTGTCTGCATCCAATACGATTTCGGGGATGCCGACGACTTTGTCTTCCAGCACAGCGTCTTGCAGTTGCCACACCTGGCTTTCGGTGGTGGTGAACCACAGGCCGGACGCCGTCTGTGCCTGCGCCGGCAGGAAGAATGCGGGTAACAATGCGCCGCACAGGGTGATCCCGCGTAATGGTAAAGGTTTCATAAACAGTTGGTATTAGGTTGAAGAAAATGGGAAATAAAAACCGGGCACGGCCCGCTCCCCTGCTTGCGGGGGCGGGCAATGCTCCGGTTGAGGCAGGCCGCGGCGCGCCGCGGCCTTTGTTCAGCAATACATGTTCACGATGGCTTCGTACAGTTCCTGCTTGCCGCTGGTCTGTGCCGGTTCGCCCTGCGTCTTGGCATAGGCTGCCATGTCTTCCAGCGAGAGCTTGCCCTCTTCGAACTCCTTGCCCTTGCCGCTGTCGAAGCTGGCGTAGCGGTCGGCCACCATCTGTTTGATGGGCGACTTCTCCAGCAGTTCGGCCGCGTTCTCCAGCGCGCGGGCCATGGCGTCCATGCCGGCGATGTGGGCGATGAAGATGTCTTCCGGGTCGGTGGAGTTGCGGCGCGTCTTGGCGTCGAAGTTCGTGCCGCCGTTGCCGAACCCGCCGTTGCGGATGACCTGCATCATGGCCTGGACCAGTTCAAAATTGTCGATGGGGAACTGGTCGGTGTCCCAGCCGTTCTGGTAGTCGCCGCGGTTGGCGTCGATGGAGCCGAGCATGCCGGCATCTACGGCGCAGGCCAGCTCGTGTTCAAAGGTGTGGCCGGCCAGCGTGGCGTGGTTCACTTCGATGTTCACCTTGAAGTCCTTTTCCAGGCCGTTTGCGCGCAGGAAGCCGATGACGGTTTCCGTGTCCACGTCATACTGGTGCTTTGTCGGTTCCATGGGTTTGGGTTCGATGAGGAACGTGCCCTTGAAGCCCTTGGCGCGGGCGTAGTCGCGGGCCGCCTTCAGCATTTGCGCCAGGTGTTCCTTTTCGCGTTTCATGTCGGTGTTGAGCAGGCTCATGTAGCCTTCGCGCCCTCCCCAGAACACGTAGTTGGTGCCGCCCAGTTCGATGGTGGCGTCGATGGCGTTCTTGATTTGTACGGCAGCGCGGGCCACGACGTTGAAGTCCGGGTTGGTGGCCGCCCCGTTCATGTAGCGTTTGTGGCCGAACACGTTGGCCGTGCCCCACAGGTTCTTGATGCCCGTGGCCTGCATCTTTTCCTTGATATAAGCCACGATGGCCTTCATGTTGGCTTCGTATTCTTCGATGGAACCGCCTTCGGAGACGAGGTCCACGTCGTGGAAGCAGAAATATTCGATGCCCAGCTTCTGCATGATTTCAAAGCCGGCATCAGCCTTCTGCCTGGCGATGGCCAGGGCATCGGTGCCCTCGTTCCAGGGGAAGGTCTTGGTGCCGCCGCCGAACTGGTCGCCGCCTTCGGCGCAGAGGGTGTGCCACCATGCCATGGCAAACTTCAGCCAGTCTTTCATCTTCTTGCCCAGGATGACTTTCTCCGCGTCGTAGTAGCGGTAAGCCAGGGGGTTCTTGCTCTCTTTTCCTTCAAACTTGATTTTCCCGATGTTGGGGAAATACTCTTTTTGTGCCATATTCTTCTGGTTTTTAAATAAGGTTTATGAAATAAGGTTGGTTTGTAAAAAATGTCGGTTCAACGGTTTTGTGCGGCCATGCTGCGGAGCACGTCCAGCCAGCGGCTGTAGGCTTCCTCGTAGCGCGGCTGCAGGGCGGCGTCCGGCTCAATGGCCTGCAGGCGTTCCAACGAGGCGAAGGCCTCGCGGTTGTCCTTGTAGATGCCTGCGCCGATGCCCGCGCCCTTGGCTGCGCCTACGGAGCCGTCGGTTTCGTACAGCTCGATGACGGCCCCTGTCACCCCGGCCAGCGTGTTGCGGAATATGGGGCTGAGGAACATGTTGGCCCGCCCGGCGTGTATCTTGCCTACGTTCATGCCCACGCCCTTCATGATGTCGATGCCGTAGCGGAAAGAGAACACGATGCCCTCTTGTGCCGCGCGCACCAAATGGTTGCGGTTGTGGATGTTGAAGTTGATGCCCGCCAGGGTGCATCCCGTTTCGCGGTTCTGCATCACACGCTCGGCGCCGTTGCCGAACGGGATGATGCTGAGCCCCTCGCTGCCGATGGGGGCTTCGGCCGCCATGCGGTTCATCTCCTCGTAGGAGCAGCCTGCGGGCACCACGTTGCGGCGCATCCACGAGTTCAGTATGCCCGTGCCGTTGATGCAGAGCAGCACACCGAGCCGCGTCTGCTCCTCCCGCGGGAAAACGGACGGCAGGGCCGACCCGGCCGTGTGGTTGACGTGGGCAAAAGTGTTCACGCGCGAGAGCGTGTCGTGGTCCACCGTGCCGTTCACGCCGTAAACCACACCCGACGTGCCGGCCGTGGAGGCAATCTCGCCGGGGTTGAACACGTTCAGCGACAGGGCGTTGTTGGGCTGGTCGCCGGCGCGGTAGGTCACGGGGATGCCCGCCTTGATGCCCAGTTCGCCGGCCACGGCCGCACTGACCCGTCCCTGCTCGCAGAACGTGGGGCGGATTTCGGGCACCAGCTCCATGCCGAAGCCGAAGTAGTCCATGAGCACCTTGCACACGCAGTTGTCCTTGAAGTCCCAGAACATGCCTTCCGACAGGCCGGAAACGGTGGTGCACGCCGTACCGGTAAGGCGCATGGCGATGTAGTCGCCCGGAAGCATGATCTTGTCGATTTTTTCGAACACCTCCGGTTCGTTTTCTTTCACCCAGGCCAGTTTGCTGGCCGTGAAGTTGCCGGGCGAGTTCAGCAGGTGGCCCAGGCAGAAGTCCTCGCCGAGCGCGTCCATGGCCCGGTTGCCGTAGGGCACGGCGCGCGAGTCGCACCAGATGATGGCCGGGCGGAGCACTTTCTGCCCGCGGTCCACACACACCAGCCCGTGCATCTGGTAGCTGATGCCGATGGCGGCCAGCCCGTCGCGCAGGGTGCTTGTGCTGCAGCCCGCGTTGCCGGCTGCCGTGGCTAGGGCCTCGGCCGTGGCGTTTTTCAGGTAGTCCCACCATGATTCAGGGTCTTGTTCCGCCCATCCGGCCTTGCGGCTCAGGATGGGGGCCTCCTGTTTCGGGTAAAAAGCATTGCCCAAGGTCTTGCCGGTCTGTGCGTCCACCACACAGGCCTTGACCGAGGAGCTGCCGATGTCATATCCGATTAGATACATAATGTTTTTAAATGTGTTTTTGGTTCTCGATAGGGTTGATATGTGCAAATATAGGCGAGTTTGCCTGGAAAAAAACCTTTTGGACTTAAAAATAAACTTATGACGGACAAGATTTTGCGTTTTTCTGATTTATATCAGATTTATGGCTCCGTACACTTCCGGAATCGGGAAAAAGTTCTTATCTTCGTCACAGAGATTCTCAGTTGGTATGAAGGTTATGGAGACGGAAAGGGGCTTGACGGCGGATTTGGTGCCGTCGTTTTCCGTGCTGTCCGAAGAAGAGCGCAGGGCCTTGTCGGGCATACTCATGGTGCGGAAAGTGCGGAAGCAACAGATGGTGGTGGAAGACGGGCAGGTATGCCGCTGCATGTTCTATGTCCTGAAAGGCCTGCTGCGCCAGTACTATTTCAAGAACGGGCGCGAGATTACCGAGCATTTCACCTGCGAGGGCAACATAGCCTATTGCATAGAGAGTATTTTCAGGAACGAGCCTTCGCACCTGATGATGAAAGCATTGGAGAACAGTGAACTTTGCCTGATACCTTATACGCCGCTGGTGGAGCTTTCGTTGTCGCACAGGGGGATAGCGGAGTGGTTGCGCCGTTTCCTGGAAAACAACCTGATATTGCACCAGGTGAAGGCCGACTCGTGGCGTTTCGAGTCGGCGCGCGAGCGTTACGAGCGTTTCCTGCGGGAGTATCCTACGGTGGCGGGCCGTGCGTCGGTGAACGACATGGCTTCCTACCTGCTCATGACGCCGGAGTCGCTGAGCCGCGTGCGGAGGGCCGTGGCCCGAATGGAGGGGAAAAAGCGGAAAGGGCTGTCGTGACGCGGCTGCCTTTCTGCCGTGCCGCGGCGGTGCGCGCCTATTTGATGATGGAGGTCTGCGGGTGGCGCACGCCCTTGGCTTCCGTGAGGAAGGCCTTGGCACTGCCGAAGCGCAGGTACATGTCCAGCCGGACGGGCAGGTGGTTCTTGTCGTCGGTGATGTAGAACGTGACCACTTCCTTTTCCTTGCCGTCCTCATATTCTACGAACGAGAACACGAGGCAGCGGTATTTCACCCGGCTTTCTTCCATCCTGAAGTTCTTCTTTCCGCGATAAATCAACGTCTGTTCTTCCACCTTCCCGCGGTCGGCCATGGGGAAGAGGATCTTCTGCCCCACCTTGAGGTCCGACACATCGAACGAGCGGGCGCGGAGCATCATGCTGAGCATGTCGTAAACGCAGACGTTGCTCTGCTGGTCGTTCTGGATGATTTCGTCGCGGTGGGTCTTGAACCGTTGCCTGACCCGGTTCTTGCCGCCCTCGTAACCATACCAGGCTTCGTCCACGGTGTAGCGGTCGCCTTCCAGTGCCCCCTTGCGGTAGTAGTAGGGCACGATTTCATGGTCCACGATGCTGACCAGCGTATCGCGCAGGACGAAGAGGCGGTCGGCCATCTTGTTGCCCCGCGTAATCAGGTGGCAGCGGTAGGCGTCGTGGTCCTGGTATGTCGTTTCCTGTATGCTCATGTTGGCACTGCCCACCGTGACCCAGAAGAATTTCCAGTTGAAATAGAGTTTGTATGACAAGTCCTCACCGGGCAGGAACGCTTCGTTCTCGGTCGTGCACTGTGCCCTTGCCGGGAGGAGGCACGCCCCGGCGAGGGAGAACAGGAAAAACAATAAAACACTCTTCTTCATCGCGGTCTGGTTTAGGTTATCATTTGTTCTTTTCACGTTCGGCATTGAGCTGGCTCACTTTCTTTTCCGCGTCCGGCTTCTGCTTGGTGATGGCTTCGGGCTTCTGTTTGTTCAGGGGGATGCCCCTCACCTCCCAGTCCTGTTCCATCTCCCACCGCGCCCTGATGCGCATGGGCTTGGGGAAGTAGAACACTTCTTCCGGCTGTATGCCTTTGGCGTAGTCGCCGGTGTTCCATTTGCCGTCGCCGTTCCTGTCGATGAAGACCCGCAGGTAGTAGTCGGCAGGTTTCAGGTAGAAAAAGTCTGCACGGTTGTTCACGGCCCTGACGTTCCTGACCACCTTGTCGGAGTTGTCCATCAGTTGCACCACCGCCCCGGTGTCCGGCAGGATGAGCTGCACGAACAGGGTGCCGAAGTCTTCTTCAGGCGTGACGGGTATTTCCTTCTTGATGGCAGTGCTGAGCTTTCCCAATATGCTTGTCACGGCATTGCTGTCGATTTCCACCTTGTATTTCTCGCCCGGATGCCATTCGGCGTAGAGCATATAGCTGCGCAGGTCCTTTTCCACGGGCAGGAACAGGTAAGGCTCTTCCACCCACAGCGTGTCTATCTGCTTGTAGAAGCGGATGGCCGAGGTGTCTATGCCGGCTATTGGTTCATCGAACACGAACTTGATGTTCTGGTTGGGTGCTATGCCGCCGGAGGGTTGTATTTTGCATTTCAGTTCCTCGCGCAGGAAAGGGTTGGCCTTTTCTACGTATTTCTCCTTTTGCCGCCGTCTGGCCTTTTCCTGCTGTTCTTCCCATTCCTTGATGCTCTTCTGGCGGTTTTCCACTTGGCGCTTGCGGGTGACTTTGGAATAGAGGTCGAGGGTGTCGGTGCGGTAAGACAGCAGTCCGGTTGTGTCGGTCTCCAGGTAGGTGAGGCAGAACGACAGGGTGTCCATGTCGGACACCAGGGTGTCCGTAATCCAATAGATCAGCGTGTCGTTTTGGGCGGAGGCCTCCAAGATGAAGTTCTCGGCTCCCGTGAAGTTCAGGCCCTTTATGACGGGGACGGTGTCGGAGGCTGCCGTGAAATAGACGGTGAACATGTCCGGGATGGGGCGTTCCAGCTTCAGCAGGTGCAGTTCCTGGTAGTCTTCCGTAAAGCCGCGCAGGATGATGTCGTCGGGGTAGAAGTGCGTGTAGTGTATCTCCTTGACGGTGTCTATGTGCGTGCTGTCTGCGTTCCATGTCGTGTCCCGCCGCATTTCCGGACGGCAGGACGGTTCGATGATGATGGTGTCGAAAGCCACTTTCTCGCTTTTCTGGTTGAAATAGAAGTTGCCGTCGGCGTCCTGCAAGGCATAGATCCTGTATTTCCCCGGTGCCACGCCCTTGATGGAAAACTGCCCCCGGCTGTTGGTGCGTGCGACGCGGGTGAAGGGCTTGTGATTGAACGCCGTGTCGGACAGGTCGGAATACAGTCCCACCAGCATGCCTTTTATGGGTTCCAGGTTTTCGGCCTCCAGCAAAGTGCCCGACACTTCCAAGGTGTCGATGTCGGGGCCGGTGGAGAAAGAATAGGTGAAGTTGCCCAAGGGGTTGCCCTGGTTGTTGTCCACGATGGCATCAGCGAAGTCCACGGTGTAAGTCGTGTTGCTTCTCAGGCTGTCGTAGAGCCTGATGTGTATCTTCTTGCCCGAAGTCTGGATGTTGGGCATTTCGACCTGCGGCGGCGAGACGACCACTTTCTCCGATGCGTTCTCCATGACGATGTATTCGTCGAAAGTCAGCGTGATTCTCTGGCTGCTGTTGTTGGCCGACCTGTTTTCGGGCTGGCACCTGACAACCTTGGGCGGGATGTCGTCATACGGGCCTCCGTCCGGGCTGCCTATGCTGGCGCAGGCGGCCGACAGGAGGGTGCATAAAGTGATGATGAGGGGATATGGAGTCAGCTTGTTCTGCATGCCGTGCTGTTTAATGGTTGATGGACAGTATCTCTTCGATGAAAGTGCGGGTGTTGCTCAGACGCGGGATTTTGTGTTGCCCGCCCAGTTTGCCTTTCGACTTGAGCCAGTCGTCGAACACGCCCTTGCGGGCCGGTATGATTTCCAAGGGTTGCAGGGTGATGTCTTTGTGGCGTTTGGCCTCGTAGTCGGAATTAAGCTCTTGAAGCCTGCGGTCCAGGATGCGGGCAAAATCGTCCAGCGATGCGGGAGGGCAGTCAAACTCTATCACCCACTGGTGGTGGCACTTGCCGCAGGCGTTCATATAAACCGGTGCGGCCGTGTATTCCCGCACCTGCGCGCCGGTGGCGTCGCAGGCGGCTTTCAGGCCGTTTTCCGCGTTGTCAACGATGAGTTCTTCCCCGAAAGCGTTGATGAAGAACTTGGTGCGGCCGGTGATGACGAACTTGTATGGCGATTTCCGGGTGAATCTTACCGTGTCGCCTATCATGTACCGCCACAAGCCGGCAGACGTGCTGATGACCATGGTATAGTTCTTTCCGGTTTCCACTCCCCAAAGCGGCACCACGGCGGGGTGTTCTTTGTCTATCTCGTCCATGGGGATGAACTCATAAAACACGCCATAGTCGAGCATCAGTGTCATGGCCTTGTCCTGTGGGTCGGTCTGCAGGCCGAAGAAGCCTTCGCTGGCATTGTAGGTTTCCATGTAGTGCATGTCGGGGCGGGTGATGAGCCGGCGATATTGTTCGCGGTAAGGGGTGAAGTTGACGCCGCCATGGAAGAACACCTCCAGGTTGGGCCATACGTCTTCCAGATGTTGCTTGCCGGAGATTTCCTTGATGCGGGTGAGCACGGACAGCATCCACGACGGTACGCCGCTGAGGTTGGTCACGTTCTCGTTCATCGCGGTGCGGGCTATCTTTTCGCGTTTCTCTTCGAAGTCGCTGAGCAGGGCAATGTCCTTGGACGGGATGCGGAAGTGGTTGACGAAAGGGCTGATGTTTTCGATGAGGATGGCACTGAGGTCGCCCACCAGGCTTTGCGGCAGGTTGTAGTTGGGAGCGTGGCTGCCCCCCAGTATCAAGGCTTTCCCGTCGAATATCCGGCTTTTGGGGTTGTTGCCCAAGTAGATGGCAACGGCATCGGTGCCTCCGCGGTAGTGCGTGTCGTGGAGGCATTCCTTGCTCACGGGGATGAACTTGCTTTTGTCGTTGGTGGTGCCGGATGATTTGGCATACCATCTGACCTTGCCTTTCCACAATACATCGCTTTCCCCGCGCCGCATGCGGTCGATGTGTTGTTTCAATTCTTCATAGGTGTTGACCGGAGAAGAGTTCCTGAAAGTTTCGTAGTCTCTGACCGTGGCGAAACCATGCGCTTGGCCCCATTCCGTGTACCGGGCTTCCTTGACCAGCTTTTGCATGACCCTTGTTTGTATTTCTTCTGCCCGGTTTTCGTATTTTGCTATGCTTTTCTGCCTGCCGGATAGAAAACAATTGATAAGTTTCGTCTTATTCATCTTGTATAGCCACAGAAATCTTTCTTATTCTTCTGCAAAAGTAATTTAAAGTTGCCAGAATAACGAGGTTTATACAGATTTTAATGTGATTCCTGCCGGGTGGCTTGCCTGTGGCTCATTCACTGAATGCGGCGGCTTCGGCTGCGGCGATGATTTCTTCTTTTTCTTTTGTTTTCGGTGAGAGGTTGATGTCAGACAGGTCGAAATCGGATATTTCGTCTGTCCTGTCCCTTTGGGCAGATGCGGGTTGGAAAGGTTGTTCGGTTTTGATTTCGATGTCGGCTGGGCGGCAAGGCGATTGCGTTTTCTCTTTCTTGCTCTCCAGGATGGCGGCAACCAGTTGCGGAGATTTCTTCAACAAGGCCATCGTGTCTTTGGCCGCCAGTTGCTGGCTTTCTTTCTTGGAGTACCCCTTGCCTTTGCAGCAGGCGATGCCTTCTATGCTCACTTGGGTGATGAACACGGGCGTGCTGGTGTTTTCTTTGCCCTGTTCCACAAGGTCGAAAGTAATTTCCACCTTCTTTTTCTGCCCCCATTCTATCAGTTTGCTTTTGAAGTTTACTTCTTTGTAGGCCACCTTGTCGATGTTGATCAGGCGCGTCATGATGCGTTTCCCGATGAAACGCATGCAATAGGAATAACCGCGATCCAGATAGATGGCCCCCACCATGGCCTCAAAAGCGTTGCCATACATGTAGTTGTTGTGGGTGGAAGAGTGGGCGGAAGAAATGATGAGCTTGTCCAGCCCTATCTCTATCGCCAGTTTGTTTAGGGTTTCCCTTTGCACGATCTTGCTCCGGGTGTTGGTAAGGAAACCTTCCCGCTGGCCTTCAAAATGGCGGAACACGATATCGCCCACCACCGCATCGAGGATGGCATCGCCCAGGAACTCCAGGCGTTCGTTGTTGATCCAGTAACCTTCTTTCCGGATAGACGAGGATTTGTGGTGCAAGGCCTGTTCGTAGTATTTGATGTGGTGGGGATAGAAACCCAGGATTTTATAAAAGGAAGAATAAAGTTCCTTGTCCTTCCGGAACGGGAGCTTTATTCTTTCTATGAGATCTTTCGGATACACAGTCTTGTCTTATTCAGCGTATTTCTTGAAGATTACACATGCATTGTGGCCACCGAACCCGAAAGTGTTGCTCAAGGCGGCACGAACCGTGCGTTTTTGAGCCTTGTTGAAAGTGAAGTTCAGGTTGTAGTCTATCTCTTCATCCTGGTCGCTTTCTTCATGATTGATGGTTGGCGGTACGATATCTTCCTTGACGGCCATTATGCTGGCCAGGGCCTCAACGGCTCCTGCGGCACCCAATAGATGCCCCGTCATGGATTTGGTGGAACTGATGTTCAGTTCATAAGCATGTTCGCCGAAAAGTTCCTTGATGGCCTTTGCCTCGGAGATGTCGCCCACGTGGGTGGATGTTCCGTGTACATTGATGTAATCGATGTTTTCCGGAGTCATGTCGGCATCCTCCAAAGCCCTTTCCATTACGAGCCGTGCACCCAGCCCTTCCGGGTGGGAGGCGGTGATATGGTAGGCATCGGCAGACATTCCGGCACCGGCCATCTCCGCGTAGATTTTCGCACCGCGTGCCTTGGCGTGCTCCAATTCTTCCAGAATCAGGCAGCCGGCACCCTCGCCCATGACGAATCCGTCACGGCTTGCACTGAACGGGCGCGAGGCGTGGGTCGGGTCATCGTTGCGTGTGGACAAGGCTTTCATTGCGTTGAATCCTCCTACACCGGCAGGCCAGATAGCGGCTTCCGCCCCTCCGCTCAGAATGATGTCCGCCTTTCCCAACCGGATCAGGTTGAAGGCATCGGCCAATGCATTGGTCGAAGAAGCGCATGCCGAGGCTGTGGTGTAGTTAGGCCCATGGAAACCATACAGGATGGAAATGTGGCCGCTGGCAATGTCTGCTATCATTTTTGGAATGAAAAATGGGTTGTATTTGGGTCCCAGTTCTTTTCCCGTGAGGGCATAAGTACCGGCTTCTTCCTCAAAAGTGTGAAGCCCGCCAATGCCGACACCGAAAACTACGCCGATGCGGTTCTTGTCTATCGTTTCCAGATCCATGGCGGAATCTGTGACAGCCATTTGGGCTGCTGCTATGGCGTATTGGGTGTACAAATCCATTTTTCGTGCTTCCTTACGGTCGATATAGTCTGCAACATTGAAGTTTTTCACTTCGCAAGCGAACTGTGTCTTGAATAAAGAAGCATCGAAATGTGTAATAGGACCGGCACCGCTGACTCCCGCCACCATATTCTTCCAGGTCTCTTCGGCTGTATTGCCCAAGGGAGTGACTGCACCTATGCCTGTTACGACAACTCTTTTTAATTCCATTATTTTCGTTTAGAGGATTCTTATTTCGTATTCGCTTCGATGTAGCTGATAGCGTCACCTACGGTAGCGATCTTCTCAGCCTGGTCGTCGGGAATGTTGATTCCGAATTCCTTCTCAAATTCCATGATCAGTTCTACCGTATCCAATGAATCTGCGCCCAAGTCATTCGTGAAACTTGCAGTAGGCACAACTTCGGCTTCGTCAACACCCAACTTATCAACGATAATGGCTTTTACTTTTGATTCAATTTCAGACATAATTGTAATTTTTTGATGATTGTTAATGTATTTCTGTAAATTCAGTTGCAAAGGAACTTCTTTTTTCTCACTTATGCAAGCAATCAGGCAAATAAATTGCTCTTTTTTGCACGCGGCCACGTGGTTTGTGCAAAAAAGAGGGCCTTTTTCGGCGTTTTATCTGCCTTTTAGTCCAGAAATTCGCGCCTCAAAGGGTAATTTCCGCGAAGCTCTTCAAACAGTTCAGGATGGCTTTTGAACCTCGTGCTGTCCGTTCGCGGGTCATATAGTTTCAGGGCAAGTTCCTTGGGCGGAAGCTGCCGGTAGCGGAGCATGTCCGGGGGAAGATGCGGGACGTTGATCCGGAAATTTTCCGGGAGATGGAAATACCTGCAAAGGGCCTGCAGCGCCATGCGGGTGGCGTTGGCTTTCCCGTCTGCCGAATAGCCGGCCACATGGGGCGTACCTATATATATATGCTGCAAAAGTTCCAGGTTGATATGCGGCTCGTTTTCCCACGTGTCTATGATGGCATCCCGCACCCAACCCTTTTGCAGGGCCAAAAGCAGGTTGGCATTGTGGATGACGGCCCCCCGGCTGGTGTTGATGATGAAAGGCCGTTTCTTCAATCCTTGGAAGAACTGCAGGTCGGCCAGGTGGAACGTGGGGTACTTGCCGTTGACGATCAGCGGCGTGTGGAAAGAAATGATGTCGCATTCTTCCTGCAGCTCCTCAAGGCTGAGGAACTCTTCGTGGGGCAATCCCTGTTCCGACAAACGCTCGGCCTGCGGCGGGTCATTCAGCAGGATCCGTACGCCTAAGGGGCGTATGGCGTCGATGACGGCATGCCCTACATGCCCCACACCGACCAGCCCGATGGTGGTTTTTGCCAGGTCCACCTGTTTCTCTTTTTCCAGCAGCAGCAGGCATGAACGGATATACTGCCCTACGGAGTTGGCATTGCAGCCGGGGCAATTGCTCCAGGCGATATGCGCCTGTTTCAGGTATTCCGTGTCAAGGTGGTCATATCCTATGGTGGCGGTGGCGATGAAAGAGACTTTGCTTCCTTCCAACAGGGCGGCATCGCACTTGGTGCGGGTTCTGACAATCAGGGCATCGGCGTCGTGTACGTCGGCCGGGCCGATTTGCAACCCCGGCCGGTAGGTGACATTGTCCGAGATCCGGGCAATGGCCTCCCTTATGAAGGGGATTTTGTCGTCAACAACTATTTTCATGCCGCAAAGTTAATGAGTTTTTATCACAGAATTATTGTCGATTCGAAAAACTTTGTTTAGCTTTGCAACATTCTTTCTAACGAGGCAGCGGGAAGCTGCTGTCTGGCGGCGTTTCTTGTTGCAGTCAGGGGCCGGATGTGAAATGATAGGTATGGAAAAACGGAACAGACGGGTAGATTTTGTGTATTATGTGGTGTGTGGCTTTGGCCATTTGCTGTCCCTTTTGCCTTTCAGGGTCTTGTACATCCTATCAGACGTGCTGTATGCCGTGATATATTTCTGCGTGAGATACCGGCGGGACGTGGTGCGCGACAATCTGGTGCATTCTTTCCCGGAGAAGCCGGCGGCTGAAATCATAAGCATAGAGAAAAAGTTCTACCACTTCTTTTCCGACTATATCCTTGAAACCTTGAAACTGACTTCCATTTCGCGGAAGAGCATGCAAAAGCACATCAGGTTCCACGGCGTGGATTTGCTGGAAGATGCCGTTTTGAAAGAAGGACATCCCTTTGTGTTTCTCTACCTGGGGCACTATTGCAATTGGGAATGGGTGGCTTCCCTTTCCCGTTCTTTACCGCCGGGCATACACGGCGGCCAGATATACCATCCTATATATAATAAGGCGATAGACCGCTTCTTCCTGCGCCTGCGTAACCAGTTCGGCGGTGAATGTATCCCGATGAAAAACACTCTGCGGCGCATCCTGGAACTGAAGCGCCAGAACATCCCGACCGTTATCGGCTTCATCTCCGACCAGTTGCCCAAGTGGAACAGCATGCACTTTTTCGTCCCTTTCCTGCACAGGGAGACGGCGGTGTTCACCGGGGCGGAGCAGATAGGGCGGAAAGTGGGGGCGGCCTATTTCTTTGTGGATATCACCCGTCCCAGGCGCGGTTATTATGAATGCACGTTCCGGCGGATGGAATACCCGGAAAAGCCCGAAACGGAATATGACATGACGGCCTGCTTCATGCGGGAACTGGAGGCTGCCATCCGCCGTGCCCCCCAATATTGGCTCTGGACGCACAAGCGGTGGAAGCGCACCAGGGAGGAATGGGTCGAACGCCGGCAGAAAACATCGGGAGAAGAAGAAAAAGAGCGATAAGGATGGAAAAATATGATTATCTGGTTGTCGGTGCCGGCCTGTTCGGTGCGGTCTTTGCCCATGAGGCCAAGGCGGCGGGCAAGCGTTGCCTGGTGATAGACAAGCGCCCCCATCGCGGAGGGAACCTGTACTGCGAGGAGACGGACGGCATCCGTGTGCACAAGTACGGGGCGCACATATTCCACACGGATGACAGGGAGGTGTGGGACTACGTGAACCGTTTTGTCGGGTTCAACCGTTTCACGAACGCCCCCTTGGCCTGCCATGACGGGAAACTGTATAACCTGCCTTTCAACATGAACACCTTTTACCAGTTGTGGGGGGTGAGGACACCGGCCGAGGCTAGGGCGAAGATAGAGGAGCAGCGTGCGGCCTACGGGCACATTGCGGAACCGGCCAATCTGGAGGAGCAGGCCCTGAAACTTTGCGGGGAGGATATTTACACACGCCTGATAAAGGGCTATACGGAGAAACAGTGGGGGCGGCCGGCCACGGAGCTGCCCGCGTTCATCATCCGGCGGGTCCCGTTCAGGTTCGTTTTCGACAACAATTATTTTGACGATGCCTACCAGGGCATCCCGGTGGGGGGGTATAATGTCCTGGTCGATGCCCTGCTGGAGGGTACGGAGGTCCGTCTGGGTGCCGATTATTTTGCGGCACGCGCCCAATGGGATGCCGTGGCGGCGAAAATAGTGTTCACGGGGTGCATCGACGAATATTTCGACTACCGGTGCGGGCATCTGGACTACCGTAGCCTGCGCTTCGAGCACCGGCGGCTGCCCATGGCGGACTTCCAGGGGAACGCCATCGTGAACTACACGTCGGGCGATGTCCCTTATACCCGGATTATCGAGCATAAGCATTTTGAATACGGGACGCAGCCGACAACGGTGGTCACTTATGAATACCCGGACGAGTTCTCTCCCGGCAAGGAGCCTTATTATCCGGTGAACGACAGGCGGAACACCGGAATATACGAGTGTTACAGGGCACTGGCGGAACAGCAGTCCCGTGTCGTGTTCGGCGGCCGCCTAGGCCTCTACACCTATGCCGACATGGACGACACGGTGGCGGCCGCCCTGCGCCTGTGCCGGGAGTGTTTCACCGCTAAATAGAAAGAGGAAATGAAAAGTTTGCATATCGTCACTCCCGTGAAGGATTCCATCGGTTTCACGCTGGAAACCGTCCGGGCCGTGCTGGCTTCCGAGATAAGGGTGCCTTTCACCTATACGGTCTATAACGATTTCAGTACGCCCGAAAACACGGCGCGGTTGCAGGAGGCATCGGAAGCCTTGGGCTTCAGGCTGGTGAACCTGGCGGATGTCACCGCCCATCCTTCGCCCAATTATCTGCTTGTCCTGCAGA
>CAZGSE010000046.1:0-19219 GCA_964528135.1 uncultured Paraprevotella sp. | reverse complement strand
GCAGCCTGCGCCGCCGCTAACCTCGCAATCGGCACCCTGAAAGGTGAGCAGGAAGCGTAGTTCAAGCCGATTCGGGCGCAGAATTTCACGGATGACGGTTCGCCGCCGTGTTCTCCGCAGATGCCGGTACGGATGTCGGGACGCACGCTCTGTCCTTTCTTCACGGCCATCTTTATGAGTTGTCCCACGCCGTTCTGGTCCAGCACCTGGAACGGGTCAACAGCCAGAATTTTTTTCTCCAGATAGACGGGCAGGAAGCTGGCAATGTCATCGCGCGAATAGCCGAACGTCATCTGTGTCAGGTCGTTGGTGCCGAAAGAGAAGTATTCGGCTTCAGAAGCGATGCGGTCGGCCGTCAGGGCTGCGCGCGGCGTTTCTATCATCGTGCCGATTTCAAACTTCACTTCGATGCCTTCTTCGGCAAAGACTTCCTTGGCCGTGGCCAAGATGACTTCTTTCTGCTGTTGCAGTTCGTACAGGATACCCACCAGCGGAACCATAATCTCCGGTTGCGGGTCCTTTCCTTCTTTCTTCAGTTCGCAGGCGGCGCTCAGGATGGCACGGGTCTGCATGGCCGTGATTTCCGGGAAAGTGATGCCCAGGCGGCAACCGCGGTGTCCCAGCATGGGGTTGTTCTCCGCCAGGCTTTCCACCCGTTTCTGTATCTCTTCCACGCTGACCCCCATTTCCTCGGCCATCTTTTGTTGCCCTTTCAGGTCGTGGGGCACGAACTCGTGGAGCGGCGGATCGAGCAGGCGGATGTTCACCGGGCAGCCGTCCATTGCGTCCAAGATGCCCTTGAAGTCGTTCTTCTGGTAGGGTAGGAGCTTGTCCAGTGCTTTTTTGCGCCCCTCCACAGTGTCGGCCAGAATCATTTCGCGCATGGCCACAATCTTCTGGTCTTCGAAGAACATGTGTTCCGTGCGGGTCAGCCCGATACCTTTGGCACCGAACGAGCGGGCCACTTGTGCGTCGTGGGGTGTGTCGGCATTGGTGCGCACCTGGAGTTTCGTGTACTTGTCGCACAAATCCATCAAATCTTTGAAGTCACCCGACAGCTCGGCCGCTTTCGTGGGTATTTCCCCGGCGTAAACTTCGCCCGTGGAGCCGTTGATGGAGATGTAGTCGCCTTCCTTGTATATGACGTTCTCGATTTCCACCGTCTTGTTCTTGTAGTTCACGTTGATGCCTCCGGCACCGGATACACAGCATTTGCCCATGCCGCGGGCCACGACGGCCGCATGCGATGTCATTCCGCCGCGTGCCGTGAGGATGCCCTCGGCGGCCGACATGCCTGCCAGGTCCTCTGGGGAGGTTTCGATGCGCACCATCACCACGCGGTGGCCGTCCTCGCGCCACTTCTGGGCATCATCGGCATGGAACACAATCTGTCCGCAGGCTGCACCCGGAGAGGCCGGCAAACCGCGCGTGATGACCTTGGCCTGTTTGAGCGCGTCTTTGTCGAACACCGGATGGAGCAGTTCGTCGAGCTTCTGCGGTTCGCAGCGTAGCAGTGCGGTCTTTTCGTCAATCAAGCCCTCGCGCACCAGGTCCATGGCGATTTTCACCATAGCCGTTCCCGTGCGCTTGCCGTTGCGGGTCTGCAGGAACCACAGTTTGCCTTCCTGCACGGTGAACTCCATGTCTTGCATGTCGCGGTAGTGCTGCTCCAGTTTGTGCTGTATGGCGTCCAGCTCCTTGTAGATTCCGGGCATGGCCTCTTCCATCGAGGGGTATTTGGCGGCACGTTCCTCTTCCGATATGCCCTGCAGGGCGGCCCAGCGGCGCGAGCCTTCGATGGTGATTTGCTGGGGCGTGCGGATACCTGCCACCACGTCTTCACCCTGTGCGTTCACCAGATATTCGCCGTTGAAGAGGTTTTCGCCCGTGGCGGCGTCGCGGCTGAAGCATACGCCCGTGGCGGACGTTTCACCCATGTTGCCGAACACCATGGCCATGACGGAAACGGCCGTGCCCCATTCGTCGGGTATGCCCTCCATCTTGCGGTAGAGGATGGCACGCTCGTTCATCCAACTGCGGAATACGGCGCAGATGGCTCCCCAGAGTTGTTCCATCGGGTCTGTGGGGAAATCCTTTCCGGTCTGTTCCTTGATGGCTTTCTTGAAGCGCACCACAAGGTCTTTCAATTCCTCCACGGACAAGTCTTTGTCCAGCTTGATGCCCCGTATGGCCTTTACGTCTTCAATGATGGCCTCGAACGGGTCGATGTCCTCTTTGTTCGCCGGTTTCATGCCCAGCACCACGTCGCCGTACATTTGTACGAAACGGCGGTAGGAGTCGTACACAAAGTGGGGGTTCCCCGTTTTGCGCACCATGCCTTCGGCCACTTCGTCGTTCAGGCCGAGGTTGAGGATGGTGTCCATCATGCCGGGCATCGATGCACGGGCACCGGAACGCACGGAGACCAGCAGGGGATTGTCCACATCGCCGAACCGGCAGCCCATCAGCCCTTCCACATGGGCCACGGCGGCGTTGACTTCCGCCTGGAGCAGTTCTACGATTTTTTCCTGGCCGACTTCATAGTATTCGTTGCACACATCGGTCGTGATGGTAAAACCGGGAGGGACAGGGACACCTATCAGGTTCATCTCGGCAAGGTTGGCACCTTTTCCGCCGAGTTTCTCTCTCATTTGGGCATTACCTTCAGCTTGTCCGTTACCAAAGGTATAAACTCTTTTTTCACTCATGTTATAAGGTCTCATTTATTAAGTTAACAAATCGTGTTTTTGCAAACATACGCAAAATTTATTGATTGCAAAAGGGAAAAACAGAAAAAGTGCGGGAAAAATGCTACTTTTGTCGCCTGAAATCATCAACAAAACTTAAACAGGCAACGGGAATATGTCCAGAAAAAGAAAAGAACTTCCTATTTTAGAGAATATTACCATCACGGATGTGGCTGCCGAGGGCAAGGCCTTGGCGCGGGTGGACGACATGGTGGTATTCGTGCCTTTCGTGGTGCCGGGCGACGTGGTTGACTTGAAAGTGCAAAAGAAAAAACACCACTATTGCGAGGCGGTGGCGGTGAAATTCCACAGCTATTCCCCCGTGCGTGTCCGTCCTTTTTGTCCGCATTTCGGCGTTTGCGGCGGATGCAAGTGGCAAATCCTGCCTTATGCGGAGCAGCTCCGTTACAAGCAGCAGCAGGTGTTGGATAATTTGACACGCATAGGGAAGGTCGGGCTGGACAATGTGTTGCCCATTTTGGGTTCGCAGAAGACTGTGGAATACCGGAACAAGCTGGAGTTCGGCTGTTCCAACAAACGTTGGCTGACGCCCGTAGAGATGGCTTCCGGGGAGACTGACGGGCAGGCTCCCGCCATAGGATTCCATGCGGGCGGGTCGTTTGACAAGATTCTGCCCATAGAGCGGTGCCTGCTGATGGACGACGTGAACAACCGGTTGCGCAATGCCGTGCGCGACTACGCCGTGGCACACGGCCTGGCGTTCCACGACCAGCGTGAACACCGGGGGCTGTTGCGCAACCTGATGATACGCAACTCCAACACGGGCGGCCTGATGCTCCTGCTGCAATTCTGCATCACCTGCGATGAAGAGCAACGCCAGGCGGAGGAGCTGATGGCTTATCTCGGCGGCGCATTTTCGGAAATCACGTCTTTGCTGTATGTGAACAATAGGAAATTCAACGACACAATCGGTGATTTGGAGGTCGTGACTTTCAAGGGTGACGACCATATTTTCCTGCAGATGGAAGACTTACGTTTCAAAGTCGGGCCAAAGAGTTTCTATCAGACCAACACGGAGCAGGCCTATGAATTATACAAGGTGGCGCGTGACTTTGCCGGACTGACGGGAGAAGAACTGGTGTATGACCTGTACACCGGAACGGGCACCATCGCCAATTTCATCGCCCGCTGGGCCCGCCGGGTGATCGGTATCGAATACGTGCCGGAGGCCATCGAGGACGCCAAGACCAATTCCAGCATCAACGGCATAGGCAACACGCTTTTTTTCGCCGGCGACATGAAGGATATACTGAATGCGGAGTTCATCGACACTTACGGGCGTCCGGACGTGATCGTCACAGATCCCCCAAGGGCCGGAATGCACAAGGACGTGGTCAATACGCTGTTGTTTGCCGCCCCCCGGCGCATCGTGTATGTCAGTTGCAATCCTGCCACGCAGGCGCGTGACCTTTCCTTGCTCGACGGTGCATACCGCGTGGCTGCCGTCCGCCCCGTGGACATGTTCCCGCACACGCAGCATGTTGAGAATGTGGTGCTGTTGGAGCGTAGGGAAAGCGGATCCGGGGCGAACCTGCCATAATCCCCTGAACACACAGCCATTGTATGCTGTTCCGCACAGCATGAAAGCCCTGCCGGTCCGGTGGGGCTTTTCTTTGCGCGGAAACGTCCGCGGCCTTGCGCAAGGATGCGGGCGTTTCTGCGCAAGGCGGGTTGTCGGTGCGGGCAAAAGGGTGTGAAGGGTGGGAGAGGGGGACAAACCCGGAGCACCGGAAGCGCACGCAGGCATCTTGCGGCACTTGTTGCCGCTCTCTCCGTCCGGGCGGTTATCCGCAGGCGGAAGGTGTAAAAAAACGCTCTACCACAGCCGCCACCCCGTCTTCTTCATTGGACAGCGTGATGTAGTCGGCCTCCTGTTTTACCACCTCCTGTGCATTGGCCATGGCCACGCCCAAACCTGCGAACCTGATCATCGAAAGGTCGTTGAACCCGTCGCCCACGGCAATCATGTCCTCCCGCTGCAGGTGGATTTCCTCCAGCAAAACGGCCAGGCTCTTTGCCTTGTCGATGCCTTGCGGGACAAGTTCCAAGAAGAAAGGTTCGGAGCGGAACACGTTCATCTGCCCTTCCAAATCCCGCCGCATCTTCTGTTCCAGCACGGCCAGCGGTTCCGGGTCGCCCACAATCAGGCACTTGGGGACGGGGAAGTTGATGACATCCAGGAAGCGGGGCACTGTGATACTGCCCATCCTGTTCAGGAATGCCTCGTGCTGTACGTAAGGGTTCCCGGCATCTTCGGATACAATGTGTTCGTCCTTGTAGCTCAGGATGACGAAGCCGTTCTTTTTGGCGCAACTGTACAGATAGGGATAGACTTCCGGTTGGAGCACTTTCTCATACATGATTTCCTTTGTGGTCCAGTCGATGATCTGCCCGCCGTTGTACGACAGGATGTAACCGCCAAACTCATCCAGCCGGAGTTCTTCTGCCAGCGGGACGATACCGTAGGTGGGGCGTCCGGAAGCCAATACGATTTTCAGGCCTTGTTCCTGCGCCCGGATGAGCGTGTCCCGCGTGTGTTCCGTGATTTCCTTTTGGGAGTTGGTCAGTGTCCCGTCCAAATCCAGCACCAACATTTTATATTTCATGTCCTTTTTCATATTTTCAGGCTCAGGGAGATGCGTTTCCGTTCCAAATCCACTTGCAGTACTTTCACGTTTACCTGCTGGTGGAGTGCCACCACCTCGGCCGGGTTGCCCACGTAGTGGTTGGCCAGCTGCGAGATGTGCACCAGTCCTTTTTCATGTACGCCGATGTCCACAAAGCAGCCGAACCCGGTGATGTTGGATACGATGCCCGGCAATATCATGCCTTCTTTCAGGTCTCCGATTTCATGCACGTCCGGGGCAAACGAAAAGGCCTGGAGCCTTGTGCGCGGGTCCCGTCCGGGTTTGTCCAGTTCGTCCATGATGTCGTTCAGGGTGGGCAGTCCGCAATCTTCGGTGACGTAGCGTTCCAGGAGGACAGATGCCCGCAATTCTTTGTGGCGGATGAGTTCCGCAACGGTCGTGCCCGCATCTTTGGCCATGCGTTCCACCAGTGTATATCGCTCCGGGTGCACGGCCGTGTTGTCCAAGGGGTTCTTCGCATCCGGTATGCGCAGGAATCCGGCACACTGTTCAAAAGCCTTGGCACCCATGCGGTGCACTTTCAGCAGGTCGCGCCGTGAGGTGAAGGGACCGTTTTCCGTGCGGTAGTCCACGATGTTCCGTGCCAGTTGCGGTCCGAGTCCGGACACATAAGCCAATAGTTGGCTGCTGGCAGTGTTCAGGTTGACCCCAACGGAGTTTACACAAGATTCTACCGTTTGGTTCAGGGTGTTTTTTAGTTTTGTCTGATCTACATCATGCTGGTATTGCCCCACACCGATGGATTTCGGGTCTATCTTGACCAGTTCGGCCAGAGGATCCATCAGCCTTCGCCCGATGGAGATGGCCCCGCGTACGGTCACGTCATAGTCAGGAAACTCTTCACGGGCGGTTTCTGAAGCCGAGTAGATGGACGCACCGTCCTCGCTGACGACAAAAACGTCCACAGGGCGGTCGAAATGTATGGAACGCACGAAACTTTCCGTCTCGCGTCCGGCGGTCCCGTTGCCGATGGCTATGGCCTGTATGCCATACTGTTCCACTAATGCCTGCAACTTCCGTTGCGACGGGGCATACTCGCTCCGCGGCGGGTGGGGGTAAATGGTTTCGTTATGTTGCAGGTTGCCCTGCGCGTCCAGGCATACGGTCTTGCATCCCGTACGGAATCCCGGATCGATGCCCAGCACCCGTTTCTGGCCGAGCGGCGGCGAGAGCAGCAGTTGGTAGAGGTTCTGCGCGAATACACGGATGGCTTCATCATCGGCCCTCGACTTGGATGCGGCAGCAAATTCCGTTTCAATTGATGGTTTAAGCAACCGTTTATAACAGTCTGACACGGTGTCTGATACTATCTGGCTGCAAGCATTCCTCCCTTTCACGAGCAGACGGTTCAGGACATCAATGCAGCTCTCGTCGTCCGGTGAGATAGACACCCTCAGGATGCCTTCCGCTTCACCGCGCCGCAAAGCCAGCAGGCGGTGTGAAGTACAGCGTTTCAACGGCTCGCTGAACTCGAAGTAATCCCTGTATTTTCCCCCTTTCTCCTCTTTCCCTTTCACTACCTTGGAACTGATTACGGCACTGCGTCGGAACTGTTGCCGTATGGCGTTGCGGCAACGTTCGCTCTCGCTGAACTGTTCTGCCAGGATGTCCGCCGCTCCGGCCAAGGCCTCGTCAACGTCCGCCACCTGCCCGTTCACGTAGCGTCCGGCTATTTGTCGGATCTGCGGTTCGCGTTGCAAGGCGATGAGTCGTGCCAAGGGTTCCAGTCCTTTTTGTCGCGCCATTTCTGCCCTTGTGCGCCGTTTGGGTTTGTAGGGGAGGTAGATGTCCTCCAGTTCGGTGCTGTTCCAGCAGGCTTCGATGCGTTGCTTCAGGCCATCGGTCAGTTTGTCTTGCGATGCGATGGAGGACAGGATGGTTTCCTTGCGTTTGCACAGTTCGCGCAACCGCTCACATTGTTGGCGGATGTTGCCTATTTGCACCTCGTCCAGTCCGCCGGTGGCCTCTTTGCGGTAGCGGCTGATGAATGGTATCGTGGCGCCGCCGTCCAACAGCTCCAGGGTGCGTTCCACCTGCCTTTCCGTCAGGGAAAGGTTCTCGGCCACTATCCGGGTCAGTTCTGATGCCATGGCGGATAAAATCTGTTTTGGGAATTCATCTTTCGTGTGCCGCGCGCAGGATTAGCGTCGTGGCTCCGATGGTGATGATGGCACCGTCTTCCAGCCTCACGCGGTCGTAGTCTGTCAGGATGTCGTTCATGTAGAACGTTCCCGTGTTGCTTGGCGCATCCCGCAGGATGTAGGCCAAACGGTTGTCCCGTTCCTGCTTCACGTGGATGATGCAATGCTTTGTGTCCACACTGGGGTCGTTGGTCTCGAATGGGGTAGAGATGGAAGTACCTTTCACGTAGCGGCCAATGACGTTGTCTCCCGGCCTGAGGGGCAACACTTGCTTGTAATGGAACACATTCTCTACCACTACAATGCTGCCGTAGTCGTCTGCAAACTCCTGCTCATCGGGTCGTTCTTCTTTTTGTACGGCCCGCAGCCGGGATTTCCCGATACGTATGCTGAATTGTTTGTGGCACTGGTCGCATTCGAACACCAATGACTGCCCGTCGGCATATTTCGTCTCGTCGAACGTGATGTAATTGTCACATTTGGGGCAACGGACTCTCTTCATGCTTCACATACATTATTTAATATGGTAAACCCATGCTGTGGCAAACTCTTCCGAGCGGTCGCTCAACTCGTTCATCCGTGCGTGCGCTTCTGCATCGGTGGCATAGCCGGGGAAAACCACCCGCACCATGCGTCCTTTCTTATACACTTGCGCATCCTCGTAGCCCGCCTTGTGCAACCGCTTCACGTAGCTTTCTGCATTTTTCTCCGATATGGCACTGGCCACCACCACGCAATAGCCGCTTTTCACGGCCGTGCCTTCATCGGCCGGCTTTTCCGCTTCCGCGGTTTCCGGTTCCTCCGTGTTTTCCGCAACTTTCATGTCTGCCGCGGCAGCATCTTGTGAGGGGAGGGGAGACATCGCCGTTTCCGGAACCCGTTCATAGGCAGCCGGCATCAGCAGCAGTTGCGTGAAGTCAGCCTGCTGACGGTTGTCCAGCGCAGTGTTTTTCGCATCGGGCGACATTAGGAAGAACAACAGTACGACAGCCGCCACCGCGGCGATGTTCTGCACCCATGATTTCTTCACCCGTATGGTGTACTCATTCCTTTCCTGTGCCGGGAGCGTTGCTTCCTGCGGCGGCACAGGGCTTTCCGCGGCCGGTTGCGGCAGGGCGGTTCCCGCCTCTATGGGCAGGGGGGGGAACAGCAGCGCGTCCAGCCCGTAATAGGAAGGACACACCGTCCCCGCCTGGCAAGGCGAGAAACGGATGGTGTTCCGTTCGTCAAGCGAGAGCACGCCGATACTCCCCAGGTCATACACCCCGCTTTCCCACAGCTCCTGCTGCAAGTCTCTCACTTGCTCGCCCAGCATCCTGCGGGCTTCGGCTTCCGGGCATTCGTATGCAGCCACATACGATGCGGTGAGCAGGCCGTCGTCGGCTTTCAACTGTTCGTTGAACCCTACGGTGCGGATGGGGGGGAGGAACAGGTTTTCCTCTTCTATATATTTTGCCGGGACGTTGCGCGTCACGAACGCCCCTATTTGCGGGACAACCACACAGTCGTTGTCCGACAACAATATTTCTATGTGTCTTACCAGTTCTTTCACACTACAAAAATACGGTTTTCCTCCGGACAACGCTAATTTTTCCCGGAAAAGTTATCAACTATTTCGTTCCGTCCGGCCGAAAGCGCTTTTTTTTCATTACCTTTGTCTGGATTTACAAGAAGCAGACTATGAACATAGCGATTGTAGGCAGCGGTTATGTAGGTTTGGTGACCGGTGCGTGTTTTGCCGAAATCGGCGTGAATGTCACTTGCGTCGATGTGGACCGGCAGAAGATAGAGAAACTCGGAAACGGCGAGATTCCCATTTACGAGCCGGGACTGAAGGAACTGGTGCAGAGGAACCAAAAGGCCGGACGGCTGGCTTTCACCACTTCGCTGGAAAGCGTGCTGGGCCAAGTGGAGGTCGTCTTCAGTGCCGTGGGGACGCCGCCGGACGAGGACGGCAGTGCCGACCTGAAGTATGTCCTGCAGGTGGCCCGTACCATAGGGCGGTATATGGACGACTACAAACTGGTGGTCACCAAAAGCACCGTCCCCGTGGGGACAGCGCAGAAAGTGCGCCACGCCATACAGGCCGAGCTGGACCGGCGCGGGGTGGACATCGCCTTCGATGTGGCCTCCAACCCGGAGTTCCTGAAAGAGGGCAATGCCATCAACGACTTCATGAGCCCCGACCGCGTGGTGGTGGGGGTGGAGTCGGAAAAGGCCAAGGAACTGATGACCCGCCTTTACAAGCCATTCCTCATCAACAATTTCCGCGTGATATTCATGGACATCCCTTCGGCCGAGATGACGAAGTATGCCGCCAATTCGATGCTGGCCACCCGCATCTCGTTTATGAACGACATCGCCAACCTGTGTGAGCGGGTGGGCGCGGACGTGAACATGGTGCGCAACGGCATCGGGGCAGACACGCGCATCGGGCGCAAGTTCCTTTACGCCGGTTGCGGTTATGGCGGTTCGTGTTTCCCGAAAGACGTGAAAGCGCTGATAAAGACCGCCGAGCAAAACGGTTATGAGATGGCCGTCCTGAAGGCCGTGGAGGAGGTGAACGAGCGGCAGAAGTCCGTGCTTTACAACAAACTGGCGACAGTCTGGGGGGACAACCTGGCGGGCAAGACCGTTACGCTGTGGGGGCTGGCCTTCAAACCGGAGACCGACGACATGCGCGAAGCGCCGGCACTGGTGCTGATAGACCGCTTGCGCAAGGCGGGCTGCACGGTTCGCGTGTACGACCCTGAAGCCATGACGGAGTGCCGGCGGAGGCTGGGGGATGCCGTAATCTATGCGCGCGACATGTATGACGCCGTGCTGGACAGCGATGCCCTGCTGCTCGTCACGGAGTGGAAAGAATTCCGCCTGCCGGCCTGGGGCGTGGTGAAGAAGGCCATGCGCCAGCCGCTGATCATAGACGGGCGCAACCTCTATGACGCAAAGGAGGTGGCCGAGGCCGGTTTTGAGTACCATTGTATCGGAAAGAAATGATGCAGGCAGGCGTTGTCATTCGCGGCGGACTGCTGCTGTTTTCCATCGTCTTGTGGGCTTGCGGTGAGAAGGACGGGAAACTCGCCGCAAACGGGGCCGCCGCACTGTCTGAGGATCCGGAGGCCAGGCAGGCCCTGCAGGGCATCTGGACAGACCGGGAGACGGAAACCGTGCTGTTCTGCATCAGGGGCGACACGGTTTATTACCCGGACACGCTCAGTGTCCCCGTGCGTTTCTTCGTGTGGCGTGACACGTTCTATCTGGTGGGCACGGACACCACGTCCTATCCCATAAGCCAGATCGGGCGGAAGGCGTTCAGTTTCCATACCTCCACCGGGGATGCGGTGCGGCTGGTGCGGTCGGAGAATCCGGACGACACGCTCTACTTCACGCGCCGCGAACCCGTCACGCTGACCTACAGCGAGGTGGTGAAAAAAGACACCGTGGTGTATCACAACGGGGAACGCTACCATTGTTACGTTTATGTCAACCCCTCAAAGCAGAAGGTATATAAGACCGGTTACACCGACGAGGGCATTGCCGTGGAGAACGTGTATTACGACAACATCATACACATCTGCGTCTATAAGGGCCGCGAGTGCCTCTTCTCGCGCGACTACAGCAAAAGGGATTTTGCGGGCATCGTTCCGGACAACATCCTGGAACAGGCCATCTTGTCTAACATGGTGGCAGGCAAGGCCGACAGCCGGGGGTGCCATTTCCAAGCCACGGTGGGCATTCCCGATGACGCCGGTTGCTACATGGTGGACATCCGCGTGGATTATGACGGCCATCCGCAAATGGCCCTGATGGAATACTGAGGTTGCAAACCTGCATACAACGCCCCGTCCTGCGAAAGAAAAACGTGCGCAAGGCGGGGCGTTTTTTTGCGCAAGGCCCGCGCCGTCCTTCCGCACGGACAGGCGGCAATCTGCGCATCATATACTTCCCGGCTGAATACGGAAGGACGCCTGGCAATAGGAAAGGAAGATAAAAAGGCATAAGGGCAAATGCCGGAAAAACAGGAGGCCATACGGCCTGCGGGTGTGAAAAAACGTTTTTCATGCGGCGGTAAAAAAAGCGGAGGGAGTTAAAAAAGTGGTTGGAATCGTTGCTTTTATGGATTTTATTTTCTACTTTCGCAGATGTTATGCTTAGAACAACTGATAATTAATCTTTAGTTTTACGATTTAGATGAAAAAGTATAATTTTAATGCGGGGCCATCCATGCTGCCGCGTGAGGTCATAGAGGCAACGGCTGCTGCATGCTTGGATTTTGAGGGAAGCGGGCTTTCCCTGATGGAAATCAGCCACCGGGCAAAGAATTTCCAGCCGGTTGTGGACAAGACGGTAGAGTTGGTGAAAGAACTGTTTGATGTTCCGGCTGGCTATTCGGTCTTGTTGTTGGCGGGCGGTGCAAGTATGGAGTTCTGTCGTGTGCCTTATAACTTCCTGGAAAAGAAGGCTGCCTATTTGAATACGGGGACATGGGCCAAGAAAGCCATCAAGGAAGCCCAGCTGTTCGGTGAGGTGGTGGAAGTGGCCTCTTCCGCAGCCGAGAATTATGTGTATATCCCCAAGGGTTTTGAAATCCCGGCAGATGCCGATTACCTGCATGTGACCACCAACAACACCATTTTCGGCACGGAGATGCGTTACGATGTGGACAGCCCCGTGCCTTTGGTGGCAGACATGTCGTCCGACATTTTCTCGCGCCCGGTGGATGTCAGCAAATACAACTGTATCTATGCCGGGGCGCAGAAGAACGTGTCGATGGCCGGCGTGAACATCGTGATTGTGAAAGAGGATGCCTTGGGAAAAGTGTCCCGCCAAATCCCCACCATGTTGGACTACAGGACCCACGTGAAGAACGGTTCCATGTTCAATACCCCTCCGGTTGTGCCCATCTACTGTGCCATGAAGAACTTGGAGTGGGTGAAAGCCCACGGCGGCGTGGAAGGCATGGACCGGCGTGCCCAAGAGCGTGCCGGCATGCTGTATGACGAAATCGACCGGAACAAGCTGTTCCGCGGCACGGCGAAGGAGGAAGACCGTTCGCTGATGAACATCTGTTTCGTAATGAACGATGAATACAAGGAGCTTGAAGCCGACTTCCTGCAATATGTAACAGACAACGGTATGGTAGGCGTAAAGGGACATCGCAGTGTGGGCGGATTCCGTGCGTCCTGCTATAATGCCCAGACCGTGGAGGGAGTACAGGCCTTGATACGGTGCATGAAGGACTTTGAGGCCCGTCATTGAGAATAACACGGGGGAGCGTGCCGGATTCCGCCGGTGCGGTAAAAGGCTCCGCTCCTGTTTGTTTTAAAGATAAAAGGAAAAAAGATATTATGACCAAAATATTAGTAGCAACGGAAAAGCCGTTTGCGCAGGTTGCCGTGGATGGCATCAGGAAAGCGGCAGAAGACGGCGGGATGGAAGTCGTCCTGTTGGAGAAATATACGGACAAGGCCCAGCTGCTGGCGGCCGTGGCCGATGTGGATGCCATGATCATCCGCAGTGACAAGGTGGATGCCGAAGTGTTCGATGCGGCAAAGAACCTGAAGATTGTCGTGAGGGCCGGTGCCGGGTATGACAACGTGGATTTGGCGGCCGCCACGGCCCACGGCGTTGTCGTGATGAACACGCCGGGACAGAATGCCAATGCCGTGGCCGAACTGGTTTTCGGTATGCTGGTGTATGCCGTGCGCAATTTCTACAACGGCAAGGCCGGCACGGAACTGAATGGGAAGAAGCTGGGCATCCTGGCCTATGGCAATGTGGGGCGCCGCGTGGCGCATATCGCCAAGGGCTTTGACATGGATGTGTATGCCTATGATGCTTTCTGCCCGGTTTCGGCCATAGAGGCAGACGGCGTGAAGGCGGTGTCCGGTGCGGAAGAACTCTTTTCCACCTGCGATATCGTATCCCTGCACATTCCTGCCACGGCAGAAACCCGGAAGAGCATCAACGGTGCCTTGGTGGGCAGGATGCCCCAAGGCGGTGTGTTGGTCAACACGGCCCGCAAGGAGGTGATTGATGAAGAGGGGCTTCTGCAATTGTTGCAGGAAAGGACGGACCTGAAATACGTCACGGACATCATGCCCGATGCGGATGCAGCTTTCCGCGCGTTGGAAGGCCGCTATTTTTCCACTCCCAAGAAGATGGGGGCGCAGACTGCGGAAGCCAATGTCAACGCCGGTGTGGCTGCCGCCCATCAGATTGTGGCATTCTTCAAGGAAGGTTGTACGCGGTTTCAGGTGAACCGATAAAATCAGTTACTGCAAAATGGCTCAGGTCAGACCGTTTAGAGGATTGCGCCCGCCCCAGGAATGGGTGGAGCGCATAGAATGTCGTCCTTATGATGTGCTCAGTACGGAGGAGGCGCGTCGCGAGGCGGGGGACAACGAAATGTCGCTTTACCATATCATCCGGCCGGAAATAGACTTCCCGGAGGGGACGGACGAATATGCGGCCTGCATATATGAGAAAGCCGCGGAGAACTTTGCCGCATTCCAACGTAAGGGTTGGCTGGTGCAGGACGAAAAACCGATGTATTACATCTATGCGCAGACCATGAACGGGCATACCCAGCACGGCATTGTGGTGGGGGCTTCTGTGGCGGACTACGTGAACGGTGTGATCAAGAAGCATGAGCTGACGCGCCAGGACAAGGAAGAGGACCGCATGCGCCATGTGCGTGCAACGGATGCCAACATCGAGCCGGTGTTCTTGGCCTACCCGGACAATGCGGCACTTGCCTCACTGATTGCAAAATATGTATCCTGCCCGCCCGTATATGATTTTATCGCGCCGGTGGATGGCTTCGGCCATCGTTTATGGCTGGTGGACGATGACGGCGACATAGCGGCTATCACGGCGGCATTCGCGGCCATGCCCGCACTCTATATTGCCGATGGGCATCACCGCACGGCGGCCGCGGCGGCTGTGGGGGAAGAGAAGGCACGCGGGGATGGCTTTAAGCATCCGGAGGCGGAGTACAACTATTTTATGGCCGTGTGCTTCCCTGCCGGCGAACTGACGATATTGGACTACAACCGGGTGGTGACCGATTTGGGTACCTATTCGGCAAGCGGTTTCCTTGCGGCATTGGAGCGGAATTTTGAGGTGACCTGCATGGGGCAGACGGACTACAGGCCGCAACAGCGGCATGAGTTCTCCTTGTATCTGGAGCAGAAGTGGTATCGCCTGCGCGTGTTGCCCGGCTGTTTCGATGAGAAAGACCCCATAGGTTCCCTGGATGTCAGCATCAGCAGCAGGTTGATCCTGGATGAGCTGTTGGGCATCAAAGACCTGCGCCGTGACAAGCGGATAGACTTTGTGGGAGGCTTGAGGGGATTGGATGAACTGCGCCGGAGGTGCGACAGCGGGGATATGAAAATGGCACTGGCCTTGTATCCCGTATCCATGCAGCAGATTATGGAAATAGCCGATTGCGGGGAAATCATGCCCCCGAAAGCTACATGGTTTGAACCTAAGTTGCGCAGCGGGCTGGTGATCCACAAGCTCACGTGACGGACGTACAAAACCCGTGGATTTACTCTGGTTGCCGATGATAACCATACACCGGCAACCGGAGTTTTTCATGTCTGGATGATGGAGGAAAAGGATACATACAGGACAATAGAGTTGCCCGCAACAGGCAACTATAGTGAGAAGAAGAGCCGCTTTCTGGCTTTTGCGCACCCCGTGCGGACGGTGGGGGAGGTGAAGGAATGGGTGGAGTATTACCAGAAGAAGTATTACGATGCCCGCCACTGCTGTTATGCCTATATGCTGGGTGCCGACCGCAAGGAGTTCAGGACCAATGACAACGGTGAGCCGTCGGGTACGGCCGGAAAGCCCATCCTCGGACAAATCAATGCCAACGGGCTGACGGATATCCTGATTGTGGTGGTCCGCTATTTCGGGGGCATCAAGCTGGGTACGAGCGGCCTGATACAGGCCTATAAGGCTGCGTCGGCCGCAGCCGTCAGTGAGGCTTCCGTCATCGAAAAAACAGTGGACGAAGAAATCACTTTTTTCTTTGAATATCCCTTGATGAATGCCGTCATGCGCATTGTGAAAGAAGAAAACCCCACTATCGTCAGTCAGGGCTATGAACACGATTGCAGCATGACCCTGCGCATCCGTCGCGGGCGGATGGGACGATTGAAAGCCCGGCTGGAGAAAGTGGAAACCCTCCGGTTTGCCGGGACGGACGGCGGCCTGTGACACAAGGCATCCCCCGCATGGAAAGGAAACGCACGGGAAAGCCGCGTATGCCGGGCTTCTCCCGTGCGCTTTTTTGTTGCGGCAAGGTGCTGTGCGTGCCCTGCCGTTTATCCTATTCCATCAGCCGGTTGCATTCTTCCAACCATGCCGTTACGGAGGCATCGCTGGGCATGCGCCAGTCGCCGCGCGGGCTCAGGCTGCAACTCCCCACCTTGGGGCCGTCCGGCAGGCAGGAACGTTTGAATTGCTGGGAGAAGAACCGGCGGAAAAAGGTGGTCAGCCATTTTTTGATGGTGTCATCCGTATATTGCCCGGCAAAGGCCTTTCCGGCCAAGAAGAAGATTTTGGAAGGCCTGAAGCCAAAGCGGAGCGTATAATAAAGGAAGAAGTCGTGCAACTCATAAGGTCCGACCAGATCCTCTGTTTTTTGGCTGATGTTACCCTCTTCGTCGGCCGGCAGCAGCTCCGGGCTGATGGGGGTGTCCACGATGTCCAGCAGGATGGCCTGCGTCTTTTCGTCAACGACACCGTTGGCAATCCAGCACATCAGATGCTTTACCAGAGTCTTGGGGACAGAGGCATTCACGCCGTACATGCTCATGTGGTCGCCGTTGTAGGTGGCCCATCCCAAGGCCAGTTCCGACAGGTCGCCGGTGCCCACCACCAAGCCGTTCATTTGGTTGGCTACGTCCATCAGGATTTGTGTCCGCTCCCTGGCCTGTCCGTTTTCGTAAACCACGTTGTGGTTGCCCTCCTCCAGCCCCAGGTCCTCGAAATGTTGCAGGCAGGCTTTCTTGATGCTGATTTCCCGGATGGTCGTGCCCAGGCTCTTCATCAGTCCGATGGCGTTGGTATAGGTGCGGCCGGTCGTGCCGAAGCCCGGCATGGTCACACCCACGATGCCTTTTCTCGACAACCCCAGCCGGTCGAATGTCTTGGCACAGACCAACAACGCGAGGGTGGAGTCCAAACCACCGGAGATGCCGATGACGGCCGTTTGCGCCTGGGTGTGCAGGATTCTTTTGGCCAGCCCCTCAACCTGTATGGCAAAGATTTCCGCGCAGCGTTCGTCCAGTTCTTTGCCCTGTGGGACAAAAGGCGACGGGGAAATCTTGCGGCTCAGTTCGATGTCCTTGGTGCTGAACAGTTCGGTGTCTATCCGGATGGCGTTGTGGTCCTTCATATAGCCGACGGAAGCGCCGAATGTGGTGTTCACCCTGCGCTCCGTGCGCAAGCGTTCCACATCTATTTCACTGAACAACAACTGCTCTTTGAATGAGAACCGTTCGCTTTCGGCCAGCAGTGTGCCGTTTTCGTAAATCAGCCCCTTGCCGGCAAACACCAGGTCTTGCGTGCTCTCTCCGAACCCCGCTCCGGCAAAGACATAACCGGCGATGCACCGCGCGCTTTGTTGTGACAGCAGTGATTTCAGGTATTCGTGTTTGCCAACCCCTTCATTGTCTGCGCTCAGGTTGAAAATGATTTCAGCTCCTTTCAGTGCCAGTTCCGAACTGGGCGGAATCGGTGCCCACACGTCTTCGCAGATTTCCACACCGAAGCAACAGGTGGGTGTGTTGAAAAGCAAGTGCCGGCTGAGGGGAATCACCTGCCCGCAGAGCAGCACGTGCGTATCCCCGTGCGTGTCGCCGGAGGTGAACCAGCGCTGTTCGTAGAATTCCTTGTAGTTGGGCAGGTAGGTTTTCGGCACCAAGCCTAGAATCTTGCCTTTCTGTATGACGGCTGCGCAATTCAGCAGTGTCCCGCGGAACGGGACGGGCAGCCCGATGATGGATATGATATTCAGTGAGCGGGTGAAGTTCAGAATGCTGATCAAACCCATCTCAGCCTCCTCGATCAACAGTTGTTGGGCAAACAGGTCGCCGCAGGTGTATGCAGTGATGCACAACTCCGGAAAACAAATCACCTCTATCCCTTTGCCCTCGGCCTGCACAATCAGGCTTTCAATTTGCCGGGCATTGTATTTGCAGTCACCCACCTTTACATTCGGGACAGCTGTTGCAATTCTGACAAATCCGTAATTCATGACGTTCAAAGTTGATATTGATTCTGAGGGCAAAGATAATATAAAGGTATCAATAAAGGCAAAAAAAGCTGTTATTTATTAAAAAAAAGGAGATGGATTTGCCAGAGGGTGAAACTTATTATATATTTGCATTGTAAACAATACAATTTTATAATGATAATGAATAGCAGGAATGCCTTAGACATATTGCAGGGCTACGGAATCCACCCGTCGGTACAGCGTATTGCCATTATGGACTATCTGCTCAACCATCGTACCCATCCTACGGTGGACGATGTGTATGTGGCTTTGTCGCGGGAGATTCCCACGTTGTCAAAGACCACGGTTTACAACACGCTCCGCCTTTTTGCTGACTACGGGGCGGTGCAGATGTTGACTATTGATGAGAAAAAACTTTGTTTCGACGGCGATGTCACTCCTCATGCGCACTTCATGTGCAAGTGTTGCGGACGCTTGTTTGATGTGGCTCTGCCCTCAGAGCTGGAGTACATTCGTTTGCCGGAAGAGGGGTACATGGTGGACGAAACCCACCTTTATTATAAAGGAACGTGCAAATCCTGCGTCGGAAAGGCGGAGGTCAAAGCATAAAGAGTTTTTGACAAGACTGATGTTTAATTTAAAACCAAAAAGAAAAGATGAAAAAGAAATTTGTATGTACGGTGTGTGGTTACATTTATGAAGGTACGGAACCCCCGACCCAGTGTCCGCAGTGCAAGGCTCCGGCTTCGAAGTTCAAGGAAATGGTGGACACGGAACTGGCTTTCGTGACGGAACATGTCATTGGCATCGCAAAGGATGTGGATCCGGAAATCAAGAAAGGTTTGCAGGCCAACTTTGAAGGCGAATGTACGGAAGTGGGCATGTATCTGGCCATGAGCCGCCAGGCAGACCGCGAAGGTTATCCCGAAATTGCCGAGGCTTTCAAACGTTATGCTTTTGAGGAGGCCGACCACGCTTCGCGTTTCTGCGAACTGTTGGGTGAAATGGTGTGGGATACGAAGACCAACCTGAAGAAGCGTATGGAAGCCGAGAGCGGTGCCTGCTCAGGCAAGATGGATCTGGCCAAGATGGCAAAAGAACAAAATCTGGATGCCATCCACGACACGGTGCACGAGATGGCCAAAGACGAGGCACGCCATGGCCGTGGTTTCGTAGGTCTGTACAACCGTTACTTCGGCGACAAGTAAAGGGAGGGGGACGCGAAAGTTCCTTTTTCTTGAAAGAAAAAGAAGCGCAGGGGATGTCTGCCTGTCATAGGGCGGCATCCCCTGTCGGTTGTATCGGGGCAGATGTACCGCACCTGTCGGATTCTGCCCGTTACTGGCGGTCCACATAGGGATATTCAGTAAATGTCCCCAAAAAATAAGATGGCATATGAAGATGATA
>CAZGSE010000045.1:0-21052 GCA_964528135.1 uncultured Paraprevotella sp. | reverse complement strand
TGGCGAGACCGGAGAGGAACAGCAGCACGATGGCGGCGGAGATGGTAGCGGTCAGCAGCCTGACGGACAGTGCCTGCGCCTCCGATATGTCCTGTTCCCGTGCGTCGAAGGCGGTCTGTGCCTGCGTGTCGAGGTCGCGTATCAGCCGCCCCAGTTCCCTGTTCAGCGTCCGGTTGCGGATGCGCAGGCTGTCGGCATAGGCTTCCATCTCCGCCGCCTGTTGCCGTTGCAGGGCGGTCAGGCTGTCGCTGAACTCATGCAGTTCCTTGGCGGAGGGCAGCATCTGTACGGTCTTCTTGCCACCGAAGAAGCCTGCCAGCCCGCTTTTCTTCTGCCTCACGGTGCGGACACGTGTCGCCCGTCGGGCCACTTCGGGCAGGTGGTTCACCAGCAGGCTGTCCGCCTCGTCCTGCCGCTCCATCGCCTCCATGATGTGCCGCAGGTGGGTTTCCTTGTCCGCCAGGAGGGAGCGGAGCGTGTCTATCTGTGCCGGGCGCACGTATTCGCGACAGAACGGTTTCATGGCTTGCAACAGGCTGTCGGTGCGCAGGAGCTGGGCATGGTAGTGGCGGTAGTCCGTTTCGTCCCAGCCGACGACGCCCTCGCCCAGCAGGGCAAGCCGGGTGATGCGGTGGTGGGCGTCACTGATGTCACGGCGCACCTGCCGGATGGTTCCCGTGCTGTCTTCTATTTCCCTGATGCGTTTGCGCTCATGCACCATAATGAAAGTCATGCTTATTCCGACAACAAGTACGACAATATATCCGAGAGCTATCCTAATCTGTAAATTCCGTTCAAATTTCATATTCCCTGTTTCCTTTTGATTTGCTGACAATCAGAATACTGATTTCATACAGCATCCAGATGGGCAATACTACCAATGAAAGAGTGAATATGTCCGATGTTGGGGTGATAATGGCGGATATTATCAAGATGATTATGATTGAATGCTTGCGGAAACGCCTCATTAATCCGGCGGACAATATGCCAAGTTTCGCCAGCAGCCAGCACAATACGGGAAGTTCAAACACAATACCCATCAGAACACACATCATCATCAACGTTCCCATATAGGATTGGAGCGTTATCATATTGGTGACATCGCCGCTGACCTGATAGGTTCCCAAGAATCGGAATGTCAACGGGAATATCAGAAAATAGCCGAGCAATATCCCAAGAATGAACATCACATACCCACAGCCTGCCACACGCAAGGAGTATTTCTTCTCATTCTCATACAGTGCCGGAGCAATGAAATGGAACAGCAGATACAAAGTATATGGGGATGAAAGCAGGAATCCAGTGCAGACGGATGTTTTCATGTGGATGACAAACTGTTCCGCCAGCCCGGTATTGATAAGCTGGACGGAAAAGGCGGGATTGCCAGCCCCAGTAGTCCACTCCGCGATATGGCTGAACATGCGGTAGGTGATGAACGTGTCGCTTTTGGGTGCAAGGATGACCGAGAACACTTCCTCCTTGAACATGAAAGCCACAATGCCGCACAGCACGGTCACAATGGCCATTTTTATCAGGGAAGACCTCAAGACGTCCAAATGCTCCCAAAACGACATTTCGCTGATTTGAGTATTGTCTACCGCCTGTCCCATATCGTCATTTGACCGGATTTTCATCTTTTATGTCAAGGTCGTTTTCCACGCCTTTCACGCCTTCCTTGAAACTGCGTACTCCTTTACCTATACCTTTCATCAGTTCAGGTATCTTCTTGCCGCCGAAAAACAGCAGGACTATCAGCACGATAAAGATTATCTCTTGCGTTCCAATACCAAACATCATTTTCCCCGTATTAAGTATTTGATAAACAGGTATCCTCCAAAAATTTGAAATAACATACCAGGTATTCCTATCCGGAAGTCTTGAATGGCATTGAAAAAGTTACCTTTTATAATCCATTCTCCCAATGTTCCTGTTATCTGATAAGATAGTACTACTATTAGTATAAGCGGCAATGAAACTTTCCGCCATCTGTGTGAAGCATATCCGGCGGCAGTGGCCAATAACACAGATTTAAGTAAAATAGCAGGAAGTGAATCTAATGCTGGCATTCCGAACATCAGGGAATTAACGATCGGAGAAACCAATGCGGTCAACAACCCAACTTTCCACCCGTACTTATATGCACCGATAAGAGTGAAAAAATAGATAGGCAACCATATCACGCCTCCTTGCGGAATGAGATGGAAAAGTTGCGGCAATGCAACATTACCTGCGATGAACAATACTGCTGCCAGATATGTCTTGGCATCAGTGTAACCCAAGTCATAAAGTTTTACTGTTGTTTGCATACTAATATACATTTACTTGTTAATCAATTCATGTTGTTTCAACCAGTTAATTATGCTCGCCTGTGCATCCGGTACACTGCGTGCCGGAATTGACGGTCCTTTTATTACGTTGGCATCTTTTTCCATTTCTGCAATAGTTTCCACAGACTGCGAAAAGCTGCTACCGCCATGCGTTACAAAAGGAATGACGGTTTTGCCTTTGAAGTTATATTCATCAAAGAATGTATAGATGACCATTGGCATATCGTACCACCAATTGGGATAGCCTACAAATATGATATCATAATCCGACAAGTTTTTTATATGGTTAAGCAGTTTTGGACGGCCATTGGCTTCCGCTTCCTTTTTTGCATCATCAATCAATGCTTTATGGGGAGTCGGATAAGTGCGTTCTGTTTTTATGGCGAACAAGTCTCCTCCCGTTGCCTCTCTTATAATGTGAGCAATATATTCCGTATTACCATAGAGTTTTCCGTCGGATAATACACGACTGGCACCCGATGCCGCATCTATGCCATCGGGTTCCGGCCATGTAAAATACGCAATTAAAATCTTTCCGTTACTCTGATGTCCGTGAGCTTTCATTGTCACTTCCGCTTGCTTGTCATTGCACATCACTTCCGTGTGGGCATAAAGCATCGCTGCACACGAAAACAGCAGCAATGCACTAAGTGTCAAACCAATCTTGTTCATATCAATGAGTTTTTAAGTATTAAAACTATTTCCAGGCAAACAACCTTTTGAAAAATGGAGTCTGCTTGTTGATGAAATTCCGTATGATATAGAAAATGCCGCCAATGGAGTCTTCATGATAGCATTTTTCTTCCAACGGGCACCACCCGGTCTTATCTGGATTTTGAATATAGGGAACAAGGCATTCAAAATCCACCGAGATGTGTGCTTTCCGCAATAATGTCAGGGCGGACAAGCTGATAGTATCTGTGTAGACTTCCTTGATGCCTCCCATTACCATCAGTGCCGCTGCCGCCTTGCCTACTACCTTGTCTGCAATGTACGCTTCTTTCAAATAGGCAGGATGATGGCATACCAGTTCATACAGGTCATTCACACCTTTTTTATGAAAAGTGCGCGTGTATTCTCCTTGTGCTATCACGCAAGAGCATTTTTCTGCGTGCAGCCGTTTAATGAGTTCTTGTTTGTTTTCCTTATTCATAATGTCCCTTGTTTCAATTGTTCTACAAACCGGTCGATACGATGCAGTTCGTCCGGTATCTTGATGCTTTGAGGGCAATGGGGCGTACATTGTCCGCAGCCGATGCAGTGGCTTGCCTGACGCAGGCGGGGCACGCTCCGGTCATAGCCTACGAGGAAAGCACGGCGAGCCTTGCGGTAGTCCTCGTCCCCGGAAGAAGAAGGCACATTTCCCTCATTGATACACTTGTTGTAGTGAGAAAAGATGCCGGGTATGTTGATGCCGTAAGGACAAGGCATGCAATACTCGCAAGTAGTGCAGGGAACGGAAGGGTAACGCAACATTTCCTGCGCCGTGTCTTCCAGCAGGGCAAGTTCTTCCTCAGTACAAGGATCGAGCGGCGAATACGTCCGCAAGTTATCTTGCAGATGTTCCATGTATGTCATTCCGCTGAGTACGGTCAGCACATTGGGGAATGTACCGGAGAAACGGAAAGCCCACGAAGCCACGCTCTCCGACGGACGGCGTTGCTTGAGACGGGCGTTCAGATAATCTTGCAACGTGGCAAGCCGCCCTCCAAGCAACGGCTCCATTATGACGGCAGGGATACTACGCTTCTCCAGTTCGGCGTAGAGATATTCCGCATTGAAATTCATTCCTGATGCGTGACGATAGTCCACATAATTAAGCTGTATCTGCACGAAGTCCCAACGGATTTCATCGTGCAGGGACAGCAGATAATCGAATACCTTTACATCTCCGTGATAGGAAAAACCGAGATTCCGGATACGTCCTGCCTTGCGCTCTTCCAGCAGAAAATTCAATACACCGCTCTCAATGAATCGTTGTCTGAGGAAAGGCATTCCGGTTTCTCCCCCGACATTATGCAGCAGATAATAGTCCAGATAGTCCGTCTGTAACGCCTCAAATGAATGGCGGTACATTTCCAACGAAGCATCATACAGTGCCTTACCCCGTAATCCGGTACGTGCCAGGTGATGATTGGACATTTTCGTGGCAATATAATAGGAATTACGCGGATGATGCGAGAGGGCAATGCCCGTTGCCGTTTCCGACAAACCACGCACGTATGGCGGAGCTGTGTCGAAATAGTTCACACCATGTTCCAGCGCATAATCCACCAGTCTGTTTACTGCATCCTGGTCTATTACCTCGCCCTCTCCGTCCGGATTAGGCATCATCGGCCAGCGCATACAACCATAACCGAGCAGCGACACACGATCACCATTATGCGGATGAGTACGATAGGTCATATCTTCCGGTTGTCCTGTTAGGGAAGACGGATTTTCCTGCCTCCCTCCGCACGCCGCCAAGCCCGCCGAAGCGATGCCTGCGGCTCCCATCCGTTTGAAGAAATCGCGGCGGGAAATTGTATTTTTCTTATCCATACGTTTTTACAATGTTCTTTGTTTCAGTTGTTCCACAAACCGGTCAATGCGGTGCAGTTCTTCCGGTATTTTGATACTTTGCGGGCAATGCGGGGTGCATTGGTTGCATCCGATGCAATGGCTTGCCTGGCGCAGACGGGGTACACTGCGGTCATAACCCACGAGGAAAGCACGGCGGGCCTTGCGGTAATTCTCATCCTGATTGCTTGCCGGGACATTCCCTTCGTTCACGCATTTATTATAATGGGTGAAAATGGCCGGGATATTGATACCGTATGGACAAGGCATACAGTATTCGCATGCCGTGCAGGGCACATTGGGATATTCCAGAAAGAGGGTCGCTGTCCGTTCCAGCAAGACAAGTTCCTCGTCTGTGCAGGGCTGAAGGGGCGAGTACGTATGTACGTTGTCTTGCAGATGCTCCATGTAAGTCATGCCGCTGAGCACAGTCAGCACGTCTGGAAACGTGCCGGCGAAACGGAACGCCCACGATGCCGTGCTGCGTTCGGGGGCGTGCTGCTTCAATTCAGCCACCAGATGGTCGGGCAAGCGAGACAGTCGTCCTCCAAGCAACGGTTCCATTACTACGACAGGAATATTGCGCTTTGAAAGTTCTCCGTACAGATATTCGGCATTGGTGTTCCAACCGGTAGCGTGCCGCCAGTCGGCATAGTTGAGCTGTATCTGCACGAAGTCCCAATGCACTTCATCGTGTATGGAGAGCAGGTAGTCGAACACCTTCACATCGCCATGGAACGACCAGCCGAGGTTGCGGATGCGTCCGGCTTCACGTTCCTTCCATAAATAATCGAGCAACCCGATGTCCAGCAGACGGCGGTGGAGCACATCCATTCCGCCGATGCCCGCGCCATGTATCAGGTAATAATCCAGATAATCTGTGCGCAGCAGTTCCATCGAGCGGTGGTACATATCCACCGAGTCGCGGTAAGCGTTCTCGCCGTGTTCTTCCAGGAAAGTGGACATCTTCGTGGCTATGTAATAGGTGTTGCGCGGATGGCGTGAGAGAGCGATGCCCGTGGCGTTCTCCGATTGCCCACGCCCGTAGTGGGGCGACGTGTCGAAATAGTTCATGCCGTGGGCAAGGGCGTAGTCCACCAGTTCATTGACCGCTTCCTGATTGATAATGTCCCGCCCACCGTCCGGATTAGGCAGCATGGGGAGGCGCATCATGCCATATCCCAGCAGGGATACGCGGTCATCCGAATTATGATTGATGCGGTAGGTCATTTCACCGTCTTGAGCCGCGCCGGAAGTGCCTGCCGCCTGTTTGTTTTCCCCTCCGCACGCCGCCAAGCCTGCCGAAGCGATGCCCGCGGCTCCCATCGTCTTGAAAAAGTCCCGACGGGAGATTGTTTTACTTTTATCCATTTTAGTATTTTTTCTTAATTAGACAGTTCTGTGAACCTCATGCCCTTCCACGTAAATCGCGCTGAACGGACGCGCCGGACAAAGGTTCTCGCAAGCCCCGCAGCCGATACAGCGTTCCGTATTCACAACGGGAATTTTGGGCGAACCATCCAACAACGGGTCAAACGGTACCATCTGTATGGCTCCGGTCGGACAATGGCGGGCGCAGTTGCCGCACTCCACGCCGTCGGTCAGCGGCACGCAGTTCTCCTTCACCCATACGGCATGGCCTATCTGTGTGGCAGACTTGTCGGCGACGGTTATCGGACGTATGGCTCCTGCCGGACAGACTTCGCCGCATTTCGTACATTCGGGACGGCAATAGCCGCGTTCGTAGGACATTTCGGGTTGCATCAGCGTCATCAGACCGGTGGACGGACGGAGTACCTCGTTGGGGCAGACCGACACACAGAGCTGGCAGGCTGTACAATGACTGGCGAAGTTACGTGCGCTCAAGGCTCCCGGCGGGACAATCGCCCTGGCACGTTCCGGTATCTTCTTGTCCTCAATCACGGCAAGGCCGCCGTCCACTTTCTTTTCCTGCGCTTTCAGTGCAGCGGTTGTGGCGACAATGGCCGTGGCGGTCAGGAAAGAACGGCGGGCATCGTCTATTTGTTTCTTATCAACCTGTTGTGACGGGATTGCAGCATCGACGGATGCCTTCACTTTCTTTCTGAACCGATAGGAAATGGCCCCGTGTGTGCAGGTATCTATGCAATCCATACACGCCACACAACGGCTGTAGTCCACCTTATGGTTCTTGCCGTCAATGCATGCCGCCTTGCATTTGCGCGAACAAAGTCCGCAGGCATTACACTTTTCCTTGTCTATCGTGACGCGCAGCAGGGAAAAACGGGACAGGAAGCCGAGCACCGTACCCACCGGACAGACGGTATTGCAATAGGTGCGTCCGTTCCTCCATGCCAATATACCTATTATAATAAAGGTAAGCGCGGCTATGATGAAAGTCGGAAGGCTTTTCAGCCACACCGTAGTTTCATAGAACGCATAGCTGTCGGCACGCTCGGCGAAATAAGCAAGCACATTATTGCCCCAGCCATAGAGCGGAGCGAAGAGATTGGAAGCAATGCGCCCGTAAGAGCTGTATGGCGCAAACAGGGCGACAAATGAGCCGATACCCGCTATCAGGGCGATGACGAAGAGCCCCAACACACCGTAACGCAGGACATTCCGGGCAGGCGAGTAGGAAAAGCGGTATTTCTTCTTCCGCCGGCGTCCGCTTATCCACGACACCACATCCTGAAACACTCCAAGCGGACAGATGACCGAACAATAGATACGCCCGAAAACGAGCGTCAGCACCACCAGCAGAAGAATGACCCCCACGTTCAACGCCAGCACGGCCGGGAGGAACTGTATCTTCGCCATCCAGCCGAACCAAGCGTGTATCGTCCCCGTGAAGTCGAGGAACAGTAGCGTGATGAATGCGAAGAACAGGACGGCTAATAAGATTCTGATTTTACGTAACATAAGGCTTATCGAATAAAATTGGTTTGTATTCTCTTTTCACGTTCCGGATATACCAGCCCCATTTGTTTGCCTGCCTCGATGCTGTGTATCAGCCACGCCATATTGCGTCCCAGCGTCCGCATAATCTGCAAACCTTCGCCATCCTGCCGGACTTCTTCGGGCGTATTTCCATATACCATCGGCCAATACTGCGAAGGCACTACCGGCATCCCACGATGGATGAAGTAACGGTTCAGCTGGTCGAGTGTGGAAGTGCTGCCCGACCGTCGGCAACTGGTGACGGAAGCCGCAGGCTTTCCAGCCATCTCATTATTGGTACGGGCACAGAAGAACGCCCTGTCCATAAACGAAGTGATATTGCCTGCCATCGCTGCAAAATGGACGGGTGAACCAAAGACAAAGCCGTCATATTCTTCCACCTTGTCCAAAAACTCATTGACCGTATCGTTCATATAGCAACGCCCGGTCTTGCTGCAGGCACCACAAGCTACACAGCCCGATATAGGCCTTCTGCCAATCCAAAACACCTCCGAATCCACATTCTGCTCTTTCAGCCCTTTGCCCACTTCAGTCAAGGCTGTATAGGTACATCCTTCCTTGTTCGGGCTGCCGTTTACCAACAATACTTTCATCTTTCTGCCTTGGTATTCTCCTGCCGGACTACCCAATACTTCTGCGGCATGCAGTCCGCCTATGCCTAGCCCGGCACCGATGGCGACAGTACCCATCTGCTTCAGGGCCTCGCGGCGGTTCATCTTAGGATATTCTTTCTTGTCCATACGCTATAAATGCTTCATATTCTTTCGGATACAAAAATAGCGTGCCCTATTGGGAACACGCTTATTTGAATCAAACCATCGTTTGCTTAAATCAAACAATTACTATTCTGCCAACGTCCGTGTAAAAAATCCAGCCAGCTTTTCCACGGCAGGACCGACTGCTCCCTCCTTGTCGTAGAGGTCAATGTGCGAATAGCCTGGGATGGTGAATACCTCCTTGTCCTTGCCCGGCAGGGCGTTGAAGATGCGCTCGGTCTGCCATTCGGAATCCGCCTTTTCGCCTACCACCAGCAGCACGGGCTGGGTGAGCAGGTAGATGTTCTCAATGGCGGAGAATGCCATCTTCGTGGCCTGGCTGCGGCGCAGGTAGAAATTGTCGGCACGCGGATGCCAGGCACGGGCGGTGCGGTAGTATTCATAACCTTCGCGGAAAGAAGGTGCGGTATTTTCGTCCGGTTCCGGGCACATATAGACCTTCATCAGTTCTTCGCCACGAGCTTCGCGGGTACGCTGGGCGGAAACATCCTCCAACAGCTTGATTTGATCTTCTACACTTCTGCCACGGAGCCAGCTTTCACGGTTGGCTGCGCCGATGTCGGCAGCACTCACGCCTGCCACGGCACGGATGCGGCGTTCGGTAGGCGCGGTAGCGATGACGTATCCGCCTCCGGCACACAGGCCGAGGGCACCGATGCGGTGTTCATCCACAAAAGGCAGCGTCACCAGATAATCCACGGCATAGCGGATGTCTTCCACCCGCTCGTAGGGAGCTTCCGACCAATGCGGTGTACCACCGCTCTCCCCGGCGTAGGTAGCGTCAAAGGCCAGCGTAACAAACCCTTTCTCCGCCAATCGGTAGGCATACAGGCCGGCAGACTGTTCCTTGACGCTTCCGGCGGGATGGATGCTGAGAATGGCAGGGTACTTCCGTGTCTTGTCGAAGTCTTTCGGCAGGAAGAGATTGCCCACCAATACAATGTTGTTGCTGCGCAGGAATGATACCTTGCGCACGGTCACGCCGCTGGTGGTATCTATGGGAGTCACCACGTAAGCCTCGGTCTGCGGCGAACCCGGCAGACCGTCGTTCTGCGATTGTGCCATGGCACCTGATGCGGCAAGCACCAGGGCGATGGCTGATAAGATTATTCTCTTCATATTATTTGTTATTTGATGATTGTTGTACCGTTTTACTTCCACCGAATACGGCTGACATCTTCATCTTGTCCAGTGCCGCGTCAATATGCTTCACTTCATCCGGGGTTAGTTCAATATCTGCCGCCCTGCCATTTTCTATCAGGCGTTCCATCCGTCGTGTGCCTGGTATCGGGACAATCCACGGTTTCTTGCATAGCATCCACGCAAGTGATATTTGTGCCGGTGTCGCCTGTTTTTCCGCGGCCATACGGCGAACCAGTTCCAGCAATTCATGGTTTTCGGCATAGCTTTCCGGGCGGAATTGCGGCATGGCAGAACGGTAATCCGTCCCTTGCTCAAAGTGGCTTCCGGCGGTATATCTGTCGGACAACAGTCCGTTGGCCAACGGAGAGAACGCGACAAGCCCGATGCCCAGCTCTTCCAGTACAGGAAACAGGGACTCATGCCAACGCGCCATCATTGAATATCGGTTCTGGACAGCAGCAAGAGGACATACGGCGTGTGCACGACGTATCACTTCTTCCGTCGCTTCGGAAATGCCCCAATGCAGCACTTTCCCTTCTTTTATCAGGTCCGACATTACGCCCGCCACTTCTTCCGGCCGGACATGATGGTCAATCCGGTGCTGGTAATAAAGGTCTATATGGTCAGTCCGCAACCGTTTCAGCGAGCCCTCCACGCTTGTCCTGATGGTTTCCGGACGGGAATCCGGCACCAACGGATACGGGACTTTCCCGCTTTTCACATCAAAACTCAATCCGAATTTTGTGGCGATGACCACGCTGTCACGGAAAGATTCCAGAGCCCGGCCTATCAGTTCTTCGTTGTCATGCGGCTGTTCAGGCGTACCGTAAACCTCGGCGGTATCAAAAAACGTATAGCCGCAATCGACAGCTTTGGCCAGCAGTTCCGTCATTTCCTTTTTGTCTGCCGGAGCACCGTATGCATGGCTCATTCCCATACATCCAAGCCCTACGGCTGACACCCGAAGTCCGCTTTTCCCTAAATCTCTGTATTTCATATCTTTTATCTTTTAATTTCTACGTGCAAAATTAACGGGTTGCTGATAAAGCGAGTTACCTGATTCAAACCATTGCTTGCTCAAATCAAACATTCACACCTTAGTCCGACCGGTGCTTGCCACTTTTGCCTCCTTTATTTGCCGAAACCGGCCAGCCACTTTACCGTCTGCGGGTCGTAGTGCGAGAAGAACAGGCTCTTGCCCGTGTCGAGCTTGCCGATGGTCTCCATCTCTTCCGGTGAGAGGGAGAAGTCGAATACGTCCAAATTCTGTATCATACGTTCCTTGTGCGTGGACTTCGGGATAACAACCACGCCACGCTGGATGAGGAAACGCAGGGCGGTCTGTGCCACCGACTTGCCATACTTTTCACCGATGGATTTCAGTACGGGGTTGGTGAAGAAGTTGTTACGCCCTTCAGCAAAAGGCCCCCACGACATAATCTGCGTGCCGTATTCCTTCATAATCTTCTGCGCCTCTGCCTGCTGGTCGAACACATGGGTCTCTACCTGGTTTACCATGGGTTTGATGTCGCTGAACTCGGCCAGATCGATGAAACGGTCGGGGTAGAAGTTCGATACGCCGATGGCACGGAGCTTGCCTGCCTTGTACGCTTCCTCCATAGCCCGCCAGGTACCGTAGTAGTCGCTGAAAGGCTGATGGATGAGCAGCAGGTCGATGTAGTCGGTCTGCAGTTTGCGCAGGGATTCCTCGATGGAGGCTGCCGCCTTTTTCTCGCCGGCGTTCGATATCCATACCTTTGTCACGATAAACAGTTCATTGCGGGGAATGCCGCTCTTTCTTACCGCATTGCCCACGCCTTCCTCGTTGGCGTATGCCTGTGCCGTGTCCACCATGCGGTAGCCCACGCTAAGGGCATCGGATACGCAACGTTCACACTCTTCAGGATTTACCTGATATACACCGTAACCTAAAACCGGCATTTCTACGCCGTTTGATAATTTGACTGTTTGCATAATTCTTGAAATTTGATTGATATTATACTTGTATATTGAGAAACTCATATAGTAATAATGATGTTCATTCAAGCCTCCGACAGAAGCTCTCCGCGTTCGCAAGGGCTGTCGTCGGCGTATCTGATGCTTATCCTGCAAGGCTCGTGTCCGGGTCGTCCTTTGCACGACTGGTGGTCACCACGTATGCCCCGGCAATGACCAGTGCGGCGGCTATCGGCTTGTCCCACGAAAAGGTGTCTTGCCCTACGAAGATGGCGACCACGGATGCCACGACGGGTTGCAGGTTCATGTAGATGCTGACCGTCGTGGCACGCAGGTGCTTCAGTCCGTAAGGGGTGAGGACATAGCCCAGCATGGTGGGAAAGACGATGACAAACGCCAGTCCCGCTACGGCCTGTCCTGTGGTGGCAGCGGAAAAGACCGCTTGAGAGCCGAAGTCGCGTGCGCCAAAGGGCAACATCATCAATGCGGTGAAGAGGAAGAGCCATTTCATTTGCGTGATGACCGTGTATTTCTGCGCGATGTCGCGCACGATTATCAGATAGACGCCGTAGCCCGTGATGCTCAGCACGGCAAGCAGCATTCCCGCCAAGTCGTTCTCGCCCGACTCCGTCCCCATGCTGCGCACCACCAGCAGCAACGCTCCGGCGATTCCCAACGCCACGCCTGCCACCTTCTGTCGCGAGACAGGTTCGCGGAGGAACAGTGCCGCCAGCAGCATGACCACCACCGGACTCAACGCCACGATAAGCGAGAAATGCACCGGCGTGGTATATTGCAGACTGACCGCCGTGAGGTATTGCGACACGATGAAGCCCATGAAGCCGCCCAAGGCTATCAGCAGCAGGTCGCGCACGCTGACCTTCTCCTTCTCTGCGAACAGGCTTGCCGCCCAAAAGCACAGAGTGGCGACCGCCGTGCGCGAGAGCATGTAGCCCAACGGACTCATCCAGCCCGACAGCAGGAACTTGGTGACGGGGATGTTCAACCCGAAGATGATGTTGGCCGTCAGCACGGCGGCGTGGCCTTTCAGCTTGTTTGCGTTCATACCGTTATCATTAAGGCACTACAACCACTTTGATTACTTCAGGATTGCGGCTTCCCATTAACGCCAATCCTTCGTCCAACTTGTCCCAGCCGTGCAGGACGTGGGTCACCAAGGGTGCCGGGTCTATCCGCTTATTGGCGATGAGCAGGAGCAGACGCTCGAAGAAGTCGCGCCCGTCTTGTGCCAAAACACCGGTCAGGTATTTCTCCATTCCTCCATATTCCCATACATTCATGGGCAGCGTGACTGTTTCGTCATCGAAAAAAATGGAAACACATGCTACATGACCGCCGAATTTCACGGCACGCATAGCGGTGGTAAATGCTTCACTTGCCCGTCCGCCACAGGCTATCAGTACACTGTCCACCGGTTCACCATCTGTCAACATCATTACCTGATTTAAAATGTCCCCTTTCTTGTAATCAATAATGTCTGTTGCGCCATATTGCTTTGCCAGTTCGAGGGTATGCGGACGGGAACCGACGGCAATAATACGTCCTGCACCGCGTAAAGCGGCGGCAGCTATACCCATCAAGCCGACTGGTCCTACACCCATAATCAATACAGTCTCACCGAAGCGGATGTGCATACGCTCCACACCTGTAAAACCGGTAATCAACATATCAGGAACCATTACAGCCTGTATGTCAGTCACATTTTCTGGAATCAGTGCCAGACGGTTGTCTGCATCAATAGCTTTCACAAGTTCAGAGAATACACCGCCGATAGTCGGATCATCAGAGAAATAAGCGTTCAGATCCTGATGATATTTCGCTTCGCCACGTTGGGCACGGTAGTGGCGGAAATCAGAACCGGCACTCGGCATGATGACACGATCGCCCGGCTTGAAGTCTTTGACCATAGACCCTACTTTTTCCACCACGCCCACACCTTCGTGCCCGATAACTTTTCCTATGGCTTTCGGCCATGCAGCAGTCTTTATCAGGTGAATATCCGTGGTGCACGTAGCGACGGCTGTCGGACGTATCAGGGCATCGTAAGGCCCTATTTCAGGAACCGGCACATCCTGCCATACCGCTTTCCCTTTCGATTGCAATACATACCCTTTCATGATTCAAATAAGTTTTTTATGTTTATATACCATTCTTTTTCAACCATTCTCCTATCAGTTTGTCCGACAATGCTACCGAACTTCCCCGGACGGCGAGTCCGCTTTTCACCTCCGCATCGGGACAGAGATGCCTGATGTCTTCCACACTATGCCCTAATCCGCTGCCCTCGTGTGTGCAGAATGGAAGGATTGTCTTCCCTGCAAAGTCGTATGATTCCAAAAAAGTGAATACACACATCGGCATCGTTCCCCACCAGTTGGGATAGCCAAGGATGATTGTATCATACTGGTCCATGCAGGTGACTGAGGATACAAGATCCGGGCGCATTCCAGACTGTAATTCCTTCATGGCGACTTCGGTCATTTCCGTATAGTTCTTGGGGTATGTTTCCTTTGTTTCAATATGGAATAGATCGCACCCTGTGAGGACCGCGATCTTCCTGGCAACAGATTCTGTATTGCCACATTGCAGGTTCCGAACCATGCCATTGACATAGTTTTCGCCCTGTCGGGAATAGTAGGCTGTCAGTATTTTGCTCATCGTATATTATTTGGGATTACAAGGCAAAGGTACATTGGTTTTATGGAGGAGTGGTTTCACAAAATACGTTGGATGTTTCAATAAAAGCGCAAATCGTTTGGCAAGCCGCAGACATTGCCTTAACTTTGCAGTATGGTAAAAGAGAACAATGTAAAAATAGTGTATTCCACCCTGTTCTCGCTGATAGGGTCCGTGAAGCTGAAAGGATGGTGCATTCATCTGGTATGTATGCGGGGAGAAGGTTTTTTCACCCTTGCTGACCGCCCGTTCCATATCCGGAAGAATGATGCGATTGTTATCAATACACCGCAACAGGTGAGAATCATCGGACAAAGCGAAGACCTGCAGGTGGAAGTCCTTGCCGCGCCGCTTGACTTCCTGAGCAGCCAGCTTCCGGCAAACAACTATGGGATAGGAGGCGGCATCAGCCTGTACGATAACCCGGTCATTCACTTGTCGGAAGAAGAGGCGGAGACGCTGGTACGGGACATTCATCAAATCCGTGACCGCATCGGCGAAACAGATCACATGTTTTACCGGGAGTTGATAGGCGGACTCGCATTGCCTTTAATGTATGACTTGTTTTATTTCCATGCAAAAAAACATGCCCCCGTATTTGCCACAGACAGGAGCATGTATGTCGTAAAGGAACTGATGGCTCTGTTTGAAAGCGGACGCAGCAAGAAATACCGCGAAGTTTCCTACTATGCGGAACAACTGAATGTTACGCCCAAGTATCTGTCGGACACGGTGAAGCGTCAGACAGGCAAGAGCGTAACCTATTATATTGACCGCTATACCGTTCCCATGGTCAAGGAATATCTGGACAATCCAGCACTTTCCATCGTGCAGATAGCCGAAGAAATGAATTTCACTTCCTTGTCTTATTTCAGCCGGTATGTGACCAAGCATTTAGGCATGTCGCCGAAGGCTTACCGGGATTCGCTGATACCCCAATAGGCGAAGATCATGGTACAGGCTTTATACCACCGCTCTCTACAATCTATCCGGTCACTGCTGTGCAGAACCGTTGTTCGATGATGGCGCGCTGGCACGAGGCATTGTTTTCCGCACTTAAGGAAGACGCTGTTGTAATTCATAGAATATCAAGTAAATGAAAACAAATAACGGCTATTCATAAATCCCATTTTTATAGTCCTCCAGATATTGTGTAAACGTTTTTCCTGTCTGTTGCTTGAAGAAACGCATCAAATGACTTGGGTCTGAAAAATGGAAATCGTCCGCCAGCTGACTGACCGTGCGGTTGTTGAACAACAGTTCGTTTTTCAGTTCCTCCAGCAGGCGTTGTTTCAATAAATGGGTAGCAGACACACCGAATTGTGCCATAACCGAAGCATTCAGCGTGACGCGACTGATACGAAGTTGGTCAGCGTACTCCTGCACTCGTTGTTTCGAACGAATATTCTGTTCCAACAAATCCTTAAACTGGAAAGCATAATTGTTTTTTGGAACTTCCACCGGCAGATTATAGGCAGCGGCGTATGCACGGTTAATGATTACCAGCAGGTAATAGAGTACGGACACGATAAGATTATACGTATCCGCTACAGGATGTAGCAATTCTCGCTTGATTTTTCCTAAGAGGCGCATGTATTCCGCAAAATCTTCGGAAGTGGCATATAAATAAGGTGGAGTGTCGGTTTGGTAATAATAAAGCAGGCGGTAGACAAAGAATTTATCGGCAATGAATGTGCGCATGAAATCTTCACGGAAAATGAGGAAGGTATAATCCAAGTCTTCTTCGTTCACGTGCCATTCCTGTTGCTGGTGGGGAGAAAGGAGTAGAATCATCCCCTTATGCAATTCTATTTTATTGAAATTCAATAATAAAAATCCGTTTGCCTTGCGGATAAAGTAAAAACTGAAGAAGTCTGTCTTGAATCGTTTATGTTCAGTCAGCACGCCACAAATGTCCAAGCTATTACCGGTGTTGATATAGAAATCCACACCACAGTCTGTCTTGCTAAACGGTACATTAACCAGTCTTTCGGGATTGATTATCTCTTTCATACGTTTGTTTTTTCGCAAAGGTAACATCTATTTTATCAAAATGGCAATATTCCCTTCTTTTAGTCATAGAGGCATCTGAAAAACTATCCGAACTTTGCAGCCACGAAATCCCCGCCAAAGGGGGTATGTCTCACATCTAATATGTTATAATATGAAAAAGGTATTATTGTTACTTCTGTCATGTTTCACAATAAGCATGACAGGTTATGCAGAGGACAGCGTTCGACTGATACGCAATGCCACGTTAAGAATTAACTATGCCGGCAAAAACATCCTGCTCGACCCCATGTTGGGCGAGAAGGGCACGGAAATGTCTGCATTGGGTGTAAATCTGAACCCTCGTGTGCACCTGACCATGCCTGTAAGCGAGATAGTCGATGGCATAGACTTCGTACTGCTGACCCATTCCCACATTGACCATTATGACGATGCTGCCAAACGGATTATTCCCAAAGACATGACTTGGTATGTGCAACCTGCCGACTATGACACGGTGGCGGTGAAAGAGCATTTTGTCAACACAATAGTCATCAGCGACAGCATTGCAATAGGCGAAATGACGATTATACGCATCGCCGGCAACCACGGCCGTGGCAAGTTGGGTGAAATGATGGGTGCCTCGTCCGGATATGTCCTTCGAGCTAAAGGTCATCCCACTCTTTACATTATGGGGGATTGCATCTGGAATGAAGCGACAAAACAGGCCATAGCAACCTATCATCCCGATTATGTAGTGGTGAACAGCGGAGGTGCCATATTGCCGCCTATGTCGAAAACCGACGGTCCCATCATACCCAATGAGACAGAAACCATGCAAATTATGGACGACTGTCCGGCGCAAACCCGTTTTATCGCTGTACACATGGATGCGGTAGACCATTGTCAGACCACCCGTGCCATCCTGCGCAATGAAGCCTTGCATCACAAAGCGGACATGAACCGTTTGTTTATTCCGGCTGATGGGGATAGCATTGCATTATGAGTGGTTTTACGATAGCGTCCATACTAATAAGTGTTTTGAATTGATATAACTTACAAAAAAGAGAGATCCATTGGCGTGAACGCTCCATCTGTAGAGAACTCCCGCAACGGTTGTCCTCGCCGTTGTGGGAGTTTTTTATTGATATTAACGCTATCCGGATTGCGGATAGCAGTATCCTATCCCACCGCTCCCCGTAGTTCCGTAGGCGAGGTACCCGTGCGCTTCTTGATGAAGTTGCTGAACGATGAAAGCTCCTCGAAGCCCAGGCTGTAGGCAATCTCGCTGATGCTGAGCGGACTGTGTTGGAGCAGCTGCACGCCTTCCTGCGCGATGCGGGCGTTGATGAGGTCGGACGTGGTGCGTCCGGTCGTCGCCTTTACCACGCGGTTCAGGTGGTTGACATGGATGGAGAGGCGGTCAGCAAAGTCGGTGGCGGACTTCAGCCGGAGTATCTTCTTGGGCCATTCGATGGGGAATTGGCGGTCGAGCAGGGTGAGGAACAGTTCTGCGATGCGTTGGGCGGCATTCTTGTGGGGCACGTAGATGCTGGTGGGCGCGGCCTTCATCGCCTCGTGCACCAGCAGATGGACGTAGCAGCGCAGGATGTCGAGCTTCTGCGAATAGTCTGTCTTCAGCTCCTCGCGCATCTTGTCGAAGATGGCAGTGACGTTCTGCAAGGCTTCATCGTCCAGGAAATAGATGCGTTCCTTGGCGTTGTTGAACAGGGGCGTGTCTGCCAGCGTACCCATCCGCTCGCTTGCCTCGATAAAGGCTTCGTTGAAGATACAGAAGCATCCCGTGCCGCGGGCGTTGCCGGTGGCTTCCCAAGCATAGGGAATCATCGGATTGGAGAACAGCATGGCGGGACGGTCCACCATAATCCATTTGTCTGCATAGTACAGTTTGCCCGTTTCCAGCACCAGCGCCACCTTGTAGAAGTCGCGGTAGCTGAACGACACGTGTCCGATGCGGCATGTGCTCTGCTGCACAGTGAAGTAGGGCTTTTCCTTGACGTATGCCTCGTCCGCCAGGTCGCTCCGCCCTATCCGCTTATAAAAGTCGCTTAGGTTTTCTATCATTATGCTACGTTTTTAATATACTTGTTCCTTAGACCTGTCAAAGATAGGGAAATCGTGTATGACAGGCAAATATAAGCCAGACAATCTGTTTATTTCAGGCTGTCAATCCATTGTTCCAGTTCCTTTTCGGGGGTTTCCATACGGTCGAAGTGCCGTTCATCGGAACTGAAGCGGAACTCATGCGCATGTTCCACCACGGCCCCTTTCTGTTTGGCCAATGCCGTCATATCCTTGATGACGGTGCCGGGCCATCCTGCGTTGGTCATGAAAGGAACCACCACCTTGCCTGTAAAATCGCCTGCCGACAGGAACGAAAGTACTGCGGGCGCCATCTTGTACCACCAGGTAGGCGTCCCAACGATGATGCGGTCATAGTCTGCCACGTTCACACCAACCGGTTTCAATGCGGGCTTATAGCCTCGGTTCACCTCATCCTGTCCCTGACGGACTGTCGTGTCATAGTCGTCCGGATAGGGCGTTACAGGTTCCAGCCTTACAAGGTCACCGCCCACGGCTTCATGCACCTTTTCGGCAATCCGTTTTGTATTTCCTGCCGTATAGGAAAAATATACAGTCAATGTTTTCATGTCTCTGTCCTCCTTATTCTTGGTGCTTTCCTGTGCCCGAAGAGAGAACACAGTCAGGCAGCCAATCAGTAATAAAATGATTTTCTTCATCACTCAAGGCGTTTGATAACTTTGGCGGGATTGCCTCCCACGATGGTATTCGGTTCCACATCCTTGGTGACCACCGCGCCGCCTGCCACCACGGCATTTTCGCCGATGGTCACTCCGGGCAGAATGAGTGAGCGTCCGCCAATCCATGCGCCTTTCTTGATGGTGATGGGTTTATGGAGCACCCACTCACGACGGGTGAAGTCATGATTGGTCGTTACCAGCATCGTATTCGGGCCGATCTGTACATTATCCTCGATGATGATTCCCCCGCATGCCATCATGCTGCAATTATAGTTGATGAAAACATTTTCGCCCACTTCAAGTCCGCTTGCCACATCAATATGGAACGGCTGCACGATATTGGACGACTTAGGCAACTGTATGCCGAGCTTCTCCACAATCACATCGTGCAGTTCCCAGCAGGTACGCGGGATGCAATTGATTTCCTCGCATTTTTTCCACGTCTCGGAAATAACCGTTGCCGCTTCTGCGTAGTCCGGGTCGTTCATGCTGACCGGCTCCCCGTTACGCATCATTTTGATAACATCTTTCTTTTCGCTCATATATGCTTTCTTTTTTGATTATCCGTATGTTTCTATCAGGTATTTGATGAATTGCGGGTCGTTGAAGTTCACAGTTCCCGTGTCGTGCCGGTTCAAGCCGGCAATCTGCCGCATTTCTTCCTCGGTCAGGCGGAAATCGAGTATGTCGATGTTCTGCTTCATGCGCTCCACGTGCGTGCTTTTGGGAATGGCGATGATGCCGCGCTGCGTCAGCCAGCGCAAGGCCACCTGCGCAGCCGTCTTGCCGTATCTCCCGCCAATCTGTGCCAGCAGTTCATTGTCCATGATGCCCGTTGCACCTTGTCCGCCCAGCGGTCCCCACGCCATCATCCTCGTTCCGAACTCGTCCAGGCAAGGCCGTATGCCGTCCTGCCGGGTCAGCACGTTGCACTGCAGTTGGTTGACGGCAGGTTTCACGTCCACGTGCAGGGCCAGGTCCACGAAGCGTCCTGCCTGAAAGTTGCTCACCCCGATGGCACGTACCTTTCCGGCTTTAAGGGCTTCCTCCATGGCACGGTATGTGCCGTAATAGTCGCCGTATGCCTGATGGATGAGCAGCAGGTCGATGTAGTCGGCTTGCAGTTTGCGCAGGGATTCGTCGATGGACGCGGCAGCCTTCTGCTGTCCCGCATTGGATATCCATACCTTGGTGGTCAGGAAGAGCTCACTCCTCGGCACCCCGCATTTCTTCACGGCGCTTCCTACTCCCTCTTCGTTGTAATAAGCCTGCGCCGTGTCTATCAGGCGGTAGCCCGCACGGATAGCATCCAATACGCAACGTTCGCATTCTTCGGGGGATACCATAAACACGCCGTATCCCAACAGTGGCATTTCCACGCCGTTATTCAGTTTGATTGTTTCCATTTGTTCTTTATTTTAATATGTTCAATACGTTGAAGCCCGCGCCTCAGTCATCAGCCACCGGCCTCCTTCTTTCTTCAAATCAATGTCCAGTTGCAACCGCCAGGTGTGCCTCCCTCCGCCGAATACCGCCGCGTTTACCCGGCTCCGCCCCGTGAGCGACGCACGGTTATCCTTTACAGTTATGTCCAATTGCGTATCGTCGCATGAATAGTAGTTCAGCGTGCCTTGGGCAATGCAGCGCAGGTATTCGGTTTTGGGTTGGCGCATCCCTGTCATGTGTACCAAAACGAAATGGTCTGCCAGCAGACGGCTGAGGGCGGTGGTGTCCTTGGCTATCATGGCACGGTACATGTCGTCATACGAGCGGGCTATCTGTTCTTTGTCTGCATCCATATCTGTACATTCATTAGAACGGTGAAATATACCCCATGCAAGGAGCGTAATGACACATAGGCTATGGATGAAGCGGCCCATAG
>CAZGSE010000044.1:0-21234 GCA_964528135.1 uncultured Paraprevotella sp. | reverse complement strand
ACTGTAAATCTGCTGGCTTACGCCTTCGGTGGTTCGAATCCATCTTTGCCCACACCGGGGTTGATTGCAGGAAATGCAAACCGGAACTGCGGAAATAGCTCAGTCGATAGAGCACTAGCCTTCCAAGCTGGGGGTCGCGGGTTTGAGTCCCGTTTTCCGCTCTATTGCCTAAATAGCTCAGCGGTAGAGCACTTCCTTGGTAAGGAAGAGGTCCCGAGTTCAAGTCTCGGTAACAGCTCAATGAAGTATTGAATTATTCATTATTAAATAAAAGGAAAAGCTATGGCTAAAGAGAAGTTTGAGCGTACCAAGCCTCATGTAAACATTGGTACAATCGGTCATGTGGATCACGGAAAGACAACTTTGACAGCTGCCATTACTGCCGTGTTGGCAAAGAAAGGTCTGTCTGAGGTAAAATCATTCGACCAGATTGATAACGCTCCCGAAGAAAAGGAACGCGGTATCACCATCAACACTGCACACGTTGAATATGAAACAGCTAAGCGTCATTATGCACACGTTGACTGTCCGGGACATGCCGACTATGTGAAGAACATGGTAACAGGTGCTGCTCAAATGGACGGTGCAATCATTGTGGTTGCCGCAACGGATGGCCCGATGCCTCAGACACGCGAACATATCTTGCTGGCCCGCCAGGTGAACGTGCCGCGTTTGGTGGTATTCCTGAACAAGTGCGACATGGTTGACGATGAGGAAATGTTGGAACTCGTTGAAATGGAAATGCGCGAGTTGTTGACCGCTTATGACTTCGAGGAAGATACTCCGATTATCCGTGGTTCCGCCTTGGGTGCATTGAACGGTGTGCCTGAATGGGAAGAGAAGGTCATGGAACTGATGGACGCTTGCGACACTTGGATCCAGGAACCTGTCCGTGATATTGAGAAACCTTTCTTGATGCCTGTAGAGGACGTGTTCTCTATAACTGGTCGTGGTACCGTTGCAACGGGACGTATCGAGACGGGTGTCGTTAAAGTAGGTGATGAAGTCCAGATTCTGGGATTGGGTGAGGACAAGAAGTCCGTTATCACGGGCGTTGAGATGTTCCGCAAATTGCTGGATGAAGGCGAAGCCGGTGACAATGTAGGTTTGCTGCTCCGTGGTATTGACAAGTCGGAAGTGAAACGTGGTATGGTTATCACTCATCCGGGTTCAATCACTCCTCATTCTGAATTCAAGGCTTCCATTTACGTGCTGAAGAAAGAAGAGGGTGGCCGTCATACTCCGTTCGGTAACAAATACCGTCCCCAGTTCTACCTGCGCACTATGGACTGTACCGGTGAAATCCACTTGCCTGAAGGTACAGAAATGGTAATGCCGGGCGACAATGTGGAAATCACGGTTAAGTTGATTTATCCGGTAGCCTTGAACGTAGGTCTGCGTTTTGCCATCCGTGAAGGTGGACGTACGGTAGGTTCGGGTCAGATTACTGAAATTCTCGACTAAAAACAATAAAAAGCCTCTCCTCGTGAGAGGCTCTACTACGGGAGTAGCTCAGTTGGTAGAGCACCGGTCTCCAAAACCGGGTGTCGGGAGTTCGAGCCTCTCCTCCCGTGCTAATAATAAAGGTATGTTCAAGAAAATCTTTAAATATTGTAAGGAATCTTATGATGAACTTGTCCATAAGACAACTTGGCCTACACGTTCAGAACTTACGAACAGCGCAGTTGTAGTATTATCTGCTTCCCTACTTATTGCGTTGGTTGTTTTTGTTATGGACTTCGTTTTCCAGAGCACGATGGAGGTTATTTATCCTAACTAATTAAGAAATGGCTGAAACTGAAATGAAATGGTACGTAATGCGTGCCGTGAGTGGAAAGGAAGGCAAGGTAAAAGAGTATATAGATGCTGAGATCAAGAAAGGCGATTTTGGCAAATATGTCTCTCAGGTGCTGATTCCCACCGAGAAGGTTGTACAAGTCCGTAACGGCAAACGTGTCGTGAAAGAACGCAACCACCTTCCGGGATATGTTTTGGTAGAAGCCGCATTGGTAGGTGAGATCGCCGTACTTTTGCGAAATACTCCAAACGTATTGGGGTTCTTAGGAGAAACAAATAACAACCCTACTCCATTACGCCCGACGGAAGTTAACCGCCTTTTGGGAGCTGTTGATGAAATGCAGGATGTGCCGGAAGAAGTGGTTATACCTTATGTCGAAGGAGAAACAGTAAAGGTGACGGAGGGACCATTCAGTGGTTTCTCTGCCGTAATCGAAGAAGTCAACAACGAAAAGAAGAAGTTGAAAGTGATGGTCAAAATCTTCGGCCGTAAAACGCCGTTAGAATTAGGTTTTATGCAAGTAGAAAAGGAATAATACATTTTGTTACGGTGTATTTATCCTGAATATCAAAACTCAATAAACAAAAAGAAAATGGCTAAAGAAGTTGCTGGATTAATCAAATTACAGATTAAAGGAGGTGCTGCAAATCCATCTCCTCCAGTGGGTCCGGCTTTGGGTTCCAAGGGTATCAATATCATGGATTTCTGCAAAGCATTCAATGCCAGGACGCAGGATAAGGCCGGTAAGGTGCTTCCTGTCGTAATCACCTATTATACGGACAAGTCTTATGACTTTGTTGTCAAAACTCCTCCTGTAGCAGTACAGTTGATGGAAGTGGCAAAGTTGAAGGGTGGTTCATCTGAGCCGAACCGTAAGAAAGTGGCGGAAATCACTTGGGAACAGGTTCGCACCATCGCTCAGGACAAGATGCCTGATTTGAATTGCTTTACCATAGAGGCTGCGATGAGATTGGTGGCAGGAACAGCAAGAAGTATGGGTATCACTGTAAAAGGAGACTTCCCGGGTTAATAATTTAAATCTTCAATTAAAATGGGTAAACTGACAAAAAATCAAAAGTTGGTCGCTGACAAAATTGAAGCAGGGAAAGCATACTCTTTGAAGGAAGCAGCTCAGTTGGTGAAAGAAATCTCCACAACCAAATTTGATGCTTCTGTAGATATTGACGTACGTTTGGGCGTTGATCCCCGTAAAGCCAACCAGATGGTTAGAGGCGTTGTGTCTTTACCGAACGGTACAGGTAAAATTTTGCGGGTTCTTTGCTTGTGTACTCCGGATGCTGAAGCTGCTGCGAAGGAAGCAGGTGCCGACTATGTTGGTCTGGATGAATATATCGAAAAGATCAAGGGAGGATGGACTGATGTGGACGTAATCATCACGATGCCTTCCATTATGGGTAAGATAGGTGCTTTGGGACGCATATTGGGTCCTCGCGGATTGATGCCGAATCCCAAAAGCGGTACAGTGACAATGGATGTGGCCAAGGCCATCAAAGAAGTCAAGCAAGGCAAGATTGACTTCAAGGTGGACAAGACAGGTATCGTGCATACCTCCATTGGCAAGATATCTTTTGCTGCGGATAAGATTGCAGAAAATGCGAAGGAGTTCATTTCGACTATTATCAAGTTGAAACCGAGTGCTGCTAAGGGAACCTATATCAAGAGTATTTATCTTTCAAGTACAATGAGTCGCGGAATCAAGATTGACCCGAAGACCGTTGAGGATATCTAAAAAACATTGTTGTCATGAGAAAGGAAGATAAAGGAAATGTTATAGTCCAGCTGGGCGAGACACTGAAAGAATATGCTCATTTCTATTTGGTGGACGTCAGCGGGATGAATGCAGCAACAACCAGTGCATTGAGAAGGAAGTGTTTCCAGACGGAAATCAAGATGGTGCTTGTAAAAAACACCTTGCTTCACAAGGCTCTGGAAAATGCAGAGTTGGATTATTCTCCTCTATACGGCTGCTTGAAAGGTACTACGGCTGTCATGTTCACAAATACAGCCAATGCCCCGGCCAAGCTGCTGAAAGATATCGCTAAAGATGGAATACCGGCCTTGAAGGCTGCTTATGCGGAAGAAGGTTTCTATGTCGGTGCAGACCAGCTTGATGCCCTTACGGCCATCAAGAGCAAGGATGAGGTTATTGCTGAAATTGTTGCTTTACTGCAGTCTCCGGCCAAGAATGTACTTTCTGCTCTCCAGTCTGGCGGAAACACAATCCATGGAGTTCTTAAGACTCTCGGTGAAAGACCCGAATAAAATCAATTAGTATTAAACAAATAAAAATTAGAATAAAAATGGCAGATTTGAAAGCTATTGCTGAAGAATTAGTAAATTTGACAGTTAAGGAAGTTAATGAATTGGCAACGATCCTGAAGGATGAGTATGGAATTGAACCTGCTGCTGCAGCTGTTGCAGTTGCTGCCGGCCCTGTAGCCGGTGGTGCAGAAGCTGCTGCCGAAAAGGATTCCTTCGATGTAGTGTTAAAGAGCGCAGGTGCAGCTAAATTGCAGGTTGTAAAGGCTGTTAAGGAAGCTTGCGGCTTGGGTCTGAAAGAAGCCAAGGAAATGGTGGACGGTGCTCCCAGCGTATTGAAGGAAGGCATGGCCAAGGCTGATGCAGAGGCTTTGAAGAAGACCTTGGAAGAGGCTGGTGCAGAAATCGAGCTGAAGTAATTTTAAAAATCCTGACCAATATTGGTCTTTCGGTAAAGGACTCTCTGGTAGAGAGTTCTTTACCTTTTTGTGTCTTAAAACTATCAACAAGTTAATTAATAATAAAGCTGATGTCCTCAAATCTTGTAAACCAAAGAGTGAACTTTGCCACAGTCAAAAATCCGATGCCGTATCCGGATTTTCTTGACGTGCAACTTAAATCTTTCAAGGACTTTCTTCAATTGGATACTCCACCAGAGAAACGTAAGAACGATGGCTTGTATAAAGTGTTTTCGGAAAACTTCCCGATAGCAGATACACGCAACAACTTCGTATTGGAATTTCTGGACTATTATATCGATCCCCCTCGCTATACGATAGAAGAATGCCTTGAGCGCGGACTCACGTACAGTGTACCACTAAAAGCAAAATTGAAGCTGTATTGCACAGATCCGGATCATGAGGATTTCGACACGGTGATTCAAGACGTATTCCTGGGACCGATTCCTTATATGACCGGCAATGGAACCTTTATTATTAATGGTGCAGAACGCGTGGTCGTGTCTCAGCTGCACCGTTCTCCCGGTGTGTTCTTCGGTTCAAGCATCCATGCAAACGGCACACAGTTGTATTCAGCCCGTATCATCCCGTTCAAGGGCTCATGGATAGAGTTCGCTACGGATATTAACAACGTGATGTATGCCTACATCGACCGTAAAAAGAAATTGCCCGTAACCACATTACTTCGTGCCATCGGATTTGAGAATGACAAGGACATACTGGAGATATTCAATCTGGCAGAAGAAGTCAAGGCAACAAAAAGCAACTTGAAGAAATTCATAGGCCGTAAACTTGCAGCCCGTGTCTTAAAAAGCTGGGTGGAAGATTTTGTTGATGAAGATACCGGCGAGGTTGTTTCCATCGAACGGAACGAGGTCATCTTGGATCGAGAAACCGTGATTGAGGAAGAGAAAATAGATGAAATCATCGAAAGCGGCGTGGCCAGCATCCTCCTGCATAAGGAAGAAACCAATACGTCCGACTATTCCATCATCTTCAACACTCTCCAAAAAGACTCCAGTAATTCTGAAAAGGAAGCGGTCTTGTATATTTACCGCCAGTTGCGTAATGCCGATCCTGCAGATGATGCCAGCGCAAGAGAAGTTATCAACAACCTGTTCTTCTCGGAAAAGCGCTATGATTTAGGTGAAGTCGGGCGCTACCGTATCAACAAGAAACTCAACCTGTCCACGGATATAGATGTCCGTGTGCTGACGAAAGAAGACATCATCGAGATTATCAAATATCTGATAGAGTTGGTCAACTCCAAGGCTCTGGTAGATGATATCGACCATTTGAGCAACCGTCGTGTAAAGACAGTGGGCGAACAGTTGAGCAACCAGTTTGCCATTGGCCTTGCACGTATGAGCCGTACAATCCGTGAGCGCATGAATGTACGCGACAATGAAGTGTTCACACCTACAGACCTGATTAACGCCAAGACAATATCTTCCGTTATCAACTCTTTCTTCGGCACAAACGCCCTGTCACAATTTATGGATCAAACAAATCCATTAGCCGAGGTGACACACAAACGCCGTCTGTCTGCATTAGGCCCTGGCGGATTGTCCCGCGAGCGTGCAGGTTTCGAGGTGCGTGATGTGCACTACACACACTATGGCCGCTTGTGCCCCATCGAGTCGCCCGAAGGTCCGAACATCGGTCTGATTTCTTCCTTGTGCGTATATGCCAAAATCAACGATTTAGGCTTCATTGAGACACCGTACAGGAAAGTGAAGGACGGTGTCGTGGATTTGTCGCTGGATACGGGAATCGAGTATTTGACAGCCGAGGAAGAGGAAGGCAAGATCATAGGTCAGGGAAATGCTCCGTTGAATGACGACGGCACCTTTATCCGTACCAAAGTGAAATGCCGCCAAGACGATGATTATCCTGTGGTTCCCCCATCGGAAGTGGATTTGATGGACGTGGCCCCACAACAGATAGCCTCTATCGCGGCATCGCTGATTCCTTTTCTGGAACATGATGATGCCCACCGTGCACTGATGGGCTCCAACATGATGCGCCAGGCTGTGCCATTATTGCGGAGCGAAGCCCCGATTGTGGGTACCGGAATCGAGAAGCAAGTGTGCGAGGACTCCCGTACAATGATTACGGCAGAAGGAAACGGCGTGATAGAATATGTGGATGCCACCACTATACGCATCCTGTACGACCGTACGGAAGAGGAAGATTTTGTTAGCTTTGAACCGGCCCTGAAAGAATACCGTATCCCGAAATTCCGCCGTACAAACCAGAATATGACCATAGACCTACGTCCGATTTGTGACAAGGGACAACGTGTGAAGGCCGGCGACATCCTGACGGAGGGCTACTCCACTCAAAACGGTGAACTGGCTTTGGGGAAAAACCTGCTGGTTGCCTACATGCCCTGGAAAGGATATAACTATGAAGATGCCATTGTGCTAAACGAACGTGTAGTACGCGAGGACATCCTGACATCTGTGCATGTGGAAGAATTTTCGCTCGAAGTGCGCGAAACCAAACGTGGCATGGAGGAACTGACGGCGGATATCCCGAATGTGAGTGAAGAAGCGACAAAAGATTTGGACGAGAACGGTATCGTCCGTGTCGGTGCCCGCATCCAGCCGGGTGACATCATGATCGGTAAGATTACACCAAAAGGTGAAAGCGACCCGTCGCCGGAAGAAAAGTTGTTGCGGGCTATCTTCGGTGACAAAGCCGGTGATGTGAAAGACGCTTCTTTAAAAGCGTCCCCGTCGTTGAATGGCGTGGTGATTGACAAGAAACTGTTCTCACGTGCCATTAAGACACGGGCTGCCAAAGCTGCCGACAAACTGCTTCTGCCGAAAATCGATGAAGAATTTAACAGTAAGGTGGCCGATCTGAAAGCTATCCTAATCGACAAACTGCTGGAACTGACGAAAGACAAGGTCTCCCAGGGAGTAAAAGATTATATGGGTAGCGAGGTGATTGCTTCCGGTGCCAAGTTTGCGGCATCTGCACTGGAGTGCTTAGACTTCACCACAATCCAGTTGAGCGGCTGGACAGACGATGAACACCGCAACAACCTGATTGCCCAGTTGATTATCAACTTCCTGAAAAAGTACAAACTGTTAGACGCAGAACTGAAGCGGAAAAAGTTTGCCATTACAATTGGCGACGAACTGCCCTCAGGCATCATCCAGATGGCCAAGGTTTACATTGCCAAGAAGCGCAAAATCAGCGTGGGCGACAAGATGGCCGGACGGCACGGCAACAAGGGTATCGTTTCTAAGATCGTACGTCAGGAGGATATGCCGTTCCTAGCTGACGGAACACCTGTTGACATCGTTCTCAACCCGTTGGGTGTGCCTTCCCGCATGAACATCGGCCAGATTTTTGAGACAGTTCTGGGAGCTGCAGGAAAAGAACTGGGTGTGAAGTTCGCTACACCGATTTTCGATGGCGCCACATTGGACGACTTGTGTGAATGGACGGACAAGGCCGGACTGCCCCGCTATTGTTCAACACAGCTCTACGATGGAGAGACCGGTGAGAAGTTCGACCAGCTGGCTACTGTCGGAATCGCCTATATGCTGAAATTAGGACACATGGTGGAGGACAAGATGCACGCCCGTTCCATCGGCCCGTATTCACTGATTACCCAACAGCCCTTGGGCGGTAAGGCACAATTCGGCGGACAACGCTTCGGGGAAATGGAAGTTTGGGCCATTGAGGCATTCGGCGCCTCCCACGTGCTACAAGAAATCCTGACCATCAAGTCGGATGATGTCGTAGGACGTTCAAAGGCTTATGAGGCGATAGTCAAAGGCGAACCCATGCCTACGCCGGGCATCCCGGAATCGCTAAACGTATTGCTCCACGAGTTGCGCGGCTTGGGCTTGAGCGTTACATTGGATTAAAAGAAGAAACTCTTTAATGAATTATAGAATATGGCTTTTAGAAAAGAATCCAAGATAAAGAGTAATTTTACAAAAATCACCATTGGATTGGCTTCCCCGGAAGAGATTCTGGAAAATTCATATGGTGAAGTGTTGAAACCGGAAACCATCAACTACCGCACTTACAAACCGGAACGTGATGGCTTGTTCTGCGAGCGTATTTTCGGTCCGACAAAGGATTATGAATGTCATTGCGGCAAGTACAAACGCATCCGTTACAAGGGTATTGTATGCGACCGCTGCGGCGTGGAAGTAACCGAAAAGAAAGTGCGCCGTGAACGTTCAGGACACATCTCGTTGGTGGTACCGGTGGCGCATATATGGTATTTCCGTTCCCTGCCTAACAAAATCGGTTATCTGCTGGGGATACCGACCAAGAAACTGGATGCAGTGATTTATTATGAACGTTACATTGTCATTCAGCCCGGAGTACTGGCCGAGGAAGGTGTCTTGGCCAATGACTTGCTGACAGAAGACGAATATCTGGATTTCCTGGAGAAATTGCCGAAAGACAATCAATTCCTAGAAGATTCCGACCCCAACAAGTTTGTTGCCAAGATGGGTGCGGAAGCCATCTACGACCTTCTGGTCCGCTTGGATTTGGACAAATTGTCGTATGAATTACGCAACAGTGCCAACACGGATACGGCACAACAACGCAAGAACGAGGCCCTGAAGCGCCTGCAGGTGGTGGAATCGTTCCGCGCCAGCCGGGGACGTAACAAACCGGAATGGATGATCATGAAGATCCTGCCGGTAATCCCCCCCGAACTGCGCCCGTTGGTTCCGCTCGATGGAGGACGTTTTGCCACTTCAGACCTGAACGATCTCTATCGCCGTGTCATCATCCGCAACAACCGCCTGAAACGATTGATTGAAATCAAGGCACCCGAAGTGATTCTGCGCAATGAGAAGCGTATGCTGCAGGAAGCCGTAGATAGCCTGTTTGACAACTCGCGCAAGTCGAGTGCCGTGAAGACGGATGCCAACCGTCCGCTGAAGTCCCTTTCCGACTCTCTGAAAGGGAAACAGGGACGTTTCCGCCAAAACTTGCTGGGTAAACGCGTGGACTATTCCGCACGTTCGGTTATTGTCGTCGGCCCGGAACTGAAGATGGGCGAATGTGGCCTGCCCAAACTGATGGCAGCCGAACTTTACAAACCGTTTATCATCCGCAAACTCATCGAACGCGGCATCGTGAAAACGGTGAAATCCGCCAAGAAGATTGTGGATCGTAAAGAACCGGTCATTTGGGACATATTGGAATATGTGATGAAAGGTCACCCCGTATTGTTGAACCGTGCACCGACCTTGCACCGCTTGGGTATCCAGGCATTCCAGCCCAAAATGATAGAGGGCAAGGCCATTCAGTTGCATCCATTGGCCTGCACGGCCTTCAATGCCGACTTCGACGGCGACCAGATGGCCGTTCATTTGCCTCTGAGCAACGAAGCCATTCTGGAAGCACAACTCCTGATGCTCCAGTCGCACAATATCCTGAATCCGGCCAACGGTGCACCTATCACAGTGCCTTCACAGGATATGGTGCTCGGTCTGTACTACATTACCAAATTGCGTCCGGGGTCATCGGGCGAAGGCCTGACATTCTACGGCCCGGAAGAAGCCATTATCGCCTACAATGAGAAACGGGTGGACATCCATGCACCGGTAAAAGTCATGGTGAAAGATTTGGATGAAAACGGGAATCTGGTGAAGAAAATGGTGGAAACTTCCGTCGGCCGCGTGATTGTCAACGAAATCATTCCGGAGGAAGTAGGCTTTTTCAATGACATCATCTCCAAGAAAACCCTGCGCAGCATTATTACAAACGTCATCAAGACCGTGGGCGTTGCCCGTGCATGCGAATTCCTGGACGGCATCAAGAATCTGGGTTACCGCATGGCCTATGTGGGCGGTTTGTCATTCAACTTGGGCGATATCATCATTCCAAAAGAGAAAGACGAACTGGTACGTCGCGGAAACGAGGAAGTGGAGCGCATTGCCAACGATTACGGTATGGGCTTCATCACCGACAACGAGCGCTACAACCAGGTTATCGACACGTGGACTCACGTCAACAACGACCTTTCCAAGATTCTGATGAAGACCATGAAAGAAGCTGATCAGGGATTCAATGCCGTATATATGATGTTGGATTCCGGTGCCCGTGGTTCTGCCGGACAGATCAGCCAGCTTTCCGGTATGCGCGGTTTGATGGCCAAGCCCCAGAAGGCCGGTGCCGAAGGTGCACAAATTATTGAAAACCCCATCCTTTCCAACTTTAAGGAAGGCATGAGCGTGCTGGAGTATTTCATTTCCACCCACGGTGCCCGTAAAGGTTTGGCCGACACGGCCTTGAAGACGGCCGATGCCGGTTACCTGACCCGCCGTCTGGTAGATGTGTCACACGATGTAATCATCACGGAAGAAGACTGCGGCACACTGCGTGGACTGGTCTGCACAGCCCTGAAGAACGGCGATGAGGTGATTTCTTCACTTTATGAACGCATTCTGGGACGTGTGTCGGTACATGATATTATCAATCCTACTACAGGAAAACTCATTGTGGCTGCCGGCGAGGAGATTACGGAAGAAAAAGCACAGGAAATCGAGAATTCACCGATAGAAAGCGTAGAGATACGCTCCGTGCTGACCTGCGAGAGTCACAAGGGCGTCTGCATGAAGTGTTATGGCCGCAACCTAGCTACAAGCCGGATGGTGCAGAAAGGCGAGGCTGTCGGCGTTATTGCGGCCCAGTCTATCGGTGAGCCGGGCACACAGCTGACGTTGCGTACGTTCCATGCCGGCGGTGTGGCTTCCAATGCTGCGGCCAATGCCTCCATTGTGGCTAAATACGATTCAAAGGTTGAGTTTGAGGAACTACGTACGGTGAACATTACAGACGAGACGGGCAACGCCGCCAAGATGGTGGTGGGACGTTTGGCCGAAGTCCGTTTCGTGGATGTCAACACGGACATTGTGCTCTTCACACAGAATGTGCCTTATGGTTCTACGCTTTACGTGAACGAAGGCGAAAAAGTGGAAAAAGGCAAGCTGATTGCCAAATGGGATCCGTTCAATGCCGTCATCGTGACGGAAACGCCGGGTAAAATCCACTTCGAGGATGTTGTCGAGGGTGTAACCTACCGCGTAGAATCTGACGAAACGACCGGTTTGCGCGAAATGATTATCATCGAATCGAAAGACCGTACAAAAGTGCCTTCGGCTCATATCATGAGTGAAAGCGGCGAGATGCTTCGCACGTATAATTTCCCCATTGGCGGCCATTTGGCTGTAGAAGACGGACAGACCGTCAAGGCGGGTGATGTGCTTGTCAAGATCCCGCGTGCCGTGGGCAAGACCGGAGATATCACCGGAGGTCTGCCGCGCGTAACCGAACTGTTCGAGGCCCGCAACCCGTCCAATCCTGCCATTGTTTCTGAAATTGATGGTGAAATCACGATGGGCAAACTCAAACGTGGCAACCGCGAGATTATCGTGACCTCTAAACTGGGTGAGGTAAAGAAATACCTCGTGCCGCTGTCCAAGCAGATTCTGGTGCAGGAGAACGACTATGTGCGCGCCGGCACGCCGCTGTCCGATGGTGCCATCACACCGGCTGACATCCTGGCGATCAAAGGCCCCACGGCCGTTCAGGAGTATATCGTGAACGAAATTCAAGACGTTTACCGTCTGCAAGGTGTGAAAATCAACGACAAGCATTTCGAAGTCATCGTGCGTCAGATGATGCGAAAGGTGCAGATTGACGAACCGGGCGACACGCGTTTCTTGGAACAGCAAGTTGTGGACAAACGGGACTTTGCGGAAGAAAACGACCGCATCTGGGGCAAAAAGGTGGTAACCGATGCGGGTGATTCAGAAACCATGCAGCCTGGTATGATTGTCACGGCACGTAAGTTACGTGATGAGAACTCCACGCTGAAGCGAAAGGACTTGCGTCTGGTACAAGTCCGTGATGCCATGCCTGCCACGTCCATACAGATCCTGCAGGGTATCACCCGTGCTGCCTTGCAGACATCGAGTTTCATGTCCGCGGCATCTTTCCAAGAGACAACGAAAGTGCTCAACGATGCAGCCATCAACGGAAAGACCGACAAACTGGAAGGCATGAAAGAGAACGTGATATGCGGTCATCTGATTCCTGCCGGAACGGGACTCCGAGAGTTTGGAAAAATTGTGGTGACCTGCCGGGAAGAATACGAACGGCTGATGGCCAACCGTAAGTCCATATTGGAATTGAACGGTCAATAACTGTTTTTCTTTTTCCTCTTTAGGGCCGCTTCCCCTTTGCCGGGGAGGCGGCCTTTTCATTCCATACGCCCCTATCCGAACAACCTGCCGGTGTGCAATATATAGTTTTGGCGCATCACTTTGTTGCTGGACTGTCACATCACAGACTGCCTGCAACGACTTTTTCCGAGAAAAAAACAAAAGGATGAAGCCTCAGAGCGTTTTTTCCTTAAATTTGCCCTGTCAAACAATTACGTCATGAAAAAAAGGATCCTATCATTCTGTGCCATCTTCTGTATGGCAATCATCGCAATGGCCACAGGCCGGGCCAAGTATGTGTTTTACTTCATCGGTGACGGAATGGGCGTCAACCAAGTGAACGGCACCGAAACGCAGTTGGCCGATCAGGAGGGATATATCGGTATTTCTCCACTTTGCTTCGCCCAGTTTCCCTTTGTGGGCCTGGTCACCACCAACTCCGCCACAAACGGTGTGACTGACTCTGCCGCGGGGGGCACGGCACTGGCCACCGGCAACAAGACCAAAAACGGTACCTTGGGGCTGGATGCAGATTTGAAGACCCCACTGGTCAGCCTGGCCTACAAGGCGCAAGCCGAAGGAAAAACCGTGGGCATAGCCACCAGCGTATCCGTGGATCACGCCACCCCGGCGGCTTTCTATGCCCACGTGGCAAACCGCAACCAATACCACCAGATTGGTAAAGAACTGGTTGAAGCCGGTTTTGATTTCTACGCCGGTTCTGATTTCTTGCAACCGGAAAAGCAGAGAGCCGATGATGGAAAGGATTTATACACACTATGCCGGGATGCCGGATATACCATAGCGCGGGGATATGCCGACTATCAGGACAAGGCTGCCGCCGCCCGCAAGATGATACTCCTGCAACCGGAAACTACCGACCGGAAAGAGCGCACCGGTATCCCCTATGCCATTGACCGGAAAGAGGGTGACCTGAGCCTGCAGGAAATCACAAAGGCCGCCATCGACTTTCTTTCTGCCAAGGAAACAGACGGTTTCTTCCTGATGGTGGAGGGCGGTAAGATTGACTGGGCCTGCCACAGCAACGATGCCGCAACGCTCTTCCGCGAAGTGAAAGACTTGGACAGTGCCGTACAGGTGGCCTATGATTTCTATCAAAAGCATCCGGATGAAACCCTCATCGTCATCACGGCCGACCACGAGACCGGCGGATTGGTACTGGGTACCGGCCCTTATGAACTGCACACCGGGTTGCTGCAATACCAGCGGCAGAGTGCCGAGGCATTCAGCAGGATGATTGCCCGGCTGCACCAGGAACAAGGGGACGGGTTCACATGGGATTTCGTGCGGCAGCAACTGCAGGACAATTTCGGTTTCTGGGCACAAATCCCGCTCAACAAAGCAGAGACGGAAGAATTGGAAGAAGCATATGAAAACTTCTGCGAGGGTGTGGCCAAAGACTTGAAAACGCTCTACGCCAGCGAAAACATCATCGCCGCCACAGCACGCAAACTGATGGCACGCAAGGCCATGGTAGGCTGGCAGAGCACGGGGCATTCCAACGGCTACGTTCCGGTGTTCGCCATCGGGGTTGGAGCGGAGCAATTCACCGGCCGCATCGACAATACAGACATCCCCAGGAGAATGGCAGAAATCGCCGGATACGGCAACCATGTCCAACGTCCGTAAGAACCGACGGCAAGAAGCGGCTGCCGGGACAAGCCGCAAACCCGATGCATAGTCATTCCTCGAAACTCACATAAGGCTGCAGGCGTTCCAGGTCGGACGGGGCAAACTCCCCGTAAAGCGACAACGCCTGCAGTTGCCGTATAGGCCCGTACTTGCGCCGGTGCTCCACAATCACGCGGCTTTGGTAGAAGTCCAGATAAGGATGGCGGCGCAAGGCATCCACGGACATGCGGTTGACGTAAAGCGGGCGTGTCACCCCACCGGACGTTACCGTGAACCAACGTCCTATGTCATCGGGCAACCCCTCCACTTCGGACAGTTGCGCCACGGAAACGAAGCCGCCCAACCTTTCACGATAGCCCACGATGCGGCGGGCATAATACGGCCCGATGCCCGGCACTTTCCGCAACGTAGCCGTGTCGGCTGCGTTCAAGTCCACTTGCACACCTTCCTCGAACTTTTCCCGGCGGGGACGTACCGCCACGGTATCAGCCGGCGGCACGCCTTGCGGATAGAGGTCTGACATAAGCCTGTACTTGTCGGCAATACGGATATAAGGGTACAGACGGTCGTAATCGCCTTTGGTCAGCCCATAGAGTTTGGAGAAATCTTCCGGACGGTGGTAACGGCCGCCCCGCGCACGGTATTTATAAATGTTGCGCACCTGCCAAGGACTCAACCCCAGACGCAACAGTTCTGTGGAATCGGCCGTATTGGGGTCGAAAGGAAAAGTTTCCGGGCTGTGCGCCTCCTCCACGGCATAAGACACGGCAGCCTGCACTTCCTCCGGCACACTGTCTGCCTGCAAACGTTCCAGGAAAGGCACATAGCGCCCGGCCACAACAGCCTCTCCCCGTTGTGCCCCCTCCTCCGGCGAACACCACAAGAAGAAACAAGCCGTAAGGACTATACCCAGCAATATGCCCGCCAGCAAAAGCAACACCCTGCGGTCGGCCCTGGAGAAATAGAAGAAATCGCGCCACCCGCCTTTCATCACAGTCACCCGAACAGTTCGCTGATGAAAATAAACGCAATAGCTACCGGTGCAATATACTTCAGCAAGAATACGTAAGCATTGAAAAACGGTATCCGCAGTTTCCCGCAGTTGGTCACTTCCTCACGCAAGACACGACGGTCCAGATACCAGCCTGTGAAGATGGCAATCAACATCCCGCCTAACGGCAACATCAGTTTGGCCGTCAGGAAATCGAACAAATCGAACAACGTCATCCCACAGATGCGGACATCGTTCAACACCCCGAACGACAGCGCACAGAACACTCCCAACACGATGCAAACCAGCGTCACCGTCGTGGCCGCCCAACGGCGGGTCATCCTGAAACGTTCATGCAGATAGGCCGTGGCCACCTCATGGAGCGAGATGGTGGATGTCAAGGCTGCCAGAACCAACAGCACATAGAACATCAGAGAAAAGACATAACCCACCCAAGGCACATCCCCGAAAGCCAAATGGAACACGTTGGGCAGGGTGACAAAAACCAGCCCCGGACCGGCATCGACCGACAAGCCGGGCACAGAGAACACTGCCGGAAAGATGAAAAAACCGGCCAGGACCGCCACTATCGTGTCTATCAGAGCCACGCTGCCGGCCGTTTTCATCAGGTTGGCATCGCTGGTGAAATAAGAAGCATAGGTGCACAAGCACCCCATGCCGATACTCATGGAGAAAAACGTCTGCCCCATAGCGTCGAGCACCACGCCCCCGTCTATCTTGCTGAAATCGGGGCGCAACAGGAACGACAGCCCCTCGGCGGCTCCCGGAAGCGAAAGCGAACACACCACCAACACACAGATAATCAACAGCAGCATGGGCATCATCACCTTGGCGCAGCGTTCAATGCCTTCTTTCACCCCGCGCACCACAATGACATGCGTCAGGAGCATGAACAGTATCATGTAAACCACCGGCCACCACGAATTGGATACAAAATCGTTAAAATAGGCCGTATAATCACCGGCTCCCAGGAAAGTGCCCATGGAAGAGGCCACCATGTACTCCAGCGTCCAGCCCGCCACCACGCCGTAATATCCTAGGATAAGAAAGGCCGCCAGCACACCCATCATACCGACCCATCTCCAGGCCGGAGCAGACGGAGCCAGCACCTCATACGCCTGCCCGGTATTGGTCCGTGCCCGGCGCCCGATGACAAACTCCGCCACCATCACAGGGATGCCCAGCAGCAATATGCAAAAGATGTACACCAGAATAAAAGCAGCCCCGCCATCCGCCCCCGTCAGATAGGGGAAACGCCATATATTACCCAGCCCCACGGCCGACCCGGCCGATGCCAGGATAATGCCAATCTTGCTCCCGAAATTAGACCGTTCAATGCTCGCCATATCTCAATTAACTTAAAAAAGCGCCCATAATGCCTGCAAAAATACAAAAAAGAATTATTTTTGCAGAAACAAACGACAGATTATATGCTACCAACACCCCTGAAACTGATAAAAAAATACCCTGTAACCACCATACTCATTGCCATTATCGGATATTTGTCTTTCTTCACACCTCCTGAAACCCCGCTGGGCCAAGTGCACTTCATCGACAAATGGACGCATCTGGTCATGTACGGTTCGCTGACTTTCATCCTGTGGACAGAATACTGCCGCTGCAACAAGGCACGCCCCGGCATGTCCCGTGCCTTGTGCCTCTACCTCGGCGTGGTGGCCCTGAGCGGATGCATCGAACTGCTGCAAGCCTATTGCACCACCACACGCTCCGGCGACTGGATGGATTTGGCGGCCAACGCCGTCGGAGGCATACTGGGCATCCTGCTGTCCCTCTGCCTGTGCCACAAGCGGAACAAGCCGGAGGGACAATAACCCCCACACTTGTCTTTCCGCCCGCCGCAGCCCATCAGGCGGACAAACGCAAGGCTTCACCGTTCGCGCCAGAGTTTATAGGGATAAGTGCGCAGATGCGAATTATAGTAACGGCGGTCGCCCGTCACCTCGCGACCGATAAAATCCGGTTTTTCAAAAGTTTCCTGTTCATCGGACAGTTCCACCTCGGCCACCACCAAACCCTCGTTGTCGCCATAGAACTCGTCCACCTCGAACACATGACGCCCCGCACGCACCAGATAGCGCCGTTTGTCCACGATACCCGGTTCGCACAGGCGCATCAACTCCTCAGCATCGCGCAACGGCACTTCCGTCTCGAATTCATAGCGTGAAAGCCCCGCACTGTCCGACGGCCCCTTGATTGTCAGGTATCCCTTGTCATCGCGGATGCGCACCCTCACGGTACAACGCCCGGAGGCTATATAGCCCTGCCGGATGCGGCTGCTGGAACAGGCCTGCGACTTGAAGTCGCCGGTCACCAGAAACTTGCGTTCTATCTCAATACTCATTGCCCATGATGGAAAAAGCTATGATACCCAGAATCACCAGCACGGCCAGTGCCCACAACAAAGCCGTCATGGCCCGTTTCTCCTGTTTCTCCTCGCGGGCACGGCGTTCCGCCCGCCTCTTGTCCTTCTTCACACTCATAGTAGCTTATCGTTTTAAAAGGTTATTGCGTGTGCTCACTTCCCTTCGGAAAACTCCATCAGGTAAGCCTTGATGAAGCCGTCTATCTTGCCGTCCATCACGCCGCCCACGTCCGATGTCTGATAGTTCGTGCGGTGGTCTTTCACCCGGCGGTCGTCGAACACGTAGCTGCGTATCTGGCTCCCCCACTCTATCTTCTTTTTGCCCGCCTCTATCTCGGCCTGCTTGGCCTTGCGTTTCTGCAGGGCGCGGTCGTAGAGCTGCGACTTGAGCAGACGCATGGCATTCTCGCGGTTCTCCAGTTGCTTGCGGCTTTCAGTGTTCTCGATGAGGATTTCCTCCTCCTCGCCCGTATCGGGGTCTTTATACTGATAGCGCAAGCGCACGCCCGTCTCCACCTTGTTGACGTTCTGCCCGCCGGCACCGCCCGAACGGAACAAGTCCCACGACACGCGGGAGGGATCGACATACACCTCGATGGAATCGTCCACCAGCGGCGTGACGAACACCGAGGCGAACGATGTCATGCGCTTGCCCTGCGCATTATAGGGTGAAACGCGCACCAGGCGATGCACGCCGCTTTCCGATTTCAGATACCCATAGGCGTATTCTCCCTCTATCTGCATGGTCACGGTCTTGATGCCGGCCTCGTCGCCGTCCTGGTAGTTGCTCACGGTACACTTGTAACCGTGTGCCTCTATCCACCTCATATACATGCGCATGAGCATCGCGGCCCAGTCCTGGCTCTCTGTCCCTCCGGCTCCGGAGTTGATTTTCAGCACGGCATCCATCGGGTCTTCCTCCTGCCGCAACATGTTGCGCAACTCCAGACCCTCCACGGCTGCCAAGGCCTTGGCATAAAGTTCATCCACCTCTTCTTCGGTAACCATCTCTTCCTTGCAGAAATCGAATGCCAGTTCCAACTCATCGCACAGGGTTTTCACCTCCTTGTAGCCATCAAGCCATTTCTGCAGGCCTTTCACTTTCTTCATCTGCTCCTCGGCGGCCTTGGCATCATCCCAGAACCCCGGTGCCTGCGTCCGGAGTTGCTCTTCCTCCACCTGTATTTTCTTGTTGTCGATGTCCAGATAACGGCTGAGCGCTTCCGTGCGCGCCTTCACATCTTTCAGTTGTTCAATGGTTATCATACGAATGAAATATTTCCATTCACAAAATTAGATAAAAAAGCGGAAAAACACCTGCTTACCCTGCAAAAAAATACACGGACCATGCCTAAAGGGAGAACGGACGGCGCGGGGTTGTGTCCATGCGGTTTATGCCGGCCCCGCGCCATCCGTTCTTCCCTGTTGTGTCGGTACTTGTTTCACGCCGGCAGCCCATGCAAGGCCGGCGGCGGACAGGTTACTTATTATAAATAATGGTATAGGTGTATTCGTCGCTCACGTAATAACTGTCGCCTGAACAAGTGGCTTTTATCGTCACCGGGCGTCCCAACCCATCAAACTGATAGGTATAGGTGTAGCGGCAATCATTATACCGGTCATACTCCTCCGTCATATAGAGGGCACTGCGCTTCCCTATATAGCCGAAAGGTTGTAGATAACTGTTGTTAAGCATCATGCAAGCCATCCATTCCGTACTGCAAACCACATAATTCAAATCCATGTTTATGTTCGTATTGTTTACGTACTCCGGATTGTCATAGCTCATTTCAGACACACTGTTGTCAGTGTCCGACGGATATGACACTTTAACCAGATTTCCACTTTCCCACACTGCCGTTTCTATACTTGTTTTTCCTAGTCCTGACTGATGAATGCATTTCACAACATAACCATCGGAATACGTCAACGTGCCTGTGTACGTATATTGGGAATATGAGTTGCCCTCTACAGAAGTGTAACTTGTCACATATCCGTCTTCTCCCAAGGTGCAAGTCGTCTCTTCCCTATAACCTTCATTTTCATCAACCATCACAATTTTGCCATCCTCGTATGTAATGCTGACCGTCCCGTCCTCACTGTCATTGGTGTACATCGAGGTTACGCGTCCCGCGTCATCATACTCAAAATACCAGATGTCTTCATAAGACCCACTGTAGCCACCTACAGTGACCCACTTGTTTACGACATTAATTTGGGTTACCAAGTAAAGTGGAGACGTACTGCCGCCGCTGCCTGTTTCCGCACCCGTGCCATCCGACCCAGTGGAAGATTCTGTTTCCGGTTTGTCATCCGTGTCGCCGTCCGTATCACTTTCACTGCAGGCCGTGAAAAAGAAAAGCGACAAAATAGCCGTAAGCCACACGCCCGGCATAGTAAATGTAAATTTCTTCATGTGATAAACATTAATAAATTATAGTCAAAACGAAATAGTATGCGAGAAATTACGCAGTAAACTTACACAAAACACTGCTTGCTCCCATAATATCAATCGGTCATGTAAGTAATGGTATAAGTCTGCGCATCGTCCGGGTCGCCGTCTGTCAGGACAACAGCCTTTGTCGGACGGTTCAAGTCATCGAACTCATAGCTGTACGTGTAATAATTACTGGAACTATAATAACTGCAACGGTCATATTCTGTCGTCATCAACAACCGGCTGCGTTGCCCCAAGAAACCTAAATGTTGCACTGAGCCACCACCAAAACCGAAACATCCAATCCACTCGGTTTGTGCCAAAGCCCAATTAAGGTCGATACTGAGAAGCGGGTTGTTCACGTAATCCGCATTACCGTATTCCATTTCTGCTATGTAGTTAAGTCTTTGCCCGTCCCCATAAATATCATTCACAACTTTCACCATGTTGCCGTCTTCCCAATAAGCCGCATCGGTATATTCTCTGCCTGATGAAGAACGACGGGTAGCCTGTTGAAGATAATTTTCACTGTCATAACTGAAAGTGCCTCCCCAGACATACATTGTACCCTCATCCATCTCGTTGACGGTGAAATCCGTAATATATCCGGCCGCATTTGTCGTAAAGTAGGCTGTTGATGATTCATAATAATGGGAAACTACTGTAAAACCATCTTCATTGTAGGTAAACACATAGTCTTCGGCATCACCGTATGAATCGACAACCACCTGCCTTGTAATACGGCCTTGACTATCGTAGTCAAAAGAAGCAGTGCTGATGCGTCCGGAAGCAAGTTCCCGTTCAATGCGCGTTATCAGATATTGCGGATTGTCCGGCAATGCCGGAGACGCACCCTCCTCATCATCGGGTGTTTCGCCCGTCTCGGTCGTAGCCTTCTGTTCCACGGTAATCGTAATGACATCTCCCCCGCAGACTATCTCTATCTTTGCCATGCGGTCCTCTCCCGTCAGGTTTTCCGTCAGGGTGAGCGTGAGCG
>CAZGSE010000043.1:0-21725 GCA_964528135.1 uncultured Paraprevotella sp. | reverse complement strand
AAACTTATCTGTTTTAGAAAACGGCAGTGACTGGCTCTCCGCCCTGAAAGGGTTTTCTGTCCTCCGTTCCGGGCAACGCCCCGGCAGCCGTACTGATTGCCGCGGCCCGCATCGTTCTGCCTGTTTGGGTAACTCTTTTGAATGCAAAAGTAGTACAATCCCCTAAAAGCCCCAAAGGCAGGCAACAAAAAAATGGCGGAAAACCTTTATTTCCCCTTTCAAGACAATTACAGAATCTGTGGCCGGAGCATTGCCGCGGGAGAGTTTGCAACCCGGTTGCACCGAGCCTTGTGTACCTTTGCAAGCAGAAAATAAAAGGTATTTGGTCATGGCAAACAAAAATCATCATTCCGGACATGGGCACGAACACCACCATGACAGCATGAGGAGGCAAATCGCGCTCATCGCCGTTACCGCGCTGCTACTCTGCGGTGCAGTGCTGATTGAAAAGAATTGCAGCCTGCCGATGTGGCAACTGCTGCTGGTCTATCTCGTCCCCTATCTGCTTGTCGGGCATGACACGTTGAAAGAGGCGGGTGAAGGTATCCTGCGGGGGGATGTGTTCAACGAGCATTTCCTGATGTCCGTAGCCACCACCGGTGCGCTCTGCATAGGCTTTCTGCCCGGTGCTGAAACGGAATTCCCCGAAGCCGTGTTCGTCATGTTGTTCTTCCAGATAGGTGAACTTTTCGAGGGATACGCCGAAGGCAAGAGCCGCGACAGCATCTCGCACCTAATGGACATCCGCCCGGACGTGGCAAACGTGGAGCGCGGGGGAAAGGTCGTTCCCATCTCTCCCGAAGAAGTCAACGTGGGTGAGATCATCGTCATAAAACCGGGCGAGAAAATACCGCTTGACGGGAAAGTCATTGAAGGTACATCTTCCCTCAACACTATAGCCTTGACGGGGGAAAGCATGCCGCGAGAATTGGCTGCAGGCGACGAAGTGATGTCCGGCTGCATCAACCTCACGGGGGTTATCCGCGTGAAAACGTCCAAAGACTTCGGCGAAAGCACGGTCTCGAAAATCATCAGCCTTGTGGAAAGCGCAGATGCCCACAAATCACGGAGCGAATCGTTCATCACGAAGTTTGCCCGCGTATATACCCCTATCGTGGTAGTGGCCGCCCTGTTGCTGGCCACGATTCCGCCGTTGTTTTCACCGGACGGCTTCGCCGGGGCATTCCCCACGTGGCTGCACCGCGCACTCATCTTCCTCGTCGTGTCGTGCCCGTGCGCGTTGGTTATCAGTGTTCCGCTCACATTCTTTGGCGGCTTGGGAGGCGCATCGCGCAGAGGTATTCTCATAAAAGGCAGTAACTACATGGACACGCTGACAAGAACCGGGACGGTGGTATTCGACAAGACCGGGACACTGACTCGTGGCGAATTTGCCGTAGAAGCCGTACATCCTGAGGATTTCGATGAAAAAGAACTACTGCATCTCGCCGCCCATGTGGAGCATTTTTCCACCCATCCGATAGGTGAAGCCCTGCGTGCGGCTTTCCCCAACGAGGCTACCGACGGCTGCAAGATTACAGAGGTTGAGGAGATAGCCGGACACGGCATCTGTGCCCGCGTGGCCGGACGCATCGTCTGCGTGGGTAATTCGAAGATGATGGACGACATCGGCGTAAAGTGGCATGGTTGTCCCCGGACAGGCACAATCATCCATGTGGCGGTGGACGGGAAATATGCGGGGCACATCATCATCAACGACCGCATCAAGGAAGACAGCCCGGAGGCTGTCGCTGCCCTGAAATGCCTCGGAGTGGAACAAACCGTCATGCTTACCGGCGACTGCAAGGAGGTGGCGGGCGACGTGGCAGGAAAACTTGGCTTGGACACTTACCATGCCGAACTGTTGCCTGCCGGCAAGGTGGAATACGTGGAACAACTGCTTGCCTCCAAACCGAAAGGGAAAACGCTTGCTTTCGTGGGTGACGGCATCAATGACGCTCCCGTACTGAAACGTGCGGACATCGGCATCGCCATGGGCGGATTGGGAAGTGATGCCGCCATAGAAGCCGCCGACGTGGTGCTGATGGACGACAAACCGTCGAAAATTGCCACAGCCATCGGCATCGCCCGCCGTACCATCCGCATTGCCCATGAAAACGTGGGATTCGCCATCGGCGTTAAAACAACAATCCTCATTCTCGCCCTCGTTGGGCTCAGCAGCATGTGGATGGCCGTGTTTGCCGATGTAGGTGTAACCGTGTTGGCGGTGCTCAATGCCATGCGAGCATTGAGATAAAGGCATCATAACCGGGGGAGGTTCGGAGTTTGTACCCGCCAAAACCACGAAAGCCGTCTGACTTCATACAACGGTAACCGCTTAATGTGTACAAAAGAAAGAAGAGGGGCGCACGGCCCGCACACGAACCCTGCGCCCCATACGGCAAAAACCCTTCGTCCCGTTGTTATGCCATGATGGCAGCCACCAAAGCCAAAATACCATACAATTCCGGCAAGGCGGCATAAATCAATGTCTGCGCCATCACGTTGTGCCCCTGCGCCAGCCCGACAATGCCGTTGGCACAAACCTGGCCTTGGCGGATGGAAGAGAACAGGCAGACCAGGCCAACGCCCAGACCCACGCCAAACAACAACGGCCCGTCGGTGGACAAGTCACGGTTCAGGATTCCCATGATAAAGGCCACGAAACCATAAAGGCCTTGCGAGGCAGGAATCGCCGACAAGATAATGTAACTGGCAGCCTTGGAAGGGTCTTTCTTCAACGCGCCTTCCGCCGCATTGCCGGCTATCGTTGTGCCATAGCAACTGCCGATGCCGGCAAGTCCCAACATAAAACCTAGGCCCAAATAGCCCAATACTTCATTCATCATAATGCTTCTGTTTTTATTTAATATATTGATTAATCATTACTTTTGTACAGGCAGAACGGACGGTAGGCCGTACCCTGCCCGTTGTAACCGGAGTTCTTGAAATATTCCACAAAGGTCAGACGGAGCGGATGCACAAACGCGCTCAGGCACGACATGGCTATGTTCAACGAATGGCCGAGCACCAGAATCAGTCCGCACCCCACGATGCCGACCACACCGCCTGCGGCATCCTGCACCATGAAAGCCAGTTGGTTGAACACTCCGCCCAGCAGTCCCCCGGCCAGTCCCAGCGCATAGAGACGCAGGTAGGACAGCACGTCGCCCATCAGGCCGGAAGCCATGTTGTAGGTGTCCCACAGGCCAGCACCGATGTTTACCAAAACGTTCCGCCCCAGGTTGTTCAACAGATAGATGCCGATGCCGGCCACCGAGCCGATGCCGATGAAAAGCCACTTGGACATCTCTGCGGGCACCACCTGCAGAAAAGCAAGGCTGCCCGTAACCACAAAGCCCACCACCAACAGCATCCATCCCCACGCGCTCAGGGATTCACGGAACCCATAGCGCACCGTAGTGAGAATGGCTTTCACCGTCATGGCCACACTGATATGTACGATGCCCACGATAATGGCCAGCAACATCTGTTTGTCATAGTTCGTCCCCTCTATTTTCCCGGCTACCATGAAGCGTTTCACGCTTTCCGGCAAATCCAGGTCGAACAGGCTCACGCCGAAGAACGTGCCCATAACGGCACCAATCACCGTAGTGGCAAAACCCAACGTTATAACCAGATTCATCATCCCGGCCAACGATGCAGACAACTTGCGTTTCAACAGGAAGCCCAGCACAATCAGGATCAGCCCGTAACCGGAATCGCCCAGGCAGAGAGCGAAAAAGAGCGTAAAGAAAGGCGCAACCATCGGCGTAGGGTCGAACTCCCCATAGTCGGGCATGCCGTACATTTTCGTCAGCACTTCATACATCCGCACAAAAGCATTGTTCTTCAGTTTGATGGGGGCATCATCCTCCTTGCGCGCCGCACGGATTTCATAATACACATCCTGCGTGGCGAGGAAAGCCTTCACTTCTTCCTCCCTGTCTGCTGGAATCCACCCCTGCAGCACCATCAGGCGGTTGTCGGCCGCCCGTTCCGTGCACAGTTCCACGCGGTCGAAAGCCAATGACGTGCGCAACCCGGCCTCGTAAGCACGCAGGCGGCCGGCATAAGCATGCGCCACAGCGGCCAGCTCCTTGTCGTATGCGGCCAGCGCGGCTTCCCTGTCGGCAATGTCCTTTCGGACGGCAGACAAGGATACATGCGGCAGACGCACCTGCTCGGCATCGGGCAGCACTTCGTCTCCCGCCGCGGTGAAAGTGACAAAATAGACGCGCCCTTCCCCACGTTCCACTACCATGGCGTTATAGTCTTCGGTCCAGGCACTGTCGAAATTCCGTTCCGGACAGACAAAGAAACGCATGACATAACCCACGTCGGCCAATCTGTCCACACGTTCCGGCGAGAAATCCCCCCACGGCTGCAGCGCAGCCTCATCCTTGCGCAGGCGTTGAAGTTCCAGTTCAGTGCGGTGGCGTTCTTCATCCTGTGCGTCCATCCGCGCCACGATGGCGGCAGCATCCGCACCGTCGTCCGCACCGCCGTCCGCTCCCATGGCTTCCAAACGCATCGCGAGGGTTGCCACATGTTCCGTCAGTTGCAGCTTCTCTTCCAGTCCGGATGAAGGCCGGAGGCCTCCTTCCTGCGTGGTCTGTACATGGAGCACGCCCAGTTCCTGCATTCGCCCCAGGAAGGCCTCATAGTCCTTATGGTAAACCAAGAACGTGAGTTTTTTCATTTTCGCAATCATGCTTCGGCCTCCTTTCTCTTCTCCTGAAGGGTTTTCAGTATCTTTTGCGAGGATTTGGAGAGGTTTTCCTCGTCCTCCATGAAACGCTTGATCTTCCTCAAGGCATCTTCGTAACCGGGAATCTGCACTTTCTCAAACAAGTTCACCTTCTGCGTGGTCTTCTTACGCGAAAACTCCAGCAAGCCCAGCTTGGCCCGCACGAACTCGCACTCGATGGCCGTCTGTGCCACACCGCGCAGCAAGGCTATGCCGTCGTAGTACCACTTCGGGCTATTGAACAGGCTGAACGGTCTCACGGACAGTTCCACCCTGTTCAACACCGGCACCCTGACCCCGGCAATCTTCCGCACCCCCATGTCCACGTCCCGGATCCCCACAACGGAAGGGTCGAACTCGCTCCACAGGGCAAACATCATCTCATACTCCCCGATTTGCTGCTCTAGGCGGCTTTCGAGTGCGACAGCCTCAGCCTTGCACTTCTTTACCTCCATGCGCAGCGCGCTCTCCTTGTTCTTGATGATGGGCAGGGTGCGCACGCGCATCTTGAGCTGCTTCTCCAGCTGTTGCAACGATGTCTTGTTATATTGAAACTTGATGGCCATCTCCCTTTGTTTTATTTCGTCCAGAACTCATCTACCAGCTCTTTCTTGATGTTCACCTCTCCGGGCTTGAAGTATTTTGCGAACAGGCTCCAAGTCACGTCGAGCATCTCCGTGGTGTTCAGGTTCACGTCGATGGCCAGCAGCTTGTCGGCATAGTCCTTGGCAAAGGCCAGCGCACGGTTGTCGTAATCCGTCAGGTCGAAGCCGTTCTCCATCTTGGTCTTGGCATTGGCAGCATCGGCATAGAGCCGCACGGCGGCATTCATCACCTGGGGATGGTCCTTGCGCGTCTTCTTGCCGGCCACCAGTTGCTTCAGTCGCGACAAGGAGCGGAACGGATCCACAATGACCTTGCCGATGTCGCTGTCGCGGCGCAGGAAGAGCTGGCCTTCAGTGATATACCCCGTGTTGTCCGGAACGGCATGTGTGATGTCGCCGCCGCTCAACGTAGTTACGGCTATGATGGTGATGGAACCACCGGAGGGGAACTGCACGGCCTTCTCGTAAATCTTGGCCAAGTCGGAGTAGAGCGAACCGGGCATGGAGTCTTTCGATGGAATCTGATCCATACGGTTGGACACGATGGCCAGCGAATCGGCATAAGAAGTCATGTCCGTGAGCAGCACCAGTACCTTCTCATTCTTCTGCACGGCAAAGTATTCGGCCGCCGTCAGGGCCATGTCGGGCACCAGCAGACGCTCCACCGCCGGATCTTCGGTGGTGTTCATGAAACTGACGATGCGGTCGAGCGCACCGGCATTCGAGAACACATTCTTGAAATAAAGGTAGTCGTCGTTCGTCATACCCATGCCGCCCAAGATAATCTTGTCCGTCTGTGCGCGCAGGGCCACCATGGCCATCACTTGGTTGAAAGGCTGGTCGGGGTCGGCAAAAAACGGAATCTTCTGCCCCGACACCAGCGTGTTGTTCAAATCAATGCCTGCAATACCCGTGGCAATCAGTTCCGAAGGCTGCTTGCGCCGCACGGGGTTCACCGATGGGCCGCCGATTTCCACTTCCACGCCTTCCACTTCCGGCCCGCCGTCAATCGGCCGGCCGTAGGCGTTGAAGAAGCGCCCGGCCAGCTGGTCGCTCACTTTCAGCGTGGGTGCCTTGCCCATGAACACCACCTCGGCATTGGTGGGAATGCCTCCCGTGCCCTCGAACACTTGCAGGGTCACCTCGTCTCCGGCAATCTTCACCACCTGGGCCAGTTTGCCGTCCACCATCGCCAGCTCGTCGGCACCCACCCCCGTAGCCTTCAGCGTACAGGTGGCTTTCGTGATCTGGCTTATCTTCGTATATATCTTCTGGAATGCTTTCGTTGTCATAACCTTGTCCTCCCCTTTAACTGTCACTGCGTTCCGCCACCATCTCGCGGATCTGGCGCTTGTAGTCTGTGAATGCCGCGCTCCGGTATTCCGCATAGTTCATCTGCTTGCACAGGTTGATGAGCTTCTTGAAATAGTCCATCACCTCCAAGAACGTGTCGAAACGGTAATCGGCACGGCAGATGTCCACCACCAGGTCCAGGATATCCTCCTGGCGTTCCATCGGTGTCACGGCATCTACTTCGTCAAAGGCGTCCTGCTGCAGGATCACGAAGTCGATGACCTCCGACTTCCAGAAAATCACATGGTAGTCCACCGGCACACCGTCATCGCCCAGGATGTTGATTTGCTCGGCGATTTCCTTTCCGCGCAGCAGGCGGGTCTTCAGTTCGTTCACCTTGGGAATCCAATCGGCATTGATGCGCTGCGAGATGTATTCTTCAAATTCGGGATATTCTATATATTTGGAATAAGAGTCTATCGGGTTGATGGCCGGATAGCGTTTCTTGTCCGCACGGTCCTGCTCCAGCGCATAGAAACAGCGCGCCACTTTCTTCGTGTTCTCCGTCACCGGCTCTTTCAGGTTGCCGCCGGCCGGCGAAACGGTGCCGATGAAAGTGATGGAACCGGTCGCGCCATTATCCAGATACACATATCCGGCACGCCCGTAGAAGTTGGAAATGATGGCAGACAAGTCCATCGGGAAAGCATCCGGGCCGGGCAGTTCCTCCATGCGGTTGGACATCTCGCGCAAGGCCTGCGCCCAGCGCGAGGTGGAGTCGGCCATGAGCAGCACACGCAACCCCATGGAACGGTAGAACTCGGCAATCGTCATGGCCGTATAGACCGAAGCCTCACGGGCCGCTACCGGCATGTTCGACGTGTTGGCGATGATGATGGTGCGCTCCATCAGCTTGCGCCCGGTGTGCGGGTCCACCAGTTCGGGAAACTCGGTAAAGATTTCCACCACCTCATTGGCGCGTTCCCCGCAGGCGGCGATAATCACGATGTCCGCCTCGGCCTGTTTGGAGATGGCATGCTGCAACACGGTCTTCCCCGTCCCGAAAGGGCCGGGGATGAAGCCCGTCCCGCCCTCCACGATGGGGTTCATCGTGTCGATGGTGCGCACGCCCGTTTCCATCAGTTTGAAGGGGCGGGGCTTCTCGCGGTAATTGGTCATGGCCACCTTCACCGGCCATTTTTGCACCATGCTCACCGCCACTTCCTCGCCGTCTTCTTTCACAAGCACGGCCACCGTATCCTCACACACATAGTCGCCCTCGGCCACGATGCGCTTCACCGTGGCCGTCCCTTGCAGGGCCAACGGGGCCATGATTTTCAGGGGCTGGAAGTTTTCCTCCACTTCGCCCAGCCAGGCCGATGCCCCTACCTTGTCGCCGGTCTTCACCAAGGGCCTGAAATGCCACTTGCGGTCCTTGTCCAGCGGATATGTATATTGTCCGCGGCGCAGGAAAACACCCTCCATCTTGTCCAGGTCGTTCTGCAACCCGTCGTAGTTCTTCGACAGCATACCGGGACCGAGCGTCACCTCAAGCATGTGCCCCGTAAATTCGGCCTCGGCTCCCACTTTCATCCCGCGGGTGCTCTCGAACACCTGCACGTAGGCATTGCGTCCGGCCACCTTGATCACCTCGGCCATCAGGCGGTCGCCCTCGGTGGTTATGTAGCAGATTTCGTTCTGCGCCACAGGACCGTCCGTCTCGATGGTCACGATATTGGAAATTACTCCAATCACTCTACCTTTTGTTGCCATATTTGTTTCTTGTTTACTTCATTGAATCCTGTGGGATTTCCACTTCATCCTTCAGGCGGTTTACCAGTCCGCGGAACATGCGGCCTCCCCGTTCCTTGTCTATCAGCGTCCAGCGCTCTATGATGTCCAGCCGGAGCAGGAAAGCGAACAGGCGCTCCACCGTGAAATAGCAGAAGAACGTATGTTCGTCCAGCCACTCCCATTTCAGGCGGTCCAGCCTCCGTTCCTTTTCCACCGGGTCGGCCATCTCGTGGATGCGCGCCACGTCGTCCAGGTAATCCAGTTCGCCGCCCAAGCCAAAATCACGCGCACCGGACACAGCCAACGCCGCCGACACCGCATCATCGCCCACGATATAAGGAGCCGGGGCGAAACCATACTTCCGCGCCGTCAATGCAATCAGGATGTTGTTCACATTCCGGTTGAACGTGAACCAGCCGGTCGTAAAACGGTTCTTGGATGCCAGGGCATAGCGGTAATAACCTGCCGAAAGCACGTCTTCCGGCAGGCGTTCCTGCACTTCCTTCAGTTCCGGATAGGCCGCGATGAAGTCATAGAAATAAGGCGGAAGCCTGCGTCCCCGCTCTTCGCCGTCCTTCACCTGCTTCAGGGCCTCTTCCAAATCCTCGCGCGCGTACATGCCCCTCCCGTCAAAAGGGAAGTCCTCCCCGTTTTCCAGCCGCGCCAACAGGTTGCTGTGGTCATATTTCAGGAAGAAGAGCGACACCAGCCGGCGGTCGGCTTCCGAAAGTTGCGGCCAACATTCTTCCTTGAATTCCGCCACCGTGCAGGGCAGTTTGGTGTCATCGGGCGAAAGGTCGGGCATGCCTGCCACCAGGCAATAGTATTTTTTCATGGGACAGTGGTTTTCAGAAAAGCATTTCCACCAGTTTCGGGCGCAAGAACTCCTTGAAATAAGCCTCGAACTCGTCCTTGCCGAAGTTCACCTTGTATGCCCCGTCGGCCGGCGCCACGGAGAAAGCCGCTTCCTTGCCGTTCACCTTTTCAATCCTCACCCCCTTGTCGAGCAGGTTCTTGGCCTTGGCCTTGAAATAGGCCGTCAGCCCGGCGGCATCGGCGGCCGAAATGACCAGCCCTCCGCCATCGGCCCAGTTCCGCGCCAGCGCCACCATGAAACTCCCCATGAAGTCCTTGTCGGTGAGCAGCCCGTCCACGGTGTCGGACACGAGTTTGTCGGACATCACGTTCACGATTTCCGACTTCAGTGCCTCCAAGGCCTGTCCGGCATACAGGCGGAGTTCGGATTTTGTGTTCTCCTCCGTCTCCTGTGCCTGCCTACGGGCTTTTGCCACAATGCTTTCCGCCTCCTTGCGGGCATCCTCCATGAGCCGTGCGGCTTCTGCCTGCGCCTGCTCCACCAGGCGATGCCCTTCGGCAGCCCCTTTTTCCACCCCCTCACGATAGAGTTTATCGGTCAGTTCCTGAATCTTTTCCATTGTATCTATGTTTTTATCGATTTCCTTGATTCTGCCCCTAAAAATAGACATATTTTCCTGTACAGACAAACAAATGGCAAAAACATTTCCGACTATTTACAAGAAAAAGCAAACAGGAGTATATTTCCCGTAAAAAAGGTGTCCTGATTTGACATTCCCTGCCGTTTCGCTTCGTTATCCGCAAATAAAACCTTATCTTAGCCGTCCAATCCGAACGAACAACCCAAAGACATGACACAGGGGCAAAACTACATCGCCACATGGTTCTACCGTGAATCGCGCGAAGAAGCCAGTTTCTACCCGCAGGCGGGCGGACGGGGCGACTCGGCACTGCTGCAGTCCGTTTACATGCAGATACAGGTGCCGTTCTTCACCACGTTCCGCCATTACAACCCCCAGGCGCGGCTACTGTTTTTCACCAACCTGGAGGCGGCCGTGCTGCCGCCGTTCCTCACGGAACTGTTCGGCCGGACGGGCACGGAGGTGTGCACCATCCCCTACCGCAACAAGCCGCCCAAGGACTGGTACAAGGCGTGGATGAACCAATTCTACCTTTATGACATCTTGCAAGCCATGGAACAACGCATGGCGACGGACGACACCCTGCTGGTGTGCGACGCCGACTGCCTCTGCCGCCGGCCGCTGGACGACCTTTTCCACAGCGTCAGCACCGGGGGCAGCGCGCTCTACGAGATGGACTATGCGCGGGACCTTCCGGTCAACGGCACGACGCAAAGGCAGATGGACCAGGTGTATGCCGCATGCTACGGCGCACCGCCCGCCGTCCCCATCCGCTACTACGGCGGCGAGTTCATCGCCTTGCGCGGCGACGCGGTGGCGGCCGTCAACCGGGAGTTCCCCGCGCTGAGGGATTTCAACTTCGCCCGCCCGCAAAACCTGCCCCGGCTGCACGAGGAGGCGCACTTCCTCAGCGTGCTGGCCGAACGCCTGCACCTGCGCAACAGCACGGCCAACGGCCATGTGAAAAGGATGTGGACCAACCGGCACTTCAACAACGTGGTGCCGGGCGATGAAAAGCTGGCGGTGTGGCACCTGCCCGCGGAAAAGAAATTCGGCCTGCACTACCTGTACCGGCTGCTGGAGCGCGACAAAGGCATCCGCGATGAACAGGCGTTCTGGGAAAAGGCAGGCCTGTACTGCGGCATCCCGCACACCGGGCTGCGGAAAAGGGCATACGACCTGGCCATCCTGGTGAAAGGAAAATTCAAATAGACAGCGGCACCCCCATGGCAGAAGACAAGAATCTAAAGGAAAAAACCGCCAAAGGATTGTTCTGGGGCAGCATCAGCAACGGTGCGCAGCTGGTCTTGGGCATGGCTTTCGGCATCTTTCTGGCCCGCCTGCTCTCGCCGGCGGACTACGGGATGGTGGGGTTGCTGGCCGTGTTCTCACAAATAGCCACCGTGCTGCAGGACAGCGGGTTCCGCACGGCACTGGCCAACCGCAGGGAGATTGCGCACGAGGACTACAATGCCGTGTTCTGGTTCAACGTGGGCACCAGTTGCATCCTCTACACCCTGCTCTTTTTCCTTGCCCCGCTGATTACGGCTTTCTACCGGCAGTCCGACGCGGCTGCCGGCTACGACCTTTCCGGACTGACCCCGCTGGCGCGCTTTTCTTTCCTAGGTTTCGTCATCGCCAGCCTGGGCACGGCGCACTATGCTTACCTGTTCCGCACCCTGCAAGTGAAACAGAAAGCCATCATCACCATCGTCAGCCTCACCACCTCCAACACCATCGGCGTGACCATGGCCCTGACGGGCTATGCCTATTGGGGACTGGCCGTACAGGGGGTGGTCTTCACCACCTGCAACACCATCCTGTTCTGGCACTTCTCCCGCTGGCGACCCACGCTGCCGGTCTCTTTCCGCCCCTTGAAAGAGATGTTCGGCTTCAGCAGCAAACTGCTGGCCACGGACATCTGCAACAACATCAACAACAACATCCTGTCCGTCATGCTGGGCCGCTTCTACGCCGTGAGCGACGTGGGGCTGTACAACCAGGCCAACAAATGGACCAACATGGTGAGCACGATGGTGCTCGGCACGATAAAGGATGTGGCGCAACCCGTGCTCCGCAACGTGGAGACGGAGCGCGAACGCCACAAACACGTGTTCCGCAAGATGCTCCGCTTCAACGCCTTCATGACGTTCCCCGCCCTCTTCGGGCTGGCACTTGCCGCACGCGAACTGATCCTTGTGACCGTGACGGAGAAATGGCTGGCCTGCATACCGGTCATGCAGATCCTGTGCGTGGGGGCGGTGGCCTTCCCCCTGCAGTTCCTTTGCACCAACCTGGTCATCACCAAGGAACGCTCCGACCTGGTGTTGTGGAACACAATGGGCATGGGGGCCGCGCAGCTCTGCGCCGTGTTCTTCTCCTACCCCTACGGCATCCACACCATGGTGTGCGTTTACACGGCCATCAACTTCCTGGGGCTGGCCGTATGGTTTTTCTTCGTGCACCGGGAAATCGGCCTGCGCCTGAAGGAAGCCTTGACCGACATACTGCCCTATGCGGCCATTGCGGCCGTCACCATGGTGCTCACCGCCCTCGCCACCTCGCCCGTGGAAAACATCTATCTGCTGCTCGCGCTGAAAATCATCGTGGCCGCACTGCTTTACGCCGGGCTGATGTGGCTGTGCGGCTCGGCCACCTTCAAGGAATGCACGGACTTCTTGCTGAAGAAACACCGGAAAGGCACGCATGCCGGTCCACACAATAACATCACCGCTAACAAACACCGCATTGAATGAAAACCATAGAACTGCTACTCAGCAACATCCGGCTCGCCCTGCAAAAACGCATCGGCCACGCGAAAAACGAGAAATCCTATGAAGCATGGAAAGCGAAGGGATATGACGACCAGCCGGAAGTGACCATCATCATACAGTCGCACAACAAAAGCGCACAGGTGGCCCACGTGGTGCGCAAGCTGCGGGCCAGGCCCGCACTGGAAATCATCGTCATTGACGACGGTTCTTCCGTGCACCACACCCGCAGGCTCGCCGGCCTGATAGCGGAGGGAGGGGCCAACGAGTTCCTTGTCCGCTCCAACGACCTGTATGAAAACATCATGTACGACCGTACCATACGGCTGGCCAACGGGCGTTACATCGCCCTGTTGCAGGACGATGACGATTTTGACGGACTGGGCTGGATTGACGAGGCGGTGGCCTGCTTCGGGCAACACCCGCGGCTGGCCATCCTCGGCGGGCGCGGGGGCATGGACGTGTTCCTCACCGACCATACGGTGAAAAACACCGCGCGCCGGCCGGCAAAGGCATTCGAGTTCGTGCCGGCCGTGAACCGCGCCCCCATGTGGCTCAACGCGCAGCTGTACCGGGAAAAGCTGAAACACATCGACCGCAGGCTCGCCCCGTTCCAGTATGACGACTACGAACTGTGCCTGCGGGCATGGCTCTGCGGCCTGCAGGTGGGATGGTACGATGCCCGCTTCCGCTCCCTGAGTGCCGGGGGCATGCGGCTCTACAACAACCGTTTCATAAGGCAGCAATACCAGCGGAACAGCCAACTGCTCTACGACCTGTACCACGAACGCATGAAGGAAATCAACCGATTGGTGGCACAGGCCAACGAGGCGTCCTGCCGGGAGTGCGGAAAATGATGCGCAAAACGCCGGCCTTTCTTGCGCAAGAACACGTACCGCCCTGCGCAAGGGAACACGCCGCCCTGCGCATTTTAAAATCCTTTAAACCGCAAATCCTTGCGGGATAGCCGTAAATGCCCTATATTTGCACGAAACGAAACAATGGACAGCATACCCCGAAGACCAGTATTGCCCGAACCAAAGGCCGGCCGCGGACAGGACTTCCCGTCACACGGAAAGGGTTCGCGCGGGCGGCGTTGTTTCACACGTACCAAACGCCTATGACAGCGCCTATCATCCTTTTTGTCTATAACCGTCCCGCGCATACCCGCGAGGCCTTGCATTCGTTGCTACGGAACCCCTTGGCCGCAGAGAGCCACCTGTTCGTTTATTCCGACGGGGCGGCGGACGACGGCGTGCGCCCGGCCGTGGAGGAGGTGCGCCGCATCGTGCGGGACATCCGCGGATTCCGGAGCGTGACCGTCATAGAACGGGAAAACAACTACGGGCTGGCACGCAACGTCATCGACGGTGTGACGGACGTGGTGAACCGCTTCGGGCGGGTCATCGTACTGGAAGACGACCTGGTTGTGGCCCCCCACTTCCTGGATTTCATGAACGATGCGCTGGAGACCTACAAGGACGAGCCGCGCGTGGGGCACGTGCACGGCTGCGAGTTCACCCTCAACCCGACGCTCCCGGAAACGTTCCTCGTACAATGGACCGGCAGCTGGGGGTGGGGCACGTGGCAACGTGCGTGGCAACATTTCAATCCCGACGGCAAAGCCTTGCTGGCGGAGCTGAAACAGCGGAAACTGGAATACCGCTTCGACTTCAACGGCAAGTACGGCTACACCCGTATGCTCCGCCGCCAGACGGAGGGCAAGAACCATTCGTGGGCCATCCGCTGGAACGCCAGCCTGTTCCTGAAAGGCATATTGTCGCTCAACACCGGACGCTCACTCGTGATGAACAAGGGATTTGACGGCAGCGGGACCCACTGCGGGAAAGTTGAAATCTACACCTGCGACCTGTACGACGGACGTATTGCCGTGAAACGGCTGCCGCCCATGGAGAACGAGGCGGCACGCCAGGCCATATCCGACTACTACGCACGGACCAACTCGTTCCGCAGCAAGGCGTTGAGACGCATCAAACTGGAAATCGGCAGGATATGGAAAACGACCTGACCGCGGGGCATCCTACGCACACCAATATTGTAAACAGGTGCAAGCCGCAGGGGCTTGCTGCCCCGTCAGGCAGCCGTGCAACGGCAGAGCCGCTGCCGCATACCCCACGCCACCCGCACGCAGAGCCATAAAAAAGAAACAAAAAAACATTTTTCCCTTTCTACACTCATGAGAGTCCTTATCGTCAATACATCCGAAAATACAGGCGGGGCGGCCATTGCGGCCAACCGGCTGATGGAAGCGCTGAAAAACAACGGGGTGAAAGCCAAGATGCTGGTGCGCGACAAACGGAGCGACCAGATCACCGTGGCCAGCCTGCCGCAGTCGCCGCTACTGAAACTGAAGTTTATATGGGAACGGTTCGTCATCTGGAAAGCCAACGGCTGGCGCAAGCACAACCTGTTCCAGATGGACATCGCCAACACGGGCACCGACATCACCTCGCTGCCCGAATTCAAGGAGGCCGACGTGATACACCTGCACTGGGTGAACCAAGGATTCCTGTCGCTGAAAGGCATCCGCCGCATCATCGAGAGCGGCAAACCCGTGGTGTGGACCCTGCACGACGAATGGCCCTTCACCGGCATCTGCCACTACAGCGGCACCTGCACGAAATTCCAGACGGCCTGCCACCACTGCCCGCTGCTGGCCGGCGGCGGGGGCAAGAACGACTTGGCGGCACGGACTTTCCGCTCAAAACAACAGATGCTGCACGGGGCGCACATCATCTTCGTGGCCTGCAGCCACTGGCTGGAGGGACTGGCCCGGCAGGGCACCCTGCTCGTGGGGCAGGAGGTGACGTGCATCCCAAATACCATCAACCCCTCCGTATTCCGCCCCGCAGAACAGGTCAAGGTGCGGCTGCAGTGCAACCTGCCCATCGACAAGAAGCTGCTGCTCTTCGGGTCGCTCAAGGCCACCGACCCGCGCAAGGGCATCAACTATCTGGTGGAAGCCTGCCGCATACTGAAAGAACAGCATGCGGAACTGGCCGCACAGACGGGCATCGTGGTGGTGGGCAACAAGGCCGACCAGATACGGGAGATGTTCCCCTTCCCCGTCTATGCCATAGACTATGTGAGCGACGAGAAACAGATGGCAAGGCTCTACAACGCCGTGGACTGCTACGTGACGCCGTCGCTGGAGGACAACCTGCCCAACACCGTCATGGAAGCCCTGTCGTGCGGCATCCCGTGCGTGGGCTTCAACGTGGGCGGCATCCCCGAAATGATCGACCACCGGCAGAACGGCTATCTGGCCGAAGCGCGCAACGCAGGCGACCTGGCCGAAGGCATCCGCTTCGTGCTCGAAGCCGACAACCCGCAGCAGCTGAAAGACAACGCCGTGCACAAAGCACTCTCCAGCTACGGCGAAACGAACGTAAGTTCGAAATACATCGCCCTCTACCGGCGGGCAGCCGAAAGGAGATAAACACACACAGGAAACAATACATGGACACGACAGACACGCCGCTCATCACCATCGCCACCGTGACCTACAACGCGGAACGGACACTGGAACGGACGCTGCAAAGCGTGGCGGAACAGACCTACCCGCACATTGAACACCTCATCGTGGACGGATGCTCGCGCGACCGCACCCTGGAAATCGTGCACCGCTACGTGGATGCCAACACGGGCAAGGAGCACCCGCACGACATCCGTTTCGTGCGCGAACCGGACAAGGGGCTGTATGATGCCATGAACAAGGCACTGGAACAGGCCGGGGGTGACTACATCGTGTTCCTCAACGCCGGCGACCGCCTGCATGCGCCCGACACCCTGCAACAGTGTTTCGTCCCGTTGGCCGGAACGCCGGGACAACGGCCCGCCATAATCTACGGCGAAACAGACCTGACGGACATGGAGGGACGGTTCGTCCGCCACCGCCGGCTACAGGCCCCCAAACAGTTGGGCTGGAAGAACTTCCGCTGGGGCATGCTGGTGTGCCACCAGTCGTTTTACGTCCGCACGGACCTGGCCCGGCAAGAGCCGTATAATCTGGACTACCGCTTCTCGGCCGACTACGACTGGTGCATCAGGTTGCTGAAACGGGCGGAACAGCAAGGATTGGAAATACGCAACAGCGGCCTGGTGCTGACCGATTACCTAAGCGAAGGCCTGACCACACAAAACCACCGTAAATCCCTCTGCGAACGGTTCCGCATCATGGCCCGCCATTTCGGTTGCCTTACTGCCGTGGCACTGCACGTATGGTTCGTGTTCCGCGCCATTCTGAAGAAATAGGCCTCTCCCGCGGAATCATAGACGCAAGACTTGCATTTTATGACGCATCCGCAACGGCGCATTCCCCTCAATGATTGTATTTTTGTATCATCATTCACTAAAATGATTGTCACCAACCGATGAAAAATGCAATCATCCTTTCTTTGCTTTGTCGTATCCGTTATTGTATTGTTCGTTTGATTAATAAATAGATTTTGCCAAATTTGATAACCGGTTGTCCAAGGTATGTGGAAGTGTTGAAACCATTCTCTTTTGCCCATGCAACCACCTTGTTTCTTACATTGTCAGGGTAATATAGGGAGAGAATTTTTTGTTTTAATCGTTCTTCCCAAGTCCTTGAAGGAAACAACTGGTTATTGCTGTCATTAATACAGCTAATACCTAAGGCTATGCAAACATAGCTGCCATTCAGTTCTCCATTTCCCGGAGAAACTTTGGCATTAAGATGTTGCTTTACACCATCCACTAACTTCTTTATATCCAAGATGTCCTTGTGAATCTCAAGTTGTATTATTTCTTTAAGTTCTGCCTGTGCACTCGCATATACAGAATCTTCAGATTCCATCTTCTTTAATCCGAATGAAGTTAAAAACTCAATTGATTGGATTGCATTTTTCTTTCCAAGTGCTTCCTTACGTTTAATTTCTTTGTTCTTCTTTGTTGCCATATCATGATTATTAAAGTGTTTTTACTTATTATATATATACGAATGAAACTTTCATAAACAATGAAAAAAGCACAGTTGCTATGCAAAAATTCTGCATATCTGATAAAAACAGTCTAAAATCAAATATTATGCGGTGTGTGCAATGAATTTGCATATATTATTTTATCTTTACTGCAACATTAATGATAGTCTGCTATGATAAGTAAAACTTTTAATCGGTATATCTGGCTATTGAATACGTTGCTTCAGCAAAAGAGACTCACTTTTGAGGAGATTAGTAAGCGTTGGGTTGATAGTCACTTGGGTGATGGCAAATCTCTCGCTTTAAGAACCTTTCATGCTCATAGAAAAGCTATTGCAGAATTATTCGGTGTAGAAGTCAAATGTGATACTTCAACCTACAGGTATTATATAGCATCCCCTGAAAGGTTACGTGGAGGTCGAACACGTCAGTGGTTGCTCAATTCGTTTACTTTATCGAATATGATTGAGGCTGGTCATAATATGAAGAACCGGATAATCTTTGAAGATATACCACGAGGAACAGGGTATTTGCAGTGTATAATAGAAGCCATGCAACAGAACATAGAATTGCTGATAGACTATCAACCTTTTTACGGTCATAGAGTAACATATCATATTCAGCCATACGCCATGAAAGTATATCATCAGCGTTGGTATATTGTCGGATATTTAAAGGAACAGGATGGGATAAGAAATATTGCTTTAGACAGAATATTGGATTTAGAACTTACAAACGATACATTTCACTATCCTGATGATTTTGATGCAGAGGAATACTATTTGAATACCATTGGCATCTATGTAAATGAGAATCTGAAACCTCAAAAGGTTTTAATTAGAGCATATGGAATTCATGTGGAATACATGCGAACACTTCCATTGCATTTTACTCAAAAAGAAGTAGCCTGCAAACATCAGCAATATAGTGATTTCCAATATAAGTTATGCCTGACACCTGAACTTTCAACTCAACTGCTTTCTATGGGCGAAAAAGTTGAAGTATTGGAACCGGTTGAACTGAGAGAAGAAATAAAGAATCGTCTTGCCTCTACAATGGAAAGATATAAATAAATGCATGGGTATGCAGCGTTTTAGCATAGAGAAAGCAAGTTTTTACTCAAAACACGCTGATTCATTCGTATAATATATAGAGGCATTTATAATTATGAACAATAACATTATAATTCATAAAAACAACAAAACAGTTGAAGCTCTTCTCAAAGAGACCAGCATGCATCCACTTCTTCCAATAGAAGAAGAAACGTCTTTGTTAGAGCGTATTCAAACAAATGATAAGGAGGCAATGCAAAAGTTTTGCGAAAGCAATACACACCTTGTGGAAAGTGTTACCAAGCTGTATCTTGACAAAGGGGAGGCATTGGATAAATTAGTAAAGGCTGGCAAAAAGGGGCAGGAACAAGCATGCGAGAAGTTTGACCCTAACAGAGGATTTAAGTTCGTAGCCTATGTTGTATAGTTTATCAGAAAAAGTATAATATTCAATTGGATAGATATGAAAGATCGTAATTCTTTTAGGAGCTTTGGTATTGATGATACTTTTGCTCAGCAATTTAAGTCAAGTAAATTTTATACAGAAATATACAGTAAACACAAAGATGAGGTGATTATTGGTATTCGTGATGGCTATATATGTCTATATTATAACTGTGATTGTATTAGCAAAATAAAACCAGGAAAGGTGCTAAAAGGGGGAATAAATGGCTACTTTACAGATAATCAAACTAGTGTTATGACGAAAGATAGCATTATCAATCTTTATCCTTTGATAAAGGTACAGAGTGACAAACGTCAAAAGCAGGAGAAACAGGCACAGCAGCAATTGTATATTCAAAACAATAATAATCCAAACAGTAATTGGTTTTGTGTTGATGTTGAATTTACAAAATCCCTAAAGGGTAAAAAGAAAGCAGAAGATTGGCGTTTTGATTTGATTGCAATAACCAAAACAAAACCTTGCAAGGTTGCTTTAATAGAACTGAAGTATGGAAATAAGGCTATTAGTGGAAAATCAAGTATCAGAAAACATATAAAAGATTTTTATGAATTTTATCAAAATGACAATAACGGTGGTTTTGGATTCACATCACTCAAAGCAGAGATTATCGGCATTATAAATGCACTTGACAAAGTTGGCGTATCCATACCACAAGGTTTAAAGGGTATTAGCGAAAATGATATAGAATCAAGACCTGAATTCTACTTTATTACCCTTAATAACAATCCTTATAAAATTGGAGCAAGCTGTCCAAAACAAACCATGAGTGGATACTTGTTCTCAGATAACCGTTGGGGATGTAAAAAGATATCTGGTTCTGTAATAAAAGATGGAGATTATTATGATATTACGAATAAAGATAGAGAATTCTCCCCAATATTCCTTTTCTCAAACAGAACTCTTCCAAATTTGGGAATTACAGACATTCTCGAAGATAAGAGTTATGAGAAAGAGCATGTTTACCCCAACCAGCAAGAAAGGAAAAAATGAATATCACAATCCACCGCGGAACAAATCAGATAGGCGGTTGTATCACTGAAATAAGTACAGATGTTGCCAAGATTATCATTGATCTTGGCAGCAATCTTCCCGGATGTCGACAAGCTGACTTTACAGAGACAGAAATTGCTGGAATCGTGAATGGTGCTGATGCTGTTCTATATACTCACTATCATGGCGATCATGTTGGTTTCATTTCCATGGTTCCTGGAACTGTCAGGCAATATATCGGGGCTGGTGCTCAAGATGTGATGCGATGCATATATGCAGCCCTTAACAGGAATGGCGAACATCAAAAAGATGTGGATACGGTAGAACGAATGTTGAATTATGAGGCTGATAAGATATTGAATTTTGGCGATTTAAGAGTAACGCCCTATTATTGTTCACATTCTGCATTCGATGCTTATATGTTCAAAATTGAATGGAATGGGAAAGTGATTCTTCATACAGGTGATTTTCGTAAGCATGGCTACATGGGCAATAAACTTATTCCTATGCTGAAGAAGTATGTAGGACAGGTTGACGTACTGATAACAGAAGGAACAATGCTGGGACGAAAGGATGAAATCGTAAAAACAGAATATGATATTCAAAAAGCCACAAAAGACATACTTGCGATCCACAAATACGTTTTTGCTCTTGGTAGTAGTACCGACATTGACCGTCTGGCATCTTTCCATGCAGCCTGCAAAGCAACTAAACGCCATTTCTATGTTGATCAATATCAGCAAAGCATATTGAATGTTTTTACAAAATACACTTCCTCTCCATTGTACGATTTCAGTAATCCTAACGGCTATAAGGGTACGACCTTCTGCCTTTGGGAGTTCTGTCACATTAATAAAGAAAGTGTAGTAAAGGAAATACAACGCAGAGGATTTCTAATGCCAGTTCGCAGTAGCGGAGAATACCTTGTCAAGGCTATACTGGACGTGTATACAGATGAAGATCCAATATTGTTGTATTCTATGTGGGATGGGTACTGGAAAGGTACTGAAGAACAACGAATCCCAGGAGTTGAAACCATCCGTTCTCTATTTAAACCCAAAAACATCATTCCAATGCATACAAGTGGACATGCAGATGTCTACTCACTTACAGAGGTATGCCAGACAGTTAATCCCAAACTTGCTATCATTCCTATTCACAAGGAAGAAGATTCTGATTTTTCTTCTTTACCAATAACGCCGGAACAGAAATCAAAGGTTATAAAAGGTAACGTAACAATTGAAGGAATAAACATTTTCATACGATGAGAATATTACAAATCATTGCTGTCCGATAAAACTCGTCAGACACAAAAAAGTATAGCCCGGCCATCGTAAATTCGGTGGTCGAGTATTATTTTGCCATTCCAAGCCCCTGTCAAAAGAGAGACAGTTGATAATATTCTTGTTGCTCCACCTCTAGGAGTGCTTCCCAATCCTTTTCCGGATGGTTGAACAGGCTGTAGAAGTCCACATAATACATAAGGGTAATCCTTACGTGAGTTCGGGATAAGACCCCCCCAAAAAAAAATTGGTAATCATAAGTGTTTTTCGTAACTTTATAAAATGAAATAACAAATCAAC
>CAZGSE010000042.1:0-22350 GCA_964528135.1 uncultured Paraprevotella sp. | reverse complement strand
ATCAGGAAGAAATTCAACAAACATAGAAAATGAATGTCTCAAACATAAAGGATTGCTACGGTTGCGGCGTGTGCGCTGTTGCCTGCAGCCGTAAAATCATTGACATACGGCTTAATGCCGACGGGTTCTATGAACCGCAGATTACGGACGCGGCCAAGTGTACAGACTGCGGACTGTGTACGGCTGTTTGCTCCTATTCACATGAAGGGTTGTCCTTGACGGATGCCAGTATAAAGAGTTACGCCGCATGGAGCAATGACGCCGCCGTGCGCCGCAAGTGCTCAAGCGGCGGCGTGGGCTTCGAGGTCGGCCGGACGTTGATAGGAAAAGGCCATAAAGTGTGCGGCGTGAGGTACAACCCGGACACGAACCGCGCGGAGCATTACGTTGCCGCGACCGTTGAGGAACTGATACCGTCGATAGGAAGCAAGTACATCCAGAGCTACACAGTTGACGGCTTCAGGGCGGTTGACAGGAAAGGGAAATACCTCGTGACCGGGACTCCCTGCCAGATAGACTCGTTCAGGCGCTACATCCGGAAGTTCCGCTGCGAGGACAACTTCGTGCTGATGGACTTCTTCTGCCACGGCGTGCCGTCGATGCTGCTGTGGGACAAATACGTGAGGGAGGTGGAAAAGACCACAGGCAAGGTGACCTACGCCTCATGGCGCAACAAGTTCACCGGCTGGCACGACTCGTGGGCGATGTCGATTGACGGGGAGAAGACGGGGGAGAAGGTGGACTGGCACGACTCGTACAATATGTTAATAAGGGGAAAAAAAGGTTTTTACAATTCCCGGATGTCGCAGGGCGACGCCTTTTACCGCCTGTTCCTGAGCGACTCGTGCCTGGGCAAGGCGTGCTACGACCGGTGCAAGTTCAAGTATGACAAGTCTTCGGCCGACATCCGCATCGGCGACCTGTGGGGCAAGACATACAAGGACAATGAGGAGGGTGTGAGTGCCGCGATAGCTTTCACCGAAAAGGGAGATGCAGTCCTGCACCAATGCAACTGCACGCTGGTGGAGCATCCGTTTGAGGTCGTGGCGGAGGGACAACAGAGAAATTCTGCAAAAAGAAATGCCATTCAGCAAAAGATTATGAATAGATTAAAGGATGGTAAAATTAGCCTGGATAGTCCGTGTATGTTGATTCGACGTCAATATAAACTGAAAGGATTGATTTACAAAACAACCCATCCATATCAAGTGATAAAAAATTACTTCAAAAAACGAAGAAAATAGATGTCTTACATTTTATTACTATTGTGCTTATCATTCTTGTTATATAAGTTTGATAAGGCCGTATGTTTATTTGTAGCTTACTATCCGTTAATGAGTATGGTTGGATTGACCAACGCCATAGATCTTTTTCAAGTAGTAGGAATATTTGCACTCATAATATATTTCATTTCCAGTAGATATAAAAAGAATAACGCAGACATAGAAGTAAAATACCCGTTTTGTTTAACGTTAATAGTTGTTACAATTTCCCATGTTGTTTCAAATATAATGACTGTACCACATTGGCCTTCTTCCATTTCCTCTGTAATTGCGGAATATGCCTTGCCCATCGTTTTTTGGAATTTAATGTGGAAAGAGGAAAATAGAAAAAACTTTTGTAAATTCTTCATCTCATTTATAGCTATTGTATGTATTTATTGCCTGTTCGAGTTCATTACGCAAAGCAACCCAATTTATGATTGGTATGTAAACTCGTCTTTATTTATCGGGTATGCAGCAGACAGAACGGAAGACATCAGATTTGGCAGTATGCGTTGCCATTCTATAATGCGTGATGTCGGTGCCTTGGGAACAGTGTGCTGCATTGCCATTTGCATTCTTTTTTATTTGTTGAAGAACATATCTTTAACCAAGAGACAAATGCGGAATTTATGGATATTAGTGTTATTATGTTGTTTTTGCTCTTTGCTGACTGGCACGCGTACCGTGATTCTTGCTTTGGCATTATGCATTGTACTTTTAAGCTTTACACTTAGTATTAAGAAAAAAGCACGTATAAGCATTTTATTATTATGCGCCATAATTGTATTTTTTGATTATTTTGCTCAAATATTTTTAAGTTTCACTGATACCGAATCAGTAAGTGGAAGCAGTTCGGGCATGCGAGAGATGCAAATAGCGGTCGTTATGAATGCGATTGAAAACTCTCCCCTTTATGGCTTGGGACCCGAGGGTACGGCAATAGTTATGAATCGATATGCCGGAGCTTATGGTTTGGAATCTGTATGGTTTCAAACTCTCGTAAATTTTGGTTGGTTAGGTGCTTTCGCTCTTGCATTTTCATTATTACAGGGATTCTATTACTCCTTAAAAAATAAAAATATTGTTGCCTTTACTGTGGTGACAATATTTCTTTTGGTGAAAACAATGTCATCCATTCCCGGCCTTAGAAATGGATATTTCATTTACATCATATGTTTCTTGATTGTTTATAAAATAAATATTGGCAAACATTATGAAAATAGGAATTATAACAATGCATAACGTTGTACATCATGGCTCTGTACTTCAGTCTTATGCTACACAACTGTTGTTCGAAACACTTGGCCACGATGCAACAATCATTGACTATAAATACCCCAACAGATGGCAAGAAGAGCATGGCAGATACATATACAAGCCATCGCTAAAAACCCGAATAGCACGATGGATAGGTCTGAAGGCAAAGCATCGTAAAAGAAATAAAATACTCCATTTTATGTCAAAATATTATCGGTTAACCCGCAAGTATTCTGATATAGACGAGCTGAACGCAAATCCTCCATCATTTGACATATACGTCACTGGCAGTGATCAAGTTTGGAATCCACGATTCACATGTGCAGATCCTGCTTATTTTTTTACTTTTGAACCAGATGGTTCTAATATAATGTCTTTTTCTTCAAGTTTCGCTTGTAATTCATTAAATGACGATGTTGCAAAAATCTATAAAGGATATTTGTCACGCTACAAATTTATTTCTGTACGGGAAAATCAAGGTGCAAAAATTGTACAAAAATTACTTGGTAAGACACCGCCTGTTACCTTAGACCCGACTTTAATGATAGAAGCATCACAATGGAACAAGTTTGTCAAGCCAACACCGCAAAAGGGAAAATACATTTTTATGTATATGCTCGACTACGCTTTTGACCCCAAACCTTATATTTTTGAATTGGCGAAATATTTTAGTGAAAAGTTTGACAAACCTATAATAAGCAATTCAGAAATTCCAGCTGAATACGAAATAAGATATTCAGTCAGACAAAATGTTGGGATTGAAGATTTTCTATCACTAATCAGTAACAGTTTTATGGTGATTACATCCTCATTCCATGGTGTTGCTTTTTCGGTAAATTTTGGCATTCCAATTATAGGCGTAGTTAAAAGTGATGCAGACGATGACAGATTATCATCCTTATTACAAAATCTTGAATTAGGAAACTGCGTTGCAAGAATCGGAACGCCTGCTGCTGATTTATACCCCTTTTATGATGTTACACAGGAACAAAAAATGCTAAACAAATTGCGCCAAGACAGCAAAAATTATTTGGAGACAGCATTATCATCCTTTAAAAAAGAAAATCATGATTAAGGTTTCCATTTTAGTTCCAATATATAATGTTTCCAAATATATAGAGCGTTGTGCCGTTTCATTGATGGAGCAAACGTATGAAAATGTAGAATATATTTTTGTTGATGACTGTACACCAGATAACAGTATAGCTTTACTTAAAGGTGTTATAGCAAAATATCCCAACCGGTATTCTCAGATAAAAATAATTTCACACGAGCAAAACAAAGGATTGGCCGGTGCAAGGATTACCGCTCTCAATTCAGCCACTGGAGACTATGTATTCCATGTGGATGCAGATGACTATATAGCACATGACGCTATTGAGAAACTGTCGCATCAAGCTGTGAACACTGATTCTGATATAGTGGATGCTCCGTATAGCAAAGTGGACGGCAATGTGGTCGTTTGCACCAATGCTCCTTATAAAGGCTCAAAAATAGAATATCTGCATCTTATTTTAGGACGTACCGGTTTGGTAAACAATCAAATCTGGGGAAAATTGATAAAGAAATCTCTTTATGATGAAAATAATATCAACGCAATAGAGGGCATTGACTATGGGGAAGACTATTCCGTATTTCCAAAACTATTATTCCATTCACAAAAGAGGACGTGGACTGACAGTGTTGTATATTATTACAATATATCTAACACTACCTCATATATGCATTCTGTCTCCAAGAAAGCAATGATTTCTTATGTAAAAGCTGAAATAAGCATTTATGAATATTTTAGGTCACTAAAAGACAAATGCAATGATTTACTTTTTTCACTGGATTTTGGTTTTGCTAACATATATAAGTTTGCGAGGCTAAATGGACAACCAGTTTCAATCATTGATGATATGTATCACTTTCATAGCGAATATAAAGTGTTGAAATTATATGTATCGTCTTTTAGGCATAGTTCTTTCCTTTTTATGGGAAGAATCCTTTTTGTTGCTATCAAACACTGTTATTATAAAAAGTTTTTAGAACATGTATGACAATCCTAAGGTCAGCATCCTCGTGCCTGTGTATGGTGTTGAAAGGTATATTGCGAGGTGCGCCGAATCATTGTTCAGGCAGACATATAAAGACATTGAGTATATCTTCGTGAATGACTGTACAAAGGACGGGAGCATCGCCGTGCTGGAAGCAACCATGCGGAAATTTCCCGAAAGGGCAAGCCAAGTGCGCATTATCAACCATGAGAAGAACCGTGGGCTGGCAGCTGCCCGTAACACTGCAGTGGCTGCCGCCACAGGCGACTTCGTGATGCACGTGGACAGTGATGACTATGTGGACAAACACATTGTGGAAAAGGCCGTTGAGAAACAAAAAGAACGGGATGCAGACATTGTGAGTTGCAACGCGAAGAAAATGCGCGCGGAATATGTGGAACCGATGAATCACAGGCATTACCCCTCGGCAAAGGAACAATGTCTCGATGTGTTGCGTCGCAAAGGACAGGTGTGCATTTGGGGACGGCTAATAAGGCTCTCGCTCTATAGCGAACATGGCATCACAGTGGAGGAGGGCACAAATATGGGCGAAGACTATCAAGTGATAAGCAGGCTTATTTATTATGCCCAAAAGACGGACGTTGTGGACGATTGCCTTTACTATTACGATTGCACGAACGAAACTTCTTATTCAAACAAGTTCACATTGGAGAAAAACAGGCAGTCATGGCGTTCATTCGACATTGTGAAAGATTTTTTCGTATCTGTCGGAAGTCTATATGCTGAAGCTGTGACAGAGGGGGAAATGAACATTATCACATCACACCTCGTCATGAGCGCCAAAATAAGGGGCGGCAGATATTACTATGAAGAAGCAAGGCGACGGCTGCTGTACATAGACAGGAAATATTGGAAAGGAGAGCCGATGGTGCGCCGAATGGTGCTATACCTTAGTTTCAACTTCCATTTAATGAAAACATATTCACAGTTAGCCCGCTGGACGAGGCATTATATGAAAAAACATGGCAAAGGATAAGATTGTATTGGCCGGCAAGGACAGGTGTACCGGTTGTGCTGCGTGTGCGCAAAGCTGTGCCCATAACGCTATCAGCATGGAGGAAGACGGTGAGGGTTTTCTTTTTCCAACGGTGAACAGTGACAAGTGCATCTGCTGTGGTCTCTGTGTCAGGCGGTGTCCGGAATTGTCGCCCGTCAAGCGGTTGGACTATTCCAACCAGAAGGCATACGCCGTGATTAGTAATAAATACAGGAAGCAAAGTTCATCCGGTGGGGCGTTTTCACTTTTAGGCGAATGGGTGATAAGTCGTGGCGGCGTGGTGTTCGGCGCGGCGTACGACGACAATCTTGTTGTGAAGCATATCTCCGTTGACTCCATCGAGGGATTGCAAAAGCTGCGAGGGTCAAAATACGTACAAAGCGATGTTGGAGACAGTTACAGGCAGGTAAAGAGTCTTTTGTCCGATGGACGGATGGTGCTGTTTTCCGGCACAGGATGTCAGGTGGCTGGGCTGTATGCCTTTCTGAACGGGAAAAGATACGAGGGGCAACTGGTTACGCTCGATTTGGTATGCCATGGTGTGCCTTCAGAGGGCACGTTCAGGCACTATCTGGGCAAACTGTCATCTGGTTTAGGCGTGGAGAATATCAGAGGATTTCGTTTCCGAAAGCTGGACAGCTGGTCGATAGTCCCAGCTGTCCAGCTTTCGGAAACGAAATGGCACATATTGCGACTTTCGGAAAATGTGTATATGAATGCTTTTTTTGATGGAATAATATTCCGGGAGAGTTGTTTTAGTTGCCAATATTGCAATACCCGGCGGATAGGTACATTTACTGTGGCGGATTTCTGGGGAGTGGGCCGACATGGCAAACGGTTTGCAAAAAACGTGGCTGCCGGTGTGTCGTTGGTGATAGACAACGTGGGGATGATGCCGGCAATTAAAGCCGAAATTGAGAAACATGCGTATATCGAAGAGCGTTCCATGACGGAAGCCATCGTCGAACAACGCAACCTGAAGATGCCGATGCCACGCAAGCCGGAGCGTGATACAGCAGTAAAGGATTTGATGGACAAAAACGTATCACTTGACAACTTTGCCAAGAAATACGGATATCCTTATCGGGCAACTATCAAGGCAATCCTCACCGGTATGGTGAAAGACTTGATTTATGCCTTGGGGCTTTACAATATGTATAAAACGATAATATACAAATTTGGCAAATGAAAATAGGAATAATAACCTACGTAAATACAGCAACTTGCAATTATGGCGCCGAACTACAGGCTTACGCTCTCCAGCACAAGCTCAACGAATTAGGATATAACACTGAGGTGGTGAACTTGCGCAGGGAATTGCCCGGCAATGGACGTTTTAAAGAAGTGGTCAGGAAAGCTGTGAAAGTGCGCTTTGAGCGCATGGGCTTTTTCCCCGCCTGTGCAAGCGTGGCAAGGTTGGTGTGTTCGGTGGCAAAAGACAAGCATTATGCAAAAAAGTATGCCGTTCGGTTCGGAGAGAAAAAACAGATGTTCCGGGAATTTTTTATGCAGCATATCCGCCATTCTGTCCGTGAATACAGTCCTGCGGACATGGACACCGCTGAGCTGCCATACGACACATTCATTGCGGGAAGTGACCAGATTTGGAATTACAAGAACAGTGACAGGGTAGATATTTTTTTCTTGATGTTTGCCAACAGGTTGGGTGCGAAGAAAGTTTCATACGCTGCCAGTTTTTCCGTGTCAAAAATACCGCAGGAGTATCAGGCAAGATACACGCAGTGGATAAACAATATTGACTTCCTTTCCGTGAGGGAATATGCCGGTGTTGAGATAGTCAGGTCGTTGACCGGACGCAAGTCGTCTTTGGTGTGTGACCCCACGCTTCTTCTTGACAAGGAAGAATGGATTAGTCAGTTTGAAAAGCCGGAGAAACCGTTAGTGGAAGGAAAATACGTGCTGATATACAGTATGTCACGCTCCACCAACGTAACAAGGATAGCCAGTAGAATAGCTCGTGAGTTGGGCGGAATCAAGGTGGTGAACATCAAGCTAAACTTTACTCCCTCCAAAAGCGACGGCATCTTGCAGCTTGATTTTGTTTCCCCTCCACAGTGGGTGTGGCTGTTGCTCCATGCGGAGTATGTGGTGACGGACAGCTTCCACGGCACAGCCTTTTCCATAAATTTCAATAAGCCGTTTACTACGGTACAAAACCCATTGAGCGACCTCAACAGCCGCGTGGACACCATATTGACACGACTCGGCTTGAAAGGACGGTTGTATGTGGACAATGGAAAGGCTTTTGAGCCGGATTCGTTGCTGATTGATTACGCTACCGTAAACCATAAGCTCAACGAATGGAGGAAAGAATCGTTGGACTTTTTGATTAACGCATTAAACTCAAAGAAATGAAACCCATAGGACTTGTAACCTGCTACTTCCACCACAACTATGGAAGTATGCTCCAGGCGTATGCCACGGAGATGATAATGCGGCGGATGGGGTTGCCTTTCCAGACGATAGCATGCAAGGCCCCGATAGACTATATGGAGGGGAACAAGGCCCTGTACGTGCTGAAGAAACTGATGATAGGCGACTGGAAGATGCGGCTCGGCAAGATGAAGATTGAACGCGAAAAGCGGCGCAATCCGGCTTTTGCCAAGAACTGGGCGGTGCGCGATGCGGCGTTCAACAGGTTTGCGCAGGAGTCGTTCCACCTCTCGCCATACTGCAAGAACCGTGCGGAACTGTCGGTGATGGCCAAGGGCTACTCGGCTTTCCTCGTGGGCAGTGACCAGCTGTGGCGCACGGACAGCGTGGAGCATGGCTATTATACGTTGGAGTGGGTACCCGACGGCATACGCAAGGTGGCCTATTCCACGAGCATCGGCGTGAAGGAGGTACCGTGGTTCCAGGTGGCGAAGAACTGCCGCTTCATGAACCGCTTTGACTATATGGCGTTGCGTGAGCAGAGTGCCTGCGACCTGGTTTACAGGCTGACGGGGCGCAAGGTGCAGGTGGTGCTCGACCCGACGTTGCTCTTTACCGGCGAGCAATGGATGGACATACAGCAGGAAGCGCCGTTGACCGATGGCAGGTACATCTTCTGCTACCTGTTGGGCAACAACCCGTGGCAGCGTGAGCGCATAAGGCAGGTGCGTAAAGCCACCGGGCTTAAAATTGTCGCCCTGCAACAGTTGGACGAATACATCCCCTCGGACGAGGGGTTTGCAGACGAAGCCCCGTATAATGTCGGCCCGCGCGAGTTCCTGAACTATATCCGCAATGCGGAATATGTGTTTACCGATTCTTTCCATTGTTCGGTATTTTCCATCCTCTATAAGAAGGCATTCTTCACGTTCAACCGCTTCGGCGAGGGAGCGAAGCAGAGTACCAACACGCGCATAGACAACCTGCTGACGCTGACCGGCCTGTCCGGAAGGAGGGTGACAGGAGCCGGCATCGGTGCAGAACAGCTTTTGGAAACGCCTTGCAACTTTGACGGGGTTGACGAAAGGTTGGACGCTTTGAGGCAATCTTCATTCGCTTATCTGCGTGAAGCGTTGGGAGGGCTTGAACCATGATACCACGGATCGTGCATTATTGCTGGTTTGGCAGCGGGGAAAAGAACTACATCGCAAAGCGATGTGTTAAATCCTTTAACAAAATAGGGGGGGGGTAAAAATCGTCGAGTGGAACGAACGGAACTGCAACCTTGACGAAAACGGTTACATACGCGAGGCTTACGACAACGGGCTTTGGGCATTCGTAAGCGACTATTTCCGCCTGAAAGCCCTGTATGAGCATGGAGGCGTGTATCTGGACACGGACGTGGAGATAAAGAGACCCTTTCCCGAAAAGTTCTTTGATGCCGACCTCGTCCTCGGCTACATGTACGAGTGCGCCATATCCACCGCCGTCATCATGGCCAGGCCCCGCCATCCTTACATCAAGGGGCTGCTGGATTTGTATGGGACAATGGTGCTGAAAAAGAATGTGCCCAACAATGCCGTGTTCAACGACTACACGTTTGCCAACTGGCCGGGATTCCGTCTCGACGGGCGTTTCAGGGAGTTTGCCCCCGGCTGCTTCATTTATCCCCGACATTACTTTGAGGTGCCCACTTTCGGTCGTGAGGGCGGTTACTCCGTCCACCACTTCATGGGTTCGTGGCACGGCGCGAGGACACCGGTGAAGGCTTTTTTGAGGCGTGTGTTCAAATGGAGCCGCTTCCACTGCCCGCTGCTGGACTGGGCTTACCAGAACCGTCTTCGCGACAAGTTGTTGAGACGCTCCGGTTATTATAAGAGATATTTACAAGATTCCAAGAGAACAGACTGATGATAACAATCGAGGACAAACGGCAATGCTGCGGTTGCTGGGCGTGTTATGCAATATGCCCGAAACGTTGCATTGAGATGAAAGAAGACGAAGAAGGCTTCCGTTATCCCGCCGTCCGGACGGAGGAATGCGTTGACTGCGGACTGTGTGAGAAGGTCTGCCCGGTGTTACAGCCCATGCAGGACGACACCCCGCCCCGGAGCTATGTGGTTCAGAACAAAGACAGTGAGATTCTGCGCCAGAGTACATCCGGCGGGTTCTTCTCGGCCATGGCCCGTTATGTCATCGGGCAGGGCGGGGTCGTGTTCGGCGCGTCCTTTGACAAGGACATGACCCTGCGCCACACGTATAGCGAGACGCTCGAAGGGTGCGCCCGGTTCAGGGGTTCCAAATATGTGCAGAGCCTTGTGGGGGACAGCTACCGGCAGGCCAGGAAGTTCCTTGCGGATGGCAGGATGGTGGTGTTCAGCGGCACGCCGTGCCAGATAGCCGGCCTTTATGGGTATCTGGGGAAACGGAAATATGAAAATTTAACAACCGTGGACTTGGTGTGCCACGGCACACCAAGTCCACGGTTGTTAAGGAAGTATTTGGCCTGGCATTCCGCCCGCGCGGGCAGCACCGTGGTCGATTACCGCTCGCGCGACAAGCACTACGGGTATGATTACAGCACGGCCACCATCACCTTTGCCGACCGGACGAAGCATTATCATAAGGGGAAAGAGAGCGACCTGATGCTAAGGCTGTACTTCAAGAACATCTGTTCCCGTCCGAGTTGCTATGCCTGCCATTTCAAGACCCTCCACCGGATGAGCGACATCACGATATTCGACTGTTGGGATGCCAAGTCCGTCTCTCCGCAGTTCAGCGGCAAGGGAGCCACAAATGTCTTCATCCATACCGCAAAGGGACAGGCTGTGTTCGAGTGCCTGAAGGACGATTTCACCTATGCGGCTTCCGACATAGGGCCTGTGATAAAGCGGGATGGCGTAATGATAAAAAACTGTGTACCGATGAATCCGCGTCGCGACGAATTTTTCCGGGATCTTGGAACGTTGCCCATGGATGCGATAGAAAAGAAATACCTTCCGCAGTCGCCGCTACAAAAGTTCCTGTCATCTGTGAAGCCCGCACTTTATAAGTTCGGTGTGTTTGCATTCTACATGAAACTAAAGAATAAATCAATATAAAGAATGAAGTTAACAAATATTAACGGGGGGGTAATCCACTGCTCCTCCAGGCCAAATTCTTTTTGGTAGAGTTTCTTAATTTCACGTACACCCTTGTGCCGAATCCCATACGGCGCGTGTATCTGAGGATGTTTGGGATTAGGGTGGGAGAAGGCAGCAGTATCCACCGCCATTGCAAGTTCTTCCATGTGGGCAATTTCGTTTTAGGAAAAAATTCGGTTATAAACTTTGGCTGTTACCTTGACAACCGTCGCGGGATAACGATTGGCAACAATGTGGGCATAGCGCACGGGACGAAAATATACACTCTGGGGCACGATACGGACAGCCCGAAGTTTGAGACCAAAGGTGCGCCCGTTGTGATAGAGGACAATGCGTTTATTTTCTCGAATGCCATACTGATGCCCGGCGTGAGGATAGGCAACGGTGCAATAGTGCTACCCGGCAGTGTCGTGACGAAAGACGTCCCGCCACGGAAGATTGTCGGCGGAAATCCGGCAAGGGTGATAAGGGACAGGATGGCGGAAATAGACTATAACCAGCGTTATAATTATTGGTTCGCATTGTAGATTGATGAACATCTTGTTTTTACTCAAATCGTTTGAGATAGGGGGGTTGGAAGTGGTCACCTCGGTGCTTGCAAACAAGTTCGCTGCAGAGGGGCATAATGTCGTCATCTGGGCTTTTTACGAAGGAAAGGTCAGTCTTGCAGACAGGCTTGACAAACGTGTAAGGCTCATTTACGGGCAAGGCTTCGACTCCGGCCCGGCCAACGTGGCTTCACTGCGCAGGACTCTCATAGACAACGGCATAAATGTTGCGATAAACCAATGGGGGCTGCCTTATGTCCCGGCACGCACACTGAAGAAAGCCGCTGCCGGACTTGGCGTAAAGGTCATAGCCGTTTACCACAACGACCCGTTGTCAAACGGGCGGACCAAAGAGGTGGAGATGGCTCTTGAACGTTGTGACAGCCTGTTGGGACGCGGATTGTTGGGATTGAAGTTGCGCCTGTTTAAAGTTGTGACGGCGGCAAGCATGCGCTACATTTACCGCAACAGCGACTTCTTCATGGTGTTGTCGGAAAGTTTTATAAGGCATTTTGAGGACTATACCGGCATTGCCCATGCCGTGAAACTCAAGGTACAAACAAACCCGGTGACCATAGATACGGCCGGATTTGTGCCAAACTCAGTGAACAAACAAAAAGAGGTACTTTTTGTTGGACGGCTGGATTACAACCAAAAACGCGTACACCGTGTGATAGAGACATGGGCTCTGGCGGAGCATGTACGTCCCGACTGGCACCTGACCATCGTAGGTGACGGACCGGAACGTGAAAACCTGGAAAGACTGGTGCGTGACCTCAATCTCAGGAATGTAAGTTTCGAAGGTTTCCGGTCGCCACGCCCGTATTACGAGCGGGCATCGTTGCTAGTGCTGGCTTCGGAGTTCGAGGGCTTCCCCCTTGTACTGGCCGAGTGCATGAGCTTCGGGGTGGTGCCGGTGGTTTACGGCAGCTATTCCGCCGTTTATGACATAATCAAAGATGGGAAGAACGGCATGATAGTGAAGCCGGAAAACGACGGTTTCCATGCCGAAACGATGTCTGCGGCATTATTGCAGGCCATGACGGACAACGTTTTGCTTCGCCGTATGTCCGGAGCTGCCATCGAAACGAGCAAAGAGTATTCCATTGACGTGATATACGGGCAGTGGAACAAAATCTTGTCCTCATTGGTAAACAAGTAGGACTTTAAATATAAAATAAAGTATCGAATTATGGAAACAACCAGAATGCTGAACGTTGACATCCTCTCGCTCACCAAGCAGGAGTTGTTGGAAAAACTTGACTGTGGCGTGCTCGTCACCCCCAACATAGACCACATGGTGAAACTTCAGCGCGACAAGGCTTTTTATGACCTTTACCAAAAGGCGGAGTGGGTGGTATGCGACAGCAGGATACTCTGTCTGTTGTCAAAACTGTTGAGGCATCCGCTGAAGGAGGCGATACCGGGCAGCAGTTTTTTCACCGATTTTTACATGTACCACCGCAACGACCCCGGCTGCAGGATTTTCTTGCTTGGTGCAATGGACGGCGTGGCACAAAAAGCGATGGAAAACATAAACCGCAGGGTAGGGCGGGAGATGGTGGTCGGGGCATATTCACCGTCATGGGGCTTTGAGAAAAAGCCACAGGAAAACGCGCGGATTTATGACATGATAAACGCGAGCGGGGCGAATGTCGTGCTGGTGGGCGTTGGCTGCCCCAAGCAGGAGAAGTGGATTTTCGCGCACAAGGGTGAAATGCCCGGAGTGGACATTTGGATGGCATTGGGAGCGACCATCGACTTCGAGGCAGGCAACATAAGGCGTGCCCCAAAGATATTCCAGAAGTTGGCCATGGAATGGTTCTACCGTTTCCTGATGGAACCTAAGCGTATGTTCAAGCGTTATTTTGTGGACGACATGCAGTTTTTCTACTACTTCGTCAAGCAGTTGCTCGGCTTGTACAAAGACCCGTTCGGGAAACGATGAGCCTTACTTCCTGAAAATCCTGCATACGACCGCAAGCGGCAAGATGATGATGGCGGAGATGTATGACAGTATTATTCTGATGATTGCCTTGGTTTTACCCATTGAAGAATCTTTTTTTCAGCAGCAAAAATAAGAAAACATTTGTTTCCCAGCAATTATTTTGCCGATGTCGTACCGCAGGGCAGTAACATTTCCTCTTATACTAAGGGTAAGGCGGTGTATTATTGGCGTCTGAAAACTTCCGCAAGGTGTGTTCCGTTCTTGCGGAAAACGGCGGCCGTTCTTCCGCAAGGGAATGCCGTGCCTTGCCTTGCCGGTGCTTGTTCCTGCCTTGCGGGGCAGGCTGTTTATTTGAACTGCACCCCAAAAGTTAGACACAAAACTTTTGGGGTGCAGTTTATTTTGATACAGCCTCCTTGCCATTCGGTTGTTTCTTGGGAGGGGGAGGAGCGTTAAGTCGCTTTCAGAGGGTTCCAGCCTTGCGCTTTCAGTTCAAATTCGTTGCCGTCGCGGCTGACCAGTGTACAACCTGAAGGGGCTTCGGTGATGTGCCCGATGACTTTTATGTCGTCCATCCTGCTGACTTTCTCATGTTCAGACAGGGGGACGGTAAACAGCAATTCGTAATCTTCCCCGCCATTCAGGGCGCAGGTCGTGACGTTCATGTCCAGTTCTTCGGCCATGATTGCGGTCTGGTAGTCCAGCGGGATGCGTTCTTCGTATATCCTGCAACCCACGTTGCTTTGCGTACAGATGTGCAACAACTCGGAACTCAGGCCGTCTGAGATGTCTATCATGGATGTCGGGCGGATATGTGCGGCGGCAAGGGCTTCGATGATGTCGCGCCGTGCCTCCGGTTTCAGTTGGCGTTCCAACAGGTACTCTTTCCCGTTGAAGTCGGGTTGGGCACGGAGCAATTCTTCCTCGATGCGGCTGTTCCCCTTCTTGCGGGCCTCTTGCAGTTGCTGGCGGAATACGGCCTTCTCACGCTCCAGCAATTGCAGGCCCATATAGGCGGCGCCCAAGTCTCCGCTGACACAGACCAGGTCGGTCTCCTTGGCACCATTGCGGTACACGACCTGTTCCTTGTCGGCCTCACCGATGCAGGTGATGCTGACGGACAGCCCGGTGAGCGACGAGGTGGTGTCTCCCCCCACGATGTCCACTCCGTGGGCGTCGCAGGCTAGGCGCAATCCCGCGTAAAAGTCCTCCATGTCCTCCACGCAGAAGCGTTTGTCCATGGCGATGGACACCACCATCTGGCGCGGCATCCCGTTCATGGCGTAGATGTCCGACAGGTTGACCATGGCCGACTTGTAGCCGAGGTGTTTCAACGGCACGTAAGTCAGGTCGAAATGAATGCCTTCCACCAGCAGGTCATTGGTGACAAGCACTTGCTTGCCGGCCGGGTATTCCATGACGGCACAATCGTCCCCCACACCGTAATGCGTGGAGGCGTTTTTCAATTGTATGTTTTCCGTCAGGTGCCTGATTAGCCCGAATTCGCCCAATGCAGATATTTCGGTCCTGTTTGTTTCTCGCATATTCTTCCTGTCTTCCGTATTGTTAGGAACGGTTGATCATTTCCCGCATGATTTCTGCCATCAGGGGTTGCACGGCGTCTGCGGCTTTCTGCACTTCTTCGTGGCTGACCTCCACGATTTTCCCTTCCACGCCAAGGTCTGTGATGACGCTGATGCCGAAACAGCGCATGCCGCAGTGGTTGGCCACGATGACTTCCGGCACGGTGGACATACCCACGGCGTCGGCTCCCCATGTGCGGAACATCTTGTATTCGGCCGGGGTTTCATAAGTGGGGCCTTGAGTGGCCAGGTAAACGCCCTCTTGCACCTTGATGCCCTTTTCCTTGGCAATGGCCCGTGCCTGTTCTATCAGCGTGTGGCTGTAAGCCTCGTGCATGTCCACGAAGCGCGGCCCGGTGGGGAAGTTCTTGCCGCGTAGCGGGTTCTCAGGCAAGGCGTTGATCTGGTCGGTGATAATCATCAGGTCGCCGATTTCGAAGGCGGGGTTAGTACCTCCGGCGGCATTGCTGACAAAAAGTGTCTTGATGCCCAGTTCGTACATCACCCGTATGGGGAACGTCACTTCCTGCATGCTGTAGCCTTCGTAGTAGTGGAAGCGTCCTTCCATGGCCATGATGTCTTTCTGTCCCAGTTTCCCGAAAATCAACTGTCCGCAGTGCCCTTCAACGGTAGAGACGGGGAAGTTGGGGATTTCCTTGTAGGGTATGCGGGTGGCTTCGGTGATTTCAGCGGCCAGCTTGCCCAGGCCGGTACCCAGGATGATGGCCGTTTCCGGCTGTGTGGCCATCCTGTCCCTCAGCCATGAGGCTGTTTCTTGAATGGTTGGATACATAACTTATAATGTTTTCGTTAAACGATTGTTGTCGGTTTTGTAATATTTCTATCTCGACGGGCAGGGCGTAGAGGGCCTTTTTCACCTCTTCGCCCAGTCCCTGCAAGTCTTTCAGGCGTGTGACATCCTTTTCGGTGGTGACAATCAGTTTGGGTGGCTCCATCTGTGCATAGGTGTCGTTGATGCGTGCGGCGTCCTTTTCGGAGAAGTAATGATGGTCGCCGAACGGGAGGGGTATGACATTCATTCCGCGGCGTTCGAGGTCCATCCTCATTTGTTCGGGAGAGGCTATGCCCGTGAGGAGCAGGATGTTTTCCTTGTGGCGGAGTTGGTCCAGCGGCCGTTCCTCATCGTGGAAGACGGCCTTGAGGTTGCCATACTTCAGGGTGGAGAAGAACAGTTTCTGGTAGGGGTACAGCCGCAAAGCCTTCCTGATGATGCGGTAGCCCATCGGGTTGATGTCCGGGGGGCATTTGGTCACGATGACGATGTTGGCCCTGCGCTTTCCCTCTTTCGGTTCCCGCAGCCGCCCGGCGGGCAAGAGCCGGTCGTCGCAAATCATCCTGTGGTAGTCCACCAGCAGGATGTTGATGCCGGGCTTGACGTAGCGGTGCTGGTAGGCATCGTCCAGGAGGATGACATCCGTACCGGGGGCTACTTGTTCGTCGCAGAGCCTTTCTATGCCGTGCCGGCGGTCCTTGTCCACGGCCACGTGGATGTCCGGGAACTTCTGTTTCATCTGGTACGGCTCGTCGCCGATGAGGGACATGGGGGTCTGGCTGTCTGCCAGTATGAATCCCTTGGATTTCCGCTTGTATCCCCGGCTCAGCACGGCCACCTTGTATTGCGGCCGCAGCAGGCGGATCAGGTATTCCGTATGGGGGGTCTTTCCCGTTCCGCCCACGGTGATGTTGCCCACGGAAATCACGGGGATGTCGTAACTCCTGGACTTGAGGATTCCCATTTCAAAAAGTTCGTTGCGCAGCCTCACGCCCAAGCCGTATAGCCAGGACAGCGGCAGCAGCCATTCGTTGATTCTGATCAGGTTCCCCTCCATGGCGTTCAGTTGGAAAAGTTGGGTTCGTAGGGCAGGCGGGCCTGCACGGGGTTCGTCCCGCGCAGCAGCTGCAGGTTCGTCAGTGTGGCGTAAGGTATGCCGAGGGTCTCCTGCAGGAACGTGTTCAGGTAGTCCCGTTTTTTCTTTGCGAGCAGGTTCTCGTACCACGGTGCGGGTGCCGGCCCGAACTCTACATGGTATTGCCCGGCTTGGGCCAGTTCGGCCGCTTTCTCTATGGCGGTTTGCAGGTTGCCGTTGGCATCCACCAGTCCGTTTTCCAGCGCTTGCCGTCCGGTCCAGACCCGTCCTTCGGCCAGTTCTTCCACTTTTTCAAGTTTCATTTTCCGTCCTTCCGACACTCTTCCGGTGAACAGCTGGTAGCCGCGTTGGATGTAGTTCTGCATCATGGCGGCTTCCGATGGGTTGAACGGGCGGGACGGTGTGCCGAAGTCTGCGTGCCGGTTGGTCTTTACCATGTCGAAATGCAATCCCAGTTTATCGTGCAGCAACCGGCTGGCATCCGGAATCAGGCCGAAGATGCCGATGCTGCCCGTCAGGGTGGTAGGCTCGGCTATGATATAGCTGGCACCGCACGACAGGTAGTATCCGCCCGAAGCTGCCATCCCTCCCATGGAGACGACCACGGGTTTGGCCTCGCCGAGCAGTTTCACTTCGTGCCAGATTTGTTCCGAGGCATAAGCGCTTCCGCCTCCGGAGTTCACCCTTATGACAACGGCTTTCACCGATGCGTCTTCCCGCAGGCGTTTCAGGTCGCGGCAGGTGTTTTCCGCGCTGATGACGTTTGCACTCCAGTCGTTGGCGCGGTCCACGATGTCGCCATAGGCATAATATACGGTTATTTTGTCTCCTTTCTTCGGTTCGGCCGCGGCGCAGGCCGCCATTTCCCTGGTGCTGACCAATGGAAGCTCGCCTTTGCGGCATCCCGTTTTCTTGCGCAGCAGGCGTTCCACGCCGTCCATGTAGGCCAAGGTGTCCACCAAACCGCTCCGGAGCAGTTCCGGGGCAGGCCTCAGGAGAGCCAGGCTGTCGGCATATCCGTTGAGCCGTTCCGTACTGATGTGACGTGATTCCGCTACGTCCGCCAGCATGGTTTGCCAGATGTCGTTCAGGTAGGACGACAGTTGTTCGCGGTTGGCTTCACTCATTTGGGTGAGGGTGAACGGTTCCACGGCCGATTTGTAGCTGCCCACCTTGAACACCTGCATCCTGATGCCTATTTTTTCCAGCAAGTCTTTGTAGAAAATGGGCTGCACCGCCATGCCGCACCAGTTGACCTGCCCCTGTGGGTTGAGGATGATCGTGTCGGCCGCGCTGCAGATGTAGTAGCAGCCTTGGGTGTAATTGTCCCCGTAGGCGATGACGAATTTCCCGCTTTCCTTGAAATCCACGAGTGCTTCGCGGATTTCCCGTATCATGGCGGGCGTTGCGCCCGTCATCATTTGTGCTTCAAGGTAAATGCCCCGGATGGAAGGGTTGGCCTTGGCGGCGCGGATGGCTGTCAGGGTTTCACGCAGGCTGATGGGGCGGCAGTTGCTGCCCAGCAGGTCGCCCAAAGGGTCGTTCGCCGTGTGTTCCTGCAACTCTCCGTCCAGCGTAATCCGCAACACGGATTGCGGTTGCAGGTCGGGGGCCGCGTTTTCCGTGCCGAGCATGCCCGCCAAGGACAATATGCCCAGCAGGAGCAGGGCCATACCTCCAATGAACAGCCCGCAGAGGGTTGCCAAGGTGTATTTGACGAAATCTTTCATGTGCTCCGTTAATAGAGTGCATATTTTTGCAAATATACAATAAACCGGACGATTTGCAGTTGCCTTGTCTTGTTAATAATGCCTAAATCAATGGCGTTTGTCGTTCGTCCTGTCCGGTTCATCGGGCAGGACGGACGGCAAGAAGGTGCAGGACATGAGGCACAGGCAGGGATACATGGGCATCATAAGGCGTGAATAATCGGCATAGGCTCCCCACACGGAGGTGAAGATCGTGGCGCAACAGCAGAGTGACAAAAGGAGGGCGAGACGGAACACGGGGCGGGACTGTTTCCTGTTCCGCCAGTGGAAGACAAAGTAGGCGGCGATGAAAGCATAAGAAAACCAGAGGGGGATGTTGATGACGCGGTTCATCACTTTCCCCGTCAGGCCGAACCCTGCTGCGGGGTAGTACATGGCACACGACAGCAGGAATTCTTTGCATCGTCCTTTCACATAGCCCATCGGGTCAAGGGCTATTTCCCGGTTTATGCCGTCTATGTATTCCTTATATCCCTCGGAGGAAGTCCAGAACTGTTGTGTCATTTCGTGTTCGGGCGCGACGATGATGGCACGGTTGATGGATGATACTTTGGACAGGGTGAACATGCCGTAGCGGTGTCCGATGGCAGAGCAGTAGGAAAGTATGGCCACCGTGGTTGCCACTGTACCGACAAGGGCGGCTGTCACGATGCGCCGCCTGGTGTGGGGTACAGCTGCCTGGAACAGGAAGAACAGCAATATCACAGGTATTATACAGACAAAGAAAGGGCGGAGCATGATTAGCAGGAACGTGAGGCCGCTTATGGCCAGGATGAGGGTTGCCTTGGGGCGTTTCAGGAGGCTGGTGGTTATAAGGTAACACATGAATACCATGCCGGAAATAGCTAACGACTCGGTGCCGATGTCCTCTACGCACCAGCTGATGATGGCCGGGTTGTAGGCATACAGGGCGGTGGCGGTGAACCTGACCCGCCTGTCGGTTGTTTGCAGTGAGACGGTCCGGTATAGGATGGTTACGGAATACAGCAGGATGATGAAAAGTATCACTGAGATGATGTAGGGGGCAAAATCACCGGCCAGGAGGCGTGCAGGCTGGCAGATGAGGGGGAATACGGGCGTGCGGAAGAAGTCCGGATACCCGTCGAGCAGGTTGCGTCCGGCGGTGAAATAACCTTCCGAATCGGGGGATGTGCCGATACGCAGCCTGTTGACCGCCAGTTCTGCCAGGTAGATCAGGAGCGCGCCTTTGAGCAGCCACGCGAGATTGTGCCGGTCGTTGCCGGTTCGTTCCAGTATGAGGGACAGGGACGGGAAACGGAGGTGTCGGGGTGTTTTATGCTGTTGTACTTTCATGGTAGCTTTGTTCGGTGTTGATGTTCCAGATGGGGCTTTTGTCGGTCCGTTCTTCACGGATGTGGCACACGGCTTCAATGGCGGTGAGCATGGAGTGGTCCATGTTGTTGTAGCGGTGTTGCCCGTTGCGCCCGATGCAGAAGAGGTTGGGGATGGTGTCGGTCCAGCGGATGATTTCCGGAAGGCGTGTGTAGCCGCTGTGGTAGGCCGGGTAGGCTTTCTCTTCCCGTATAACCGTGGCGTCTTCCACAACGGCGGGAGACTCAAGGATACCGATATGTATCAACTCGCCTATTGCCATCCGTATGAAATCCGGGTCGGCAAGTGTCCATAGCTCGTCGCCGGCATTGCAGAAATATTCCAGCCCCAGCCAGATTTTTTCCTTGTAGTCTTTCACCAGGTAGGGCGACCAGTTGTTGAATATCTGCAGGCGGCCGATGTGTACGTCTCGTTCCTGGACGTAAATCCACGTGTCCGGAATCCGCCCCTCGTATGTCCGGGTGCCGGGAGGCGCGGTCAGCTTGAGCCGCTTCACCAGCAGGCCGACCGTGATAAAGTCGCGGTAGGGAAGCCCGTCGGCGGCTTGCCATACGGCCGGTGTGACTTCGTTTTCCCCGAATGCATGGACCAGTTCTTTGAGCGGCATGGACGAGAGTACATAGTCACAGGGAAATGTCCGTTGTGAGCCGTCGGGCAGTTCTGCGCAGACAGAAGCGGCCTTTCCCTCTCTGAGCCGTATGTGGCTCACTTTATGGCTGTAAAGAATATCCCCCCCCCCTTGATTTTCAGCGTTTTCCTTGGTTATCTCATGGCTCACGGCCTCCCACAATTGGCCTGGCCCTAATTTGGGATACAGGAAGTTCTCGATGAGGGATCGTTCCGTGCCTTTTTGCAGTATGTCGTTGTCGTGCCGGGCGGGCCGTTGCAGGATGTCTTTCAGCAGGCGGCTGATTGACAGGCCGCTGACGCGCTGTGCGCCCCAGCTTGCGTCCAGTTTCGAGGGATGCATTCCCCAGACTTTCTCTGTATAGTGTTCAAAAAACATTTTGTAGAGCGGGCGCCCGAAGCGGTTGATGTAGAAATTTTCAAGCGAGGTTTCCGGCCTTTTGTGCAGGGTGGAGCAAAGCCATCCGCATCCGGCATGCAGTGTGCGCCGCAGGCCGAGGTTGCGGAAGGTTCCGATGCTGGCTGATACGGGGTAGGTGAAAAACTTCCGGTCGTAGAGGATGTGTGAGATGCGGCGGCGCATCAGCATGACGTTGTCTTCTTGTTCCGGGTCGGGACCTGCAGGAGGAAAGTTTTTCCTGGCATGGAGCAACACGTCGTCTATCGCCGGTGCCCCTTGCAGGGGAAGCAGGTCGGTCCACCATTGCATGATGGACTGGTTTTTTGAGAAGAAACGATGCCCGCCGATGTCTATCCGGTTTCCGTGGTATTCCACCGTGCGCGACAAGCCTCCGGCTTGCCGGCCCTTTTCTAACACAATCGGGCGTATGTCCGTATGGCGCAGGAGTTCGAGGGCTGCGGTGAGACCGGCAGGTCCGGCACCTATGATGATGGCGTTTTTTTGCCGCTTGTTGTTTTCTACCATGAGGCTTTCTGTTTGGAGGGATTGAGCCGGACACAAGTGTGCTTGCCCGAATCCAAGGCAAAATTAATGTATTTTGCCATATCTTTGTATATATTGTCGGTGAAAAAGCTGTTTCGTTCCGGAAGAATGCCGTCGGACGGATGCCGGTCAGGCCTGTGGGCGCGTGGTGTCAAAAGGCGTGCGTCGTGCGTTATGAAGTGCCCCCAAGGGCTTTTGTCCGGACTTGGGGCGCACTTTGGCTTTTGGATGCATGCGTTTTTTTGTGCGCAAGGCTGCCCCTGTTTTTGCGCAAGGTCGATTGCGTTTTTGCGCAAAGTGCCGTCCGGTTTTCTTCATGCCCGTTTTTTTGATGATTTTTTTCCTTCCCGTTTTCCTGCCGCCAAAAATATGTTTTTCAACACATTGCTTGTTTTTGTGCTCCTTTTTGCGTATTTTTGTGGTGCTTTTCCGCGGAAAAAAAATACCCGCGGATTTGGTGGGAACGGAGGAAAGTATTACCTTTGCACTCGCTTTCGGAAAGCACGGCCCTGCGGGGTGCGATGCTGGGGGAAGCGGAGAAGGAGTTCATTGAAAGGTTTACATAGACAACAAG
>CAZGSE010000041.1:0-22488 GCA_964528135.1 uncultured Paraprevotella sp. | reverse complement strand
CGGATGTCCTTGCCCAAAATGCAATAAGCAAGGAGCGTAATGCAAATAACAGTCAACATAATCGTTTCGTTTTTATTTCATTTTTTGTTCTTTCTAAAGCAGTGCAAGACTAAGGCAAACCTCCTCATCGCTGAATGTATAGTCAAAAAGGAATGGTTTGTGTAATTCGCAAACCATTCCTTTTTGACTATATGGTTTCCTGCGCTATTCCACTTCCCATTCAAAGATTCCGGAGGAATTGTCGGCCGGAAGTTCCACCTCCAGTTTTAAAGCCGTGGTCCGAACCGGTGAGAAATCCACCCTGTTGCCTATCCCTTTTTCCGTGCCATAGGCACTAACCGGGTCCACCGGTAGCCATGCCCCGGACTCATCCTTATAATAAAGCCGCCAGCTTTTCGGGACACGACAACCGCCCCACGGCGCATCATCAAACCAATAAACGGTGGAAGAAGACACGGTGGACGAGGCCGACAAGTTGTATATCACCCATTCCGTGGTTCCTTTCGTCGGCCACCAATGGTAATAAGGCAGAGAACGGTCGTCCTTGTCCGCAGGAACCATCCGGTCGTTGATGGCCGACAATGCCGCAGTCCAATGCGATGCCTCCACCCGGCTTTCCGAAGCCAGAGTAGGCGGAAGGGCCGGCGTCGTGGCACTGACAGATTGAGGAAGCCAGACGGCCATGTTCCCCGCCCCGCGGTGTGCCCACGCATAATATGGAATCAGTGTCAGTTCCACATCTTCCGCAACCAGCCTGCCGCTGCCGTCATATCCTAATGTCTGGGCTTTTGTCTTGATTTCCGTCAAACCACACAGCAAGTCGGGTTCTTCTACGGTGTCGAACTGCGGACTGCGGTTCAGCAACACGCTCATGATATCGAACGAATTGTCCGGCCATTCCGCACAATACACCAGCGGGCCACGCTCCACTGTCACCCGCCCGCGATCTGCCGCGACTTCAGGATTCGCTTTCACCACACGGGGTTCCATCCCGAAATGCACCTCCACGCAATCGCCTTTCCGCCATTTACGCTCAAGGGTGAAATATCCGTTCTGCAGGCTCCCTTCCACGGGTTCCCCATTGACGGAAAAAGTATAATCAAGCCGTTTGCCGTCATCATAACGGTACAGGCCGCCCGGTGCTACTTCTCCCCGTGCCCATCCCGGCACTCTGATTTTCAAGGCAAACACTCCGGCCTTGTTTTTCTTCACCGTCACCGCCACATCGCCGTCCCAGGGATAACGGGTCTGCTGCTCCAATACGACGGACTTGCCGTCCACTTCAATCTCCGCCTCATTGTCCATAAAAAGGTTTACATACACGCTCCTGTCTTTCACGGCATACACATAACCCGGCAAGGAAGGGATGAAGCGACAGATGTTCGACGGGCAACAGGCACAACCGAACCACGCCTGCCGCTGGTGCTGCCCCCGGCTCTCCAGCGGATTGGGATAAAAGAAAGAACCCCCATCCAGCGACACGCCGGAAATCAAACCGTTATACAGGGTGCGTTCCAACACGTCATAATACTTGGATTCTCCATGCAACAGGAACAGACGGTGGTTGACATAAACATTGCCGATGGCCGCACAGGTCTCGCAATAGGCCGACATGTTGGGCAGCTCGTAGTTGGCGCCAAAAGCCTCTCCGTTGGCCGTTGCCCCGATGCCCCCGGTGATATAGTATTTCTTGCCCACGATGTTCTCCCAGATACGGTCTATGGCATGAATATAGGCCGTGTCACCCGTAAGCGCGGCCACGTCCGCCATACCTGCATACATGTAGGTGGCCCTCACGGCATGCCCCACAGCCTCATCCTGCTCCACCACCGGCAGGTGTGCCTGGCTGTAGGCGTCACGGCGCGAGGTATGCCCCCGCTGGTCGAGGAAGAAACGGGCTTCGTCCAGATACTTGCGGTCGCCCGTCACCAGATAGAGGCGTACCAGTGCCATCTCGGCAATCTGGTGTCCCGGCACAAGTTTCAGTTGCCCTTCTCCCGGCCCGATGTTCCGGCACACGCAGTCGGCATAGCGGATGGCAATGTCCAGGAAATTGCGTTTTCCTGTAGCCTGATAATATGCCACGGCTCCCTCCACCATGTGCCCCAGGTTATAAAATTCATGGCTCAGTTCTTCCACTTTCTCCCAACGCCGGCTGCCCGCCCACTCGTGCGGATGCTTCGGGTTCATCGTGCGGGCAGTATAGAGGTAACCGTCCGGTTCCTGTGCCTGAGCCACAATGGCCAGCACACTGTCGATATAGTCTTCCAGATGCTTGTCGGGATAGGTCTGCAACAGATAGCTGGCTCCCTCGATGGTCTTGTACACATCCGTATCGTCGAATGGAAAACCACCCACTTTGTAACTCTCGTCCGGATGCGCCGCACGGACAAAGTTCTCATAACGCCCGCTTTCCTCACACTTGCTGAAAGCCAAAGGTATCGTCACCTCCCGGCTGGCCTTCAGGCGCTGCCCCCAGAAACCGCCGGTGACCTTGACCGAAGTAAAAGGCACGGGAGAATACGGGTAACCGCCAGACACTTCCTGCGCCTGCATGCCGCACACCATGATGCTGCAGAACATCATGCTCAACATTTTTTTCTTCATAATCCTTCCAATACTTGTTCGTAGAAAACAAATGTAACAAAATCCTGAAAACTTCACAAGCAAAAGATTGTTTTTTCAGGATATTCTGCTATATTTGTTGCCTAAAAGACAGACCACCATGACACTGACTTATATCTTCCACAGCGGATTCCTGCTGGAGGGAACAAGGTGCGCCTTGATTTTCGACTATTGGCGTGACGCTCCCAACGCCGTGGTGGAGCATCTGCTTTCCACCACCCGGAAGCGGGTGTACTTCATCGCCAGCCATTTCCATCCGGACCACTTTAATCCGGAAATCCTGCGCCTGCCTGTTCCTTCGGGCGAAAAGCGGGTCATCCTGTCGCGTGACATCTATCGGCGGCGGCGCGCCGGAACGGAAGGAGTAACGGCCTATTTGCGCTGCGGGGAGACTTTCCACGACGACATGGTCGGCATCAGGGCTTTCGGTTCCACCGATTCCGGTGTCTCTTTCGCGGTGGAGGTGGAAAACAGGCACATCTTCCACGCCGGCGACCTGAACAACTGGCATTGGGCGGACGAATCTACCCCGCAACAGGTACGCAAACGCGAGGGTGACTTCAAGGCCATCGTGGATAGCATCCGTGCGGTTTACCCGCAGTTCGACTTGGTCATGTTCCCAGTCGATCCACGGTTGGGGCATGACTTCGCCCGCGGGGCACGCCAGTGGCTACAGGCCATTCCCACACAACTTTTTGCCCCCATGCATTTCCTGCCCGCCAGGAAAGAAGCCATGACCTTCGGTGCAGAAGCCGAAAGCCTTCACACCCGGTTCCTCTACATCCGCCACAGCGGCGAGATGCTGTGCGAACTGTGAAAACGTTTGTCCATCCGCCGGAAAAGCCTTACCTTTGAATCACAAAGCAAACCAAAGACAACATATCGGATTATGAAATTCATCTCATGGAACGTCAACGGCCTGAGGGCTTGTTGCGAAAAAGGATTTAAAGAGGCTTTCAACGAACTGAAGGCCGACTTCTTCTGCCTGCAGGAAACCAAAATACAGGCCGGACAGCTGGATCTGTCATTTGAAGGCTATAACGCTTATTGGAACTACGCGGAAAAAAAGGGATATTCCGGTACGGCCATCTTCACCCGCCACACCCCGCTGAATGTCAGTTACGGGCTGGGCATGGAAGAACACGACCGGGAGGGGCGCGTCATCACGCTCGAAATGCCGGACTTTTACTTAGTGACGGTCTATACGCCCAACTCGCAGGACGGGCTGAAACGGCTGGACTACCGTATGAAGTGGGAAGACGATTTCCGCAACTACCTCCTGCAACTGGATGCCCGTAAACCCGTTGTGGCCTGTGGCGACCTGAACGTGGCCCACCGGGAAATAGACCTGAAAAACCCGAAAAGCAACCGGAGGAACGCCGGATTCACCGATGAGGAACGTGAAAAGTTCAGCCTGCTGCTGCAAAGCGGTTTCACAGACACGTTCCGCCATCTCTACCCCAACGCGGAGGGGGTCTATTCCTGGTGGTCCTACCGTTTCCGGGCACGAGAGAAGAACGCCGGCTGGCGCATCGACTATTTCCTCGTCTCCCGCCGCCTGGAGGGGCAACTCACTGGCGCAAACATACACACCGGCATCTACGGGTCGGACCACTGCCCGGTGGAAGCAGACTTGTTCTGACCGCCGGCTCCACCGGAAAACAACAGGAGCCATTTCCTCGCGGCATCCGGCCACACACAGGAAACGGCTCTCCTTCTCACCTTCTACTTGCTCTATATCACACTAATACCCGTCGTGCTCCAACATACCTCCGTTCATAATACACCTCGGAGGACGATGTAATGCAGATTCCTTTCCGGGCCGCGTGGATGAACTCAAACTCTCCCGTCTTTTCATCCACGGCTGTCACGATACCCACATGCCCCACCGTATGGCGTGAGCGCGAACCCGTGAAAAACACAAGGTCGCCTTGCCGCAGGTCGCGCCGGTTATCAATACTGATCCCTTCCTTGAACTGCGAACGCGAAGTCCGCGTCAACTTTATGTTCAGCAACTTGAACACATAGGTTGTAAACCCGGAACAGTCAAAACCGCGTTTGGGATTCATCTGCCCGTAACGATAGGGCACCCCGATATATTGCTTGGCCTTCTCTACTATATCCTGCCCCGTGACGGAAGCCACCGAGTCCTCAGGCAACAAAGCCTGGGCAGAGACAGGGCCATAGGAAAGCAGGAATAACAGAAACAAGATCCCGAAGTGTCGCATCGTTAGTTTGTAATACTCTTTAAGAGGTTCTACATTAAAATGATGCTAAAGTTACGGGGTTTCCTGCAATGCTGCAACCGAACGCGTATTTATTAAGAACTTTTAAAATCCATACAGGTTAATGCACAACCACCATTGTAGCCCCGAAACCGTATTCGCGGAACGAGGCATCCTGATAGGTGCAACTCTTGTAGGCACGCTTCAGTTCTTTCAACAGCTCATTGCGTAACACGCCTTCTCCCTTGCCATGAATGAACACGATTTTCTGCCCCTTGTTCTTCAGGTTCTCGTCCATCACCCGCCGGAACTCTTTCAACTGGCAGTCCAGCATATCCTTGTTTGTCAGCCCGTTCGTATTGTCCAACAGTTCGTGGATGTGCAAGTCCACCTCCAGCACGTCGTTTTTCTGTTGCACACTGTCCTTGCGAGCGGGACGGCGCGCAGGACGTTCGTCCGTCGCCTTTTTCAGCAAGGCGTCTTGCAGCTGTTCGGCACTGACAAACACCGTGCGCGCCGGCACATCGTCTTTCACGATATCGTAGAGCAGGGCGTCTTCCTCAAAGAAATCCGAGGGATGGAACGTGTGCAGTTTGTAGAACTTCACCGTATCCACGCGTAGTTCCACCTGCACGGCGGGCTTCAGCAGGAACGTCTTGTCCTGCTTGTAGGCCAGGCACTGCACGCACACCCGCTCCATGCCGTTCAGGGCCGAGCGGTCAAATTCTTCCATGAACAGTTTGGTATTCGGTTCCACCGTACCCTGGAAGCGTACACGCCAACCGTTGCTTTCGGCACTCATGTACAGGAACGTGACATAATAATTACTGTCATTCACCAGATAAGCCTCAAACGCCGTCGTGGTCATTTCCTTGGGATTCACCGGCAGATAGGCCAGCACCACGTTCAGTTTGTCGCCGTCACGACGTTCCACGGGCTTGGGCACGAACGTCACGGGGCGGTCTTCCTCATCTCCGCCGTTACGTCGGAGCGCTCCGGCAACGGCCCCGCCGGCCGGCTTACGGCTGTCATGCGTGCCCGTGTTCACCTTGGCGATGTTGTAGTCGTCCGTATCTATCACAACGCATTCGCGCACCGCCATGGGAATGTCAAATCCATCGGCATCACGCACCAGCACGGTGTCCTTGCCCTGAAATCCGGTCACAATCCCGCCGCCCACTTCACTCAAAAATCTTACCTTGTCTCCTATTTTCATCTTTCTTTCCGTTTTTTTTCGGTTCTGACACACAAAGATAACACAAAAAAGCGAGACGCTGTGCGAATCACAATAAAATAGGCAGTTCCGTTGTGCCATCAGGCTTGAGGATAATGACTGTTGCGCATCTTCGCCTATGACATCCGGCAGCCCTTTTTCCTCCGACAGGGTACTACCGCCAGAACAAGTCTTAACTATTACATAGCCTTACTACCGGATTAATATCGAAAATCCCCGCACGAGCCAAGGGACAAAACCGGCAACAGTTTTTTGGAAATTCTTGTGTCTGCTTCCTTTTTTTTGGTTAATTTTGCGACTTGTAGAAAGTTAGATGAATAAAACATTATAAGTATGCTTACATTAAAACTCATCAATGAGAAGACCGAATGGGTCATCAAAGGACTGGAGAAAAAGAATTTCTCCGGCGCGAAGGAAGCGATTGACAGGGTGCTGGCCACGGACAAGAAACGCCGCGAAGCACAGACACAGCTGGACATCAACCTCTCGGAAAGCAAGAAGCTGGCCTCACAAATCGGTGCGCTGATGAAACAGGATAAGAAAGACGAAGCTGAAACCATAAAGGCAGAAGTGGCCCGCCTGAAAGAAACCAACAAGATGCTGCAGGAAAGCATGGAACAGGCCCAGAATGACCTCATAACACAGCTCTGTGCCATTCCGAACGTTCCCTACGACATCGTACCGGAAGGCAACGGGGCCGAAGACAACCTGGTGGTGAAAACCGGAGGCCTGGAGACGGAACTCCCCCAAAATGCCCTTCCCCACTGGGAACTCGCAAAGAAATATAATCTGATAGATTTCGACCTGGGCGTGAAAATCACCGGTGCCGGATTTCCGGTCTATCGGGGCAAAGGCGCACGCCTGCAGCGCGCGCTCATCAACTTCTTCCTCGATGAAGCCCGCAAATCGGGCTACGAAGAAATCATGCCTCCCACTGTGGTCAACGCAGCTTCCGGCTATGGTACTGGGCAGTTGCCCGACAAGGAAGGGCAGATGTACCACTGCAACGCGGATGATTTCTACCTCATCCCCACGGCCGAAGTCCCCGTGACCAACATCTACCGCGATGTCATTATCGATGAAAAGGACTTGCCCATCAAGAATTGTGCCTACACGGAATGCTTCCGCCGCGAGGCCGGCTCCTACGGCAAAGACGTACGCGGGCTGAACCGCCTGCACGAATTTTCAAAAGTGGAACTGGTGCGCATAGATACACCTGAACACTCCGGACAGTCGCATCAGGAGATGCTGGACCATGTGGAAGGCTTGCTCCAGAAACTGGAACTGCCCTACCGCATCCTGCGCCTGTGTGGAGGCGACATGAGCTTCACCGCCTCCATCTGCTACGATTTCGAGGTGTATTCCGAAGCACAGAAACGCTGGCTGGAGGTTAGTTCCGTGTCCAACTTCGACACTTACCAGGCCAACCGCCTGAAATGCCGCTACCGCCATGCCGACGACAAAAAGACCGAGTTGTGCCACACGCTCAACGGTTCGGCCCTGGCCCTTCCCCGCATCGTGGCCGCCCTTATGGAAAACAACCAGACGCCGGAAGGCATACGGATTCCCAAATGCCTCGTACCCTACTGCGGCTTCGAGATGTTGGACGACAAACCTTTCTAACCCATCGTTTATCCATAAATCCAAACGAATAGAACCATGAACGAAATCATATCCAAGACCCGTTTCTCCGAGAAAGTGTTCAAACTCGAAATCAAAGCCCCGCTCATCGCCAAAGCCCGCAAGGCCGGACACTTCGTGATTGTGCGCGTGGGAGAGAAAGGTGAACGCATACCGCTGACCATAGCCGGTGCCGACACGGAAAAAGGCACCATCACACTGGTGGTACAGGAAGTGGGGCTTTCCTCCACCAAGCTGTGCAACCTGAACGTGGGAGACCACATCACCGACGTGGTCGGGCCGCTGGGCAAGGCTACGCATATCGAGAACTTCGGGACAGTGGTCTGTGCCGGAGGCGGTGTGGGCGTTGCCCCCATGCTCCCCATCATCGAAGCCCTGAAAGCTGCCGGCAACCGTGTGGTTTCGGTCCTGGCCGGGCGCACCAAAGAGCTGATTATCCTGGAGGACGAAGTGCGCAAACACTCCGATGAAGTCATCATCATGACCGATGACGGCAGCTACGGGCAGAAAGGCCTCGTGACGGCCGGCATCGAAAGCGTCATCCTGCGCGAAAAAGTGGACAAATGCTTTGCCATCGGCCCGGCCATCATGATGAAGTTCTGCTGTCTGCTGACCCGGAAATACAATATCCCCACCGACGTGTCCCTGAACACCATCATGGTGGACGGGACAGGCATGTGCGGTGCCTGCCGCATTTCCGTGGGCGGGAAAACGAAGTTCGTATGTGTTGACGGGCCGGAATTCGACGGCCACCAGGTGGACTTCGATGAAATGCTGAAACGCATGGGGGCATTCAAGAAAGAAGAAGCCGAAGAAATGGACCGCTGGGAGCACCATGCCATCGGGAAAGGCGGACAGCAACCGCAGCCTTGCCGTGCCGAACAGGCGCATTTGGCGACAGATGCCTCACGGATGGACACGGCCTCTCCCCTGGGCGAACTGACCGACCGCAACGCCCCCTGGCGGCAGGAACTGCGGAAAGCCATGAAACCCAAAGAGCGGACGGCCATAACACGTGTGGTGATGCCGGAACTGGAACCCGGATACCGCGCCACGACACGGACGGAAGAGGTCAACATCGGCCTGGACGCCGAACAGGCCATGACGGAGGCCAAACGCTGCCTGGACTGCGCCAACCCCACCTGCATGCAGGGTTGCCCGGTGAACATCAACATCCCGTCGTTCATCAAGAACATCGAACGTGGGGAATTCCTCAATGCCGCCCGCGTGCTGAAGAGCACTTCCGCCCTGCCGGCCGTGTGCGGACGTGTCTGCCCGCAAGAGAAGCAATGCGAAAGCCAGTGCATCCACCTGAAGATGAAAGAACCGGCCGTTGCCATCGGCTATCTGGAACGCTTTGCCGCCGACTTTGAGCGTGAGAGCGGCATGATGTCCGTGCCCGAATGCGCACCGGCCAACGGCATCAAGGTGGCCGTCATCGGTTCCGGCCCGGCCGGGCTGTCTTTTGCCGGCGACATGGCCAAGTACGGTTACGATGTGACCGTCTTCGAGGCCCTGCATGAGATAGGCGGCGTGTTGAAATACGGCATCCCCGAATTCCGCCTGCCCAACAAAATCGTGGACGTGGAAATACAGAACCTGGAAAAGATGGGCGTGAAGTTCGTGAAAGACTGCCTGGTGGGCAAGACCATCAGCGTGAAGGGGCTGGAAGAACAAGGTTTCCAAGGCATATTCGTCGGTTCGGGAGCCGGCCTGCCGAACTTCATGGGCATACCCGGAGAAAACAGCATCAACATCATGTCGAGCAATGAATACCTCACCAGAGTGAACCTGATGGACGCTTCCAACCCCGACACCGACACGCCGATACACATGGCACGCAACGTGATGGTGGTGGGCGGCGGCAACACGGCCATGGACTCCTGCCGCACGGCCAAACGCCTGGGGGCGGAACGGGTGGTCATCGTCTATCGCCGTTCGGAAGCCGAGATGCCCGCACGTATCGAAGAAGTGAAACACGCCAAGGAAGAGGGCATAGAATTCCTGACCCTGCACAACCCCTTGGAATACATCGCCGACGAGAAAGGTGCCGTGAAACAGGTGGTGCTGCAGAAAATGCGGCTGGGCGAGCCGGACGCCAGCGGACGCCGCAGCCCGGAACCCATCCCCGGTGCCACGGAGACGCTGGACATAGACATGGCCATCGTGGCCGTCGGCGTATCGCCCAACCCCATCGTTCCCACCTCCATCCAAGGACTGGAACTGGGGCGCAAGAACACCATCGTGGTCAATGAAGGCATGCAGACCAACATCCCCTGCATCTTTGCCGGCGGCGACATCGTGCGCGGCGGCGCCACGGTCATCCTCGCCATGGGCGACGGACGGCGTGCGGCCAGCAGTATGAACGAGTATCTGCAAAAATAAGCCGGGGCGGGAAAATGGACCGTATCGCGCCTGAGGCGTCTCTCCTACCTGCATATCATCGGGAACGGGGGACAGTTCTCAGGCAAGCGAACCGGAAAAAGGAATAAACGATACGACAATGAATGACGCAACAATAAAGGGACGGGGCCATGCCGCGGGTTTCCCCGCGCGCAGGGCACACCGCCAACGGAGATATGGCACGGCCACCGGCCTTGCGGCCGCACGTCCCTGCGGCACGGGACGCCTCGGCATGCGCCGGGACACAAACGCGGGAAAGGCATGAGGAAACGGATAAACAACATTTTCTTTGCCGTAGGGCTGCTGGCCGTCATTGTCATGCTGTGCTCTTTCGACGTGAGTTTTGCGGAACTGTGGCAATACATCACCAGGGCCGGCTACTGGCTGGCGGCCATACTGGGCCTGTGGGTAGTGCTTTACATGATGAACGCATGGTCCTGGCGGATTATCATCCGCGGCAGCGGGCCGTGCCCCGTCAGCTTCCTGCGGCTGCTGAAGCTCACCATTTCGGGCTTCGCCCTCAACTATGCCACGCCCATCGGCATGCTGGGCGGCGAGCCGTACCGCATCATGGAACTTTCCAGACAGCTGGACGTACACCGCGCCACCTCTTCGGTGTTGCTCTTCGCCATGATGCACGTGTTCAGCCATTTCTGGTTCTGGGTCACGGGCATCGTGACCTATCTGGTGCTGGCCATTGCCGGCGACGTGCCGTTAGGAGCCGGCACGGTGGTGGTGCTCGTCCTGACCGGCCTTTTCTGCTGGGCAGGCATCTACCTGTTTGTACGGGGCTACAAGAGGGGGATGGCCGTGAAGCTCATCCGCCTGCTGGGAAAGATACCCGGCCTGAAGCGTTGGGCCACCCGCTTTGCCCAAAACCACGAAAAGGACCTGGAAAAGGTTGACCTCCAGATCAGGGACCTGCAAGCCCAGAACAAGCGTTCGTTCTTCGGGAGTTTCTTCCTGGAATATTTCGGACGCATCAGCCAGAGCTTTGAAATCTTCTTCATGCTGCTGTTGTTCGGCATAAACGGCGGAGGGGGTGCAACGGGTTACCTGCTGACGTTCCTGCACTCATTCCTCATCCTTGCTTTCACCTCGCTGTTCGCCAACCTGCTCGGTTTCATGCCCCTGCAACTGGGCGGCCGCGAGGGCGGGTTTGCCATCTCGGTGGCGCAACTGGGCATGACCGGCGGCACGGGGATGTTCATCAGCATCATCAGCCGCGTGCGCGAACTGTTTTGGGCCGCCGCGGGAATCCTGCTGATGAAAGTGGGGGAAAAACAACCGGACGCTTCCCCGAAGGACAACGGGGAAGGACATCGCGCAAACAACCAATAAACATAAAAACAATGGGAAAAGAAACATCTAAAAGGATTCAGACCTCAATACTCAACAAGGCGGAGAAAAAGGCCTTGGTCTGGCTGGCCGGGAAACAGCCCGGCTGGATGAATTCAGACATCATGACAGGCATCGGTGTGTTCGGTGCCCTGCTGTATATGGCGGGCGGCTATTTGTCAAACTTCAACATCAATTACCTGTGGCTGGCCTCTTTCGGACTTGTGCTCCATTGGTATGGCGACAGCCTGGACGGCACGCTGGCACGGGTGCGCCACACGGAGCGCCCCGTGTTCGGCTTCTTCATCGACCACACGCTGGATGCCCTGACCACCGCCATGATCTGCATCGGTGCCGGCCTCTCGCCCATCTTCCGCATGGACGTGGCCCTGCTCGTGCTCTCCGGCTACCTGTGCCTTTCGGTTTACACCTATATCTGCACCATCCTGAAAGGCGAGTTCCGGCTGACTTACGGCAGCATGGGGCCGACGGAATTCCGGCTGTTGCTCATCCTGCTCAATGTGGTTTACATCTACACTCCACTGTCGGAATGGCACTGCAGCCTTGCCGGCTTTAAGCTGGGCCTCTTCGATGTCATAGGCGGGGTGATTGCCATCATCTTGTTCCTGATCTACATCGTCCAGCTGGCCAAGGACAGCCCGGTTTTCCTTGCACAGGATGCCGCACGCCCGAAAGACACGGAGAAAGACAAGAAATGAAACCCACCGAAGAACAATTGCTGGAACGCCGCATCTGGCGGCACTTCAACAAGGGACTGACCCAATACGGACTGCTGGACGAGGATGACCATATCCTCATCGGGCTTTCGGGCGGAAAGGACTCGCTCGCCCTGACGGAGTTCATGAGCCGCCGCGCCGCAATCTACCGCCCGCGCATCCGGCTCACGGCCCTGCACGTACGCATGAGCAACATCGCCTACGAAAGCGACACGGCCTACTTGCAGCAATTCGCCGCCGAAAACGGCGTGCGCCTCCTCGTGCGCGAAACGGGCTTCGACGCCTCCACCGACACGCGCAAAAGCCCCTGCTTCCTCTGCTCGTGGAACCGCCGCAAAATGCTCTTCACCGTGGCGCAAGAACTGGGCTGCAACAAGATTGCACTGGGGCACCACCAGGATGACATCCTGCACACCCTGCTGCTCAACCTCACGTTCCAAGGCCAGTTTTCCACCATGCCGGCCCGCCTGCAGATGCGCAAGTTCCCCATCTGCATCATCCGCCCGCTGTGCAGGGTGAACGAAAGCGACCTCAAGGCATGGGCCCGCCTGCGGGGCTACCGCAAACAGCAGAAACTCTGCCCCTATGAAACGGATTCCCACCGCACGGACATAAAGGAAATATTCAGACAGCTGGAGCAGCTCAACCCGGAAGCCCGCCACTCCATGTGGAACGCCCTGGAACAGGAACGGAAACTGACAGAATAACCCGCCGGAGAACAAAACTGTCAGGAAACGCTCCCTTCCCCCCTCTCCTAATATCCGCAAACAGGCGGATGTTTATGCGCAAGGCCGCAAGGCATCCTGCGCACAAACATCCCCGTATGTGCGCAAAGGGAAAACCGTTTGTGCGCAAGTGCCCCCGCGGCAAAGGACACCCCACTCACGCATCTTCATAAAAACATTACAATCCGGACATTCCCGCCGTGCCGCCCCTCCGCCGCGGGGCAAGCCGGCCTGACAGAATGGCCGCCCCCTGCCAGGCCACGGGCGGCACAGGCAACAAGGCCGCCCCGCAAGGCCGTATGCCATCCGATGCCCCGCTTTTTAGAAAACTTAATGCGCACTGACGTTTTTTGGCATGCGTTTTGTATGTTTGTCTTGAAAATATATCTAATTTTGCAAATAAACTCAATATAATAAATACAGCTCGGCATGAACAACCAATTCTCACCCAAGATAACGGAAGTCCTGAACTACAGCAAGGAAGAGGCCATCCGGCTGAACAACGATGCCGTGGCCCCGGAGCACCTCCTGCTCGGCCTGATAAGGGACGGAGAGGGCAAGGCCATACAGATACTGCGCCTGCTCAACCTGGATTTCCAGACGGTCAAGCTGCGCGCGGAACAAATGGTAAGGATTCCGGAGAACGGGCATGCGGTGGACGACAGCGAAGTGTTGCTCGGCGAAAAGGCATCGAAAATCATGCGCCTTTGCCTGCTCGAAGCACGGATGCTGAAGGCCGAAGTGGCCGACACCGAACACATCCTGCTGGCCATCATGAAGGAAAAGGACAACAATGCCTGCCGTATCTTGGAGGAAAACAGCATCCATTATAACGACATACTGAACCTGCTCACGCAAAAGACGGAGAAAACGGACATACAGTCGGGCTTCGGGTTCCCCGACGACGAAGAGGACGAGGAATATGAAAGCCGCCCGCAGTCCAGCAACGCGAGGAACGAAGCGGGAGGGACCGCCACGGCACAGACCCAACGGAAGTCGGCCAACAACACACCGGTGCTGGACAACTTCGGCACTGACCTGACACGCGCCGCGCAGGAAGGGATCCTGGATCCCGTCGTGGGGCGTGAAAAGGAGATAGAACGCGTGTCGCAAATCCTGAGCCGCCGGAAAAAGAACAACCCCATATTAATAGGCGAGCCCGGAGTGGGCAAGTCTGCCATCGTGGAAGGGCTGGCCCTGCGCATCGTGCAGAAGAAAGTGTCGCGCATCCTGTTCAACAAACGGGTCATCGCACTGGACATGGCAGCCGTGGTGGCCGGCACGAAATACCGCGGACAGTTCGAGGAGCGCGTGCGGAGCATTCTCACCGAACTGCAGAAGAACCCAGAGGTGATTCTCTTCATCGACGAGATACACACCATCATCGGAGCCGGTTCGGCACCGGGCAGTATGGACGCGGCCAACATGCTGAAACCGGCACTGGCCAGGGGGGAGATACAGTGCATCGGCGCAACCACGACGGACGAATTCCGCAAAAGCATCGAAAAGGACGGCGCGCTGGAACGCCGTTTCCAGAAAGTGATGGTGGAACCCACCACCGTGGACGAGACGATACAGATCCTGGAGAATATCAAGGAGCGCTACGAGGACCATCACAACGTGCGCTATACCCCGGAGGCCATCCGGGCTTGCGTGCGGCTGACCGAACGCTACATCTCCGACCGCTGCTTCCCCGACAAGGCCATCGACGCGCTGGACGAGGCGGGTTCGCGCATACACATCACCCATTCGCCCGTGTCCAAGGAGATGGAAGAACAGGAAAAGCGCATCGACAAAGCGCATGCCCTGAAAAACGAAGCGGTGAAAAACCAGAACTTCGAACTGGCCGCCTGCTACCGTGACGAGGAAGCCAACCTGCAGGAGGAACTGAACCGGATGAAGGCCGAATGGGAAGAGAAGCTCAGCAAGGAACGGGTGACCGTGGACGAGGAGCAGATAGCGGAAGTGGTGTCGATGATGACGGGCATCCCCGTGCAACGCATGGGGCAGGACGAGGAGCACAAACTGAAAGACATGGGGCGGGCACTGAAACAGGAGGTCATCGGGCAAGACGAGGCCATCGACAAGCTGGTGCGTTCCATACAGCGCGGCCGCGTGGGGCTGAAAGACCCGAACAAGCCCATCGGCACATTCATGTTCCTGGGCCCGACGGGCGTGGGCAAGACTTATCTGGCCAAGAAACTGGCAGAATATCTGTTCGGCAGCGACGATGCGCTGATACGCATCGACATGAGCGAATACATGGAGAAACACACCGTGAGCCGGATGGTAGGGGCACCTCCGGGCTACGTGGGGCATGAGGAAGGCGGACAGCTGACAGAAAAGGTGCGCCGCAAGCCTTACTCCATCCTGCTGCTGGACGAACTGGAGAAGGCCCACAGCGACGTGTTCAACATCCTGCTGCAGGTGATGGACGAAGGGCGGCTGACCGACAGCAACGGTACGACGGTGGACTTCAAGAACACGGTCATCATCATGACCTCCAACTGCGGCACGCGCCAACTGAAAGAGTTCGGGAGCGGCATCGGCTTCAACAAGCCGGACAATGCAGCCAAAGGCAAGGCATACGGCCGTTCCGTCATCCAAAAGGCACTGCACAAGCAGTTCGCCCCGGAGTTCCTGAACCGCCTGGACGACATCATCAACTTCGACCAGCTGGACCTGGATGCCATCAAGCGCATCGTGGACATTGAGCTGAAACCGATAGCCAAACGCGTCCATGAGATGGGCTACACGCTGCAAGTGGAGGAAGATGCCAAGGAATTCCTCGCGCAGAAAGGCTATGACGTGCAGTATGGCGCACGGCCGCTGAAACGTGCCCTGCAGACTTATCTGGAGGATGCCATATGCGAGCTGGTCATCAACGGGGAACTGCACGAAGGGGAAACCCTCACGGTGCATGCCGATGGGAAAGAGAAACTGAAGGTGACACACGGGTAAGCCTGCGAACGAAGCAGTGCAAACATACGTTAAAATGCCGGACGAGTGACTGTCTGGCATTTTTTTTGTACATTGTTTGGTGCGCCCCAACGGGCAAGAAACAGAAAACAAACATATAAAAACCGAATATCATGCAAAAAGGAAACATTGGGGTTACGACCGAGAACATCTTCCCCGTCATCAAAAAATTCTTGTACAGCGACCACGAGATTTTTCTCCGTGAAATGGTCTCGAATGCCGTGGATGCCACCCAGAAACTGAAGACACTGGCCAACAAAGGCGACTTCAAGGGCGAAACGGGCGAACTGAAAGTGTGGGTCAAGGCGGACAAGGAACAAGGCACCATCACCGTGAGCGACAACGGACTCGGCATGACGGAAGAAGAGATTGACAAGTATATCAACCAGATAGCCTTCTCCGGCGCGAACGATTTCCTGGACAAGTACAAAGACGACGCCAATGCCATCATCGGGCACTTTGGGTTGGGCTTCTACTCCTCTTTCATGGTGAGCAAGAAAGTGGAGATTGTCACCAAAAGCTACCAAGAGGGTGCCAAAGCCGTAAAATGGAGCTGCGACGGCAGCCCCGCCTATGAAATAGAAGAAACCGAACGGGCAGAACGCGGGACGGATGTCATCATGTACATTGATGATGACTGCAAGGAGTTCCTGGAGAAAAACAAGATTGAAGAACTGCTCAACAAATACTGCCACTTCCTGCCCGTGCCGGTCGTGTTCGGCAAAAAAACAGAATGGAAAGACGGGAAACAGGTGGACACGGACGAAGACAACGTCATCAACGACACGACACCGCTGTGGACCAAAAAGCCTTCGGAACTGAAAGACGAGGACTACAAGAAATTCTACCGCGAACTTTATCCGATGAGCGACGAACCGCTGTTCTGGATCCACCTGAACGTGGACTACCCGTTTAACCTGACGGGCGTACTCTACTTCCCGAAAATCAAGAGCAACATCGACCTGCAGCGCAACAAGATACAACTGTACTGCAACCAGGTGTATGTCACCGACAGCGTGGAGGGCATCGTCCCCGACTTCCTCACCCTGCTCCATGGCGTAATCGACTCGCCGGACATCCCGCTGAACGTAAGCCGGAGCTACCTGCAGAGCGACAGCAATGTCAAGAAAATATCCAGCTACATCACCAAGAAAGTGAGCGACCGCCTGCAAAGCCTCTTCAAGAACGACCGCAAGGAGTTTGAACAGAAATGGGACGACATCAAGATTTTCATCAACTACGGTATGCTCACGCAGGATGATTTCTACGACAAGGCCAAGAACTTCGCGCTGTTCAAGGACTGCGAGGGGAAATGCTTCACCTTCGAGGAGTACCAGCAGCTCATCAAGGACAACCAGACCGACAAGGAGGGCAACCTGATCTACCTGTATGCACAGAACAAGGAGGCGCAATACAGCTACATCGAAGCTGCAAAGAACAAAGGCTACAGCGTGTTGCTGCTGGACGGCCAGTTGGACACCCCGATGATATCCATGCTGGAGCGCAAGTTCGACAAGAGCCGCTTCACACGTGTGGATGCCGACACCGTAGATCGCCTCATCGTGAAAGAGGATGCGGGAAAGGATGAAACGGACAACGGACAGAATGCCAACCTGACGGCCATATTCAGGCAGCAGATGCCGAAAACCGAAAAGACGGAATTCATGGTGGAGGCACAAGCCATGGGCGAAAACGGAATGCCGGTCATGATCACGCAGAGCGAATACATGCGCCGCATGAAAGACATGGCACAAATACAGCCCGGCATGTCATTCTACGGCGAAATGCCTGACATGTACACGCTGGTGCTGAACACGGACCACAAGCTGATCAAGGAGGTGATGGCAGACAGTGAGAAAGCCACCGCCGATGACTTAAAACCCATAGAAGCCGAAATCAAAGGGTTGCGGGCACGTGAATCCGTGCTCCACCAGCAACAGGACGGCAAGAAACCGGAGGAAATAGAACAAAGCCAGAAAGACGAGCTGGAAAAATGCCACAATGACATCAGCGCCGAAGAGAAGAAAAAGGAAGACGTGCTGGCCAACTATGGCAAAGACAACCCCAAGATACACCAACTCATCGACCTGGCCCTGCTGCAAAACGGCATGCTGAAAGGTGAAGCCCTGAGCAACTTTGTGAAACGCAGTATCGACCTGATAAAGTAAAGATACAGTTACGAACATAAACAAAAGCCTTCCGCCCACACCCGTAACAACCGGAAAAAGCGGAAGGTTTTTCTTTATGTTTCAGGGTCTTGGCGGTAAGGAAAGTCCCGATACCTTTTACCGTATTGTGACAAGTAAAAGGCAGACAGCACGATGCCCGCCGGAAAGGCAAAGATACATGCGGTCAGAAATTGAATCCCGCCCGTATGTATCCTGTCACCTTGGCACGTTCGCTGAAACTGAGGGCAAGCCCGATCGGTCCGATAAACGTTCGTAAGTCATACTTGATGGCTCCGCCGAAAACATGGAAACCCAGTTGTTCATTGCTGTTGAAACTGTTTTTGAAGAAGTCCATCCAGTTGTCCGAGGTGGCGGCAATGTTGAATACGCCGCTTACGTAATGTTTTCCCCCGATGCGTTGGCGCGCTTCTACGCCTGCCACGACAAGAGAGCGCCGTGACATTTCAAAATGGTCTATGCCGTAGAACGGTATCTGCTGGTTGAAATATTTTCCCCGCTCCTGTCCTCCCAGGGTATTCATCTCTGCAACGGTGTTTTCAGAAGTAAGATACCGCCCGTCCACACGGGGGATCAGGGTGAAACGTGAATTGAACGAGAAAGCCGCATTCCAATGGATGCCCGCCGTGTGGAACGGTTGGTTTTCATTCAGTGGAATGGCATAATGGTATTCCATTTCCAATTCGCTGCCCCTTGTAGGAAAGTATTTATCGTCTAATGTGCTTATAGCATAGAGCGCCCCGAATTTCAGAAAACTTTCCTTGTCGATGTCGGTGGGGGATTCATTCCCGAAACTATACAGGAAAGAACCGTAGTTGTAGAGTTGGTAAGTGCCGCCCAATCTCAGCCGGACGAACTTCCAGCTTCTGGTGAATCCGGCTTCCACCAAATGATGGCTGAAATCTACGGCGTAAATCCGGCTCCCTTTTTCGTATATGTTAAAGTCATTGTAGGTATAACGGTAGCCGGTAGTGAAATTCCATTGTCCTCCCAAATGCAAGTTATAATGTGTGTCCCCGTAGATTCTCTTCCCCAGCCTCAACGTGAGTGCCAGATTGTGGTTCTGTTTTTCTCCGAATAATAACCGGCCGTTGAAGAGTAGTGCAGCAAGTTCTTCGTTGTCGAACCGCAGTCCCAGATTGATGGAGTTTTTAGGGGCATCTCCGACAAGGGCTTTCAAACTTTGCGCATATTGGCTTTCCATGCCGCTGGTTGTGTGTTGGAAATAAAGAGGAATGGGACGGCCGGCCACGGAATCCATATCACCTATTTGTTGCTTTATTCCCTGCAATTCCTCCATTTGCGACAGGGCAGCCTGTCTGCCACGTTCTATGAGCGAGTCGATGGCCACGGTTGTGAAACTGGCCGAATGGAACCCTCTGACATCTACCTTTATATAAAGATCCGAATTCCGGATGTTCTGTTCCCAACGGTCTTTTCGCTGAAGGTCGATAAGCTGGCTGAGTTGGGCCAGCAAATTGTTCTGCAACTCTCCTGCATTTTTCATGGAATCCTGCACGTCCACACCGATGATGATGTCTGCCCCCAGCTGACGGGCGACATCCACAGGATAGTTGTTGACAATGCCACCGTCCACCAGTAATTGCCCGTGGGAAGATACCGGCGCAAAAACTCCGGGGATGGACATACTGGCGCGGATGGCAAGAGGCAGCACACCGCTTTTGAATACCACCTCCTTGCCGGTGACAAGGTCTTGGGACACGCAGGCAAAAGGAATCGGCAATCCTTTGAAGTCGATGGAATCGTGATAGCCCTCGGTCAGCTGCCACAGCATATTCCCTATGTTACGGCCTTTAATGAGGCCGCCGCTGATCAGGTCTTGCGGTTTTTCGAAAAAGGGGATAGAAAGGATATACTGTGCATTGTTCTCCCGGTCTTGCAGGTTGATGGACATGGGGCGGGGCTTGTCGCCCAGCAGTTCGAACCAGTCTTGTGCCAAGAAAATACTGTCCAGCTGTTCGGCAGTGTATCCTATGGCGTATAATCCCCCGATAATGCTTCCCATGCTTGTGCCGACAATGATATCAACGGGAAGGCCTGCTGCTTCAATTACCTTCAGTGCACCGATGTGTGCCGTACCCTTGGCCCCTCCCCCGCTAAGCACTATGCCCACTTTCGGGCGTGCCACAGAAAAAACGGATACCCATAAGAGTAAGGCTGTGCATATATATCGTGTTATTTTCGTCATACGATGATGCTGTTTTCAGACATTTTGGCAGGTTTTGCATGGTGGCAAACAGATTTCTGCCGATGGAGGACAAAGATAGTTGAAAAACTCCATCTTTTTTGCCATGAACCTTTTTTTATGCTTTTTTTGCCCGGAAACAGACTTTGGCACGCGGTTTGTATTATCTTGGGTGTAGAGGTTTCGAGCAGGCCTTTGCGAGAGTTTTTCATTTGATTAATAATATAAAGAAATAAAAACGATTATGGGAAAGATTATTGGAATTGACTTGGGAACCACGAATTCATGTGTTTCCGTATTTGAGGGTAATGAACCGGTGGTGATTGCCAACAATGAGGGCAAACGCACCACTCCCTCAATTGTAGCGTTCAAGACCGGAGAACGGTTGGTGGGTGATCCGGCCAAACGCCAGGCCATCACGAATCCGAAGAACACGGTATTCTCCATCAAGCGTTTCATGGGTGAAACCTATGACCAGGTGCAGAAAGAAATCGAACGTGTGCCTTATTCGGTGGTAAAGGGCGACAACAACACTCCGCGTGTGGAGATTGACGGCCGTCTTTATACTCCGCAGGAGATTTCGGCCATGATTCTTCAGAAAATGAAGAAAACAGCCGAGGATTATCTGGGTCAAGAGGTGACAGAAGCAGTGATCACCGTTCCGGCTTACTTCTCCGACTCCCAACGCCAGGCTACGAAAGAGGCCGGCCAGATTGCCGGCCTGGAGGTGAAGCGTATTGTAAACGAACCCACGGCTGCGGCTTTGGCTTACGGTGTTGACAAGTCCAACAAGGATATGAAGATAGCTGTGTTTGACTTGGGTGGCGGTACATTCGATATTTCGATTCTGGAATTCGGCAGCGGCGTGTTCGAAGTGCTTTCCACCAATGGAGATACCCATCTGGGCGGTGATGATTTCGACCAGGTGATTATTGATTGGCTGGCTACCGATTTCAAGTCGGAGGAAGGTGTGGACCTGAAACAAGACCCGATGGCTTTGCAACGTCTGAAAGAGGCTGCCGAGAAAGCCAAGATAGAATTGTCCTCTTCCACCACTACGGAGATCAACCTGCCGTATATCACAGCCATTGGCGGTGTGCCTAAACATTTGGTGAAGACGTTGACGCGTGCCAAGTTTGAACAATTGGCCGACAAATTGATACAGGCATGTAAAGTGCCTTGTCAGAAAGCCATGCAGGATGCCGGCTTGAGCAACGCGGATATCGATGAAGTCATCCTTGTGGGCGGTTCCAGCCGTATTCCGGCTATACAAAAGCTGGTGGAAGACTTCTTCGGCAAGACTCCTTCAAAGGGTGTAAACCCTGATGAGGTTGTTGCTGTCGGTGCTTCTATCCAAGGTGCTATCCTGAACAAGGAAGCTGGTGTGGGTGATATCGTGCTGCTGGATGTGACCCCATTGTCCATGGGTATTGAAACCATGGGCGGTGTGATGACGAAATTGATTGATGCCAACACGACTATCCCGTGTAACAAGAGCGAGGTGTTCAGTACGGCTACCGATAACCAGACGGAGGTAACCATCCGCGTATTACAGGGTGAACGTCCTATGGCCAACCAGAACAAGCAGATAGGGCTGTTTAACCTGACCGGTATTACTCCGGCACCACGTGGCGTGCCCCAGATTGAGGTGACTTTCGATATTGACGCCAATGGTATCTTGAAAGTATCGGCTAAGGACAAAGCTACGGGCAAGGAACAGGCCATCCGCATTGAGGCTTCTTCCGGTTTGAGCAAAGAGGAAATCGAGCGAATGAAAGCTGAAGCAGAAGCCAATGCCGATGCCGACAAAAAAGAACGTGAAAGAGTGGATAAGATGAATCAGGCCGACTCCATGATTTTCCAGACGGAGAATCAATTAAAAGAGTTGGGTGACAAACTTCCGGCAGACAAGAAACCTGCTGTAGAAAATGCCTTGCAGAAGTTAAAAGATGCCCATCAGGCCGGTGACATCACGGCTATTGATGCTGCTATTACCGAATTGAACAACGCATGGCATGCAGCCAGCCAACAGATGTACCAAGGTGCACAGGCAGACACCGGTTCACAGCAGAACGCAGGTACACAGAACAACAATTCTAATGGCAGTGGTTCGTCTGACAACATTCAGGATGCAGATTTTGAGGAAGTCAAATGATTCCGATAAGTAAAGACATACTAAATCGCAAGCA
>CAZGSE010000040.1:0-22826 GCA_964528135.1 uncultured Paraprevotella sp. | reverse complement strand
CGTATTTCACCCCGCCCCTGATTGCCGTTCTGGTTCCAGTCCGCAACTTTGACGATTTGACGAATACATTTGTAGTCTTGCGGATTATCTGCCTGTTCCAAGTGTATTCCGGCTCAATGAAATAGGCTTTTTCTTTATCTGTCACTTTTGGTGTACGAAGGCGATTTTACCCAACGGATATAGTCTTTTTGGTCTTCCCATACGCTTTTTCCTCCTGTTTTAATATTCCTGAGGAGAAGTAAAGGTAATGTATTTTAGACAAACAAACCACACCATCAAACGCCATAAAATACCAGCGCGACAAACAAATCATCTTTGTTTATCGCGCTGATATTTAATTGTTTAAGCAGTTGAAGATTATCAATACTCATCCTCGTTGAAAAGAAAATCCTCTTTCGTGGGATAGTCAGGCCAAACATCTTCTATGGTTTCATATATTTCGCCTTCATCCTCCATCTCCTGCAGGTTTTCAATCACCTCTAAGGGTGCGCCAGAACGCATGGCATAGTCAATCAGTTCATCCTTGGTGGCGGGCCATGGCGCATCTTCTAACTTTGAAGCCAATTCCAATGTCCAATACATAGTCCATTCATTTATAACAAAACAATTCTCATTCTGTATTCGGGCGCAAAAATAATAATATTTTCAGTACCATCAACATTTCTTCCATATAAATTCGTCTTTCCCCTCAAGAAATAATATTTTGCGGGAAAGCACAAACAGGAAATCCGACAGGCGGTTGACATAAACGCAGGCCAGCGGACAGACTTCGGCCTCCCGCGCCAGTGCCAGGATGCGGCGCTCCGCACGGCGGCACACCGTGCGGCAGACGTGGCAGACGGCCGCCCCGCGCGACCCTCCCGGAAGCACAAAGCCTTTCCATGCGGGAAGCCCCTCCTGCAGGGCGTCTATCTTCCGCTCCATCCGCCGTATGTCCTCCTCCGAGAATACGGGGTTGCCCTCCCGTGCGGCAGCCGTGGCGGGGTCGGTGGCCAGATAGGCACCGAGCGAGAACAGGTCGCACTGCACCCGCATCACATACTCGCGGTCGCTGTCCTCCGTCAGCCACGTGACCAATTCGCCCAAGAAAGCGTTCAGTTCGTCCACCGTCCCGTAAGCCTCCACGCGCACGTCCGTCTTGCTCACCCTCTTCCCGCCGTTCAGGGCCGTTGTCCCGTCATCGCCCGTGCGGGTGTATATTTTGCCGTTTCCCATAACCTTTCCCTTATTAGAAATTCACGATATAATGTTGCCTCTGTTTTGAATTGTCATAAAAAAGAAGGCCGTAGTCGTAGAGGTCGAAGGTCACCACCACTTGGGGCAACCGTTTCACCGCCTTCCAGCCGTCCCGCGCCACAGCCGTCTCATGTATCCCGGCCAGCAGGCAGACCGAGCGGCCGGACAACCCTGCCGTCAGGACTTGCCACTCCGACGGCGGGATTCCCCGTCCCACGATCCTCAATTCCGGAGCACCGGCCGGAACGGCCGCCCCGCAATCCTGCCCGCCCCGGCACAGCACCGCCGACGTGCAGCCCGATGCAAGATAGTCCTGCGCCTCGCGGTCCACCTGCCCGTAAAGGCGGATCACGGCCGGCCGCACGTAATTGGCCAGGCGGAACAGGAAACGACGGCACTTCAAGGCATGCCTGCCCCCGCCGCGGGCGGACACGGGATGCCTGCGGCGTAACTCACGGTAGGCATAATACTCCCCACGTTCGTACACCACGGAAGTCAGGAAGTCGAACGCAAACGGCGAATGCACACCGTACCCCCGGCGGTGCCTGAAACGTTTCAGCCATACCCATCCTCTACGAACAATCCCCATGCCGTTTCTTTTTGTTGCTTGCGGCCGCAAATATACGACAAAAAACCGCACCGCCTTGATATAAATCAAGAAAACTGCATTTTTTATCGTTTAAAGACAAGAATGTTTGCAACGAGGCGCGGGTATCACTATCTTTGCATCGTGTTTTTCATAGTATTAGATTTAAGGTTAACAAAGGTTGGGTCAGAGCGCTGACCCTTTTTTTATGCCCGGACGCGAAAAACAGGAGGCAAGATGCGGTTTTTTCGGAAAAAAGCCGTTCCTTTACACTCCGAAACAGCATAATGACAACATCAAGCAACAAGCCATGACCATCCACCCCATTCCCGACGATGCCTGCCGCCCGCTGACAGCAGAAGAGACGGCACGGTTGGAACGCCAGAACTGCACCGCCACCGACTGGGCCGCACTGTGCATCCATCCGGACTGCGACCTGCGCTACGTGCAGGCCGTGCATTTCTCCGGCGCGAACCGCATCGGGTGCTTCCGCAAGACTTTCACCCTGCCGGGCGGAGTGCAACGCCATGCGGGCATCTACCGCGCCACGCTGCACGAAACCTGCATAGGGGACGACTGCCTGATTGACAACATACACGGGTATGTGGCCCATTACGACATCGGGCCGGACACGGTGATCCTGAACACGGACACCATCGCCACCACCCAGGAAAGCACTTTCGGGCTGGGAACGGAAATCTGCGTGCTGAGCGAGGCCGGAGGGCGTGAAATCGTCCTGCACGACCGGCTGTCGGCACAAGAAGCCTACCTGCAGGCCATGTACCGCCACAACGCCGCCTTGGGACGCCGCCTGCGCGAGCTGGCCCTGGCGCGGGCCGACAGCCTACGGGACAGCCGGGGGTGCATCGGCCGGAACGGATACATCGCCCGCTGCGGAAGCCTGACCAACATACGCACAGGCCCCTACTGCCACATCGAGGGAGCGGTACGGCTGGAAAACGGAACCATTTGCAGCCATGAAGCGGCACGGACGTTCGTGGGCGAGCAGGTCATCGCCCGTGATTTCATATTCCAGAGCGGTTGCCGCGTGACCGACGGCGCGCAACTCACACGGTGCCATGTGGGCGAGGCCACGGCCGTCGGGCAGGGATTCTCGGCCACCGACACGTTCTTCGCCAGCAACTGCCAGGCCGGGAACGGCGAGGCCTGCGCCGTGTTCGCCGGCCCCTACACCGTCAGCCACCACAAATCCACGCTGCTCATCGGCGGCATGTTCTCGTTCATGAACGCCGGTTCCGGCACGAACCAGAGCAACCATGCCTACAAGCTCGGCCCGCTGCACCACGGCATCCTGGAACGGGGCTGCAAGACCGCCTCCTGCAGCCACATCCTGTGGCCGGCACGCATCGGGGCTTTCTCGTTGCTGATGGGGCATTTTGCCGCGCATGCCGACACCCGCCCGTTCCCCTTTTCCTACATCCTGGAACGGGAAGGGACCGGTTGGCTCATCCCCGGCATCGCCCTGCGCAACGCCGGAACGCTGCGCGACATCCGGAAATGGCCGGAGCGCGATGCACGTCCCGCCCATGCCCCCCGGCTGGACCACATCACTTTCGACGCCTACTCGCCCTACACCATGGAGCGGGTCATGCAGGCGCAGGCACTGCTGGCCGAGATGGAGGCAGGCTGGCCGGCCGGCACGGACGAAACCGTGTGGCAGGGCTTGCGCGTCAAGCGCAAAGCCGTGGCCGACGGCCTCAAGTTCTACCGGATGGCTGCCGACCGCTTCGTGGGGGAACAGTTGCTGAAGCGGCTGCAAAAGCTGGACGACGGCACCGCCGGAACGCTCCAAGCCGCCCTGTGCCCTGCGGAGGAAGCGGCCGGCGACTGGTGCGACGCGGGCGGACTGCTCACTCCCCGAAGCGAAATGGCCCGCATAGAACAAGGGCTCACGACAGGCCGCATCGCCTCCACGGAAGAACTGCATGCCGCTTTCCGCCGGCTCCACGAACGCTACGGCGAAATGGCCTGGGCATGGACTTGGCGAAAGATCCGGCAAACCTACCCCCACGCCGGAGGGCAGGACTTGCACACTGCCGTCTGCCTGCCTATCCTACGGAAATGGGAAGCAGCGGCCACCCGGCTCAACGAACACATCATGGCCGACGCCCGCAAGGAGTTCTCTGCAACGGCACGCATCGGATTCGGCATCGACGGGGACGACAGTGAAGCCCAGGCCGACTTCCTGTCCGTCAGGGGCCGTGCGGAAGAAAACAGCCTCATCCGCACGCTGGAAGCGGAACAGGCCGCCATACGGGCTACCGCCCGCCATTGGACGGAAAGGTTGTCCCGCCCCGGATTCCCCGCCTGAAACAAACCCCAGGCCGCATTTGCCAGCAACGTGGCAGATGGCAGGCCGCCGTGCAACCCCCTTGCGCAAAAACGCCCCGGACCTTGCGCAAGGCCACGGCCGCCTTTGCGCAAGAAAACGGGAACACGCGCAAGAGGCGCACCATCGATGTCCTGACGGAGAAAAGGATGGGATAAGATGAAATATTACAAAAAAGATGGCATACGGGATGACTACAGCCTGTCATCGTCATATACCATCTTGTTTTTCGAGGCGCATTTACCGGATATCACTACTGTACATCCCTGCCCCCGTTTTCAGACACCCTTCTCACGGAAGACGTCCCTCAGATGAATTCCTCTCCCAATTTCATCTGTGCGTCCGTCATCATCCGCCTCAGGGTTGCGCTGTCGTTTTTAGGACAAATCATCAGCACGTTACCTTTCTCCGCCACCACAAAGCCATTCAGCCCGTCGATGACCGCGATTCGCCCCTGGGGAAGACAAATCACATTGCCCTCACTGTTGTAGAGCAGGGCCTCGGTGTTGAGCAACACGTTGTCCTGCTTGTCGCGGCGAGTGTCATTGTGCAGCGAACACCACGACCCCAGGTCGGCCCAACCGAAATCGCACACCTGGACATACACATTCTCGCTTTTCTCCAGAATGCTGTAGTCCAGGGAAAGATTCGGCAGGGTGTCGAAATGGGCAGGCACGTGGCAGAAATCATCACCCTCCATCGCATCAATGGCTTCTGTCAGGCTGTCGCGGTAATCGGGCACCAAGTCGTGAATGGCTTTCATCATCGTACGCACATTATACAAGTAAAGCCCCGTATTCCAATAGAACTCCCCGCTTTCCATGAACACACGGGCGAACTCGATGGCCGGTTTCTCCGTGAAAGACTTCACTTTGGCAAAAAAGCCATCCTCCATCTGTTCGTGCGCCTGGATATAGCCATAGCCCGTATCCGGGCGGGTGGGCTTCACCCCCATGGTCAGCAGGCAATCCGAATGCCCCACAAAGTCCAGCCCTTTCAGGACATCTGCATCAAAGTTGTTCTCCTCCAATATCAATTGGTCGGCGGGAGAAACAATCACGTTGGCATGGGGGCACAGACGGCTGATGCACGTTGTGGCCCAAGCCACACTGGGCAGCGTATTGCGGCGGATAGGCTCCTTGAGCACCCTGTTGGAAGGAACATCCGGCAACTGCCTGCCCACGATTTCAGCATACCGTTCGTTCGTGACGATAAAAATATGATCGGGATCAATGATTTTCCGGAACCGGTCGTAAGTCTGCTGCAACAGGGTTTGTCCCGTTCCAAACCAATCAAGGAATTGTTTAGGCAACTCCTTTCGGCTCACAGGCCATAAGCGGCTTCCAATGCCACCCGCCAGAATAACACAATAATTCAAATCTTTTATCTCCATTTGCTCACAGGTTGGTTTTAAACAATGGCTAAGTTAGTCCTTTCCACGAACAAAACCGAATAACGAGAGTTAAAATCACTCAAATGCAACAAGTATTTAGAAAGGAAAACACATTTGTGTATTTTTCCTGCACGCACACCATTCCGTGGCTGTAGTTTGAGCCGTTCAGTGACGGGAGCCCCCTGCCCCACTTCGCCGGTTTCCCTGCTGAACCTCTGTCCATGTTTCTCTAATGTATCCCTGCTTTCGCGCAGCATCTGCCATTCTTTCCGCCAGCTTGCGCGAACTTTGACGTAAAGAAAAAGCCAACTAACTCGCGAGAATCAGTTGGCTTTTTGTCAATACCCCATGTCATGACGGTGTCCGCCCTATTCCTTGGGGTATTGTGGACACGTCGGCACCCCGTCTGTTGCCAGCTTTACTCCAGCCCTGCCGGTGGAGGGCCTGTACCCTCCCTTGCCTGTATAACCGGTCCGTTCTGGCGTGCTGTGCTTCTTGGAGGAATTACAGCCGGATGTGGCAACTTTTTTATGGTTCATTCCGCGTTTACCATATAGGTTTACGCTTAATGAAACGCATAAAAACAAGGTTATTGCTTCTTGCCCACGTTCCAAGGCTTGATTTGCTTGAAGAAATCGTTGCCTTTGTTGTCCACCAGAATGAACGCCGGGAAGTCTGCCACCTCTATTTTCCAGATGGCTTCCATGCCCAGTTCGGGATATTCCAGGCACTCGATACTCTTGATGTTGTTTTGCGCCAGGATGGCTGCCGGACCTCCGATGGAACCCAAATAGAAACCGCCATGCTTTTTGCAGGCATCGGTCACCACCTGGCTGCGGTTGCCCTTGGCCAGCATGATCATCGAACCGCCATGGCTTTGGAACAAATCCACATAGGGATCCATGCGGTTGGCCGTGGTCGGCCCCATCGAACCGCAGGCCATGCCTGCCGGTGTCTTGGCCGGGCCGGCATAATAAATAGGATGATCCTTAATGTATTGGGGCAGATCTTCGCCACGGTCCAGCCGTTCTTTCAGCTTGGCATGGGCAATATCCCGTCCCACGATTATCGTGCCGTTCAACGAGAGGCGTGTAGCCACCGGGTATTTGTCCAGCTGAGCCAAGATTTCTTTCATCGGCCGGTTCAGGTCCACCCTTACGACATCACCCTCGCCGGCTTGACGCAGTTCTTCGGGAATCAGCTCGCCGGGATTGCTGTCGAGTTTCTCAATCCATATACCATCCTTGTTGATCTTGCACTTGATGTTGCGGTCGGCCGAACAGGACACGCCCAAACCCACCGGGCAGGAAGCACCGTGGCGGGGCAGACGGATGATGCGCACGTCATGTGCCAGGTATTTGCCACCGAACTGTGCGCCCAAACCGATCTTGTGCGCCTCTTCCAATACCTGTTTTTCGAGTTCCACATCGCGGAAAGCGCGTCCCGTGGCATCGCCCGTTGTGGGCAGATTGTCGTAGTAATGGGTAGAAGCCAGCTTCACCGTCAGCAGATTCTTTTCGGCCGACGTGCCGCCCACCACAAAGGCGATATGATAGGGCGGACAAGCCGCCGTTCCCAGGCTCTTCATCTTCTCAATCATAAAAGGCACCAACGTGGCCGGGTTCAGGATGGCTTTCGTCTCTTGATACAGATAAGTCTTGTTGGCCGATCCGCCTCCCTTGGTCACGCAAAGGAAGCGGTATTCCATGCCCTCTGTGGCCTCGATGTCAATCTGTGCCGGCAGGTTGCAACGGGTGTTCACTTCCTCGTACATGCTCAACGGAGCATTCTGGCTATAACGCAGGTTCTCTTCGGTGTAAGTCTTATACACGCCTTTCGACAGGGCCTCTTCATCGCAATAGCCGGTCCACACCTGCTGGCCTTTCTCCCCGTGGATGATGGCCGTGCCCGTGTCTTGGCAGAAAGGCAACACCCCCTTGCAGGCTACTTCCGCATTGCGGAGGAACGTCAGGGCTACATATTTGTCGTTGTCGCTGGCCTCCGGGTCATGCAGAATCCGGGCCACTTGTTCGTTGTGCGAACGGCGCAACATGAACGACACGTCGCGGAATGCCGCATTGGCCATCGCCGTCAGGCCTTCTGCAGCCACTTTCAGCACGGGATGGCCTTCAAACTCACCGACCGACACATAATCCTTGGTCAGCAAATAATATTCAGTATCGTCCTTTCCAGGCTGGAACATGGGAGCGTACTTGAATTCGGGAACATTTGCCATAATCGTTTTCTAATTTAAAATTGAGATATAACTTTTACCAACTGCAAAGATAACGGTTTTTCCGCTATTCTGTCTCCTCTTCTTCGTATTTATCAAAAAGAAAATCGTTGTAAGGATACTTCTGTACGTGCAGTTCGCGCACTCTCTCGTAAAGTATTTTCCGCAGTCCGTCAAGGTTCGTTTTCTCCCGTGCGGAAATGAAAATGCAATTGTCATTGCGACGAGCCATCCACGTGTTCATCAGTTCCTGTAACGATACGTTCTCACTTGTGGACGGTGTGAGGTCGTCCTCGTCTTTTTCCACCCACCGGTAAGCATCTATCTTGTTGAACACAATCATGGATGGCTTGTCGCTGCACCCCAAATCGGCCAGCGTCTGCTCCACCACCTGGATCTGTTCTTCAAAATCAGGATGGGCCATGTCCACCACATGGAGCAGCAAGTCGGCCTCGCGCACCTCATCGAGCGTACTCTTGAACGACTCGATAAGGTCGGTGGGCAATTTGCGGATGAACCCCACCGTGTCAGACAGCAGGAAAGGCAGGTTGTCTATGATGACTTTGCGCACTGTGGTATCGAGCGTGGCAAAAAGTTTGTTCTCGGCAAACACCTCACTTTTTGACAACAAGTTCATGAGCGTGCTTTTCCCTACATTGGTATAACCCACCAAAGCTACTCTCACCATTCGCCCGCGGTTGCTCCGCTGGGTGGTCTTCTGGCGGTCTATCTCGGCCAGGCGCTGTTTGAGCAAGGACATCCGGTTAAGGATAATCCGGCGGTCCATCTCCAACTGGGTCTCACCGGGGCCGCGCAAGCCCACCGAGCCTTTTCCGCCGCCTGAACCGGAACCGCCGCCCTGCCGTTCCAGGTGCGTCCACAAACGCTGCAACCGCGGCAACATGTAGCGGTATTGTGCCAGTTCCACCTGTGTTTTGGCATTGGCCGTCTGGGCACGCATGGCAAAGATGTCCAGAATCAGCGACGTGCGGTCCAGAATTTTGACTTTCAGCTCTTTTTCTATATTCCGCAACTGTTTGGCCGACAATTCGTCATCGAAGATCACCATGCCTATTTCACGCCCCTCCTCTTCCTCAGTCTCGATATAGACCCGTATCTCTTCCAGTTTCCCCTTGCCCACATAAGTGACGGAATTCGGCCCGTTCACCCGTTGCGTAAAGCGTTTCACCGTGACAGCTCCCGCCGTATGCGCCAGGAATTCCAGTTCATCAAGGTATTCTTTGGTTTTTCTTTCATTTTGCGTCTGCGTAATCAATCCCACCAGCACGGCGGTTTCGGTCTCCGCCTCGGATATTACAAATTCTTTCATTTCAAAACTTCCTCTTGATTCTAAAGGCAAAAATACGCAAAACTTGAGGGAAAACAAACAAAAAAAACTGATTTCCCGCCACAAATTCATATATTTGCAGTTGTCGGGGAAGCCCGCAGGGCAGCATTCCCGCACCGCTTAATTTTGATGACAATGAAAACATTTATCTTAACCGTCCTGGCCGGTTGGTTCTGTTGCGCGGCCCTTTCGGCCCAGCAGGCGCAGGAAGAGGAGCGCACCGCCGTCCCGTATGAATACCCCGCCTTTCGCGAAGCCACCGTCACCATGATGTTCGGCAGCCGAAAAAACGTGAAAGCTAATATTTATCTGGATGGGAGCAAATTCTATTTCATGCAGGATGACAAGCCCATCGAAGCCGACCTGTCCAACATACACAGGGTGGCGTTCGGCGACAGCATCTACATGCCCGTGGACAACAGGATGGCCCGCATTGTGGCAGAAGACAGCAGCAAGATGCTGGTCTGTGTACGGACTATCGACCTCTACGAAATGAAAGGACGGTCGGACGGCTTCGGGGGGCGCGACCAGAGTGGCGAGGGGTTGCCATTCTTCCAGATAGACATCAACGGGGTGTTGGGCATGGTGGAACTGAACAACAGCGAAGCACAGGAGAAGGCGCGTATGTTCCCCCTGAAAAGGGAATACTTTTTCCTGCTCGACGGCGACATCGTGCCGGCCAAGGAACGCCCGGTGATGAGCCGTTACAGCAAGACTGAGCGCAAAAGGTTGCGGGAGCTTACCGAAAACCGCTTCTGGAGCTGGAGGGATGAAAATTCACTGGTGCAGCTGCTGCACATACTGTAGCCCGTCCCAGCAAGACGGACCATTCCGTAAACCATTATAAAGCCCCTGCGGAAATCCATCCCTTTGCCGTTGTACCTGTTCTTTGCCTTAGCCTTATGCCATGCAGCAGCGTGCATGGCTTGTGGGGGCATTGGGCCATGCAGTGACGGAAACCATGAGGAAACCGCCGAATATGCCGGACAGCAGGAGGAACTGCACAGCATGTCCCGGCCGGCGTTTTCCGAAAGCGAAGGTACGCCGTGCAGCGACTGGAGCCGCCTGGACAGGATGTCCAGAACCGTCTATGCGCCCACAGAAATCAATGAGATGCTCTACTTTACCGGTACAGAAGCGAAAACCTTGCCGCCCTCCTCACGGGCAAACGGTGAACCTTCCCACCGGTACAAACCGGCGGGGCCGCCTTATGGCACCGGCAGCCCCGCCCGCAATTCCGCATCGGCAGGTATCATCGCAGTCAGAAGCCCACTTGCTTCTGTTGTTCGGCATTATAACGGTCGCCCGTTACGGGGATGGCAGCAACGTCGTCCTCCAAGCGTTTCCATTCTTCGGCAGTGAGGCTGAAGTCCGGCGTGCGCAGGTTTTCTTCCAGATGCGACAACTTTGTGGTGCCGGGGATAGGCACAATCCACGGCTCCTTCTGCATGAGCCAACCGAGGGCCAGTTGGGCCGCCGTCATGCCGCGCTCCCTGCCAAACCGTTGCAAGACATTCACAATACGATAGTTGGCCCGCATCGCTTCCGGCGTGAAGCGGGGCAATGTGGGGCGGTTGTCGTTGCCGGGGTCAAACTCGGTGTATTCATTCAGGTCGCCGCCAAGGAATCCCCGGTTCAACGGACTGTAGGGCACGAAGCCGATGCCCAGCTCACGGCACGCGTCCAGCACGCCGTTCTTCTCCACGTCACGGTGCATCAGGTGGTATTCGCTCTGGATGGCGGTCAACGGGCAAACGGCATGCGCTTTGCGGATGGTGTCGGCACTGACCTCGCACATCCCCCAATGCAGGACCTTGCCCTCCTTTATCAGGTCGCTGAGGGTTCCCGCCACATCTTCCACCGGTGTATCCGGGTCGAAGCGATGCTGGTAGAACAGAGGGATGACATCGGTGCGCAGGCGCTTCAGCGACTCTTCGCAATAGCGGCGGATGGTGGCGGGGCGGCTGTCCTGCCTTCCGGTGCCCTTGCCGTTGATGACCTCGTGGCCGAACTTGGTGGTCACGTTCACCTTTCCGCGGAACTTGCCGAGGGCTTCCCCCGCCAGTTCTTCGTTATTCAACGGGCCGTAGATGATGGCGGTGTCGAACAGTGTCACGCCCCGCTCCATGGCCTCATGTAACAATTTGATGCACTGCGCCCTGTCGGGATGGTAACTGCGGTTGTAGGTCATGCCCATTACGCCGAAGCCCAATGCCGACACTTCGAAGGCCGCGTTGCCCGTGCCCAGCGTGCGGCGGGTGGTGATGGCGGCCGCCGTCGCATCGCCGGCCGATGTGGCCTTGCTTCCGGCTGTAACCGGACGGGTGGCGGCTTTTATCTTGTCCAATGCCGGGGAAACGGCCAGTGCTGTGCCCACGGCGGCAGCCGTTTTCAGGAAACCGCGGCGGCTGAAACTTTCTTTCTTGTCCATAACTCTTGATTCATGTTGCTGTCCTTTAATCAATGTATCGAGAAGGCACCGTCCACCAGCAGGGCGTGGCCGTCCACGAAACTTGCCTGCGGGCTGCACAGCCACAACACGGCGTTGGCGATTTCTTCGGGTCTTCCCAGCCGGCCGGCGGGGATGTCGCGCACCAGTTCCTTTTCCAATGCAGGATTGCGCCGCATCAGTTCCTCCGCCATCGGTGTACGGATGACTCCCGGACATACGGCATTGATGCGGATGCCTTTTGCCGCATAGTCGATGGCCGCTGTGCGCGTCAGCCCGATAACGGCGTGTTTGCAGGCGATGTAGGCCGCCTGTCCGGGAAAACCCGTCACGCCGCCCTGCGACGAGGTGTTCACTATTGCACCGCCGCCCTGTTCCAACATTTGCAGGATTTCGTAACGCATGCAGTTCCACACACCCTTTAAATCAACAGCCACCGTGCGATCGAACTCTTCGTCGGTAATCTCCGCCATGGGCCGTTGTGGTGTCTGGATTCCGGCATTGTTCAGGGCGGCGTCCAACCGCCCGTAAGTGGAGACAATCCAGCCTATCATTTCTTTTACCGCCGCGGTGTCCGACACGTCACAGCAGTAAGCCACCGCCTTGCAACCTTCCGCCTCCAGCTTTGCTGCCTGTTCCACAGGTTCCTTGATGTCTGCCAATACCGTCGTATAGCCGGCCTTGGCAAATGCTTCGGCACAGGCGAGGCCGATGCCCATTGCCGAACCGGTGACAAGAGCCACCTTTCCGTTTGTTGATGTTGTTTCCATATCCACGAATGAATGATAATGAGTTACACTTTTTGGACAAAGATAACGGATTCCGGAAAAACAGACTTTGTTTATCGGCTCAAAGTGCATTGTTTTGCGGCTCAAATACACAAAACCGCCGTCAATCTTGTTTATGGGGATGGGGAATGTACTTGTTGTTCTGGTAGCGTCTACGGGAATCGAACCCGTGTTACATGCGTGAGAGGCATGTGTCCTAGCCGCTAGACGAAGACGCCCTTTTGCGCGGAAGCTGGGGGATTCGAACCCCCGGTACGGTAAACCCGTACGTCAGTTTAGCAAACTGGTGGTTTCAGCCACTCACCCAAACTTCCTTCCTCCCTTGAGCGAACCGGCACCATGACCGTTTCCCTCAATAGCGATGCAAAGGTAGCACATTTTATCTAAACCCGCAAGCGAACCGTGTTTTTTTTCTGAAAATAATAAAATGAGGGCTGAAACATTTTCCCCCGGCAGGCAAAGGGGCATCCGCCTTGCGCAAAAACGGAAGAATGTTTCCGCAAAGACGGGAGAAACCTGCCGCACAAACGCCGGAAAGCATACCCGCGCCCGCCGCGGCGTTCCGCCCGTCCCTGCCGTGTGATTTTTCCGCGCAAAAAACCGTAACCCACAAAGGGGAGATGCCACCGGCGACATATACCCAATTTAAAAACCGGTTCGGGCAGATTTCACAGCCCGAACCGGAACAGCGTGGTTTGCCTGTATTCTTCGCCCGGATGCAGCAGGCATGAGGGGAAGTCCGGGTGTGAAGGCGTGTCCGGGTAGTATTGGGTTTCAAGGCAGACGGCCGTGTGGGGACGGGTGTAGTAACCGGCGGTGTAGAGCAACACGGCCGGCAGGTCGGTTTCCACGGTCAGGCTGCGGCCGGACGCAGGGTCGGACAGCCGGGCGGCTTCCACCATGGTTGCGGACTTTTCTTCCTTCAGCACGTAGCAATGGTTGTAGCCCCTGTTCCATCGGAGCTGCTCGTGGGCGGCCTGCAGGTCGCGGCCGATGGGTTTGGCGTGCGTGAAATCGAAGGGCGTGCCGTCCACTGCCACCCGTTTGCCTGTGGGGATGAATTCCGGCGTGGTATCCAGCATGGTGTGCGCGGGGATGTGCAGCAGGTGTCCCGTAATCTTCTCCCCTTTCCCTCCCAGGTTGAAATAGGCATGGTTGGTCAGGTTCACATAGGTGGCGCGGTCCGTCGTGGCACGGTGGAGCAGGGTCAGTTCGTTCCGTCCGTTCCACCGGTATTCCGCCGTGGCCTCCACGTTTCCCGGAAACCCGCCTTCGCCATCGGGGGAATGCAGGCGGAAGCGCACACCGTCGTCCAGCACCTCCCAGTCCCACGCCTTGCGGTCGAAACCGGAAAAGCCCCCGTGGTTGGTGTTCCGCCCGTCGTTCCTCTCCAGTTCGTAGTCCTTACCGTCGATGTGCAGGCGGCCTCCCCCGATACGGTTGGCAAAGCGCCCCACGGTGGCCCCCATGTAGAACCCGTCCGCAAGCAGGTCGGCCGGGGCGGCGAGCACGTCCGCCATCCGCCCGTCCTTGCCGGGCACGCAGACGGAAAGCCAGCGGGCACCCCAGTTGGTCAGCTCCACGAAGGCCCCGGCAGGGTTGGCCAGCCGGAAACCACAGACCGGGGTGCCCGCCGGCAAACGGGCGATGAGCCAGGAGCTTACCCGCATAAATCCCGGTGGATTTGTGCCCCCTGGTGGTTCACGTCCAGGGCGCGTGCCTTGTCCAAGAACCCGATGGCGCGCGCCTTGTCGCCCAGACCGAGGTAACCCAGCCCCATCACGTAGTTGCAGTGGATGGCGTTGCGTTTGTCCAGGTCATCCTCCCAGATGGCCAGGTCGGGCAGCGACACGGCGAAGTAGTCGATGCGGCACCGGTCGAACAGGTGCTTCTCGCCATGCCTGACGAGCCTGTTGAAGCAGCCGCGTGCCTTGCCCTCTTCGCCCAGCGCGCGCCACGCCAGCCCCTGATAGAAAACTTGTCCGGCTGCGGGTCGTTGTAGAAAAACGCCTGCTGCGGTTCGGCAGACCCCACGGTGGCTTTCCCGAAGCAGGCCGTGGCGTTCGTTTCGTCGCCCAGCCCGCGGTAGGCCTCGCCTTTGTAATACCAGATGTCGTTCTCCTCGGCATTGGTGAGCTTGCCCTCGCCCAAGTTGCGGGGATATTGGCCGGCATCCTGCAACAGGGCCAGCGCGTCGGCATGGCGACCCTCCTTCAGGGCAATCTTGGCCAGTTCGACATGGCAGAGGACGTATTGCCCGGTGATTTTCCCCTCCCCGCCTTCCCAGGGGTGGAACTTACGGGCGGCAATCAGTTGCCGGGCTTCCGCATAGCGTCCCAGCTGGTTGTAGAGCGTGATGCGTTCGATGGACAGGTCGTCGCGGCTCTCCGTTTCGGCCAGGTGGGCTTCCAGGAAAGCCAGGCGTTCGGCCTGCGGGCGTCCCAGGCGTTTGTACAGCTGGTCCAGCTCCATCAGGATGCGTGCATCGGTTTCGTCCAGCTTGTAGGCCTTCTCCAGCATCTCCACGGCTCGCCTGCGGTCGTTGCGCTTGTTGTAGAAGGCCAGCGAGAGGTTGCGCCACACGGTGGGGAAGGCCGGGTCCGCTGCGGCCGAAACCTCCCAGCAGGCAATGGCGTTGTCATACTGGCGTGAGGCATACCAGAAATTGCCCAAGCTGTAGGCCGCCCCGGCACACGCCCCCGCGTTCTCCTTCATGGCATCCTGCAGGATGAGCACCTCTTCGATGCGGTTGGGGAAACAATAGGAATGGTCGCCCCGTTCGCCCATGCGGTAACAGGCGCGCGCCTTGTCCTTTTCGCCCTTGCACGAACAGAAGTAGCCCAGGGCGTAGTCCACCATCGGATAGACGGCGGTTTGTGTGGCGGCGTAGCCCTCCAGCAGGCTGACAGCCTCATCATAAAGCCCGGCCACGGCAAAGTCGAGCGCATATTCGATGTAGGAATGTGCGGCTCCCCTCATCAGGCGCCGCATCCCCTCCAAGGCGTTTTTGTCCCCGGTGAGCAGGTATTGCTCGAAGCGGCATCCCATGTTGAAGCGGTCGATGCGGAGCGATTCATCGATGAGGGCCTGTGCTTCTTCCCTGCGCCCCAGGTGGCGCAGGATGGAGGCTTTCAACTGGCGCGCCTTGTGGTGGTGCCAGTTCCGCACAAGTGAACGGCTGGCCTTGTCCAGTGCCTTGTCGAAGTCGCCGCAGCGGCAGTCGATGGCAGCCAGGTTGTAGTAGGCGGCATCCTGCCATGCGGCATTCCAGGCCGACTTGAAGAAAGCGTCATACGCCTCATCCGTCTTGCCCTGCATCAGGCAGCTCCAGCCCAGGTTGTAGTGCGGCTCGCCGTCGTAGGGGTTGGGGTTGCGTTCGGTCTGCGTTTCGATGGCCTTGCGGAAATAAGGTTCGGCCTGCGCAAACTGCCCCTTGCGCATGAGCCACAGCCCCATGGCGTTGTTGCAGCGGATGTCGCCGGGTTCGCGGCGCAGGGCTTCCCGGTAGTACTCCGTAGGGTCACAGGTGGCGTGGCGGTACTGTTCCAGATGCTGCCCCGTGAGGAAAAGCTGTTCGGTGGAGGCGATGTCTTGGGGAGCCTTGGCCGCCCTGGCCGGTTCCGGCATGGGTTTGATTTCCGGCTTGTCGGCCTGGTAACCTACGATGAGGCGCCCGTCGGCACCGCGCACCTCCGCCAGGACATCTTCCGCTTTCAGTCCGGTGGCCGCGAACGTCGCTTCAAACGGTTCGGCCGGACTGACGGCAACCACCTTGTCGAGCAGGGTGGCGTTGCCCGCGGTGTCTTTCACCAGCACGTGCACGTCCCTGCCCGCACCCGTGGCGTAAAGAATCACTTTGCCCTGCCCGTTTTCCAGTTCCAGGTTCAGCAGCGCGTCCTTGGTGGCGTTCTTCACGTAGCCCACCTCGGCATAGGGCATGAAATATTGTTTCCACGACTTCTCCTCGTAGGGTTGCAGCCAGGTGAAGTCGGGCTGGTTGTCGGTGTACATGCCGGTCATCAGTTCGATGTACGGGCCGTCCTCGTCCGTCAGGTTGCGGTCCCATGCCCGTCCGAAGTCGCCGTTGCCCCAGGTCCACTGTTTCTTTCCCGGCGACACGTGATGGTCGGCCACGTGGAGCAGTCCGCCTCTCACGTCCTCTTCATAGCCGCCCACGAAGTCGAACTTCGACTTGATGGCCATGTACGACGTGGGCACGGGGATGTTTTTGTATTTCGAGATGTCCACACCGGCGGAATAGTCCTGTTTGTAATATACGCCCGTGGCGACGGGGAACGATGATACGTCGCGCTTGCCGTGGTCGAATACGGCGTTCACGTCGGGCGGGAACACCGAATGGTAGTGGTCGTTCACCACCACGGCCGGGTTGGCCCACCACAGGAACGTCTGCGGGAACGGGGTGCGGTTGTAAATCTTCACGCTGATTTCGATGTAGGCCTTGCCCGGATAGAGAGTGAAGCCCTGCATGCCTTTGGTGCGTGACATGCGCTCCACCTCGTTGCACCACACCGTTTTGCTGCCGTCGGCATGCTCCTCGATGGAGAAGTCGGTGGGCAGGAAGGTGGACGGACGGTGGTGCTGCGGCCAGTTGAACTCTATGCCGCCGGAAATCCACGGGCCGGTCAGCCCCACCAGCGCGGGTTTCACCACTTGGTTGTAGTAAACGAAGTGGCGTTGCTTCACCTTGTCGTAGGCCATGTGGATACGGCCGCCCAGTTCCGGGAGCACCATCACCTTGATGTATTCGTTCTCGATGAACAGGGCATGATACGTCTTGTCTTTCTTCTCGTCGGAAATCTTTTCTATCACGGGATAGGGATAGACCGAGCCGCAACTGCCTTGGTAAACACGCTTTTCGAGGAAAATGGGATTCTTTTCCTCCTGTCCGGTCTCGTAGGTGGGGAGCTGGATGTCTTCCTCCCAGGCACGCACTTCGGAGGTATTGACCGTGCTTCGGGTCAAATACGGTGTGATTTTTTCCATAAACTAAAAGATGTGTTATTTGATGAGTTCGTGTTCTATTTCTTCCAGCGTCTTGCCTTTGGTTTCCGGCAGGCGTCTCCACACGAAGATGCCGCCGCACAGGCAGATGCCACCGTAGAGCCAGAAAGTGCCGGCAGCCCCCAACAGGCTGTTCAGTGTGGGGAACGTGTAGGTGAGGATGAAGCAGGCGGCCCAGAGGGCGAACGTGCAGACCGACATGGCCACGCCGCGGATGCGGTTGGGGAAAATCTCAGAGATGATGACCCACATGGTGGTGGCCAGGGTCATGGCATAGCAGGCGATAGCCGCTACGACGATGACCAACAGCAGCACACCGCTGATGTGGAAATAATAGGCCGCGCCCATGAAAGCGTAGATGAGCGTCAGGCCGAATGCACCGGACAGCGTCAGGGCCTTGCGCCCCCAGCGGTCCACTACGCACATGGCCAATATGGTGAAAACCACGTTGGTGATGCCCGTCACCACAATGTTCATCAGCACATCGGACACGCCGTAACCGGCCGCCATGAAGATTTCCTGCGCGTAGTTGAAGATGACATTGATGCCGCACCATTGCTGTAGGACGGCCATGACCACCCCGATGAGCAAAATCTTGAGCATGGCAGGCCGGAGCAGTTGCCTGAAGCCGCCCTCAGCGGTTTTCTCCCGCGCCGCAGTCTCGATGGCGGCGATTTCCGCACGGGCGTGCCCCTCGCCCCCGATTTTGCAGAACGTCCTGAAAGCGGCCTGCCGGTGCCCCATGGCGGCCTGCCAGCGCGGGCTTTCGGGCAGCGCGAAACTGAAGATAAAGAACAGGGCGGCCGGGACCACCATGGCCCAGAACATCCAGCGCCATCCCATTTGCCCGTTCCACGACTGGCGGATCATCTCGGCCGTGGCGTCGGCGGCCACGGGTTCGGCAATCTGCCAGTTGGCCATCTGTGCGCTGAGGATGCCCAGTACCACGGTCAGCTGGTTGATGGACACAAAACTTCCCCGCAGGTGGGCGGGTGCGATTTCGGCAATGTACAGGGGCGAGAGGCTGGAGGCAATGCCGATGGCGAACCCGCCGATGAGGCGGAACACGTTGAACCACCCGAAAGAGCCTGCCGCCCCCGTGCCGATGGCCGTACAGACGAACAGGCCGCCCGCCACCACCAATACCGGTTTGCGGCCGAACTTGTCGGCCAGCCTGCCTGCGCCCAGCGCGCCGAACAGGCAACCTACCAGGGCACTGCTCATGGCCCATCCCTGCAGCGACGGGTTGCCGGCAATCCGGAAGAACTGTTCATAGAAAGGTTTCGCACCGCCGATGACCACCCAGTCGTACCCGAACAGGAACCCGCCCATGGCGGAAATCAGTGCAATCAGAAACAGGTAAAGATTCGTTTTCGTCTTCATGATTCGAAAAGTGATTTAAGCATTGTTTGTTCTGGTTGCAAAGTAACGGGGTTTCCACGGGGCGGGAAATGGAGAGAATTACTTATGGCATGGACAATCTTGCTTTTTCCAGACGCAGCAGGTATTCTTTCGCTTCCAGTCCTCCGGCATACCCCGTGGGCGAACCGTCGCTACCCACCACGCGGTGGCAGGGCACGAAGAGGGACAGGGCGTTGGCCCCGTTTGCGGCAGCCACGGCACGGACGGCTGCCGGACGGCCTATGCTGCGGGCCAGTAAGGCATAGGAAACCGTCTCCCCGTAGGGGACGGACAGCAGGCGTTGCCATACGGTTTTCTGGAAGTCCGTCCCGACGAGGAGCAAGGGGAGGTCGAACACCGTCCGTTGGCCGTTGAAGTATTCGTCCAGCTGTCGGGCGGCCGCCCTGAGAAGTTCCGACGGGTGTGCTACATAACCGGCGTGGAGCGCCCGTTGCAGGCGGCGGTCCACGATGGCACGCGGGCGCTCCGCAGCCCAGTCGCAAAGGCAGAGCCTGCCTTTGTATGAACCGAGCAGCAGGCGACCGCAAGGGGAAGGATAGCACAGGGTTTGCAGATGTTCCATGACAGCCTTCATTTAAACCGCCACTCTTCTCAGGGGTAATCCGGTTTAACCATTAGTCCATGGAAGCACCACCATCGACATTGATGGCTTGTCCGGTGATGTGATCAGCATATTCGGAGCACAAAAATGCTACAGTGTACGCAATGTCCTCAGGTTTCTGATCGCCACGTTCGAGCGGAATGAAGGTTTTGAGACTTTCCTTCCACGAAGTTTCCCTGTCCATACCGCTCTCCGCATAGCTGTCTAAGATTTTCTCCCACATAGGGGTGCGGATGATGCCCGGACATACCGAATTGACGTTGATGTTATAAGGGGCACCTGCAAACGCAGCAGCTTGGGTGAGGTAAATAACAGCAGCCTTAGTCATTCCGTAATGGGCAAAGCCCTGCTTGAGAGCGCGCCTGCCTGCAAAAGAAGCGATGTTGACAATCTTTCCGCTATGGCCTAACTCAATCATGTGCTTAATGGCAGCCTGGCAGCCATTGTTGATGCCCATCAGGTTGACATCGATAAGTCTCCGAATTTCTTCCTGGCTGGTTTCAAGAAATGAATTCAGCCCTACGATGCCCGCATTGTTGATTACGATGTCAAGGCGTCCGGTTTCCTTTATTGCCTTTACAAAAACAGCGTCAACGGATTCATAGCTAGTCACATCAACTTCACATGCTTCTGCCAAAAAACCATCGGCGCGCAGCTTGTTGCATACCCCGGTGGAGTTTTCTTTAATCAGGTCTGCAACATACACTTTAGCTCCCGCACTTGCCATTTCTCTTGCAATTGCTTCACCGATACCGCGCCCTGCTCCAAAAACAACGGCAGTTTTGCCTAAAAATTCAACCTTCATAATAAACCTCCTTTATGTTATAGTTATTTGAATTGAATTGATGTCAGATAAAAACGGCAGCCTTGCTTCCACACCTGATGCAAAACTACCAAAACAACGCAGTAATATATAATTAAAAAACGCAAACAAAACCTTTTTTGTGCTACACGCTCTTGGAAAATACACTTCCCTCTCTCCTGCGCACCTGTGAGTGCATTTTCTTTATCTTTTATGTTTGAAGCCCCCTGCAAGAAACCAGCCATTGGCGTGAATTCTATCAATGACGGGCAACTGCCCTTTTTTGACCTGATGTCGAACCCACGTAAATATGGGGAAAAGGCAGACGGCGGAAGTCTGAAAAACGTAAATTCTTCCATGCAATAAGTAATTTTATCCATTCTTTGATGGGGCGAAACGAAGTTTCTTTGCAGAAGGAATACTTATTCTTAAATCCATTATAACTATGTATAGGAAAATGATTTGGTCTTTGGGGTTGTGCTTTTGCTGCGCCTTTGCCGCGGAAGCAAAAGACTACAGGCTGGCTTCACCCGACGGAAAGCTGGACGTGACCATCCGGATGGACGGCCGGACGGAGTTTGAACTGGCCTACGCCAAAGAACCGTTGTTGGCCCCGTCGGGCATCGGGCTGCGGCTGGCCGACGGCACTGTGGTGGGAAACGCCGCGGTGGCAAGCGTGAAAAAGAACAAGGTGGACCGAAGGGTGGAAGTGGTGGCCGGCAAGAACAAGACGCTCCGCGACCGCTACAACGAACTGGTGTTCACTTATACCGATGGCTGCGACCTCGTTGCCAGAGCCTATGACGAGGGCTTTGCCTACCGCTTTGTGACCCGCCTGGACAAGAAAATCATCATCAACAGCGAAAATGCCGAGTTCAACTTCAGTTTTACGCCTACGGTCTATTTCCCGGAGTGCGACAACTATTCTTCGCCGGAGCGCGAACAGTCGGGCGAGGTGCACCAGGTGCATCAGGGATACCGCAACTTTGAACGGCTCTACAAAGTCTATCCGTCGCCGGGCGAGATTCCGGAAGGGCATTTCTCCGTTTCGCCGGTGCTGTTCGAATATCCCGGCAAGCCCTACAAACTCGTGGTAACCGAGTCGGACACTTACGATTATCCGGGGCTGTACATGGAGGCGGCCGGGCCGGATGCCATGCGCGGCAAGTGGGCACACTACCCCAAGCAGGTGATGGACGATGACCCGTCCCATCCCGACTACTGGTATTCCAACCATCTGGTCATCTCGCGCGAGGACTACATCGCCCGCACGGACGGCAACCGCCTTTTCCCCTGGCGCGTGGTGATTGTGTCGGACGAGGACAAGAAATTGCTGAATAATGAGTTGGTTTACCTGCTGGCCGAGCCTTGCAAACTGGAGGACACATCGTGGATCCGGCCGGGGAAAAGCGCATGGGAGTGGTGGCACAAAGCCGTGCTCGAAGGGGTGGACTTCCCCAATGGCAACAAACACTTGTCGCTGGACCTGTACAAGTATTACGTGGACTGGGCTTCGGAGAACGGCATAGAGTACATGACCCTTGATGCGGGCTGGGAGATGTCTTACATCAAAGAGCTGTGCGAATATGCGCGCGGGCGCAATGTGAAGATTCTGGTGTGGACGTGGGCCAGCTGTGCGCTCGAAAACCCCAACGACTGGATAAAACAGATGCACGAGTGCGGCGTGGCAGGAGCAAAAATAGACTTCTTTGAGCGCAACGACCAGATAGCCATGCGCTGGGAGCGACAGTTGGCTGCGAAACTGGCCGAGTATAAGATGGTGGCCGTCTTCCACGGCTGCCCCGTGCCCGTGGGGCTGAACCGCACCTATCCCAATGTGATGAACTATGAGGCCGTGCGGGGAGCGGAATGCAACTTTTGGGAGAATACCATCACGCCGGAGTATCACACCCGCTTCCCTTTCATCCGTTCGCTGGCCGGACCGGAGGATTACACGCCCGGCGGCATGCGCAACGTGACGCCGGAAGCGTTCCGTCCGCTTGACCGCGACAGCATCCCGCCGATGAACATGGGCACGCGATCCCACGGCCTGTCCATGTATGTCATCTTCGACCACTGGATTGGCTTCTTGTGCGATTCGCCCACGGAGTATGACAAGTACCCCGACATCCTGGACTATCTGGCCAAGGTGCCGTCGGTGTGGGACAAGACGCTCCCGCTCGATGCCCGCTTGGGAGAGTATATCGTCATGGCCAAGCAGAAGGGCGATGATTGGTATGTGGGCGGCATGACCGACTGGACACCGCGCACCGTGGAGGTGGACTTCAGCTTCCTGAAACGCGGGAAGTCCTACAAGGCTGTGGTGTTCAAGGACACTCCCCGGTCGGGCGACCATCCCACGGACTACGCTTGCGAAACGATTGAAGTGGCTCGCGGCACGAAGTTGAAAGTGGACATGGCCCGCGGCGGTGGCTTTACCATCCGGCTGACGGAACAATAAGGGATCAGTAGAAAAACAGTGGGGATAAATTTGTAGGATGAGAGAGTAGTTTTTTACTTTGCAGTATGGAAAACGATTATTTACGTGAGTTCGGTTTAAGCTTACCACAAAGTCAGTTGTTTTGATTGTCCGATG
>CAZGSE010000039.1:0-23374 GCA_964528135.1 uncultured Paraprevotella sp. | reverse complement strand
TCGATTGGAAGTTCTGCGTTCTATGGATGCACAAGCCTCGCGGAAATCTCACTTCCTAACTCCGTGACATCAATTGAAAGTTCTGCGTTCTGGGAATGCACAAGCCTCGCGGAAGTCACCATTCCCAACTTCGTGACATCGATTGGACGTTCTGCGTTCAGAGGATGCACAAGCCTCACAAAGGTCACAATTGGGGAAGCTGTAACATCGATTGGACAATATGTTTTCTACAACAATGAAAACATCACCGTCATATACTCCTTGAATCCGGAGCCGCCGACATGCGAAGTCTTAAGAAAAAGCAACTGCTTTGCAAGCAGCGTCTATGCGAACGCCACACTGTATGTGCCGGAAGGCTCGCTGGAAGCATACCAAGAGGCCACCGTATGGAAAAGTTTTCTGAATATGCAGGAGAGGAACTATACCGGAATATCCGACTTCATAGTGGACGGAATAGCGTATTCTATCTTGGAAAACGATTGCGTAGAGGTGGCTCCAAGAAGCGATGGATATACAGGGATGGTAATTATTCCCGATACGGTCACCTATGACAACAAGACATATCGCGTGACGGGCATTGGAGAGAATGCTTTCCGGTATTGTACGAGCCTCACGGAAATCTCAATCGGTGACTCTGTAACCGAAATTGGAGATTCTGCATTCTATGGTTGTACAAGCCTCACAGAGGTCACAATTGGGGAAGCTGTAACGTCGATTGGACAATATGCTTTCTCCGGCAGTGAAAACATCACCGCCATATACTCCCTGAATCCGGAGCCGCCGACATGCGGAGATAGCGACTGCTTTGCAAGCAACGTCTATGCAAACACCACGCTGTATGTGCCGGGAGGCTCGCTGGAGGCCTACCAAGAGGCCGACGTATGGAGAGAGTTCCTGAACACGCAGGAGACGGGAACCACCGGAATATCCGGAGTGGCGGCAGAGGCGCAGGCAACCGTGCGGACGGGCAACGGCTGCATAATGGTGGACGGCGCGAGCGGCCTCGTCAGCGTGTACGACCTGTCGGGGGCAATGATAAGCAACGTGAAGGCTGAGGGCAGCGTGGAGATAACCGTTCCGCGCGGCGGCATTTACATCGTAAAGGTGAACGGACGGGCTGTGAAAGTGGCCCTGTGACCCGGACAACACAGGATGCCCAAACCGCAAGCAAGCAAGAGGCCGCGCCCACTGCAGGTGCGGCCTCTTGCATTTGGTTTGTCCGGAGGAGAGGCTACCGAGATTTAGGATATTACAATAGGGAAATACCTACCGCGAAATAGGAAAAATCCCTGCCGCGGTTGCCGCAAAAAACAGAAATTTGCAACGTAGGGAAGAAACGAAATACATAACCGCTAAACGCAGACGGACATGAAAAAGTTAACAGGATTGATAACCGCTCTCTTCATCGGACTGGCCAGCCTCAATGCCATGTCCTACGAAGAAGCCCGCGACAGGGCCAGATACCTGACCGACAAGATGGCGTATGAGCTGAACCTGAACGACCAGCAATACAACGACGCCTACGAGATTAACCTGGACTACCTGATGAACATCCGCACCGAAAGCGATGCCACGGGAGCCTATCTGGAATACCGCAACACGGACTTGTGCCTCATTCTGCATGACTGGCAGTTTGCCTTGTTCCGGGCGGCGGAATACTTTTTCTGGCCGGTGGCGTGGAGGGCCGGGGCATGGTATCTGCCCATATACGGAATCTACGGGGCGGACAAGTTCTTCTATAACCCTCCGCAGGTATATCATGCCTACCGGGGCGGCCATTGGGCCTTTCACCGCAACCAGCGGACGAGTTTCTATGCCCAGCGCCGCCCGGCATGGAACGGAGGAATGAGAGGGGAGAGCAAAAATCCTGTACAGCGGACAGGACGCACCCTGATATCCGAATGGGGGCAGGGGACAGGGTTCCACTTTGAACCGGTGACGCGTTCGCAATGGACTGCGGGGACAGACAAACAGGAGACAAAAAGCAGCAACGGTTTCCACTTCGAACCGGTAACAAGTTCCGGCAGTGCCCCACGTTCCAACAGCAGTACAAAGACCCAGGCGACACAACGCACCGGTTCCACCACCGTGAAGCGGCAGCAAACGTCCGAGAATAATAGGACGGAGGGCTATGTCAAGAACCAACGGAGCAACTATAACCACCCCAGTTCCACACGCACAACCGTGAAACAGGCGACACAGCAGCCGGACAACCGGAAAAGTACACAGACCACTCCCGCCGTAAGCGGCAAGACACAGGTGCAGAAAAAGGACGTGACACCGCGCCAGACCCGGCAGGCCACCGGCACAAGGAACACAAAGAGCAGGACAGAAAAAGACAAACTATGAATTGAATCTAAATAAACGATGAAACTTTAGCTACGAAAAAATCTGGTGGAGACACCGTAATGAAGGCGACTGTCCGGCAACGGGCGGCCGCTTTTTTCAGACGGCAGATTGGCCCTGCCCTTACAGGGGAGCAGAGGTTAAATAAAAATAAAACGTCCCACTTTCCCGGTCCTGATGCCCTGTTTCCTACTGATTAATCGGTAACTTTGAAGCCATTAAATACGGAACAATGAGAAAAACATTTTGGATAGCCCTTTTGGCAGGCGCAGCAGTCATCCTGAACACGGGATGCAAGAATGATATGGAAAGCCGGATTGCCGGTAAATATGAACATCCCGACCTTTTGGGGCAAACTTTTGAATTCGGCGAAAACCACCATTATGTGAAAACCATGCAGGCCGGTACCATAGACTGTACCATAGAATATCCCGGCACATGGACGGTGGAGGGCGACAGCCTGTTTGTGGAAAACAGCACGGAGGAACTCATTTTTCACTTCGGTGACAGTGTGACAGAAGAACAGAAGGACATCATCCGCAAGCTGGCCGAAAGCGAACTCGGACAACAATTGGCATTCAAAATAGTCGGCGTGGACAGTTTGGCCCTGAGCCTGGAACGGAACGACAGAATTACGACCTACACGCGGATAAAGCAATAAGGTACATTTATCGGATATCCTTCTTTTATCTGTACAATAAAGGAACCTTATCACCCCTTGTTGTGGTTGTGATAAGGTTCTTTTTTAGGGACATCTACTGACCCCGTTTATCTCCACTAAAATTACTGAGCTGTTTTATAGGCCGGTTGGGTCAAAAGAAATGCGGGCCGCTTCACAGCGACCCGCATTCTTTAGTTTTTTAGGTATTAGTTTTGTTTAAGGTAAAAAGATTGTTTTCAGGATAACGATGCAAAGATAGAGGCATTTTCAAAGGTGTGCAAGGAATGAAATATGCTTTACAACATGTTTTGTGTAAAACCTTGCATTTTTCTTAAAATATCTTAGTCCGCATCGTTTTTCTGCGCTTCCAGCAAGTGGAAACGGGTGATTGTTTCTATGGGTGCCCGGAGGATCCGACCCATGTGCAGACCGAGGGATTGTGCAGTTTCAGACACTTCTTCCCGGAAGTGCCATGCAATGCTTCCGACAACGTGCACCGGAAGCCGGCCGGCCCGGTAAGGGAGCACGTTGCGCCGGAAAAAGCTGTCGAAGCACCCGCAGACGAGGTCGTGGACTGCAGCCTGTGACCGGTGGGCATGCAGGAACGGAGCCAGCGAGGCCAAGAAGCGGTTGGCATCCGGTTCGCGATACACCTTGCGGATGATGTCCTCTTCGCTGAGGCCGGTGTCTGTGCGGAACTGCCTGCATAGGGGTCCGGGCAACAAACCTTTCAACACATCGCCTACCAGCCGCTTTCCCAATGCCGTGCCGCTGCCTTCGTCGCCCAGGATGTAGCCCAACGGTGGGATGTGCCGTGTGATGCCTTTTCCGTCGTAGAGGCAGGAATTGGAACCGGTGCCCAGAATGCAGGCAATGCCGGCTTCGCGGCCGCATAGGGCGCGGGCGGCGCCCAGCAGGTCGGAAGCCACGTTCACATCGGACAGTCCTGTGGACTGCCTGATCAGTCCGGCCATGCGGCTTTCCTGTGCGGGCAGGCAGCCCGCACCGTAATAGAACACGGCGGTGTCCGTTCCGTCCTCCGGTAGGAGGGCGGCGAGTTGGGGTGCCACATCTGTTTGCAGGATCTCCTGCAGGATGCCGTCGTCTTGCAGGGCAGGGTTCATGCCGCGGCTGGTGAATGTGTATTGCCCGCCTGCGGCCAAGGTCAGTTGCCAGGCCGTTTTGGTAGATCCGCCGTCGGCTACCAGCAGGTGGGACGGATGAGAGTGCCGTGTGTTCATGACGCTTCTTTTTTCCCAAAGTCCGGATCAATCTTCAACAAAGCCGTCACTCCCACCGTGACCAGGCAGCAGGCCATGACGATCAGGAAGAAATGGAAGTAACTGGTTATCTCCTGCAGCTGGCCGGCCACCATGCCCGGCAACATCATGGAGAGGGCCATGAAGGCTGTGCAGAGGGCATAGTGCGATGTTTGCTGTTCCCCCTGCGAATAATAGATGAGGAAGAGCATGTAGGCCGTGAAACCGAAGCCGTAACCGAATTGCTCAATGAACACCAGCGTGTTGATGAGCAGGAAATTGGTGGGCAGGAAATAGCTCATGTAAACATATACCAGGTCGGGGAGGGTGATGCTCCACACCATGGGCCAGAGCCACTTTTTCAGTCCGTCCCTGGCGGCGGCCAGTCCGCCGATGAGGCCGCCCAGCACAAGGCCGAACACGCCCACTGTGCCTTGTACGAAACCCACCTCTTGTGTGGAAAGCCCCAGTCCGCCTGCGCTGGGAGGGTCTATCATGAAGATGTTGGCCATCCTGATCAACAAGGCTTCCGGCAGACGGTAGAGCAGCATGAACAACATGGCGGCAAGGGCGTGGGGCTTGCGTATGAACGACACGATGGTGAGCCAGAAGTCCTTCAGCAGCTGGCGGGCGGAGACGGCATGGTGCGTCCGGTCGCGGGGCGGACGCGGGAGCGTGAAGAAGTGGTAGAACGTGATGGCGACAAAGAATGCCGCCAAGGCATAGAACGTGACAGACCAAGAGAAAGCCACACGTCGTGTGAACGTCTCCAGTGTGCCGGCCAGCATGATGAGCAGCCCGCTGCCGGCAATCGTGGCGATGCGGTAGAAGGTGCTGCGGATGCCTACGTAGAGGGTCTGTTCGTGCGGGCTGAGGGCCAGCATGTAGAAACCGTCGGCAGCGATGTCGTGCGTGGCACTGCAGAAAGCCATGATGGTGAAAGACAATAGCGTGAACCACAGGAAATGTGCCGAGGGAGTGGTGAAAGCCACGCCCACGATGCTGGCGGCGATGAGGAATTCCATGATCAGAATCCACCAGCGCTTGCTTTTCACCAAATCTACGAACGGGCTCCATACGGGTTTGACGGTCCAGGGCAGGTAGAGCCAGCTGGTGTAGAAGGTGATTTCGGCATTCGACAGTCCCAGCCGTTTGTACATGATGGCGGAAACGGTCATGACCGCCACATAGGGTAGTGCTTCGGCAAAGTAGAGTGTGGGAATCCATTTCCACGGGTTCGTCCGCGGATGGGCCGGGGCTGCCCCGGAATGGTATGCGTGTGGCCTATTCATATATTTTCTGTATGTTTGCCCCGTTGTAGTAGTGTTTCAGAATCTCATCGTAGCTGTAGCCTTTGGCGCCCATCACGGCGGCACCGATCTGGCACATGCCCACGCCGTGCCCCCAGCCGGCTCCCAGCAGGGTGAACCGTTCCGGAACTCCGTTTGTCAGTCCGTCCTTTTCCACAATGAATGCGGAACTGTATAGGTGGTTGTGGCTCAATGCACGGCGGATTTCCAGCTCTTTACCGATAGTGAGCCGCTGGCGGGTGCCGATGATGTCCAGTTTGCAGATGTGTCCGCCCCGTCCGCGTTCCACCGGCACAAGGTCGATGATGGCCCCGAAGTCAGTCTTCAGGTTTCCGGCAATGAGGGCGGCCAGTTCCTGTTGGCTGTAATCCACCCTCCAGCGGAAGAAGTCGCGGGTGTCTTGGTCGTAGTCGTTCAACACTTGTGCCAGGATGTCTTTGTCCGTGGTGTTGCAGAATGATGCCGGGTGGCTTCGGATCCATTTTTCAGCCTCGTCCTCCCGTGTCAGGTCCGGTATGGCCGGACGCGGCCCGCCGGGCGTGGCCGGGGGCGTGTCGCGCACGCTGGACAGGTAAGGCAAATGCCTGTCCTCCCAGCAAAATTCAAATTCTTCTGTCACGCCTCCGCAGCATTTGGAGAAACGGGTGTCGCAGATCTCATTGCCGGATACGAGGACTTGGCCGCGGGTGGCCTGCACGGCTTCCGTCACGTTGGAGGTATTGCAACGCGTGATGCCTTGATAGCGTTGGCAGTGGTCGTCGGCGCAGACATCGAAATTCGTATGGTCCTCGCGGTCGTACCAGCGGATTAGTTCGCCCTCCGTCTTGCTGAATGAAAAGAAACCACGGTCGTTCCCGTTCATCCGCCTGCGCTTTTCCATCTGGGCATGGAGCCAACTGCGGCTGATGACGGCCGAGGCTTTCAGAAATTCCGGCGGTGCCGAGGCATTCATTTCGCTGGAGATGACACTGACGAGGTAGGATTCCACCGGCAACACATTGATGGCCGTGATTTTCTCTTCCTCCACCACGAGTTTCAATGTGCCGCAGAAAGTCTGGGTCTCTTGCTGTTCCCAATGAAAGCTGGCACCGATGGTGACATCGTGGAGCGAGAAAGAGGCGGGCTGTTCGCGGGGAACGAAAGTCAGTTCGCGGTACAGGTTGCCGTTCCACAGGATGCCGCCTTCGCTGTATTCCACGGTCTGGTCGCCCTTTACCCATTCACCTTTGGCCGTATAGGTGGCGTTAAGTGAAAAACGGATGACGGTGTGGCTCATGATGCCCACACTCACTTCCGGTTCACTCTTCGCCTTACAGGGGGAGCCGGTGTGTTTGTCTTCTGTCGGGGAAGACGAGGGGTGTTCTTGTGCGGGCCTGTCCGTGATGGCTTCCAGCACGGGGGCCAGTTCTTCCCTGTTGAGAGAAACCTCTTGCAGGATGGAGGCTGCCAAGGAGCCAGTGAGCCGTGCAAAGTCCTGCTCGCGCGGAAGAATGAGCAATCCGCCCATATCCAATGCTCCGGGACTGATGAGCAACTGCTGTTCTCCTTCCTGCGCATAACAGTCGGGGCGGTGCTTTTTGCGCGGGAATACCAAGGTGATGATCTCGTCTTCCCGTCCTGCGGGCCATGATTGGCGCCAGCAGATGATGTTCATGCGTGGCTCGTTCTCACCATCGGCCACCGGTAGCGCCTCATACAGTTTCTCGAACAGGATGCAGGGGTGTCCGGATGGTTGTGTGCGGATGACGAACACAGGGCATACGTAGCCTGTGAGCAGGTATAGTCCGCAATGGGGGTTGTCTCCGATTAGTTCTTCCAAGGTCTCTTCCTGTTCCGGTTGCAGGGGGAAGAGCTTTTCCAATGAAGTCTCGTAGCTTTTCCAGTCTCTTTCTATCGGTACTATCCCCAGTCGTCCGGCCTGGAAATGCATGTGGTCGGGGGCTGATGCACCACACCGTGGGCCGTTGTAGAAAAACAGGTATCCGGGAAGGTTCCAGGCCAACTGTTTCAAGGTGTTGAAATGCGGCAGGATGGCTTGTGGCGTGTGTTGCCGGGCAGGGATGGTGAAATGCTCCGGCAGAATGGGGAAGGGGTTGACCAGCAGTTCGTACAATCCTTCGGTAGGCAAGGATTGCTGTATTGCAGGACGGTTCTGTCTGCATAGGAAGCATGGCCGTTGTGCCAAAGCCCCGGCACTGGTGTCTGCGTTTGTGGAGACGATGCGGGCGGGATTGAACTGCGCGGCCAGTTGAAGGTCGCCGAAAGTGATTTCCTTGGTCTTGGCCTGTTGCAGCCTTTCGTGGCGCAGGCGGGCTTCGTCCCACACTTCCAGCTGCCTGTGGAGGAATGCCTGCATTTCTTCCGGAGACAGACGGTGGTTTCTCAGTGCGTTCAGTTGGCGGCGGGCTTTCACTTCGATGGTGCGCAGGCGGTCTTTGTAAAGGTTGTTGGCATTGGCCTTTTCCTGGGTGAGGGCTGCATCGGAGTTCCCGTCCCATCTCCGGCAGAGGTAAATCTCTTCGTAGATGCGCCCGATGCGGTAGAAACGCGAGAAACATAGGCCGAGGGCATAATCCTCCCCATAGCTCGTGTTGGGTATTTGCAGTTGCCGCAGGATGGGGGTGAAGAAAGCTCGCGGAGCCCCCAGCCCGTTGATGCGCAGTGCATTGTTCCTGCCGTTTTCCGGTGTCCATTCCTTATGGTCAATAAGTCCGGGCGGCAGGGTGTGCAAGGTAAAATCCGTCATGCGGTAAGAACCGATGACCATGGCGGCCTTTTCTTTATAGAACGTGTCTATGATGCGTTGCAACGTATGGGGGGTGCTGTACAGGTCATCGGAATCCAGCTGCACGGCAAACCGTCCGCACCGTTTGTCGTGTATGGCCAGGTTCCAGCATCCCCCGATGCCCAGGTCATTCCGTCCGGGAACCAGGTGGACCACTTGCGGATGGCCGGCAAAAGTACGCAGGATGTCGGTTGTGCCGTCATCGGAATGATTGTCTATGACGATGAGGTTGAAATCAAAGTTTGTTTGTTGCGCCAGTACGCTTTCCACGGCTTGTGCGATGGTGCGTGCCCGGTTTTTTACGGGGATGACCACTGTGGCTTCACAGGGGAAGTCGCCTGCGGTGAGGTCCACGTTGTCGAAATCTCCTGGAGCCAGATAGGCTCCGATTTGCTGGAGATGGCCGGTACAGGCCGTTTCCATCTCGATTTGCGCGGAACGGTTCCTCGGATCCACGTAGTCGAAGTTTTTTTCTCCGCTTTTCCGCGTGTCGGTGGATGTCGTTGTGTACAACGGTTCGTCCAGGTGGAATATTTCTCCGTTCCGGCTGAGGTACAGCCTCAGGTCATACCATCCGGCAAAAAGGTAGTCGGGCAGTTGCCCTTGCCGCACGTAAGCCTGAAGGTGTTCGTTACGTATCAGAATGAGTGGCCCGAAATCAAAATCATCGCGCAGGCTCCCCTCTTGGTAGTCGATGAGGGGGTGGGGGACACGTTTTGCCCCTTCCATGATGTAGTGGTCGGCATAAACCATGGCGGCGTGGGTGTCGTCGGCCACTCTCAGCAGCCGTTCCAAAGCATGGTAACCCATCTCCGGCAGGTCGGTCCGCAAGTACATCAGACAGTATTCTGCCCGGCAATGGCCGGCAATGGCCCGTATGGTGGCCGTGCTGAAAAGGCTGTTGGTTTGTAGAAGTTTGTCCGACCCGTAGGGCATGGGTTCCGTGCCGACGGCGTACAAGCCATAGATATGGCAGGTCTCTTCCCTTCCGGCGGCCAGCGCACATGACAACTTTGCGAACTGGTCTGCCGACTCGTATGGGAGAAAGCAATCTGTCCGCACACTATATCGTGGTTCTTCCATCTGAAATATATGTATTATTAGGTGCAAATATACTAATAGATGTCCAATATTGTGGAAAGTTTTCTCTTTTTTCCTTAACTTTGTCTGCAAAATCAAGAATGGAGAATGACCGGAGAGGATAAAATATCATTGTTGGGCATGACGCTGGACGAACTGGCAGACGTGGCGCGGGAGACCGGATTGCCGTCTTTTGCCGCCCGTCAGATGGCCGGATGGATTTATAGGAAAAAGGTGGTTTCCATTGATGCCATGACCAACCTGTCCATAAAAGCCAGGGAAAGGCTGAAAGAACGCTATGTTGTGGGTTGCACGCCTCCCGTGGAGGCGCAGCGATCTTCCGACGGGACAGTGAAGTATCTTTACAGGACGGCTGCCGGAGGTTATGTGGAAACCGTTTACATACCCGATGGCGGACGGGCTACCTTGTGCGTTTCTTCGCAAGTGGGTTGCCGGATGGGCTGCCTTTTCTGCATGACCGGCAAACAGGGTTTTGACGGACATTTGACGGCTTTGGACATACTGAACCAAATATATTCCTTGCCGGAACGGGATACGTTGACCAACGTGGTGTTCATGGGGCAGGGGGAACCACTGGACAATCTGGAGCAGGTGTTGCGGGCAACGCGCATCCTGACGGCCGGCTACGGCTACGCCTGGAGTCCGAAGAGGATTACCGTATCCACGGTGGGATTGCGTAAGGGCTTGAAGCGTTTTCTGGATGAAAGCGAGTGCCATTTGGCTGTCAGCCTGCACAATCCTTTCCCGGAACAGCGGGCGGAACTGGTGCCCGCAGAGCGAAGCTATGGCATCCGTGAGGTGGTGGCCCTGTTGAAGACTTACGACTTCACACACCAGCGGCGGCTGTCGTTTGAATACACAATGTTCGATGGGGTGAACGATTCCCTTGTGCATGCCCGCGAACTGCTGCGGTTGCTGGACGGACTGGAATGCCGTATCAACCTGATCCGTTTCCATCCGGTACCGTCGGTGGACCTGAAAGGGACACCGGAGAAGCGGATGTTGCAGTTCAGGGACTATCTGACCCGTCACGGGATATTCACCACCGTGAGAGCTTCGCGTGGGGAAGACATTTTTGCCGCATGCGGGCTGTTGAGTACGGCAAAGCAACAAGGATTGGAGAAAGAAAATGAAAGGAGAATGTAGGATATGGGAACGCATTGGAAGAATGTTTTGAAGGGTTTGATATTGCTGCCGTTGTTGTTCCTGGGTGCAGCTTGTGACCATTTCACGAAGCCGACATCCAGCGGACGGCCTTATGAAGTGTTGGTCGTGATGGACAACCAACTGTGGCAGCGTCCGGCCGGCCGGGCCTTGTTCGAGGTGTTGGATACGGATGTTCCGGGGCTTCCGCAACCGGAACGGTCGTTCCGGATTTCACAGACGGCACCGGGCCGTTTCAGTCAGGCGCTGAAGATTTTCCGTACCATTATTCAGGTGGATATAGACTCTACGCAATATACGTTGCCGAAGATGAAGTTCACCCGCGACATGTATGCCAACCCACAAGTGGTACTGACCATTCAAAGTCCCTCCGAACGGGAACTTGCCGATTATGTGAAGAAAAACACCCAGCAGATCATAGATTTCCTGGTGCGCGTGGAAATGAACCGGCAAATTAACGAACTGGAGAAGAAACACTCTGAAACCGTGTCGCGGCTGGCAGGGGAGATTTTCGACTGTAAGCTGTGGGCTCCTACTGAGATACAGAGTTACAAAAAGGGGAAAGACTTTTTCTGGGCTTCGTCCAACAGTGCTTCGGCAATGGTGAACATGTGCATGTATTCCTATCCTTATGAAGGGCCGCAGACGTTTAACAAGCAGTATGTACTGGCCAAGCGGGATTCCGTGATGAAGGTGAACATCCCCGGTGCGGAGCCGTATATGTATATGAAAACCGACACCTTGTGTACGATGGTGAAGCCCATTGTTGTGAAAGGCAACTACGCCATGGAGGCCCGTGGGCTGTGGGTGATGGAGCGTGATGCCATGGGTGGACCGTTCGTGAGCCATTCCCGCGTGGACACGCTGGCCAACCGTGTTGTGGTGGTGGAGGGCTTCGTCTTTGCACCGGAGAAAATGAAGCGCGGACTGATACGTCGGTTGGAAGCGGCACTCTATACCTTGTGTCTGCCGGGCGAGCAGGAACGTGAACTGAAAGCCAGCATCCCGGAAGTGAGTGTGGTGGCCAAAGAAAAGGAAAAAATAGAATAAACAGGAATGTAGTATGAAGAATGGTAAAATCTTGGTGGGTATCACCCACGGTGATATAAACGGCATTGGATATGAGATTATTCTGAAGCTCTTCAACGAGCCCATGATGCTGGATTTGTGCGTACCAATTATATATGGCTCGCCCAAGGTGGCCACGTACCATCGTAAGGTCATGGAGCTGACTACGAATTTCGTGACGGTGCAGCGGGCCGAGGAAGTCGTGGATGGTCGGCTGAACCTGGTGGACTGCTTGGCGGGCGAAGAGGTGAAAATAGATTTTGGCCAGCCTTCGGCCGAAAGTGGGAAAGCTGCGCTGGCATCTTTGGAGAGGGCATTGGCGGATTATCGTGCAGGTCTGTTCGATGTGCTGGTCACAGCTCCCATCAACAAGGCGGACATACAGGGGGAGAACTTCCACTTCCCCGGACATACGGAATACATACAGGAACGTGTAGGGAATGGCCGTGAAGCCCTGATGATCCTGATGAACGATGTGTTGCGTGTAGCTTTGGTCACCACACATCTGCCTATTCGAGAGGTGGCGCAGGCCATCACCAAGGACGTGGTCATGCGGAAACTCCGCATTTTTTATGAATCGCTCCGCAAGGATTTCAATGTTTCCGCCCCGCGGATTGCCGTGTTGGCACTGAATCCCCATGCGGGCGATGGAGGACTTTTGGGTACGGAGGAGAAAGATGTGATCATCCCCGCAATCCAGGAGATGGAGAAAGAGGGAGTTATTTGCTTTGGCCCTTATGCGGCCGATGGCTTTTTCGGTAATCGTACGTATGAGTTTTTCGACGGTGTGCTGGCCATGTACCACGATCAGGGACTGGCGCCGTTCAAGGTGCTGGCCATGGAAAACGGGGTGAATTATACGGCGGGATTACCTATAATACGCACCTCGCCCGATCACGGGACAGCCTATGACATTGCCGGGCAGGGCAAGGCGGATGAAACCTCCTTGCGGCAGGCCGTTTATACCGCTCTGGACATTTACCGTAACCGTGTGCGTTATGAGGAAGCCTCTGCCCATCCGTTGCGCAAGCAGTATCATGAGAAACGGGATGACAGCGACAAACTCAAACTGAATACACCGGAGGAATGAGACCGGACTTTTTGAGTGAATAACTGTGAAACTTGGCTTTTGGGGAAGTCCGGGCATATCCTGTCCGTCAATGGGTGATGGCATAGGGTATGGCAGAAAATCCCCATGGCGGCAGGAGGTGCACCGGGGGATTCCGGTCAGGACGGGATGCAGATTTTCAAGTGAACCTTACATTCCACCGGATTTTTTATGTATTTTTGCGGAGAATCGCGTTTAAAAAGGATATATGAATACAACTGATGTCCAACAACAGAAAAGGAGATACGGCATCGTGGGCAATTCCGAAGGTCTGAACCATGCGGTGGACATTGCCTTGCAGGTGGCGAAGACCGATCTTTCCGTATTGATTACCGGTGAGAGCGGTGTGGGAAAGGAGGTGATTCCTCGTATCATCCATGACAACAGTTTGCGGAAAAGCCGGAAATATTTTGCCGTGAACTGCGGCTCCATTCCGGAAGGTACCATAGATTCTGAACTGTTTGGACATGAAAAAGGTGCTTTTACGGGAGCTGTCGGGGAGCGCGAAGGTTATTTCGGGGCGGCCAATGGCGGAACACTGTTTCTTGACGAGGTGGGCGAACTGCCCTTGGCCACACAGGCCCGTTTGCTCCGGGTACTCGAAACCGGTGAGTATATCCGGGTGGGGTCGAGTGATGTGCGCAAGACCGATGTGCGCATTGTGGCTGCCACTAACGTCAATATGGCGCAGGCCATCCGTGACGGCCGTTTCCGTGAGGATTTGTTTTACCGCCTGAATACAATACCCATCAAGATGCCCTCCCTGCGCGAGCGTGGCGATGACGTGGTGCTGCTTTTCAAAAAGTTTGCCATGGATACGGCGGAGAAGTACAACATGCCTGAACCCGTGGAGCTGACGGAAGCCGCGCAACGTAAACTGAAAGGCTACCCTTGGCCGGGCAACGTGCGCCAGTTGAAGAACGTGACGGAGCAGATTTCCATACTTTCGCATGTGAGAGTCATTACGCCGGAGATCCTTTCGGAATATATACCCGACACGCAGGTGACACGTGACATCGTGCCGGTGAGCAATGTACAGCGGAACGAATCCCACAGTTTCGAGACGGAACGCGAGTTGCTCTACACGATTCTCTTTGAATTGCGCAACGATGTGGCGGAATTAAAGAAACTGGTGAACGAACAGCGGCGGGCGGAGCATGCGGGAGCAACCGTTCCGGCTGAACATCCCCTTACTTATTACCAGTCCAATTACCCGTCAAAGGTTCCGGCTTATCCTGTGACACAAGCACCTTTGAAAGATGACGAGGACTTCCAGATGCCGGAGGAGTATGTGGAGGAGGCCATGTCGCTGAATGACATGGAGCGTCAGGTGATTATCAAGGCTTTGGAGAAAAACAGGGGCAGACGCCGTAAGGCAGCCCAGGAACTGAATATATCAGAGCGTACGCTTTATCGTAAAATCAAGGAATATGGCTTGGACAAGGAGAATCTTTAGACTGCACTGGGTGGCCGTGTGTGGGGTCTTGTTGGCGGCCTGTTCCATTTCTTATAAATTCAACGGGGCGTCCATTGACTATACCAAGACAAAGACCATCCAGATATCCCAGTTCCCCATTCGTTCGGCTTACGTGTGGGCACCCATGCAGTCCATTTTTAACAACCAGTTGACCGATGTTTTTGCACGCCAGACCAAACTGCGTCAGGTGAACCGGAACGGCGACCTGCAGATTTCCGGTGAAATCGTGGAATACAGCCAGTATAACAAGGCTGTGTCGGCGGATGGCTACTCATCGCAGGTGCAGTTGAAGATGACGGTCAATGTCCGGTTCGTTAACAATGCTAACCACGACGAGGACTTTGAGCAGAAGTTCAGTGCGACCACTCAGTATGACTCTTCCCAACAGTTGACGTCCGTGCAGGAAGACTTGGTTACGGAAATGGTGGAGGACATAGTAGATCAGATTTTTAACGCCACCGTGGCAAACTGGTAAGGAAAGATATGATGGAGTTGGTTTTGTCTGATTATATCAAACATCCGGAGCGGCTGAACAAGGAAACCCTTGTCCGGTTGCAGAAACTGGTGTCTGACTATCCTTATTTCCAGCCTGCGCGTCTGCTCTATCTCCGTAACCTTTACCTGTTGCATGACACGGCTTTCGACCGCGAGTTGCGCCGTGCCTCCTTTTTCCTGTCAGACCGCAGGGCACTCTTCCAGTTGATTGAGGGGATGCACTACCGTTTGGAACCGATGAAGAAACACCAGCCCAAGGCATCGTCAGCCGATGATGGAACCGACCGTACTTCTTCGCTCATCAACGACTTCCTGGCCCATGTGCCGGAGGACAAGCCCCACCGCCCTAAACCGGTAGATGCCTCAACAGACTATATGACCTATCTTTTGCAGAATGAAGACGTGCCGGATGTCATCGTTACAGTTCCTCCCATGCAACACCAGGAACTGATTGACGATTTCATCGGGCAGGGGGACAAGCGTATCGTATTGGACTCTCGTTCGGATAACGAGATGCAGGCTCCGGAACTTCCGTCTGAGGATGGGGGAGAGGAGGAAGAAGACTATTTTACCGAGACTCTGGCTAAAATCTACATAAAACAAGGCCGATATACGAAAGCAATGGAAATTATCCGGCGGTTAAGTTTGAAATATCCAAAAAAAAACCGTTACTTTGCAGACCAGATTCGCTTCTTGGAAAAATTGATTATAAATAATAAGAATAAAAAAACGTAGAAATGTACACATTATTGGTTATTCTCATTGTCGTTATTGCGATTCTGATGTGTTTGATTGTCCTCATTCAGGAATCCAAGGGAGGCGGTTTGGCTTCCAGTTTCTCTGCTTCCAACCAGATTATGGGCGTGCGCAAGACAACGGATGTGATTGAAAAGATTACGTGGGGGCTGGCTGCAGCCATGGTGGTATTCAGCGTGGCTTCCGTGTTTTTTATTCCGACGGTGAGCGTTGAGGAGTCGGCCATGATGAAAGCCGCCACGGAACAGCGTGCCGTAAATTCCAATAATCTGCCCGGTTTCGGTGTCAGCGAATCTCAGGTGCCGGCAAGTTCCCAGAACACGGAAGTTCCTGCGGCGGGGAGTTCTGATGCAGGAAGCCAGAATGTAGAACCATAAAGTCATAATATAAAGGTACAAGTAAGGAGTGCGCATTTTACAAATGCGCTTTTCTTTCTTTTTCTTTGGTATTGCTTGTTGTAGGGCATGGAGGTGCATTCCCTGCGAACCGTGTAAAGAAGAAGCGTGTACGGCCTGTTCTTTTGCGGGACATGAGGAATGTCTCTCCGTGTTTGGACCTGATTTCTATCTTTTATTAATGTGCAAACGTATGAGAAAGTTAAGTGCTTTTATTTCCGGAATGGTAACTCTGGCCGTCCTTTTCGGGCTATATTCTTGCGGACAGGGCAAGAAAGGCAAGGAGACGGACTTGTCGGGGGAATTGTCCCTGTCGGGGGCATTTGCCCTTTATCCTTTGGCTGTCCAGTGGGCGGCCGAATTTCAGGCGATGCACCCTGACGTGCGTATCGACATTTCTGCGGGAGGTGCCGGCAAGGGGATGACCGATGTGCTGGCCGGTGTGGTGGATATGGGTATGGTGTCGCGTGAGATTTATCCGCCGGAAACGGAAAAGGGTGCTGTGGCTTTTGCCGTGGCCAAAGATGCGGTGGTGCCTACCATCAATGCGGCAAACCCCAAGATAAAGGAAATCCGGGCGCGCGGGCTTTCGCGCGAAGAAGCCATCAAGATATGGGTTACGGGAGAGAGTAAAACGTGGGGCGATGTGTTGGGCCTTGCAGATGATGGCACGCCAATGCACGTTTATACCCGTTCCGATGCCTGCGGGGCGGCTGAAACCTGGGCGTTGTGGCTGGATGCCAAGCAGGAGGATTTGGTAGGGACAGCCGTGTTCGGCGACCCCGGTGTGGCGGCTGCAGTGCAGAAAGACATATATGGCATCGGGATGAACAACATAGGTTATGTTTACGACAACGACACAAACGAACCCAACGAAGGGCTTATGGTACTGCCTATTGATGCAGACGGCAACGGAAGCATCGGGGAAGAAGAACTGTTTTACGATACGAAATCCCAACTGGTTGAAGCCATTGCTTCCGGCAAATATCCATCGCCACCGGCACGCGACTTGTATTTTGTTACCAAAGGTGTTCCTACCGATGAAGTGGCGGTGGCTTTCTTGAAATACGTCATGACGGAAGGGCAGAGACTGAATGAGCCTGCCGGTTATACCGGCATTTCGGAAGACCGGCTAAAAGAGGCTCTCAAAATACTCGAACCTGACACGTTGCAAGAATGACAGTTATGAGGAACGGACGGGTGATGCGCGACAAACTGGCGGGGGGGACGATGTTTTTCCTCATGTCGGTTTCGCTGATGTTGGTGTTTGTCATGGCTTTTGGCTTGTGGATGAAGTCCGCTCCGATTCTGGAAGAACATTCGTTGTGGGAACTGCTTTCGGCAGGCGAATGGAAGCCGTTTAAGAACCAGTTCGGCTTCTTCCCTTTTGTGATGGGCACCGTGTGGGTCACCAGCATCGCTTTGCTCCTGGCTTTGCCCGTTTCTTTGTTCACAGCCATTTACTTGACAGAATATTCCCGTTCATGGGTCCGCCGTTGGGTTTATCCTCTGCTCGACATCCTGTCGGCACTTCCTTCGGTTATCTATGGCGTGTGGGGTACGCTCCTTGTTGTACCGTGGGTGTCGGAACGGCTGGCTCCCCATTTTGTGGAATATTCATCGGGTTACACCGTTCTGGCCGGCGGTGTTGTGCTGAGCCTGATGATTCTTCCGTTGTTGGTCAGCCTTTTCGTGGAGATTTTCGCAACGGTGCCGCAGGATTTGCGCGATGCATCGAAGGCTTTGGGTGCCACGTGCTGGCAGACAGCCAAGTGTGTGGTGGTCCGCAGTTCTCTGCAGGGCATGCTGGCGGCTGTGGTGCTGGCTGTGTCCCGTGCGCTCGGCGAGACGATTGCCGTGCTGATGGTGTGCGGCAATTTGCCCCAGGTGCCCCATTCCTTGTTTGACGCCTGCTATCCTATTCCCGCCCTGATTGCCAACAACTACGGTGAGATGCTGTCCTTGCCCCTGTATGAATCTGCGCTGATGTTTGCCGCCATGTTGCTTTTTGTCGTGGTGCTGTTGTTCAATCTGGTTTCCAGGGTCGTGTTGTATCGCATTAAGAAAATGAACATGTAAAGGTTATGAAAGGCAAGTATATCGAAGAATGGATTGTGAAAATCCTGATGGCCCTTTCCTTGCTGGTGGTGATCGGTGGAGTGGGGAGTATCATTTTCACCATTTTCCTGCGCGGCTGGGCGACGATCAGTTGGGATATGGTGTTCTCCCTTCCGGGAGGGGGCTTTTATATCGGCAAGGAAGGCGGTTTCCTGAATGCCATCGTCGGTTCGCTTTACATCGTGCTGGCCTCCACGCTTCTGGGGCTGGTGGTGAGCATCCCCGTGGTGTTTTACCTGAACGTTTACTTGAAAGATCATTCCCGCCTGGCCTATTTTGCCCGGTTGGTGTATGACATATTGTTTGGCATCCCTTCCATCGTTTACGGTGCCTTTGCTTTCACGTTGATGATATGGATGGGGGTGCGTGCCTCGCTTTTGGGGGGCATCTTGGTGACGACGCTCATCATCATCCCCATTCTGGTCCGTTCGATGGACGAGGTGGCGCGCAATTTCCCCCGTGAGTTGCTCGATGCTTCTTATTCCCTTGGTGCCACCCGTCTGGAGACCATGGGCGTGGTGATGCGCCAGATTGCCCCCGGCATTGCCACCGCCACGCTGCTTTCCATCGGCCGCGCCATAGGCGATGCCGCTGCGGTGATGTTCACTGCCGGTTTTTCTGATTCCATCCCCACCTCGTTCACCCAACCCACCGCCACGCTCCCGCTTTCCATCTTTTTCCAGTTGAGTGCGCCCCAGGCCGCAGTGCAGGACAGGGCCTATGCGGCAGCTTTGGTGCTGACGGTCCTGGTGCTTATGTTCAGTCTGGTGGGGCGGTTCATCACCCATTATTTTTTCAAGAAATAAAAAACAGACCATTATGTTTAGACCCACATTCAAGCGTGCGGAGATTTTTATAGGCGAGCGTTCCCAGCAGCAGGCCGAAGATGCTGCCCGGCCGTTCCAACCCGATGCGAAGTTCAGGCAGTCCGGCGGTTCCTTGCAGCTGGAGACGCAGCATCTGGACCTTTTCATCGGCAACCAGCACATCCTGAAAGATGTGAATGTGCAGATTCCGAGGAACAAGATTACCTGCATCGTAGGCCCGTCGGGGTGCGGGAAGTCCACCCTGCTGAAGACATTCAACCGCCTGACCGATTCCATAGAAGGCTTGCGCATCAAGGGACGTGTGCTGCTGGGTGAACACGACATACTGCATTGCGGCGGTCCGGAGCTGATAGAGTTGCGGCGGCTGGTGGGGCTGGTGCCGCAGCGTCCGTGCCCCCTGCCCATGTCTGTTTTCGACAACGTGGCATACGGTTGCCGCATCCATGGCATCCGCGGGCGCAAGCAGTTGCAGACGATTGTGGAGCATTATCTCAGGGAAGTGGGACTTTGGGAAGAGGTGCGCGACCGTTTGCGCCAGCCGGCTTCCCGCCTGTCCGTAGGGCAGCAGCAACGCCTGTGCCTGGCGCGTAGCCTGGCCGTGGAGCCGGAATACATCCTGGCCGATGAAGCCACTTCCGCGCTTGACCCGGTTTCGAGCAACACCATCGAGCAACTGTTCGTCCGGTTGAAGAAGAACTATTCCATCGTGATGGTGACCCACACGCTGCGTCAGGCCCTGCGCATCGCCGACTACGTGATATTTGTTTACATGGGCGAGATCATAGAGGCAGGCGACGCCCGACAGGTGTTCCACGAGCCGCAGCATGAACTGACGCGCAACTACCTGTCCGGCGTATTCAGCTGAGGGTTGCGCCCGTCAGCCGGCGGCGGTCTCCCCCGTCCTGCCTCCCATGCCGTTCCTTTTCTTTATCGTTGCCGGGTTGCCTGCCGCCATGCAGTCGTCCGGGATGTCGTGTATGACGACGCTGCCTGCGGCGATGATGCAGCGGTTGCCGATGGTCACTCCCGGACAGATGGTGGCGTTGCCTCCTATCCAGCAGTCCTCCCCGATGCTGACGGGGTAGGAATATTCTTTGGGGCTGCGCCGTTCCATCGGGTCGAGGGGATGGTGCGGGGTGTATATCTGTACGGACGGGCCAATCAGGGTGTGCGCGCCGATGGTGATGAGCCCTCCGTCGAGGAACGTGCAGTTGGCGTTGACGAACACGTGTTCGCCCAGCCTGATGCCGTGCCCGTGGTCGCAATGGAACGGCGGGCACACCATGGCAGAAGCCGGGATGCCGGGAATCAGTTCCTCCAGCAGGCCGCGGTAGTCCTCGTCGTAAGTGCTGCGGGAACGCATCCGGGCCAACAGTTCCTTACAGTGTCTGAAACTGGCCTGGATTTCAGGTGCGCTCATGTCGGCCAGTTGTTTGCTGCGCATTTTTTCCATTTCGTTCATGGTTCTGTCTTTTGGGCGGTTTCCTGCAGGATGCCGGGCGCGTCCGTGCCGGCTGTGCCGCCGAGTTTCTCTTTCAGGTAGCGCCCCGTGTAGCTTGCCGTGCAGGCGGCCACTTCCTGTGGGGTGCCACACACCACGATGCCGCCTCCGCCCTGTCCGCCTTCAGGCCCCAGGTCGATGATGTAGTCGGCGCATTTGATGACGTCCAGGTTGTGTTCTATGACAATCAGGGTGTGTCCCTGCCCGATGAGGGCGTTGAATGCGGCCATCAGCCGTTTGATGTCGTGGAAGTGCAGTCCGGTGGTCGGTTCATCGAAGATGAACACCGTGGGTTCCGTTTTTTCCAGACCGAGGTAGTAGGCCAGTTTCACGCGCTGGTTCTCCCCGCCGGACAACGTGCTGGAGGACTGCCCCAGCTTGATGTAGCCCAGCCCCACGTCTTGCAGCGGCTTGAGCCTTGCGGCAATCTTTCCCTGTTGGTGTCCCGCGAAAAATTCCATGGCCTGGTCCACCGTCATGTTCAGCACGTCGTTGATGTTCTGCCCCCCGAACCTCACTTCCAGCAGGTCTTTCTTGAAGCGTTTCCCGTGGCAGGACTCACATTCCAGCACCAGGTCGGCCATGAACTGCATTTCCACTTTCACCGTGCCTTCGCCCTTGCATTCCTCGCAGCGCCCGCCTTCGGTGTTGAAGGAGAAGTAGCCCGCGGTGTAGCCCATCTGTTGGGCCAGCGGCTGTGCGGCAAAGAGCTTGCGGATTTCATCGTAGGCCTTGACGTAGGTCACCGGGTTACTCCTCGTGGACTTTCCTATGGGGTTCTGGTCCACGAACTCCACGTTGCGCACCATTTGCAGGTCGCCCTCCAGCCGCAGGTGCTCTCCGGGGCGGTCGGCCGGTTTGTCGAGGTGGCGCATCAGTGCGCGGTAGAGGGTGTCGCGCACGAGGGTGGACTTGCCCGAACCGCTCACGCCCGTCACCACGGTCATCACGTTGAGCGGGAAGCGCACGTCGATACCCCTCAGGTTGTTGGCCTTTGCTCCTTTCAGCCCGATGTAATTGTTCCAGGGGCGCGGCCCGGCGGGCAGCGGGATGTCTTCCTGCCTGGTCAGGTACTTCACGGTGTAGCTCCGCGTGTCCTGTGGCTTTTCGGCCAACATCTTTTGCAGGTCGCCTTGGAACACCACCTCCCCGCCCAGCCTTCCGGCCTTGGGGCCGATGTCGATGATGTAGTCCGCGGCGCGGATGATTTCCTCATCGTGCTCCACCACGATGACCGTGTTGCCTATCTGTTGCAGCTGGCGCAGCACGTGGATGAGCTTGTCCGTGTCGCGGCTGTGTAGCCCGATGCTCGGTTCGTCCAGGATGTAGAGCGACCCCACGAGGCTGCTGCCCAGCGAGGTGGCCAGGTTGATGCGCTGGCTTTCGCCGCCGGACAGGCTGTTGCTCGGCCGGTTCAGCGTCAGGTAGCCCAGCCCCACGTCCAGCAGGAACTGCAGGCGGTTCCTGATTTCGGCCAGCAACCGTTTGCCCACCTGCTCCTCATGTTCCGTGAGTTGCAGGTTGTCGAAAAACTTTTTCAGTTCGCCGACGGGCATTTCCACCAGCGACGAGATGGAGCGTCCGCCGATTTTCACATATCCGGCTTCGCGCCTCAGCCGTGTGCCGTGGCAGGCCGGGCATGTGGTCTTGCCCTGGTAGCGGGCCAGCATCACGCGGAACTGTATCTTGTAGCTTTCCTCTTTCAGTGCTTTGAAGAATGCGTCCAGGCAGGTGCCGGCGGAGCCTTCCCCGGCGGCTTTGGGGTTGCCGTGCCACAGGTAGGCTTTTTGTTCGCGCGTCAGGTCGCAGTAGGGGGTGAAGATGGGGAAGTTGCCACGCTGCGCCTCGCGGCAGAACCTGTTTTTCCATTCGCTCATGATTTCCCCGCGCCAGCAGGCCACGGCTCCCTCATACACGCTGAGCGTGCTGTTCGGTATGACCAGCTTCTCGTCCGGCCCGATGGTTTTGCCGAACCCCTCGCACACGGGGCATGCGCCGATGGGCGAGTTGAACGAGAACATCAGGTCGCCGGGTTCTTCAAAGCTCATGCCGTCGGCCTCGAAACGGGTGGAGAAGGTGTGCAGTATGCCCGATGGGATGATGCGCATCATGCACTGGCCGTTGCCTTCGTAGAAGGCCGTTTCCACCGAGTCGGTCAGGCGTGAGATGGCGTCGGGGGTGTTGTTGCACACCATGCGGTCTATTACCAGGTTGACGGTCGCCTGCGTCCCCAGGGCGGGGTTTCGCAGGAAATCCTCTATATACACCACCTCCCCGTCCGCTTCGATGCGTGAGAACCCTTGCTTGAAGTAGCTGTCCAGCTGTTCCGCCAGGCTGCGTCCTTCCACGGCGGCCAGTGGGGCAAGCAGCAGGAAGCGCGTGCCGGCGGAGTAGGAGAGCATACATTGCACCACGTCTTCCGGCGTGTGTTTCTTCACCTCCGTGCCGCTGACGGGCGAAAACGTGCGTCCGATGCGGGCGTAGAGCAGCCTCAGGTATTCGTAGATTTCGGTAGATGTGCCCACCGTGGAGCGCGGGTTCCGGCTGCTCACCTTCTGTTCGATGGCGATGGCCGGGGGGATGCCTTTGATGTAGTCGCATTCCGGTTTGCTCATGCGTCCCAGGAACTGGCGGGCATAGGCCGAGAGGCTCTCCACGTAGCGCCGCTGCCCTTCGGCATAGAGCGTGTCGAAAGCCAGCGATGACTTGCCGGAACCGGAGAGGCCGGTGATGACAATCAGTTTGTTGCGCGGGATGTCCAGGTCGATGTTCTTCAGGTTGTTCACCCGTGCGCCCTTTATGTGGATGTATTCGTTCATGTCCGTTTTTTTGCACTTCCGCAAAGTTACGACAATTCACCGGAATAACCTCGCTTTTTCCTCTCTATTGCTGTGCCTTGCGCGGGAGGAACGGGGCGGACGGTTTTGCGCAAGGCGCATCGCCTCCTTGCGCACGGACGCAGCGGGCTTTGCGCAAGGCTCTCCTGGTAAGAGATACACAGGG
>CAZGSE010000038.1:0-24903 GCA_964528135.1 uncultured Paraprevotella sp. | reverse complement strand
CTCCAAGAACGGAGGAAGGCGGTGTGAGGTTGCACTTCTAACTTGACAGTAATTCTAATTTTTCAGTGCCCCCCTTAAACCATTTTGATAAGTGCATTATGTGTCAATCCTCCATGAGCTGTTTTAACGAAATCATTTTTAAAGCGTTCCTCTTTGCCGCCGCTATGCTTTGGGGCATATCTTGCGGCAGGGTGTCCAGGCAAAGTTCCAGTTCCCTACATAATTCCGGATAAGGTTTGCATAGCTTTGCGGCAAGTTTTATCATCACGGAACGTGTCCCGTTGCTTTCTTTCATGTCCGTCAGATGGGTCAGGCAATAATCCAGCAAACCGGCGTTTGGTTCATCGCCTGCGGGAAGGTCTGCAAGAACCGACAATACCAGCGCCCTGCGGAAGCAAAGTGTCTCGGAAGTGGCGATACGGACCAATTCGGCGTACCGTGGAAGCAGATACCGCCTTTTATCCTCTTCGGAGAGGTAAGTGAGTATCCATGCCGCATTGTAAGCCTTGCGGCGGTTGCAGGTTTGCGACATCATGGCGAGCATATTTTCAATGCCGCATTCATCGTGGCGCAGGTTATGTGCCATGGCCGCAATCCGTGCTTTTGAAAGCCGGGCATCCAGAGACTGTATCATACTGTTCATCATTTTCTTCCGTTCTTTTTCCGGGAAGTGGCAATACGGCCAATAACATCCGGTTTATGTGACAACGGGGTTTTTCATCCATGTGAACCATGTAGCCGCCAAACATCCTCGTGAATACGACACGAGCGGGTTTCCTGTCAGCTTAGCCGGTACATCCCCCCACCCATGAGGCGGACGATGCCTTTCATCTCCAAATTGAAGAGATGGGCACTCAGCTTGTGCACGGGCAGGTTGGTGGCCACGGCCAGCACGTTGATCTGCAAGCCGTCCGTTTCCTTCAGGCTGTCTATGATACGCTGTTCTTCTTCGTTGAGTTCGGGAAAGAGTTCCTGTTGTACCGCATGGACAGTCCCGGCCGCGGTGAGGGGCGTTTGCCAGCCCATTGCGTTCACTAGGTCTTGCGCCGTTTGCAGCAGGGCCGCCTTGCTGTCACGTATCAGATGGTTGCATCCTTGTGAATACTGGTCACCCGCACGCCCGGGAAAGGCGAATACGTCGCGGTGGTAGCTTGCAGCCAAGTCGGCAGTGATGAGTGCCCCGCCCCGTTCCGCGGACTCCACCACGACAGTGGCATCCGCCATGCCGGCCACAATGCGGTTGCGGCGTACGAAATTTACCTTGTCTGCGTTCGTGCGGCTCATGAATTCCGTGAGCAGTCCGCCCTGCGACAACATTTGTACGGCCGTGTCGCGGTGCAAGCGCGGGTAGATCTGGTCCAACCCGTGCGCCAGTACCCCTACGGTGTCCAGCCCGTTTTCCAATGCCGCACGGTGGCTGTGTATGTCCACCCCATAGGCCAGTCCGCTCACGATGAGTACATCCGGACACAGCCGTTTCAACTCGGCCACAAAATGACGGCAAATGTCTTTACCGTAATCCGTACAGTGACGTGTACCTACCATATTGATGACGTGCGCCCGGTTAAGGTCTGCGTTTCCCTTGTAGTACAAGAGCAGCGGGGCATCGTCGCACTCCCTGAGGCGTGACGGATAGTCCGTGTCGTGGAAGCACAGGCAGCGGATGCCGTTCTGCTGCGTGAACGCCAGTTCCTCTTCCGCCCGTTTTGCCAGGCGCTCCATTTCTGATAACGAAGCGGCCAGTTTCTCCGAAACATCCGGCCAGAGTTCGCGGATACGGCGGCGGTTGTCGAATATGGCCGTGGCACTGCCCGCTTCCTCTAACAGCCGGCGGCGGGTAACGGCATTGACGTGCGGAACGCGCGTCAATGCCATGGTGCAGATAATTTCCTGTTCTGTCATATTTGTTTTGGGGAGGGTAATCCCGGATTCGGATTTCGGAATTCAGACTTTGCCTGCAGGTATGATGTCGTCCAGTTCGCGGCAGGTACCCAGCCGTCCGTTTATCAGGCATACGGTGTCCACCTGGCTTTTCAGGCAGCATTTCATGTCGGGCAAGCGGTAGATGTCTTGGTGGAACACATATTTGACACCGTCCTTTTCTACCTGCAGTTTGCTCACGAAAGAGTCACCGCTTTTTAGCGGTGTCTTGAAAGCCATACTCAGGCGGGCCACCACGGCTTCGATGCCCTGCTCGTGCAACCGGGAAAAACTGACGCCCCGTGAGAGCAGGAACTCATGCCGCGTATGCTCGGTGTAATGCTGGTAATTGGCATTGTTCACGATACCTTGCAAGTCGCACTCATAGTCGCGCACTTTCATTTCCATTTCAAAGATGTAGTCCGTTCTCATTCTTGCGTTATGTTTGTGTTTGTTTTACGTTTCAGGAATTCGTAGCCGAAGCGGCAATGCAGGCAGTAGTTGCGGTCGCAGTAGGCTTTCTTGAGTTGGATGAGAGCCTGCGAGTCGGCCGCATTGTCCACCTTGATGCCACACTCGGCCCATTGGCGGGTAATGTAGTTGTTTTCCGCTTTGATTGGCTCCAGCAGGCGAAGTGCCCGTTCGCAATAGCTGTCGTTGCCGTGCGCCTGTCCGTAAGCGTAAAGCACCGGCACCACCGTATTGATGACTATCAAGTTCAATGAGTTTTCCGTGAGCCGTTTGGTATTCTTCGGGCTTGGGCAACCGAATGTGTAGTGTGATTCCCAGTAGGGCGTGGCATGGGTGGCCAGCAGGGCGTGCAGTTCCTCTATGGTTTGGGCTTCCAGCAGGCGCGAGAAGCCTGCCGTCTGGTTATAGTAAAGCTGTGCGAGCTGTGAGATTCTCACGTGGGGGAAGTTCTGCGGCCGCAGGCGCAGGAATTTCCATGCTTCCGCGTTCATTGGTTGCAGCGAGAATTTGTGGGCCAAATAGTCATATTCCCTCTTCTGGCACGGGTAATAATTGTCATCGATGGCTTCGTCACGGTATTTCTTCGGTACAGTGTCGAAGTCCAGCAGTCCGGCCTGCCCCATAAAGAGGGCTTCTATCTGGAACAGGTCGTCACGGTGATGTGCCACGGCCTGTAACGGGATGTGCCGTGCCCACTCTTCGAAAGCGTCGCCGTTGACACCGAACCCGAAGTTGCGTGCCAGCGTACAGAAGTAAGCTCCTTCCCAGTCGCCTTGCCGTTGCTGCACGCGTTGTATGACTCCCTTGGCCCGCTCGGCCACCCGTTCGTACAACAGGGCATTCATCCAGCCGTGCACAGTAAGCCGGTCTATCTGTGGTATGGCCTGGTGGCAGCGCGGATAGTCGGTTGTACGGCACAATTCCTTATAATTGTCGCTCAGATAAGATGGGATTTTCAGTTCCAGTTGTGGCAACAGTTTCCCGTCCTGCGTCATGATGTCGCGGTCGGCCGTCTCTGCCACGTGCAGGATTACGTTGTTATAGTGCGGGTCATCCTGATGCCCGTGGGCATACCAGTCACCTGCCTTTTCGTGGATCTCCACGTTACCCACCCACAGGGTGCCGCCGATTTTAACCTTGGCATTGAAGAAATCCGGGCCCGCGTTGCGGTTGAGCAGTCCGGGGTCTATGACTTCCAGTTCCCGCCCGTCCGTAGCATGCAGCGGTTTGAGCGGAAACAGTCTGTACTTCCACATATAATATAGTAGCTTTTCCATGGCCAGTGGGGCATCAAAATGTTTATTTTAACTAACAAAAGTAATGAAATTCAGTGCAAATCCCTATCTTTGCGGGTGAAAATATTAGCTTACCCTTTGAAAAAATATGAGAATAGCATTGATTGGATATGGCAAGATGGGGCACATGATAGAGCAAGTGGCCCGCGAAAGAGGCCATGAAATCGTCTGCATCATCGACATCGACAATCGCGGTGATTTCGCTTCGGAGGCTTTTGGTTGTGCCGATGTGGCGATTGAGTTCACTACACCCCAGACCGCTTACGACAATATCCTGGCGGCATTTTCGCGCGGGGTGAAAGTGGTGTGCGGGTCCACGGGCTGGATTCCGGAGCATGGCGAGGAAGTGCGCCGCCTGTGTCGGGAGGAGGGCCGTACGCTCTTTTGGAGCAGCAACTTCAGTTTGGGCGTGGCTGTGTTCCGGGGTGTGAACCGCTATCTGGCGCGAATCATGAACCGTTTCCCGCAGTATGATGTGTGGATGGAGGAGGTGCACCACGTGCACAAGCTCGATGCACCGAGCGGAACGGCCGTCACGCTGGCTGAAGACACCCTGCAATGCCTGGACCGCAAGCAGCACTGGGTTCGGGGCATGCTCACGGAACCCGACGGGACGGTGGAGGGTGCGGCCACCTGTGCGCCGGACGAGTTGCGGATAGACTGCGTCCGCCGCGGTGAAGTGCCGGGCATACATAGCCTGACTTACGACAGCGAAGCCGACCGCATTACTATCACCCACGATGCCCACAACCGCAAGGGCTTTGCCTTGGGTGCCGTGCTGGCTGCCGAATATACGGCCACGCATAGTGGCTTGCTCACGATGGATGATTTGTTCCAATTCTGACCAAAGGCCTGTCTGACATGAAGAAGAACAACAGACCGAAGCCCACGCGGGCCGGATGGCTCAAGATGACCGTTGTCATGTTGCTCTATCTGGTGTTCCTGCTGTGGATAAAGAGTTGGTGGGGATTGCTCGCCGTGCCATTCATCTTTGATGCCTATATCACGAAGTACATCCCCTGGACGTGGTGGAAAGAGGCCGAAAGCCCCCTGACACGCACGTTGATGAGTTGGGTGGATGCCATCGTGTTCGCCTTGGTGGCGGTGTATTTCGTCAACATCTATTTTTTCCAGAACTACACCATTCCCTCCTCGTCGCTTGAGAAGTCGCTCCTCGTGGGGGATTATCTTTTCGTGAGCAAAATGAGTTATGGGCCGCGCAAGCCCATGACACCGCTCTCCATGCCCCTGACACAGCATACATTGCCCGTGGCGGGTTGTAGGTCGTATCTGGAGTGGCCGCAGTGGGACTATGAACGGGTGTCCGGTGGACAGGTACAGCTGAATGACATTGTGGTGTTCAACTATCCTGCGGGCGATACGGTAACGGTCAACCCGGCCTACCAGAATATGGATTTCTATGCCATTGCCTACAGCATCGGCAGCCAGCAGTATATGCAGCTTTATGGCGGTTACCCGCGTTTGGATACCCTCTCTGCCATGGACCAGCGTAACTTCCTGACCCGTATCTATGCCTTGGGACGGCAGTACATCGACCAGAACCCGCAGGTGTTCGGTGGGGTGATGTGGCGTCCCGTGGACCGGCGGGAGAACTACGTGAAACGTTGTGTAGGTTTGCCCGGACAGACGTTGCAGATAAAGGACCATGTCATCTATCTGGACGGGAAACCGAACAAGGAGCCGGACCATGTGCAGTATGACTACTTCGTTGTTTTGAAACGCCCCCTTCCGGATGGACTGGTGCGCGAACTGGGCATCAGCGGCGAGGACTTGGCCTCGCTCCGCGAGACAGGTTCCATGCCACTCACGCAGCAGGCTTACGAGCGTCTGAAGGCTTGCCCGGACATTGTGGAAAGTATAACTTATGACAGTGTCAACTCCGTGTCCGACGGTCTTTACCCCTTAAATGCCTACACGGGTTGGACGCGCGACGACTATGGCCCTGTGTGGATTCCGGCCAAGGGCAAAAGTGTGCGGCTCACGATGGATAACATAGCCGTTTACGAACGCCCCATCCGTGTCTATGAGCACAACGACTTGCGTGTGGAGGACGGGCGTATCTTCATTAACGGTAAGGAAGCGGACAGCTATGCCTTCAAGATGGACTATTACTGGATGCAAGGCGACAACCGCCACAATTCGGCAGACTCGCGCTACTGGGGCTTCGTGCCGGAGGACCATATCGTGGGCAAACCTATCCTCATCTGGCTGTCGCTGGACAAGGACCGCGGGTGGTTCGACGGGCATGTGCGCTGGAACCGCCTGTTCCGCATGGTAGATGACATCAAGTGACCTGAAAAACCTTTCTGCCGATGAAGCACCGGAAACCCCTACGTCTGCTCTGTTCCCTGCTGGTCGCCTTTCTGGCAGTGGGGCTGGTCTGGATTTGCGGGGTGTTCCTGCTGGAGATTCCCGGTGAGGGCGAACGTCCGGTGTTCCTTCCCGGCGACCGCGTGACGGTGCTCCGTCCGGCTTATGGATTGCGCCTGACGCCCATGCGGTGGTGGGGTTATGCGCGTTGGGGCTACCACCCCGTGGGACGGGGCGAATGGGTGGCGTTCAACGATCCTTCGGTGGCCGGCGGCGATACGTGCATCGATGAGCGTGACGTGTTCGTCGGTTTCTGCTATGCTGTGCCGGGCGACAGTCTCTGGGTGGACTCCTTGGGACGGGTGTTCCACCGTAAGCCGCACGGCGTGCGGCCGCTACGGGCGGTGGAGTTGCCGCGTGCCGGTGCTTATGTGCCCATTACGCCCGACAACATACGCTGGTACAACCACATCATCAACCTGCACGAGGGGGTGCATTCCACCATCATCGGCGACTCGCTCCACGTGTCGGGGCACTTTGTGACAAGTTTCCGTTTCCGCCACGATTATTACTGGATGTCGTCGGCCAACGCACGCAATACGGCCGATTCGCGCACCTTCGGCTTCGTGCCCCATACGCACATCATCGGAAAGCTGGGCTGTGTGCTCTTTTCGTGGGACAGCCGGGCACCGTGGTACGCCCGCCTGCGGGCACGGCGTACGCTGATGAAGGTGGGGCGTGAGAATGTGGAACCCCAAAAACACCTCCCATGAACCCGGTGGCGTTGCTCACCTCTGCCTATCTGGCTCCCGTGCAGCACTACGCCAAGCTGTACGCCTATCCGGAGGTGCGCTTCGAAGCCTGTGAGCATTACGTGAAGCAGACATGGCGTAATCGCTGCCTCATTGCATCGCCATCCGGGGTGCAGGCCCTCACCGTACCTGTGGTGAAGCCTGCCGGGGGGAAGTGCCTGATAAAAGACGTGCGCATCTCCGACCACGGCAACTGGCGTCACTTGCATTGGAATGCGTTGGAAACAGCCTACCGCAACAGTCCTTATTTCGATTACTACGCCGATGATTTCCTTCCCTTTTATACCTGTCGGTGGGATTTCCTTTTTGATTTCAACGAGGCTATCCGTGCCAAAGTGTGTGACCTGTTGGACCTGCACCCGAAAACATCGCATACCGTCTCCTGGTGCGCCGCAGCGGATGATGCGGATGACTTCCGCCATTTGGCAGATCCTGCTTGCGCCGCGGCGGACGACCCGTCTTTCGTTCCCCGCGCTTACTGGCAGGTGTTCGGCTCGCGGCTGGGCTTCTTGCCTAACCTGAGCATAGCGGACCTGCTCTTCAACATGGGGCCGGAAGCATTACTGGTATTGCGCGATTGCGTGCGGAAAGGTTCCTGACCCTCTTCTTTTGCCTCCTTTCACTTCACCCTACGCAAAACAAAAAGGAAACGCACGGAGTTTCTCCCTCCGCGAAACCCCAAAGGCCGGAGCGGCGGCCACGGGATGCGGAAGCCGTATCTGGAAAAGACAAGGGCCGCCCCAAAGCGTTTTGGGACAGCCCGTTGGCAAAAAATAAAAGGATTGTTTCTTCTTTGCCCGAAAATGTCCGGACGGAAGTCTTATTCCGCCGCGACGACCGATGTATCGGGCACTTCTTCCGCTTCCGGTGCCTTTTCTATCAGTTCCATGAATTGGTCCAGTTTCGGTGTGATGATGATTTGCGTACGGCGGTTACGCTGTTTGCCTTCCGGCGTATCGTTGGAGGCGATGGGGTTGTATTCGCCGCGTCCGCCAGCCGTCAGGCGTTTGGGGTCCACACCGTATGTGTTCTGCAGGGCCTGCACCACCGAAGAGGCGCGGAGTGCGCTCAAGTCCCAGTTGTTGCGGATGTTGGGCCTCGAAATGGGGTCGGTGTCCGTGTTTCCTTCTATCAGCACCTCATAATCCTTGTAGTCCGTGATGATTTTGGCAATCTTGCCCAAGGTTTCCCCCGCACGCTCGCTGATTTCATAGCTCCCCGACTTGTACAGCATGTTGTCCGACAGGGAAATATACACCACGCCTTTCAGCACTTGGATGTCCACGTCATTCATTTCCTCACGGCTCAACGAGCGGGTCAGGTTGTTGGTCAGCACCATGTTCAGCGAGTCTGACCTGTCCTTGGCCTCCACCAGTTGTTTGATGAACTTGTTGGAGGCGTTGATTTCGTCCACCAGCTTTGAAATGTTCACGTTGCCCTGGGAGTTCTGCTGTATGCTCTTGTCCAGCGAATTTTGCAGGGCGGCATAGGAAGCCTTCAGCTCTTCATTGTTTTTCTGCGCTTCGGCCAGGCGCTCTTCCAGGCTTTTGGAATTGGTGCCGCAGGCCACCAGTTTCATTTTCGTGTCCTGGTACGACTTGTCCAACCGGTTATAGTCCGACTGCAGCCGGGTGAACTGTTTCTTGCTCACACAGTTTGAGAACATCAGTGCCCCCGAAAAAAGAGAAAACAAAAGGATTGTTCTTTTCATCTTAGTTAATTGTATGTTTAATATGATTTCCCTACCGTAAAAATATGACGGCGCAAGTTACATATTTTTCCTTGGTACGGTGGTGGCCGTTAGCTAAGAATAAGAAAATATCATATTTATTTGAAGAATAATGCGCCTGCGGGTGGCGGGAAACACAGGCGTATGCTTCCGCAGGGCAAAAAACTCCGGCCACACTTCCCCCGCAGGGTGTGTGGCCGGAGAAGGGGGTTATTTTCTCATGATGCTTTCCTTGTTGGTGTCCACGCTGCCATCGGAATAGACGGTGCGGCGGATGACGATGCCGGATGCGGGCTTTTCTGCCAGCCGCATGCCGCTTACGGTATAGTATTCCTCGCGCACGGGCGTTTTGGCGTCAGTCCCGGCCGATGCAATGCTGCTCCCGGCCATGGATTCGAATTGCCAGGAGTCGAACCTGGTCCCGTCACCTGCCTGGGTAAAGACGAAATACACATCGTACGTCCCAACCAGTTGCGAATCGCACTCTACGGAGAAGTCCGCCCAATCCGCCGAAGAGAAGTCGAGGGTGACAAGAGGATCAGCCTCCAGTTGACCCATGCGCACCTCCAGCGTGCCTTCCCCTTGCAGCCGTGCGGTGAACTTCGCGATGCCATCGTTGCCGAAGCTGACGCCCTTCACCATGCTCCACCCGCCGCTCTGGATGCGGGCGAGGCAGAAGCCGTCCTGCTCCGTGTCGCTTTCGGGCAATACGCCGATGGCCGTGCACAGGGTTTCGGCATTTTGCCGGACGAACGCATCGGGCCGTTGGGCCGTGAGTTGCAGCGTGCCGGTGTTGGACGGTGTGACGGCACTGATGGTCCGGCGGCTTTCCAATACGGTGGCGCGGTTCATCCCGATGCTCCGGTAGCCTCCGGTGATGCCCATTTGCTCTTCGAGCCATTGGGTGTGGTAGAGCAACAGGTAGCTGCTGCCGAACTTCTGCAGGCGCGTGTGGTTGTTGCCGTAGGGGAATCCTGCCGCTCCGGGATTGGCAAAGTATTCTCCCTCATAGCTCCAGCTGTCGGGGTTAAGCGGGTCGTTGCTCGTCATGTAGCAGATGCTGCAGCTCGACGGGGCGGTCTTGCTGCTCCCGTATGAGGACCAGTCGGTGCGTTCGCGCCAGCTTGTGCAGTAGGAGTACACCAGCCTGCTGCCCATGACGTTCAGTTCGTTGGCCTCGAAGTGGTAGGGGGCAGGGATGGAGGCAATCTCGCTGTCCAGCGAAATCATGTCTGCACCGAGCCGCACGATGCGGGCGTTGCCCGGCAGCAGTTCCGTACCCTCCGCGTTGGGGTCGCCGCCACCGAACGCGAGCCATGCCGTGCCGTCATCATCGATGACCACACCCGGATCGAACGGGTTGGAGCACAGGCCCAGTCCGGGCGTGTCGGCCGAGATGAGGCTTTGGCCGAGCGGGTCGGTCCACGGGCCGATGGGCGAGGTGGACGTGATGACCCCCACACCCCCTCCGCTGTTGGAGAAGTAGAGGTAGAAATGCGTCAGGCCGTCATCTTCCACACGGGATACGACAGACGGTGCCCAGGAGGCGGCCATCCACGAACCGCAGACCGCTTCCATGTCGATGGTGCCGTGGAAAGTCCAGTTCACCAGGTCTTCCGTGGACATGACGACGAGCGACTTGATGTACCCGTAGCTGTTGGCTGCCAGCCCTTCGGTGGCGTTGAACTGCTGTTGGTCGTTCGTGCCATACACGTAGAGCCGTCCGTCATGTTCGATGGCCGTAGGGTCGGCACAGAACAGATAGGGGCAAATGGGGTTGATTTGCGTGGCTTCCTTGTAGGCACTGAGCAGCATCGGTTCGTCATCGGGCTGTTGCGATGTGTCGGCTTCCGTGCGGATGAACAGGAACGTGTGGAACGTGCCGCCCAAGAGGCTGATTTCCGGCGTGGACGTGCCGGCATACTGTTCGCTCACGTCCCGGCGGTAGCTGTTGCGGCTTTCGTTGGTGAGGATGGAATACACCTGCCGGCTCTCAAACGGCAGGTTCACCGTCAGTGTGGCGTCGTCTGCCCCCCAGTTGCGTACGAAGAGGCTCACGGTGTCTCCGCCGGCACTCACGTAGGCCGTCCCCAGGGCCGGCGTGTTGGCAAATGTGGCCTCAACGCGGGTCATGCCCGTGGCATATTTGGCGTAATGGCTCAGCAGGTGGGCGGCCTTGCCGGGCAGCGAGGTGTCGCCTCCTCCCGTCCCGTCGCCGAAAAAGTGGTCCAGCATGTTGTAGTACACATACGCGCTGAACCCCACTTTCATGCAGGTGTCCACCTGGTCCACGAACTCGCAGGCGTCTTCCCACTTGCCCAGTTTCGTTTCATCCTGCTGGATGAACTCGGTCATCCACATCGGCCGTTTGGTGAGGCTGGTGATGTAGTTCACGTAGGTCAGGTCGTTCGTCCCGTAGAGGTGGTTGCCCCAGATGTCGATGCTGTTGCGCACGGCGGCCGATGTGTTGGCCAGCTCGCGGTTGTACGTGTGGCTGCCCCAACCGAAGCATTCCGGTGCCATGATCTGGCAGTTGATGTATTTCTTTGCCGCCTGCACCATCTCCGCCATTTCGGCCACGCTGTAGAGGCAGCTTTCGTATCCGTCCGGTTCATAGTCGCATTCGTTCTGCACCGAAAGGATGTCGATGGCGGCGTCCTGTTCTTCCATGTGCTGGCGGTATCTTTCCAGCCATTGGGCATATACTTCCACGCTGTCCATGTTCAGGCTGCCGTAGTTCGACGATTCGCCCCACGTCTGTTCGGCGTTCACTTTGAAGCGGTGGGGCGGCGTCCACGGGGTGGCAAAGACGATGGCGCCGTGTGCCTTGGCCCATTTCACGGGGTTCACGTAACTGTTCCATTCGCTCTCGTTCGGGCTGATGCGGATGCGCATGATATTGTAGCCCATGCCGTCCTTGCCCCAGAGCAGATCGACCTTTTCCTGGGTATAGACATCGGCCCACTGCCCGTTCATGCCGCAGCCCCCGAAACCGTCGATCTGCTGGTAGGTGGTTTCGACGTCGATGTCCACGGTGCCCGCCTGTTGCGCCCAGAGCGGCAGGCTGGCCGACAGGGCGGTGGCACACATCAAGGTAATTGTTCTTTTCATAAGTCGGACATATTTTGGTAATAATGGTTTGTTCAAAGGCAAAGTTAGGCGGCTTTGCGCGAACCCGTTTTTGCTGCAATAGGATATTCTTTCCCCGGTGTTACATATATTTTCGCCGGTGTAACATCTTTTTTCTCCCATGTAACATTCCGCCGGAAATGGTCGCCTGCGGCAATTTCCTGCAACTCTGTTGAAAACGGTACCCGCCGGGTTGTGCTATTTTTGCCGTGAAGACAGTTTATTAAATGTTTGGACTATGGGAAAATGTTTTTGGGGAGGCTGGCTGCTGCCGGCTTTGGTTTTCCTGCTGGCGGGGCCGGCGGCTGCGGGAGGCCCCGTGCGGGAAAAGGTGAATTTTGATTTTGACTGGAAGTTCATCCTGAACGACGACGACCGCAGGCATGCCGACCCGCAGGCCACGGACGATGGCTGGCAGACGGTGCAGCTGCCCCACGACTGGAGCATCTCGCAGGAGTTCGATGCCCGGCTGAGCGGGAGCAACGGGCATCTGCCCGGCGGAGTGGGATGGTACAGGAAGACGTTCCATGTGGGGCGGGGCGACCGCGGGAAGTGCATCTCCGTGCTCTTCGACGGCATCTACAGCCGCAGCGACGTTTACCTGAACGGCCACCATCTGGGCTTCCGCCCCTACGGTTTCTGCTACCAGGAGTATGACCTCACGCCCTATCTGGATTATGGCGGGCAGAACGTGTTGGCCGTGAGGGTGAACAACCCGCTGGAGCACGACAGCGTGGCGCGGTGGTACACAGGGGCCGGCATCTACCGCCATGCCTATTTGCTGAAGACGGCCTCAACGCACGTCGCGCTCTACGGCACGTATGTCACCACGCCGGAGGTGACGGCGGAACGGGCGGCGGTGGCTGTGCGCACCACGGTGGTGAACGCTTCGGGGGAGGACAAGGTGCTGGAAGTGGACCAGCGCATGACGGACGCCCGCGGACAGACCGTGGCACAGGCCGGAAGGCAACGGCTGTCCCTGGCAGCCGGGGAGACGGCGGACGTGGGGCACACGATGGACCTGCCACGCCCGCAGCTCTGGACACCGGACCATCCCAACCTCTACACCGTGCACACCGGCGTGTATGAGGGGCGGCGGCTGATAGACACCTATGAAACGGTGGTGGGCGTCCGCACCTGCGAGTTCACCCCCGACCGCGGTTTCCTGCTCAACGGCGTTCCCCTGAAACTGAAAGGCTTCTGCCTGCACCAGGACGATGCCTCGCTGGGCACCGCCCTGCCCCTGCGTTCGATGGAGCGCAAGCTGGAAATCATCAAGGAATATGGGGTGAACGCCATCCGGTGCAGCCACAACCAGCCCGCGCCGGAATTCCTGGACCTTTGCGACCGCATGGGCTTCATCGTCATAGACGAGGCGTTCGACAAATGGAAGTCCGGCTACTATGCGGAATATTTCGACGAATGGTGGCAGGAGGACCTGAAGAACATGATTGTGCGCGACCGCAACCACCCCTGCGTGGTGCTGTGGAGCATCGGCAACGAAGTGCAGGAGGCGTGGGACGCCTCGGACGAAGGTTGCCGCAGGGCGGGGATGTTGCAGGACTACGTGCATGCGCTGGAACCTTCGCGGCAGGTGTGCCTGGCCGCCCAGAACCGCCACAATGAGAAGTTTGCCGGCGTGACGGACGTGGTGGGCTACAACTACCTGGAGGCCCGCATGCTCTCCGACCGCAAGAAGTTTCCCGGACGCCGTTTCCTAGTGACGGAGGAACTGCCCTATTTCTGCGGGGCGGAAGGCAACATCCGGAGCTATGACACGGACAACCCCTGGAACATCATCGCCGCGAACGACTTCATCGCAGGCGGTTTCATCTGGAGCGGGACGGACTATATCGGCGAAGCGGGATGGCCCGGCCACGGCTGGCCTACCGGCCTGTTCGACATCTGCATGGTGGAGAAACCGCGCGCGGCCTTCCACCGCGCCGTGTGGAACGATGAGCCGGTGGTGCGTATCGCCGTGCGCGACAATGCGCTCGACATCGACCACGGCCGCGACCTGTGGCAGTGGCCCAACATGGCGGCCATGTGGAACTTCACGCGCAGCTACGAGGGGCTGGTGATGGAGGTCAACACCATCACCAACTGCGAGCGGGTGGCCCTGTTCCACAATGGCAACGAGATGGGCGTGCGGGCCACGGCCGACTATCCGAACCACACCATCACCTGGTGCCTGCCCTACCTGCCCGGCAGCCTCGTGGCCAAGGGCATCAACGGGACGGACACCGTGGCCGTACACGAAATACGCACGGCGGGCGAACCGGCCCGGCTCCGTGCCACGGCAGACCGCACCCGGCTGAAAGCCGACGGGCAGGACCTGAGCTACGTGCAGGTGGAGCTGCTGGACGGCGACAGCGTGCTCGTGCAGCACACCGCGCGCCGCGTGAAGGCCTCCGTAGAGGGGGAGGGACGCCTGGTGGGCTTCATCAACAGCGACCTGCGCCGCACCACGCCTTTCACCTCCGACGAGGACAACACCTATTTCGGCCGGGCCATGGCCATCGTGCAGGCCACCCGCAAGGCGGGTGCCATCCGCCTGCGTTTCGATGTGGAAGGCATGGAGCAGCCCGTTTTCGTGGAACTGGCATCGGAGGCACTCCCCAAGGGGTATGTTTCCGACATTCCGAGTTTCCGGTAGCTCCACGCCGCCCTGCGGGACGGGAGGAAAGGAGGCCGGGCAAAGGGCGTTTTGCCCTTCCGCAAGGCGCGGGCGGAATGTCCGCAAGGAAAGGGGCGGCTTTCCGCAAGAGCCGCCGGAAGGCGGGGGAGGCAGCCTGCCGCTTACCGGCAGTGAGGCATGAAAAAAGGCAGCAGACCGTAGTGGCCGGTCTGCTGCCTTTTGCTATGGGTCCTGTCCGGAGGCCCGTTTTCAATCGTTCTTTGCCAGACTCCCGAAGGGGAAGTTGATGCCGAAGCTGAGGTTCATGTTCAGCCTGTTCACCGGCACGAACTGGGGCGTGACCTTGAAGAACTGGTGGTTGCTGCCAAAGAAGATGTTGAAACCTTTCGGATGCAGGTTGACCACCCAGCCGAACGAAGAGCCGAACGAGGAGATGGCATAGCTGACGGAGGCATCGAAACACTTGACCGGAGCCACGTTGGCCGAGAAGCGGCCTTCAGACCACGAGTATTGCCCGTTGATGCGTGTGGACTCCAAGAAGCCGAACTTCAGTTTGTTGTAGTAGGGAAAGGTGTAGAGCGCACCGATGTTGAGCGTGGCACCCAGGGCCTTGGCCTTGCGCCCCTGGCCCTGCACCTTCATCTGGAACAGGTCTTCCAGGTCGTCCTCCAGGTCGTCTATCTGGTCCTCGATGGACGTGCCGGGAGCGGCATTGTCGGAATCGAAAGGCACGTTGCGGAACCCGTCAAACTCCCACGGCTCCATCATCATGGCTGCCTTGGTGGTGTTTTTGTAGCTGATCCAGCCCAGGTCGAGCAAGGCCAGGGAGAGTTCCAGGTCCTCGCGCAACTGATAGGTGGCACCGAGGTCGAACGCCATGCCGAAGCCGCTGATGGCATCGCCGGTATCGATGTTGTCGAAATCCAACTCCTCTTCCGTTTCCTGGGATATGTTGCCCTGTTCGTCCGTCACATCTTTGGTCTTCAATTTGGTGGGGATGTCCACGAGGCCTCCGGTGCTGAATTCCCCGTCGCCCGACACCGTCCACCGGTCGTCAGACAGGACCAGCCGCATGTTGTTCACGTGGAAGTCGGCATTGTAGATGCCCAGCAGGAACTTCACCTTGGCCCCGATGGTCAGTTGTTCGGTAATCTTATGGGAGTGCCCCAGGGCGATTTCCGCGTAGGTGTTGGAATAGATGCCCAAGTCTTTCAGGTTGTATTCCGTTGTGCCGTCCTGCATGCCCAGTTTGGCAAACTCGAACAAGTCCTTGGGCAGGTTCATGCTCGTGCTGCTCTTAAGGGAGAGGCCGAAGGTGTTGAATCCGCCCCACCTGTGGAAGCCGAAGGAAAGGATGTCCAGGTTCAGGTCCAAGTTCATGCGGTTCCGTTTTTTCAGCCCGTCCAGGAACTCGTCGCTGCTGACGCTTTCGTTCAGGAACGTGGTGAGGTCGCCGTTGGGGAGCTTGTACAGGATGTTGGACACCCCGATGTTGGACTGCATGCTTATGTTGAAGTTGCCCAGCAGGGGCATGCTCACGTAGTTCCGTTCGCTGGCGAACGCGGGGTTCATCAGGTGGCGGTAGGTGTAGCCTTCAAGGAAGTAGGCCGAGCGCAGGGTGTTCTGCGCCGTGGTGGAAACGGCAGGGATGAAAAGCGCGGCGAGCAGGGTTGCTGCTATTTTATGTCTTTTGTTCATGATTATTCTTACTTTTTAGGGGGTCATTAGTTCAAGTCTAAAGTTATTCCGTTCTCTATGCGGATGCGGATGTTGGAAAGCTGCAGCGTCATCCCTTTGTTCAGCGTGACCTTCAGGTTCTCATCCACACCCTCCATGTTTGCCGTAAAGGTGATGATAATCCCGTCCAGTTCCGACATATCCCCACCCTCGCAAGTGAGTTCCAGCTGTATGGAGCTTTCTGTGGCGGATTCGTCGCCGTTCGCCAGCTTCAGTCCCGGCAGGATGGTGTTTTCCACCGGGGTCACGGTTACGTTGGAATAGACATTGCCGTTGCGGTCGATGGGCTGCGCATCCACCGTGAAGTTGAGCGGAATGCCGTTCAGGGCGGTCATTTCCACCACGGCTTTCTTGATGGTGATGTCCTCCAGGTCGCTGCTCCAGTCGTCGAGCGTGTCCGTATAGATGATATAGGCTTCATCGCCGAAGCGCAATGCTGCGTCCAGTTCATAGATGGTGTTCACCTCATAATGTGCACCGTTGTCTCCCAGTTCCACGGTGATTTCTTCTTGGACGGCCTTGGCTTCCACATTGATCAGCTCTATTTCTTCCGGAATGTCGCGTATCATGTAGTACAAGGAGTCGCCCACGATGATGTTGTGTCTCTGGTCGATGCCCTCCACGCCGGTGCGCGAGAGATAGTATTCCGAAGTGGCATCACCCTCTATGATGATGGTTTGCCCTGCGATGTCCGTGCCCAAAGCCGTTCCGATTTCAAATCCTTCCCGTTCGTTGTTTTTGACCCAGGTGAGGCGGCCCTTGAAGTTTATGTCGGCCGGGCTTCCGTTTTCTACCCTCAGCTTGATATAGGGATTGGCCAAGTCGAGGTTGACGTCGTTGTCTTTCAGGAAGTCTGGCACGTCGTTCAGGGTGACCGGATCCACATCAACATCAATTTCCGGATCAATGATGCCCGTTACGGTTTGCAGCGTAAACTCCGGCACCTCGGCGTCATGGACGAAAGTCACTGTGATGTCGCCCATGCCCAAGTCTTCTGTGGTGACCGTTCCATTGGGGATGACGTTGACCTTCAGCTGGAAGTGTCCTATTGTGTCAAGCCCCTGGCCTTCGGGGAAGTTGCGTATCTCCGTGAAACGTACCGGGATGCGCAACGCGCTGTTCTTCTCGACCGTCTGGTCGTACAGGAAGGAGATGGTTTGGGGTGCTGCAATGGTATAGTTTTTTTTGTCCAGCAGTTCAAACTCGATTGCGTCCCGATCATCATCCTGGCCTTCCATTTCCAGTTCGACGGTGAAGCCATTTTCAAAAGTGATGTCCTCCACGTTTTCGTTGCCGGTGAAAAAACCTAATATAAGGTAAGCCTCGAAGTCCACGGTGGCCGAAGTGAGCGACACGATGTCTTCCGTCACATCGTCTTTCTCATAGGTGAAGCTCATAGAATACGTTTCATCAACAGTGCCTACCAGTTTTCCGGGATATCCGGATGTGGGGAAGGTGAATGTCAGGTATTCGTCACTGCTTCTCGTATCTGGTGCATCAATGCGCACTGGGTCGATGTCCACCTCCGTGTTCGTTGTGTCGGCTTTGTTGAGGGCATAGTTGCCGAGGGAATCGGCCTTGATCACACTGTTTTCTTCCAGATCCAGGATGTCTTCCAAAGTGAACTCTTCCGTCTCGCTGCCCGGAATGCTCAGGTTGCCGCCAATGGTGATGGTCAGGTCGATGTCCTTGGTCAGGTCATAGCTATCGTCAACGCATGCCGTGAAGAGGAAAGGGGCAAGTGCAACTGCCCATAAAAAGCCTTTGGCTGGTTTACGCTTGTTCATGTTGTTGTGGTTTTAAAAATAAATCTTAATTATCTGTTGTTCGCTCGCAAGCCGCGTTTCTTTTCTATTTTTTTTTTTTTTTTTGCAAATATATGCAGAATTACTTGATTGGGGCAACTATTAACGTAATTTTTCCCTTTTTTAAGATTTACATCGAAAAGGAAGTTCCGGTCAACCTGTTTGAAATTCCCGCGGTTGCAAAGCCGGAATCAGGTTTTTTTTACTTACCTTTGCAACAAAGTTTTTTAAATCAGTTATATATGACAGTTACGTCCATTTCATTTTTCAGGACTCCCTCCGGAAGCGTCATTGCCACCGAGGCCGACCATCCGCTCAGTGCCGGGGAAATAGAAAAATTGTGCTGGCTGTATGGCGGCGCAACGTTGGAACAAACCGGCAGGCTGGAAGGTTTCTTCGTGGGGCCGCGGCGCGAGATGGTTACACCGTGGAGCACGAATGCCGTTGAGATTACCCAGAACATGGGGCTTGGCGGCATTTCACGTATAGAAGAATACTTCCCCGCGGCGGACGCGCAGGCCGCCCACGACCCCATGCTGCAGCGCATGTACGAAGGGTTGGGGCAAGACATTTTTACCGTAAACATCAAGCCGGCGCCGATCATGTACATCGACAATCTGGAAGAGTACAATGAAAAGGAAGGGCTGGCCCTTTCGCCGGAAGAAATAGAATACCTGCACCGGGTGGAAGGACAACTGGGACGCCGGCTGACCGACTCGGAAGTGTTCGGCTTTGCGCAAATCAACTCCGAACATTGCCGCCACAAGATATTCGGGGGCACTTTCATCATCGACGGGAAAGAGATGGAATCGTCCCTGTTCCAGATGATAAAAAAGACCACCCAGGAGCATCCCCACAAGATTGTCTCGGCCTATAAGGACAATGTGGCCTTCTCGCAAGGCCCGGTGGTGGAGCAATTCGCCCCGAAGGAACATTCCACATCGGACTATTTCGTCATCAAGGACATAGAGTCCGTTATCTCCATCAAGGCGGAGACGCACAATTTCCCCACCACGGTGGAGCCGTTCAACGGTGCCTCCACCGGTACGGGCGGGGAAATCCGCGACCGCATGGGCGGCGGCACCGGCAGCTGGCCGATAGCGGGCACGGCCGTCTATATGACATCCTACCCGCGTATGGCCGAAGGGCGCGACTGGGAGGACATCCTGCCCGTGCGCAAATGGTTGTACCAGACACCGGAACAAATCCTGATCAAGGCCTCGAACGGCGCCTCCGATTTCGGCAACAAGTTCGGGCAACCGCTGGTGGCAGGGTCTGTCCTGACGTTCGAACACCAGGAAAGGGGCGAACGCTACGGCTATGACAAGGTGGTCATGCTGGCCGGCGGCGTGGGTTACGGCACCAAGCGCGACTGTCTGAAGAAAACTCCCGGCAAGGGTGACAAGATAGTGGTGGTGGGCGGCGACAATTACCGCATCGGCCTGGGCGGCGGTTCGGTGTCTTCCGTGGACACGGGGCGCTATTCTTCCGGCATAGAACTGAATGCCGTGCAGCGGGCCAACCCGGAGATGCAGAAACGGGCCTACAACCTGGTGCGCGCCCTGTGCGAGGAAGAGGTGAACCCGGTGGTGTCCATCCACGACCACGGTTCGGCGGGACACGTCAACTGCCTGTCGGAACTGGTGGAGGATTGCGGCGGACTGGTGGACATGTCCAAGCTGCCTGTGGGCGACAAGACCCTGTCGGCCAAGGAAATCATCGCCAACGAGTCGCAGGAACGCATGGGACTGCTGATTGAGGAAGAGCATATCGGGCATGTGCGCAAGATTGCGGAACGCGAACGCGCGCCGCTGTACGTGGTGGGTGAAACCACGGGGGATGCCCGTTTCGCATTCCAGCAGGCTGACGGCGTGCGCCCGTTCGACCTGGAAGTGGCACAGATGTTCGGCCACAGCCCGAAGACATATATGCGCGACCGCACGGTGGAACGCAAGTATGCAGACGCGGACTATGATGCGGCGCGACTGGAAGAATACGTCGCCCGCGTGCTCCAACTGGAAGCCGTGGCCTGCAAGGACTGGCTGACCAACAAGGTGGACCGCTCCATCACGGGCAAGGTGGCCCGGCAGCAGTGCCAGGGACGGATACAGTTGCCGCTGAGCGACTGCGGCGTGGTGGCCCTGGACTACCGCGGAAAGGCGGGCATAGCCACGGCCATCGGGCATGCCCCGCAGGCCGGGCTGGCCGACCCCGCGGCAGGCTCCGTGCTCTCCGTGGCCGAGGCACTGACCAACATCGTGTGGGCCCCGCTGGCCTGCGGGCTGGACAGCGTGTCGCTGTCGGCCAACTGGATGTGGCCCTGCCGTTCGCAGGAGGGTGAAGATGCCCGCCTGTACCGGGCCGTGCAGGCGTTGTCCGATTTCTGCTGCGCGCTGGGTGTCAACGTGCCAACGGGCAAGGACTCGCTTTCCATGTGCCAGCAGTATCCCGGCGGGGAGAAGGTGATTTCGCCGGGGACGGTCATCGTGAGTGCCGGCGGTGAGGTGGGCGATGTGAAGAAAGTGGTGTCGCCTGTCATGGCAGACATGGCGGAAAGCACCTTCTACCATATCGATTTCAGTTACGACGAACTGCGCCTGGGCGGGTCTGCCTTTGCACAGTCGCTGGGCAAGGTGGGGCAGGACGTGCCCACCTGCAAGGATCCCGCATACTTCCGTGTCGCGTTCAATGCCGTGCAGGCACTGGCCGACAAGGGGCTCCTGTTGGCCGGCCATGACATTTCGGCCGGGGGACTGGTTACTACCCTGCTGGAAATGTGCTTTGCCAATACGGACGGCGGTATGGAGATTTCGCTCGACGGGTTCCGGAACGCCGACATCGTGCGGACGCTGCTGGCTGAAAACCCAGGCGTGGTGGTGCAGGTGGCCGATAGGGACAAGGCTGCCTTCGAGGAAATCATGGACGAAGCGGGCGTGGGCTACCTGGAACTGGGCCGCCCCGCCGGCGGACGCACCCTCCGCGTGGTGAAGGACGGAACGGCCCACCGGTTCGACATAGACCGCCTGCGCGACGTGTGGTACGGCACGTCTTACCTGCTCGACCGCAAACAGAGCCTGAACGGGTGCGCCAAGGCACGCTTTGACAATTACAAGAAACAGCCGCTCGAAATGGCCTTCAACAAGGGTTTCACGGGAAGGCTTTCGCAATATGGGCTGGCTCCCGGACGCCGGACACCGACGGGCGTCAAGGCTGCCATCATCCGCGAGAAAGGCACGAACGGCGAGCGCGAGATGGCCTATTCGCTCTATCTGGCGGGATTCGATGTGAAAGACGTGATGATGACCGACCTGGCCAGCGGGCGCGAAACGCTGGAGGACATCAGCATGATTGTATTCTGCGGCGGCTTCTCCAACTCCGATGTGCTGGGGTCGGCCAAAGGATGGGCCGGTGCTTTCCTCTACAACCCCAGTGCCAAAGCGGCCCTGGAGCGGTTCTATGCACGCGAGGATACCCTCTCGCTCGGCATCTGCAACGGTTGCCAACTGATGGTGGAGCTGAACTTGGTGAACCCGGAACTGGAAAAGAGGACCCGTATGCTGCACAACGACTCGCGCAAGTTTGAGTCGGCTTTCCTGGGAGTGGACATCCCGGCGAACCGCAGCGTGATGTTCGGTTCACTGGAAGGAAGCAGGCTGGGTATATGGGTGGCACACGGTGAGGGCAAGTTCTCGTTGCCTTACCCGGAGGAATGCTATAATGTGGTGGCCAAGTACAGCTATGCCGAATATCCCGGCAACCCGAACGGGTCGGACTACGGCGTGGCCGGCATTTGCAGTGCCGACGGACGCCACGTGGCCATGATGCCTCATCTGGAGCGTGCCATCTTCCCGTGGCAGAATGCCTGGTATCCGGCCGACCGCCGCACGGACGAAATCACGCCGTGGATGGAGGCGTTCGTGAATGCCCGCAAGTGGGTGGAAGCTCACCGGAAATAAAACAGGACGCATGATGTGCAGGAACGGGGAGGCACGCCCGTACAGGCGTGCCCCTCGTTCCTGCCATGCTAAAAGACAACAGGCAGATGAATATCTATTGGAACATTTTCCGGACGTTTTTCCGCATCGGGCTGTTCACCATCGGGGGGGGCTATGCCATGATTCCCCTGATTGAGGCCGAAGTGGTGGACAAATACCGCTGGGTGGAGCGCGAGGAGTTTCTGGACCTAATGGCGATAGCGCAGAGCTGCCCCGGCATATTCGCGGTGAACATGAGCATTTTCATCGGTTACAAGCTGCGCGGGGTGCCGGGCAGCGTGGTGTGCGCATCGGCAACGGTGCTGCCCTCTTTCCTGATCATCCTGGGCATAGCCCTGTTCTTCCGGCAGTTCAGCGACAACAAAACAGTGCAGGCCGTATTCAAGGGCATCCGTCCGGCCGTGGTGGCGCTGATAGCGGTTCCCGTGTTCAAGATGGGCAGGACCGCCAAGATCGGGATGACCAACGTGTGGATTCCTGTGGCCGCCGCGCTGCTGATATGGCTAGTGGGCGTGTCGCCTATATACATTATTATTATAGCGGGACTGGGAGGCTACCTTTACGGCCGCTATGTCAAGCCCTCTGAGGGGAAATAAGACAGGAGTGTATGTGGTGGTTATTTTTGCAACTCTTTTATAGTTTCTTCAAGATTGGCCTGTTCGGTTTCGGGGGCGGTTATGCCATGCTTTCCCTGATCCAGGGCGAAGTGGTGAACCGTCACCACTGGCTGACAAGCGGGGAATTTACGGACATTGTGGCCATCAGCCAGATGACTCCCGGCCCAATTGGTATCAATTCGGCTACGTATGTGGGCTACACCAGCATCGTCAATGCCGGCTACGGGCATGCGTGGGGCGTGTTGGGCAGTGCCACGGCCACCTGTGCCGTAGTGTTGCCATCGTTCATCCTGATGTTGTTCATCAGCAAGTTCCTGATGAGGTTCAAGGACCATCCTTCGGTGGAACATGTGTTCCAAGGGCTGCGTCCGGCCGTGGTGGGTTTGCTGGCCGCTGCCGCGCTGCTGTTGCTCACTCCGGAAAACTTCAGCACGCCAGACAACCCATGGCAGTTCTACATCAGCATCTTCTTGTTCTTCTTTGCTTTCATCGGCAGTTTGGTCTATAAGATAAACCCCGCCAAGTTGATTTGCATCTGCGGAGTGGCCGGATGGCTTCTGTTTTGACGTGTTTCCCATGGCAAGGGGATATGGTAACGGGAGCCGTTCTTACTTACGCAGGGCTGTTCGGTAAACAGGGGATACCTCAAGGATAAGCTACAAAGATATGACAAACAAGATGGTATATGAGATGATTATTGCCTGTCATCGTCATATACCATCTTGTTTTTAAGGGACATTACCCGAACAATCCCAATTAAAGAAAAAAGGTTCAGGACAAACGCAAAGAGGGCGTGCAGCAGCCGTAGCCTCAACGGGCCAGACTGCACAACAGATCCATCATCTGGCGGCCAAGCGCATCGGCCGCCTCTGCCGTCCGCGCTTCGGAATACACACGAATGATGGGTTCCGTGTTGCTCTTACGCAGATGCACCCACCGGTCGGGGAAATCAATCTTCACCCCGTCCACATCGGTCACTTGTTCGTCCTTGTACATCTCTTTCACCCGCGCCAGAATGGCATCCACGTCCGTTCCGGGTGTCAGGTCAACGCGGTTCTTGGCCATGAAATAGGCCGGATAAGCGGCACGCAGCTCCGAAGCCTTCAGCCCCGTCTTGGCCAGATAGGTCAGCATCAGGCCTATCCCCACCAAGGCATCGCGCCCGTAGTGCGCTTCGGGATAAATCACGCCGCCATTGCCTTCTCCCCCGATGACGGCACCGGTTTCCTTCATCTTGGCCACGACGTTCACCTCGCCTACGGCTGCGGCATGGTATTCGCCTCCGTAGCGAAGGGTCACATCGCGCAGGGCACGGGTGGAACTGAGGTTGGAGACGGTGTTGCCCGGCGTATGTTGCAGCACGTAGTCAGCCACCGTCACCAGCGTATATTCCTCGCCATACATCGTCCCGTCTTCGCAAATCATGGCCAGACGGTCCACGTCCGGGTCCACCACAAAAGCAATGTCGTGCCCGCCTTTCCGCATCAGGTCCTGTATGTCGGCCAGGTTCTTCTCCAAAGGTTCCGGATTATGGGCAAAATCACCGTCCGGTTCCGTGAACAGACCGGTCACTTGCTCTACGCCCAACTGCTTCAACAGCTGGGGCAGGATGATGCCGCCCACGGAGTTCACCGTGTCGATGGCCACACGGAAACCGGCCGCGCGGATAGCTTCCGTGTCCACCAGCTTCAGGTTTTTCACCAGATCGATGTGCTTTTGTCCGTAGGCATGCTCCTCACGGTAAGTACCCAAATGGTCCACCTCCGCATAAGTGAAGTCCTCCTCCGCGGCCATTTTCAGCACTTCGCCGCCTTCTTCGGCGTTCAGGAATTCCCCGCGTCCGTTCAGGAGCTTCAGGGCGTTCCACATCCGCGGGTTGTGCGAGGCGGTGATGATGATACCCCCGCAAGCCTTCTCCATGCACACGGCCAACTCCGTGGTGGGTGTGGAAGCCAGCCCGATGTCCACCACATCGAAGCCCATCCCCATCAGGGTGCCACACACTACGCTGCGCACCATCTCACCGGAGATGCGGGCATCACGTCCCACCACGATCCTGTTGCTCCCCGTCTTGTCCGTCCAACGGACGAAAGCGGCATAAGCAGACGTGAATTTCACGATGTCCAACGGGTTCAGCGTATCGCCCGGCCGGCCACCGATTGTCCCGCGTATGCCGGAAATAGATTTTATCAGTGTCATAAACTTATCTGTTTTAGAAAACGGCAGTGACTGGCTCTCCGCCCTGAAAGGGTTTCCTGTCCTCCGTTCCGGTTCTGTCTTTTCCTCCCGACAGTCCAATCCTGAGACCTTCCCGTAAACCTGCATAAGGGATATGCCTCTTTTTGAAAGCAAGAAGGCAAAAGGATAATCTCCGTTCCGGGCAACGCCCCGGCAGCCGTACTGATTGCCGCGGCCCGCATCGTT
>CAZGSE010000037.1:0-27019 GCA_964528135.1 uncultured Paraprevotella sp. | reverse complement strand
AAAATAAGTGCGGGATATTTTCTGCTTCATGGGAAAAAGTGTAACTTGCCTTAAAATTCATTCAGATGGTACGTACTTTCCATTCGCGCATCGACAAGAAGACGCTGGTGTTCTGCCTCCTGCCCGCCACGGTGCTGGCGGTGTTTTTCTTTTGGGTGAAGCAACCGCTGGCGGCGCTGTGCTTCATGGTGTTTTTGGTTTTTGTCATCGAACGCCTGATTCACACGGCCTACACCTTTACCGACGACGGGTGGCTGACAGTGTGCCGGGGACGGTTTTCCAAAGTGGGGCGGTATGCCTTGGCCGACATCGAGAAGGCCGACATAGTCCGGCCCTCTTCCCTGGCTTTCCTCAAGCCGAAAGATACGGTGATGCTCACTTTCCGCAATGGCGGCGTGCGTTTCATCACCCCCTTTCCGGCAGAGGAGTTTTGCCGTTATTTCAACCGGAAGAAACGGGAAACGGACGAAAAGCGGTAGGGGAGGGACTGTCATGAAATGGACGATGGCGCGGACGGCTCTTTTCTGTTGTATGCTGCTTGTGGTGGGATTGCCCCTCCGGGCGCAGCAGGAGGCGGCATATAATGACAGCGTGTGGGCAGCCGGATTGTGTTCGGGGCTGTCTTTCTTGTTGCAGGACGAGTTGTTCGAGACCTCACAGGTGAGCCTGTGCGTTTACGACCTGACTTCCGACACGTTGCTCTATGCTCATCAGGCGCGGCAGCGCATGCGGCCGGCTTCTACGGAAAAGTTGGTAACGGCCATCACGGCACTGTCCGCATTGGGGGCGGAGCACCGTGTTTCCACCTGCCTGTATTTCACGGGCGACATCCGCGGCCGCGTACTGTGGGGCGACCTTTACGCCGTGGGAGGGTTCGACCCCTTTTTCGGCGGGGAGGACATGCAGGCTTTCGTCCGTGCGGTCCGGGCATTGGACGTGGATTCTGTGGCGGGCAACCTGTGTGCGGACGTGTCCATGAAAGACACGTTGAAGTGGGGGCTGGGTTGGTGCTGGGATGACGAGATGCCGGTGTTGACCCCTCTGCTGCATGAAGGGAAAGACAGTTTCATGGAGGTTTTCGGCCAACAGTTGCGGGCGGCCGGCATAAATTATACATCCGTAAGGGCAGACCGCTGCCCGGCCGGCGCCGTACTGCTGGAGCAGCGCAGCCGTCCGCTGGTGACGGTGATGGAACGTATGATGAAAAAGAGCGACAACCTTTGTGCCGAATCCGTTTTCTATCAGCTGGCGGCCGGGGGCGGGAAACCCTATGCCTCGCGCGAGGATGCCGTTTACCACGTGGAAAGGCTCATCGGGGAGATGGGCTACGAGCCGGCCCGTTATATGATTGCGGACGGCAGCGGAGTGTCGTTGTACAATTATTTGAGCGCGGAGTTGGAGACCGCTTTCCTGCGCTATGCCTACCGGCATGACGGCATTTTCCCGGCGTTGTATGTTTCGCTGCCGGTGGCCGGTGTGGACGGTACGCTCAAAAACCGCATGAGGCAGACCGCCGCCCAAGGCAATGTGCGCGCCAAGACCGGTTCGCTGGCAGGGGTTTCCACGTTGGCTGGTTATGCCAGGGCTTCCAACGGGCACGACCTGGCTTTTTGCATCATGAACCAAGGCGTGTGTTCCGGGAAGCCTGCCCGCGACTTTCAGGACAATATCTGCGAAATATTATGCAGATAAGGCTTCCGCAAGCGTTAAAAAAGGGAGAAGTCCCTTTTTATTTTAGATATTTTAATTCTTTATAAAAGAAGCCCTCCAGATAATATATGTACCTTTGTCACGCGTTAAAGAGATAAAACGATGGGCAAGAAATTAAGTTTTCTGACGGTTTTGTTCCTGTTCTTTTTCCTGGTTAGCAGGATAGTTGAAGTGCAGGGGAAAGCTTGGGTTTGCCCTGTTGCCGAACAGTCCGAAGGCAATGATTTCCATAAGGAAGCGGAATATTGGACTGTCAGCACCACTTATCTTTTTTTCACTTATGATTATATCGTTCCTTTTTCTCTTGCCGTTTCGTCCGATTCCGATTTGGTGTGCGCCATGTATGCCTTTACGGCAGAGAAAAATACCTGCTGCGCGGACGACGGGACGCGGTCCGCTCCATTGCTTTCCCACTTTCTGATGCCGCCCGGTAACTGTACGGGTAGGGATTATTATGTCTTGGCCCTCCACCATATAGTGGTGTAATACGGTTTCCGGTGTGTGCCTGTTTCCATCTGCGGGAGACGGGCGGTGAGGCTGTTCTTTTTTTCTATCCCGTTGTGATGGAAAAAGAAAGGACGGGTGTTGCCGGATAAGGCCTGGTAGATTCAAACTAAAAACATAAATAAAGAAATGACAGAATTTACATTACTGACAGTGGTAGTGCTCACGGCCATAGTCCTTGTGGCGGCGGCGTTGGGCATAGCCCGCCTGTTGGCTCCGCGCAGTTTCAATCCCCAGAAGGGGGAACCCTATGAGTGCGGTGTGCCGACGAGAGGAGAAACATGGTTCCAGTTCCATGCGGGATACTATCTGTATGCCCTGTTGTTCCTCGTGTTTGACATCGAGACGGTGTTCCTTTTCCCGTGGGCGGCGGTTGCCGGCCGTCTGGGTGTGCAAGGATTGGTCTGTGTGGCCTTCTTCCTGCTGATTTTGGTGCTGGGCCTGGCGTATGCCTGGCGGAAAGGAGCTTTGTCATGGAATTGAAGCGCAAGGTGCCCGGAGTGAAGGATATGCGCTCCGATGAGTTTGGAAACAACGATTACCTGCAGCGGATGGTGGACAAGCTGAACCGTGACGGGGCAGGCATCGTGTTGGGTTCTTTGGATGAACTGATCGACTGGGGGCGCAGCAATTCCCTGTGGTCGTTGACATTCGGTACGAGTTGTTGTGCCATCGAGTTCATGGCCTTGGGTGCCGCCCGTTATGATATGGCCCGGTTCGGGTTCGAGGTGACGCGAAACTCTCCCCGCCAGGCCGACATGATTATGGTATTGGGTACGATTACCTGGCGTATGGCTCCCGTGCTCAAGCGCCTGTACGACCAGATGGCCGACCCGAAATACGTGATTGCCGTTGGCGGATGCACCATCAGCGGCGGGCCTTTCCGCGGCAGCTACCATGTGGTGGAAGGCATAGACAAGATAGTTCCGGTGGATGTTTACATTCCGGGCTGCCCGCCGCGTCCGGAGGCTTTCTTTTATGGCATGATGCAGTTGCAGCGTAAGATTAAGGTGGAACGTTTTTTGAACGGCCGGAACCACAAGGAGAAAGAGAACAAGAGTGAAAATGGAAAAAGCGAGTAAAAGCCTTTGATGATGGAAACAGAAGAAAAGATAAAACAATGGTGTGCCGGTGTCCGCGTGGAGGAAAACGGGGAGAAGGTGTTTGTAGTTCCGTCAAAGGAGTTGCCCTCTTTGTGCCGCCGCCTGCACGATGACCCTGCATCGCCGATGGATTACTTGCGCGACCTCGTGGGAGTGGACAACGGCCCGGAAGCCGGTTCCTTGAGTGTGTACTACCAGTTGGAGAGTTCGCTTACGGGTGAGCGCCTGATACTGCGCGCCGATACGGAAAGCCGGGAGGCGGAAGGTGCGAAACTGCCCTCCGTGTGCGGGCTTTGGCGTACGGCCGAGATAAAGGAACGTGAGGCTTACGACTTTTTCGGCATCTGTTTTACGGAGCATCCTGACATGCGTCGTTTGTACCTGCGCGAGAATTGGAACGGTTATCCTTTGCGCAAGGACTATGACATGGACAGCAACGTGCTCGACCTTGATTCCGAGATGAACGCCGACGTGACGGAAGAATTCGACCTCAGGCCGGACGGTACGATAGTGGAGAGGGAAAATGTGGTGTTCAATCCGGACGATTTCGTGGTGAACATAGGTCCGCAACATCCCTCAACGCACGGTGTCCTGCGTTTGCGTACATCGCTCGATGGCGAGACGGTGAAGAAAATAGACCCCGTATTGGGTTATATTCATCGCGGGATAGAGAAAATGAATGAGCGGCTGACTTATCCCCAGACTTTGGCCCTCACCGACCGTCTGGATTACCTGAGCGCCCATCAGAACCGTCATGCCCTGTGCATGTGCATAGAGAAGGCTGCCGGCATTGAGGTGAGCCGGCGGGTGCAGTATATACGTACCATCATGGATGAGCTGCAGCGTATAGATTCCCATTTGCTTTTCTATTCCTGCCTGGCCATGGACATGGGTGCGCTGACGCCTTTCTTTTATGGTTTCCGTGAGCGTGAGATGATTCTCGACATCTTTGAAGAAACCACGGGCGGGCGCCTGATACAGAACTATAATGTCATTGGCGGCGTGCAGGCAGATATTCACCCCGGCTTTGTAGGCAAAGTTAAGGAATTCCTTGTCCACATGAGGGGCATTATCCATGAGTACCATGAGATTTTCACGGGCAATGTCATCGCCCGTACCCGTCTGCAGGGTGTGGGTCTGCTGTCCCGTGAAGAGGCTGTTTCACTGGCCACGACGGGTGGGACAGGCCGTGCTTCCGGATGGGCCAATGATGTACGCAAGCATCATCCCTATGCTTTGTATGGCGAAATAGACTTCCGTGAGGTGGTCTATAATGAAGGAGATTCTTTTGCCCGCTACATGGTGCGTATGGACGAAATATTGGAATCGTGCCATATCATTGAGCAGTTGATAGACAACATACCCGAAGGAGAAACCAGGGCAAAGGTGCGGCCGGTGCTGAAGTTGCCTGAAGGTGTCTATACGGCATCCGTTGAGGCCAGCCGTGGCGAGTTCGGTGTGTTTCTCATCAGTCATGGCGACAAAATGCCTTATCGCCTGCATTACCGTTCTACCGGGCTTCCGTTGGTGCACGCCATGGACACGGTGTGCCGTGGAGAAAAGATTGCCGACCTCATTGCCATCGGCGGTTCGCTGGATTTCGTGATTCCGGATATAGACAGATAATAAACACAGACACAAATTTATCAAGCATAATATGAATCAAGCATTTTTAGATTATTACAGCTTGGAGCCGGTGACGGGATGGATTCACCACATGCTGTGCGAAGTGATGCCTGAGGATTGGGCCGTCTTTATTGAAGGCCTTGTCATAGGCGTAATCATTTTGCTGGCCTATGCCGTGCTGGCCGTGGTGCTCATTTATATGGAACGCAGGGTGTGTGCCGCCTTTCAGTGCCGCATCGGTCCTAACCGTGTGGGCGGGCGTGGCGGACTGTTGCAGGTGCCGGCCGACGTTTTGAAGATTCTGACCAAGGAAATCATACGTCTGAAAAATTCCGACCATTTGCTCTATGAGCTGGCACCTTATCTGGTGATTCTGGCTTCTGTGGTCTCTTTTTCGTGTCTTCCGTGGCACAAGGGCATGCAAGTGCTGGACATGCAGATAGGCATTTTCTTTGTTTTGGCGGCCAGCAGTATCGGTGTGTTGGGTATCCTGCTGGCGGGATGGAGCAGTAACAGCAAGTACACCCTCATTGGTGCAGTGCGGAGTGGTGCCATGATTATCAGTTATGAGTTGTCGTTGGGCATCACTGTCCTGACGATGGTCATTCTGAGTGATACGATGAGCATCAGCGGCATCGTGGAGAGCCAGGCCGGGGGATGGAACATTTTCCGCGGGCATATCGTGGCGGTCGTGGCCTTTATCATTTACCTCATTGCGGGAAATGCCGAAGCCAACCGCGGCCCGTTTGACCTGGCCGAAGCCGAGCAGGAATTGACGGCCGGTTATCACACGGAATATTCCGGCATGCACTTCGGTTTTTTCTATTTGGCTGAGTACTTGAATCTTTTCATTACGGCCGGTATTGCCACTACGCTTTTCCTCGGAGGGTGGATGCCGTTCCACGTGGCGGGGCTTGATGGCTTTAATGCCGTGATGGATTATATACCCGGCATCGTTTGGTTCTTGGGCAAGACGTTCTTCGTGGTGTTCCTGCTCATGTGGATCCGTTGGACATTTCCCCGCTTGCGTATCGACCAAGTGCTCACTTTGGAGTGGAAATACATCATGCCGCTTTCATTGTTGGTGATGACGGTGATGGTGGTCCTGAAAGTTTTTGGGTTGGTATTTTAATAACAGATGAAGTGATAATATGAGCAAGTTCACAGAATATATTGAAGGATACTGGAACGGTATAGGGACGTTGTTGGTGGGACTTCGGACGTCCATGCGGGTATTCCTGCGCAAGAAAGTGACGGAACAATATCCTGAAAACCGTCATACGACGCTTCATGTCCCGGAGCGTCACCGCGCTACGCTGGAGATGGTTTATGACGAAGAAGGGTATCATCATTGCATAGCCTGCGGCTTGTGCCAGATGGCTTGTCCCAATGGCACGGTTCGTGTGACGTCTGCCATGAGAGAGGATGCCGAGGGAAAGAAAAAGAAATATCTGGTGAAGTATGAATACGATTTGGGTTCGTGCATGTTCTGCCAGCTCTGTGTCAATGCCTGTCCCCACGGTGCCATCCGTTTTTCCAACCGTTTTGAGAATGCCGTGTTCGAGCGTGGGAAACTTTTGCTTACGCTCAACCGGGAGGGGTCGGTATTGGCACTGGCTTCCGGAAATAAATAAACCTGTAAAAGCATGTAGTAATATGGAAATAACTCTTCAACAAGTTGTATTTGGGGTCGTTGCACTGATGATGGCAGTCTGTTCGATTCTTTCGGTGACTTCCGGCAAGATCCTGCGTGCGGCCACCGCATTGCTGTTCGTGCTTTTTGGTACGGCGGGGCTTTATTTCATGTTGGGTTACACCTATCTGGGAGCCGTGCAACTGTCTGTGTATGCCGGGGGCATTGTGATACTCTACGTGTTCTCCATCCTTTTGACCCGTTCGGATAAGAATATGAATGAGCGTATTCCCCGCGGACGCTGGTTTGCCGCTACGGTGTCGGTGCTGGCGGGGTTTGTGTTGACGGTATTCCTGCTGTTGACCAAAGGTTTTGCGCTGAACACGGTCCCGGCTCTGGAGGAGACAGACCCGGCTTTGGTGGGCAAGGCACTGGTCGGCATGGGCAAGAATGAATATCTCCTGCCTTTCGAGGCCATCAGCGTGTTGTTGCTGGCCTGCATGATAGGAGCGATAATGATAGCACGCAAACGTTGATTTAAAAGGTAAAGTTATGGATATACACGTAATTAGTTATTTGATGCTGAGCACGGTCATGATGTTTGCCGGCATTTACGGGTTCTTCACGCGCCGTAATTTGTTGGCGATATTGATTTCGGTGGAACTGATGCTCAATGCCACGAACATCAATTTTGCCGTGTTCAACCGTTATCTTTTCCCCGATCTGCTCGAAGGCCACTTCTTCACCCTTTTCGGCATTGCCATATCTGCGGCCGAAACGGCGGTGGCCATTGCTATCATGATTAACGTCTATCGCAACGTGCGCGACATACAGACGGACGACATCAGCCGGATGAAGGGATGAGGGACATTTGTATTATGGATAAAAGAATAAGGATATGGAATATACGATATTGATTCTCCTTCTGCCAGTGTTGAGCTTCCTGGTGTTGGCTCTGGCCGGAATGAAGATGTCCCACCGCGTGGCAGGTCTTATTGGCACACTGTCGTTGGGGGCGGTTGCCGTGGTCAGCTATTTCACGGCATACGGTTATTTCACCCTGCCGCGTCTCTCTGACGGTACGTTCAGGCAGTTGATGCCCTACAATTTCGAGTGGCTTCCTTTCACGGGCGGCCTGCATATCGACATGGGCATCCTGCTCGACCCCATCTCCGTGATGATGCTTGTGGTGATTTCCACGGTGTCGTTCATGGTGCACATCTATTCTTTCGGTTACATGAAAGGTGAACAGGGTTTCCAGCGTTACTATGCTTTCCTGAGCCTTTTCACCTTCTCCATGCTCGGACTGGTGGTGGCCACGAACATTTTCCAGATGTATGTGTTCTGGGAATTGGTGGGGGTGTCGTCCTACCTGCTAATCGGTTTCTACTATACCAAGCCCGAAGCCATTGCCGCTTCAAAGAAAGCCTTTATCGTGACGCGCTTTGCCGACCTGGGCTTCCTGATCGGTATTCTGATTTACGGTTACTACATGGGTACGTTTACTTTTGAACCGGCCCGGCAGAACCTGATGCAAGGTGCGTTGATGCTTCCCTGGGCATTGGGACTGATGTTCGTGGGCGGTGCCGGAAAGAGCGCGATGTTCCCGTTGCACATCTGGTTGCCCGATGCCATGGAGGGCCCGACGCCTGTGAGTGCCTTGATTCATGCGGCTACGATGGTGGTGGCCGGTGTTTATCAGGTGGCGCGTCTCTTCCCGCTCTACATAGAATATGCCCCGGAAACGCTCCACATCGTGGCCTACGTGGGAGCTTTCACGGCTTTCTATGCCGCTTCGGTGGCTTGTGTGCAAAGCGACATCAAGCGTGTGTTGGCTTTTTCCACCATATCGCAGATTGGTTTCATGATGGTGGCCTTGGGCGTATGTACGGGCATGCCTTCGCACGAGGGCGGCCTGGGTTACATGGCTTCCATGTTCCATCTGTTCACGCATGCCATGTTCAAGGCATTGCTCTTCTTGGGTGCGGGCTGCATCATCCATGCGGTGCACAGCAATGAGATGTCGGCCATGGGCGGGCTGCATAAGTACATGCCCGTGACCCACATCACGTTCCTCATCGCCTGCCTGGCCATTTCGGGCATACCGCCTTTCTCCGGTTTCTTCTCCAAGGACGAAATCCTGACGGCCTGCTTCGCTTTCAGCCCTGCGATGGGATGGGTGATGACGCTCATTGCCGGCATGACCGCGTTTTATATGTTCCGTCTTTACTACGGCATTTTCTGGGGTACGGAGAACAAGGTGCTGCATGCGGAACATGTGCCGCATGAGAGTCCGCTCACGATGACGTTCCCGCTGGTGGTGCTGGCTGTGGTGACATGTGTGGCCGGTTTCATCCCGTTCGGCCATTTCGTGACGGGCGACGGCCTGTCTTACGACATCCATTTGGACGGCAAGGTGGCTGCCACCAGCTGTGTGGTGGCCGTGATAGCCATTGCCTTGGCCACTTGCATTTATGCGCGCGACCGCCAGCCTGTTGCCGACACGCTGGCACGCCGTTTCCCGCGGTTGCACGAGGCCGCCTACCGTCGTTTCTATATGGACGAGGCCTGGCTGTTCGTGACCAGGCGCATCATCTTCCGCATGGTGTCCACTCCGCTGGCATGGTTCGACCGCCATGTGGTGGACGGCTTCATGAATTTCCTGGCCTGGGCCACGAATGCTTCGGCCGAGGAGGTGCAGCCCATGCAGAGCGGCCGCATCCAGGCCTATGCCGTGTGGTTCCTTTGCGGCATCATTGTGCTGACGCTGTTTTTAATATTGTAAAAAGAAAGAGATAGAAACGTTATGAATATACTGAGTCTTTTCGTCCTGGTGCCCCTGCTGATGATGCTGGGGTTGTGGGCGGCCCGCACGCTGGGGCAGGTGCGCGGGGTGATGGTGGCCGGGTCGTCCGTGCTGCTGTTGTTGGCCGTATGGCTTGTGGTGGACTATGTGGGCCTGCGTGCCGGGGGAGCCACTGAAGAAATGCTTTATACAGACAGCGTGGTGTGGTATACCCCGTTGCACATTTGCTATGCTGTGGGTGTGGACGGCATTTCGGTGGTGATGCTGTTGTTGAGTGCCGTCATCGTGTTCACGGGCACGTTCGCTTCGTGGAAGCTGAAACCGCTGACCAAGGAATATTTCCTGTGGTTCACGTTGTTGAGCACCGGTGTGTTCGGGTTCTTCATTTCCATCGACTTGTTCACCATGTTCATGTTCTACGAAGTGGCGCTCATCCCCATGTATCTGCTCATTGGCGTGTGGGGCAGCGGCCGCAAGGAATATGCCGCCATGAAGCTCACGCTGATGCTCATGGGCGGGTCGGCTTTCCTGCTCATCGGCATCCTGGGCATCTATTACGGGGCCGGCGCACAGACGATGAACGTGCTTGAGATTGCCCGCCTGCATAATATCCCCGAAGGGATACAGCGCGTGTTTTTCCCGGCGGTTTTTGTGGGTTTCGGTGTGCTGGGGGCTTTGTTCCCGTTCCACACCTGGAGCCCCGACGGTCATGCTTCCGCGCCTACGGCAGTGTCGATGCTGCATGCCGGCGTGCTGATGAAGCTGGGCGGCTACGGCTGTTTCCGTGTGGCGATGTACCTGATGCCGGAAGGACTGGAGATGTGGGGCGACGTGTTCCTCGTGCTGACCACCGTTTCCGTGGTTTACGGTGCGTTCAGTGCCGTGGTGCAGACCGACCTGAAATACATCAACGCCTATTCTTCCGTGAGCCACTGCGGCCTGGTGCTGTTCGCCCTGCTGATGGCCACGCGCACGAGTTGCACGGGTGCCGTGCTGCAAATGTTGAGCCATGGCCTGATGACGGCCTTGTTCTTTGCCCTTATCGGTATGATTTACGGGCGCACGCACACCCGCGACGTGCGGCAGCTCAGCGGGCTGATGAAGATTATGCCTTTCCTGGCCGTGGGCTATGTGCTGGCCGGTCTGGCCAACCTGGGCCTGCCGGGACTGAGCGGGTTCGTGGCCGAAATGACCGTTTTCGTAGGTTCGTTTGAGCATGCCGATGTGTTCCGCCGCACCTGCACCATCATTGCCACGATGAGCATCGTCATCACGGCGGTGTACATCCTGCGCGTGGTGGGCCGCATCCTCTACGGCACCTGCCGCAACCCGGAACACCTGAAACTGACCGATGCCACGTGGGACGAGCGTGTGGCCGTCATCTGTCTGGTGGTTTGCGTGGCCGGCCTGGGTCTTGCCCCGTGGTGGGTGAGCGACGCGGTGGGCGCGAGCGTGGAGCCGATAGTATCCCAATTGTCTGTTTTCAACCATTTAATGCAATAAGAAGGTTATGAATGATTATATGTCTGCAATGTTGGCGTTGCACGCCGAATTGTCGCTGATCGTGGTGCTGGTGGTGGTCTTCCTGGCCGACCTTTTCAGGTCGCGTCCCGGCGGGCGCGGACTGCGGGTGCTGGTGTGCGCGTTGATGCTTGTACAGGTGTTTCTGAGCCTGTCGTCCGGCACGTGCGAGATTTTCGGGGGTATGTATGTGGACACGCCTTTCACTTCCATGGTCAAGTCCGTCCTTTCGGCCGGCACGCTGCTGGTGTTCCTCCAGAGCGGTGAGTGGGCGGGCCGTCCCGACACCGCCGTGCGCGAAGGGGAATTCTACGTGATTACGCTTTCCACCCTGCTGGGCATGTTCTTCATGCTTTCGGCGGGCCACTTCCTGATATTCTATGTGGGGCTTGAAATGGCGAGCATCCCCATGGCCTGCCTGGTGGCGATGGACAAGTGGCGCCGCCAGAGTGCCGAGGCCGGGGCCAAGTTCATCCTCAGCTCTATGTTTTCGTCGGCCCTGTTGCTCTATGGCTTGTCGTTGTTTTACGGCACGACGGGCACACTCTATTTTGCCGACCTGCCCGGTGTGTTGCGCGACGGCGGGTTGGAGCGCTTGGCATTGGTGCTCTTCGTTGCCGGCATGGGCTTCAAGATGAGCCTGGTGCCGTTCCATTTGTGGACGGCCGATGTCTATCAGGGGGCACCGACGGGCGTGACGGCCTATCTGAGCGTCATCTCCAAGGGGGCTGCCGCCGTGGCGCTGGCCGTGGTGGTGCGCTTCGTGTTCCCGGCCATGACGGCCGACTGGTCGGCAGTGCTGGCCCTGCTCTCCGTGGTGACCATCACCGTGGGCAACCTGATGGCCGTGTTGCAGCACGACATGAAGCGTTTCATGGCTTTCAGCAGCATTTCGCAGGCGGGCTACATCGTGCTGGGCGTGCTGGCCGGTTCCCCCGCGGGCATGGCTTCGCTGGCGTTCTATGTGGCGGTTTATGTGGTGGCCAACGTGGCGGTGTTTGCCGTCATCAGCACGGTGGAGCAGCATGGCGGCGGTCGCACGGGTCGCGAAGCGTTCTGCGGTTTGTATGCCACCAACCCGCGGCTGGCGTTGGTGATGACGTTGGCCCTGTTCTCGCTGGGAGGCATCCCGCCTTTTGCGGGCTTTTTCAGCAAGTTCTTCATCTTTGCCGCGGCTTTCGAGGCGGGCTGGCATCTGGTGGTGTTCCTGGCCTTGCTCAACACCGTCATTTCGCTATATTATTACCTGCTGGTGGTCAAGGCCATGTACATCAGCGCGCCGGCGGAGGGCAGTGCCCCGGCCGGGACTTTCCGCAGCAGCCAGGGCGTGCGCCTGTGTCTGGCGCTCTGCACGCTGGGTGTGTGCGTACTGGGCGTGTTGAGCTGCTTCTACGGGAATATTTTCCACTTGGCAGGCATGTTGCCTTGGTAAGGAAGTCCCGTAGGGACAACTTATATAATATTGTCAGTTCCTCCGTGCGAGGTTTGCCTTGTTTCCTTCCCCGTTCCTGATGGGGGATGCTGTGGCAAGCCTCGTGCGGAGGGTGTTTAAAATGTCGTCCCTTTTCGTTCTTGCTGTTTTCCTTTATCGTTCTTGCGGAAGTCTTTCCGGCATCTTGCGCACAAAATTTCTCCGCCTGCCGCAAATTCTCCGCCCTCCTGCCGCAAGAAGAATTGTTTATATGCAGTGGAATGTTGCATATATGCAGGTTGTTCTGTATTTATATTTATGTTGTGGCTGTTGTTCCGGCCCGGTTTTGTTCCGGATGAGGCAGTGCAGCCGGTCTGTGGCTTGACAAAGTGCAAGCTGCCGGGCGGGGTAATCCTGCGCAGGAAAGGGCGAACGGTTACAGTGGACAATTCCTTTCAGGCCTTATGGCAGGGGATGGCAGGCTGTTCATAATAGTTTGTAGTTCATGGTATATGCCAAGGCTTCCGTGGTGGATTTCACATGGAATCTTTTGAACATGTTACTTTTGCAGGTCTTGATGGTGTCTATCGACTTGTTCATTTTCGAGGAAATATCTTCCATAGTGCAACCTTGGGCAGACAGGGACAGGATTTCCCGTTCCGTCTTTTTCAGGAGGATTCCACTTTTTTCTGACCATTCATGTTTTTGCAGATCGTATTCATAGAATATGTTTTTGTCTGTATGCAGCATCATGGCATGTCCGGCTTCTTGTTCAGTTGAGGGGGTCATGCAACACACAGCTATCCATATTTCACCTCTTGGCGTGAGCAAAAGTGGGGTGATTTTGTGATTGATGAGCATGCTTTTCTTCTTATAGGTGAAGTGGATGTCGTAGAATAAGGTATAGCACAGGCGTTCGTTGACCGAGACAGTGTATAACAGGTCCAATTCCTTTTCATGGATATCCTGTAGCATCTTCCGTTCTTCTTCCGGCACACGCCCGATGTATGTTTCGTAGTTGAAAGTCTGGATGTTGTCCTCATCTTCTTTATAGAGACGCATAAGGCTTTTCGATACGTACAGGAAGTCGTTTTTGAAATAGTCGATGATGTAGATTTTCTGGTTGCTGCTTCTGGCGAATGCCTTGGCGGTTTCTACAATTAGTCCCACCTTTTCATATTCTTCCGGTGCGATGTAAGGAATGGAATGGGTTAATGTGGCAGTTGTTTTCGGCTTCATGGTTCTTTTGTTTTTTAATTATTGAATGCGTCAAAGCTATAAAAAAAAAGTTTGAATTGAAAAAAAAAAAATGGAAAAATCACACTTTTGTGTGAAAAAAATGTATGAAATGACAGAAACCTGACCTTATTTGAGACGGAAGTAAGGTGAAACTCTTATATTTGTTCCAGAAGGTTAAAATGTATTCGTGATGAAAACCGAAGCGACACAGAGAAAATTTATCCGCGCATTGGTTGCAGGTGGGGCGGGTTTTGTGGGTAGTCACCTTTGTAGGAGACTCCTGCAAATGGGCTACGGTGTAGTCTGCATGGACAATCTGCAGACGGGCAGGATGGCCAATATTGAAGATATGCTGGCTCATCCGCATTTTAGCTTTGTGCGGCATGATGTCATTGATGCCGTGGCAATGGCTGGTGAGCTGCATGAAATCTACCATCTTGCCTGTCCGGCTTCTCCTGTGCAATACCAGAAATCACCGATACACACTTTCAAGACTTCTGTTTTGGGTAGTATTCATCTTTTGGAACTGGCAAAGGAAAAAGGGGCAAGAATACTATTGGCTTCCACCAGTGAAGTCTATGGCGATGCCCAAGTGTCTCCCCAAAGCGAGTTTTATTGGGGTAATGTGAATCCTTTTGGCGTCCGTAGTTGTTATGATGAGGGGAAACGCGGGGCTGAGACACTGTTTCATGATTATTGCGAAGAGTATGGTGTAGATACCCGTATCATACGCATATTCAATACGTATGGACCTTGTATGAGTGCGGAGGACGGGCGTGTGGTGTCGAACTTCATCGTACAGGCACTCCGTGGTGAGCCTTTGACCATTCATGGCGATGGTACTCAGACCCGTTCGTTCCAGTATATTAGCGATTTGGTGGAGGCCATCATCCGTACCATGCAGGACGGTGTGCCACACAATCCCATGAACATTGGCAATCCTCATGAAATATCGGTAAACGACTTGGCGGAGTTGGTATTGCGTATGACCGGTTCCAGATCAATCGTTACCTACAAACCGTTGCCGCAGGATGATCCTTGCAGGCGTCGGCCTGATATAACATTGGCTTCCTCCTTGTTGGATGGCTGGATTCCTACGGTGCCCCTCGAAAAAGGTCTGTCCCAGACCATCGCTTATTTCCATAATAATATCTGATGGTATGATGACGGCAAGGGAATATGACTATTTGGTTGTGGGTGCTGGTTTGTTTGGAGCCACGTTCGCCTATCAGGCCCGGACACGGGGAAAGAAGTGTCTGGTTATCGACAAGCGTATGCACTTGGGTGGTAATGTATATTGCGAAGAGGTGGATGGAATAACCGTACATAAGTATGGGCCGCACGTATTCCATACCAATGACTTGGAAGTGTGGGAGTTCGTCAATCGTTTTGTATCGTTTAACCGGTTCACGTTGAACACCATAGCCAGATACAAGGACAGACTTTATAATCTGCCGTTCAATATGTACACCTTTTATCAGATATGGGGGGTGATACAGCCGGAAGAGGCCATGGAGAAGATAGAACTGCAGCGCAGGGAAGCGGGGATAGAGACTCCGCGCAACCTTGAGGAGCAGGCCATCAGTCTTGTGGGACGGGATGTGTATGAAGTGTTGGTCAAGGGCTATACGGAAAAGCAATGGGGACGTTTGTGTGTCGAGTTGCCGGCATCTATTATCAAGCGTTTGCCTGTGCGGTTCACGTTCAACAACAACTATTTTGATGACAGGTATCAGGGTGTGCCCACAGGGGGTTATAACGTGCTGATAGATGGCCTGCTTAAGGGGATAGAGTGTCGTACGGATTGCAATTATCTTGAGGATAGGGCATACTTCGATACCTTGGCAGACCGGGTCATCTATACCGGACCGATAGACGAATATTTCGGGGGGTGTTTGGGGGATTTGGAATACCGTAGCCTGCGGTTTGAGCAGGAACTGGTGTACAGGGTCAGTTATCAGGGCAACGCTGTGATGAACTATACGGAGCGCACCGTGCCCTTTACCCGTATCATAGAACACCAGTTCTTTGATGTGGACAATGTTGCGTTGCAGACCTTGCCTTATACGGTGATAACGCGGGAATATCCGGAAGTCTATACTATGGGAACAGAACCCTATTATCCGGTGGGGAATGAGCAGAACATGAACCTGTATTCTGCTTATCTGGAGATGGGGCAGTGCAAAGTCCCTGATACGATATTTGCCGGTCGGCTGGGGTCGTACAAGTATATGGATATGGACCAGACCCTGTCTGCGGCCCTGAAACTTTCAAAGGAATTGTTATGATGGACAAGGAAGTAATGGACAGAATAGCAGATTACCTGTTGCTGAAAGGCAGTTATCTGCAGGACATCGGCCTGTTTCATGGCAAGATGGGCGTGGTGGTGGCCTTGTATCTGTATGCAGATGCGTGTGGGGATGATGTGTTGCGCGAATATGCCTGGGAACTGTTGCAGCAAGTGTATGACGGTGTGCATTCCGATATGCCGATAGGGCTGGAATGTGGTCTGGCGGGCATAGGTTATGGCACTACGTTGCTTTGCCAGCGTGGTCTGGTGGAGGGCGGATTGAACGACATATTGGCAGATATAGACCATAAGATTATGGAGCGCGACCCACGCAGGTTGACGGATATGTCGGTGCGTACAGGTGTGAGGGGATTGATACTCTATTTGAACGTGCGTCAGCGTGTGGAATCCGTAACTACGTTTGATGGCCAATACTTGAAAGAACTGCAGGCCACTGTCATCGGCAATGGGTTGGTGTGCCGGGAACTGGACATTGTGGATATGGTGAACGAACCCTCATTTACCGGAACGGAATACCTGGAAAAGCCATTGGGCATAGACGGGGGATGTTCTTATTACTTATTGAAATCCACTTGGGTATGACATATATATACATTTTCAATAATGCAAGCCGTGCGGCGAATTATGGCGTAGGCACCTATATCCGTCAGGTGGCAGACGGACTTCTGGCATGTGCTGACATGAAAGTGTCATTTGTGGATATGTTCTCGGAGGTGAAAGAGTATTCGATTGTGGATGATGAGCGGGGATGCCGTCACTATCAGGTTCCGACTGTGTATTCCGGAATGGAGAGTGAGGACTATTGTCGTTGTACCTCCTATTTCCTGATGAGGCATATTGTTATCGGGGAGGATGACCGTCTGGTATTCCATTTCAATTATTTCCAGCACATGCCGCTCGCGGCCTTGCTGAAGGAACGATATTTTGATAGTTGTCGTATTGTCTTTACGGTACACTATCTGGGTTGGTGTTTTGAACTGAAAGGCAATAAGTCGCATTTTCACAGACTTGTCGCCAAGGACTATCAGCCACAGGACGATAAGGAGAGACAGATTCTGTCTGCTGTGGAGAATGAAAAGAACTTCTTGCATTTTGCGGATGAGGTGCTGGTGTTGTCAAAGGCTACGCAGATGATACTGGCTGACGACTATGGTGTTTCGGCCGATAAGATGCACTTGATCTACAATGGTTGGGGTGAGGGTTTGTGCCGGGGCAGGCTGTCTCAGGAAATGCGTACCATCCTGTTTGTGGGCCGTTTGGATGAAATCAAGGGTGTGGATTATTTGATTGATGCTTTCAGGCAGATTGCTCCAAAATATGCTGATGTCCGTCTGGTGGTGGTCGGGGACGGGGACTTCCAGTCCTATCTTTCCCGTTGCAGGGACTTACAGGGCCGGGTGGTCTTTTTAGGTAGGATGACCAGCGATGAGGTGGAAGCGGTCTATCAGTCCGCCTACATCGGGGTGATGCCTTCATTCCATGAACAGTGCAGTTATACAGCCATTGAGATGATGCGTCACGGCATTCCTTTGATTGGTACGGATTCAACCGGTCTGGCCGAGATGCTGGATGCTACTCCTGGATTGCGTGTGCATATAGATGAAGAAAATGAGACTGGAGACGGCCTCGCAGCACAGATTTCATCCTGCATGGATTTGTTGCTGTCTGATGCTGTTGCTTACGGACGCGCGTCAGATGCCGTAAGTGGGCTGTATGAAACCCGTTACAGGGTGTCGTCCATGATGCAGGGCATACGTGCGGCTATAGCGTTTTCGTTTGACAGGAGAGACTATACTGTGTCATCCGATTATCTGATTCATCTGGATTCCCGTATGATACAGTTGGTAAACCAATGTCCGGACATAGATATGGATTTCTATGGAATGGCAGGCATTGGTGTGTACCTGTGGATGCGGGCGTTGGATTTGTGGAACAAGGAGGAGGTGTCTTTTCAGCTCTCTTTGATTCTGGAATATTTGATATACTATGTGGATTGGATACAGGAGACGGAGGGCAGCCATCACTTGCCTGCCGAAATGGTAGCTATGCTGCAGAGTATGGAGCAGAAAGGATTCTATGGGCTGGGAGTGCAGGCCTTGCTGAAGCAGCAACCGGTTGTGGATACCGTCATTCCGATGCCGGCAGAAAGAGATATTATACAAAATGCCTTAAAGATATGCAATTGCAGGATATGAAATCATTGCTGACCTTCGTCATTCCGGTGCGTATAGACTGTGAGGAGCGTGCGGAGAACCTTCATGCCGTATTGCGGTATCTCGGAGGTTGTGGATGCCGTGTGCTGGTGTTGGAAGCTGATGCCGTTCCGGTTCTTAAACATAAGGACTGGATTCATCTGGCGGAATATATCTTCGTTGAAGACACGGCGCCGGTCTTTCATCGTACACGTTATATCAATGAATTGCTCCGTAGGGCAGATACGGATATTGTAGCCGTTTGGGACACGGATGTCTTAGTGGATTATGTCCAGATAGATGAGGCTGTCCGGCTGATACAGGAGGGGTGTACCATCGCTTATCCCTATAACGGACAGTTTGTGATGCTTGCGGAGCAAATATCAGTCAATACGAGGAAGAACCTTGATTTGGAATACCTGCAGGGCAAGAAGTTGAAGTCTTTTTGGGGCCGTAGGGTGTGTGGCGGTGCATACCTTGTCCATCGTGGGCGTTATCTGCGGTGCGGTGGTGAGAATGAACATTTCACCGGCTGGGGACCGGAGGAGGCGGAACGGATGCACCGTGTGAAGATTCTGGGGCATAAGGTGTCGTGGACAGAGTGCGGACAGCTGTTCCATTTATATCATCCCCGTGGCGCAAATTCCGCTTATCAGTCGGAGGCTGATGCCGACCGGTTGAGACGGGAATTGGTGAAAATCTGTTGTATGGACAAAGAAACCCTGGAAAGTTATAGTTTGAAATGAAGAATATTCTGGAATCTTTTCTTGACGCTTTGGAGGTACGCTATACGAGGATGTATGCGGACAGCTTGTACGACGGACACCCGCATCGGGACAATATGTATGGGCTGAAGCAGATGCTGGACGTTTATGGCGTAAGGACTCTGGGGGTGTATATGGAGACCAAGGATTTGGCGGCTCTGACTTATCCTTGTGTACTTCATACAGGCAATGGGTTTGTCATTGGTTGTGATGGAGATGAAAAGCGCATTGTTTTCTGGCAGAAAGGAGAGAGGAAGGAATTTACCCATGAGGCATTCAGGCAGGTCTGGACAGGGAATGCCCTGGTCGTAGAGGATTTGGAGGAGGCAGAAGAGCCTGATTTCAGGAAGCATCAACGCGATAGCCTGTTGCGGATGGCCAAACGTTACTGCCTGTTGGTGCTGTGGTGTGTGGCAGTCGTGTCGGGTCTTGTAACCCATATAGGACAAATATCCTCTTTTCATCTGTATTTTATGATATGGAATGTGATGGGATTGTGCATTTGTCTGCTGCTGATGCAGAAACAGGTGTTCGGCGAAAGCAGATGGGGTGACAGGGTCTGTTCGCTTTTTCAGCATGCCGGCTGCAACGACATACTCAATGGTGCGTATGCGAAGTTCTGGGGTATCAGCTGGAGTGAAATCGGAACCGGTTATTTCATGGCCAATCTGTTGTTATTGCCGCTTTATCCATCTGCTATGGGCATGCTTTGTGTGGTCAATTGGCTGGCCATGTGTTATGGGCTGTGGAGCATCTATTATCAGTGGCGTGTGGCTAAGCGTTGGTGTCTGCTTTGTGTGGGAGTGCAGGTTGTAGTCTGGGGAATGGGCGTTACGGCAGCCTGTTGTATGCGTGACATTCCGCTGTCTGCTGCAGCAGGTCTGTGTACGGCCATAGTCATTGTGGCCTGTATGATGGCAGTGCATCAGTATGCTGTCTTGTTTCAGTTGGACAAGGAATGTGTCAGCACAGTGCGGCAATACCGGACCTTGAAGTGTAATCATGTGGTGGCCAAGGCCTTGGTGGAGAATAGTGCATATTATGAGGTTTCGGATGCGGATTCTTCCATTATCTTCGGGAATAAGGAGTCACAGTTGCGTATCACCATCTTGGGCAATCCGCATTGCAATCCTTGTGCGAGACTACACTGGCGGGTGGAAGAACTGTTGAGGCTGTATGGTAGTGACATTTGCGTGCAGTACATATTCACGGTTTTCAATGAGGCATTGGAGGACAGTTGCCGTTACCTTATTTCATGTTATGACCAGGACCATCCGGAAACAACGCGCAGGGTGTATGCGGAATGGTATGCCGGAGGAAGGGGCAGATATGCCTCTATAGTGAAAGAACGGGAGGAGAGTATTCATACGGTGGAGGTGGAACAGGAGTGGCAAAGGCATTCTCGTTGGTGTAAGAATACGGGTTTTACAGCCACGCCTACAATACTTGTCAATGGTTATCTTCTGCCTCGCGAGTATGACATAGAAGATTTGGCAATGTTGGTGAATTGTCAAATAGAATATCCGAGAAAAAATATCGTGCATGATATCAATGGCCGAAGCACTACGCCATTGGGAGCAGAGTCGCTATTTGCGGAAGAGACAGTGTGATTGTTTAACCGTATAAATCCTTTTTAGCATGAAAAAACTAAAAAAGTTTGTACTGCATGATTCCATCAGGCTGTCACGCGAGGAAATGGCTTCTGTAGAGGGCATGGATATTTGTTTGGTTGACTATTGTACAGCAAAAGATCAGCTATGTATCTATTCGCAATCGTATGAAAACGGTCACACAACAATTGTTGTGGGGACCTGTCATGAGCGTACTGAGAATGTACATGGAACTGTAGTCACAGTATTGGTATGCGATTAGGTGTTAATGATTATCGATGCCTTGAATAATTCAAGGTATCGATAATTCATTGAAGTGTTATGTAAGGATGTAAAAAAAATAGTTATGAAGCAGAAGTTTGCTTTATTGTTGTTTGTGCTTGTAATGTCATTATCGTCACTGGCCCAGACGGTTCAACTTATTGGACGTGTGGAGGACGGTTTCTCGAAAACACCTTTGCCGAATGCAGTTATCTCTGTTTTTCGTGCAGACAGTACACTGGTGGCAGATTCTGTAGCTATAATGGTCTATATGAATAGTAGCCACCAGTTGTTGGCAGCGCAATATACGGCAACTATTGATGCTAAAAAAGGTGAATACTTGGTATGTGCCCGTCTGCAAGGTTATGATGATGCGTGGCAACGGGTAGCTGTAACTGACCTTACTCAGGACAACGTACAAGTACCAATGTTGGAGATGCGCAGGATGAAGAAGATAGATATGGATGAGGTGGTGGTGAAAGCTACCAAGGTCAAGATGTACTACAAGGGTGACACGCTGGTATATGATGCGGATGCGTTCAAGTTGCCGGACGGCTCGATGCTTGATGCGTTGATTAAACAGCTTCCGGGGGTGACAATGAACAGCGGTGGTGAGATATTTGTCAATGGGCGAAAGGTGGAAGAACTGTTGCTTGGTTCGCGCACGTTCTTTCGGGGCAATAAGAAAGTGCTGATGGAAAATCTTCCTTATTATACAGTGAAAGACATCAAGGTGTACGAGAAGCAGACAGACAAGAGTGAGGCCCTTGGGCACGATGTGGAGCCACGTCGGTTCGTGATGGACGTGAACCTGAAACAGGAATACAGTAAAGGCTATATCGCTAATGTTGAGGCTGCTGGCGGAACGGAAGAACGCTATCTGGGGCGTGCTTTCCTGCTGGGGTTTACTGACCGTTGGCGGTATTCACTGGTGGGTAACCTCAATAATGTGAATGAGACCCGGCATGTGGGTGAGGCAGGACATTGGACGCCTTCGGGGATGCCTAATCAGGTCACTACCACCCGTAGCGTGGCTACGGATATTGATTATCAGTCTGCGGACGGCAAGCTGAAGAACCTACTCAATGCCGATTTTACCTCCACGTCCAACCGTCAGGACATGTGGCAGCGTTATGAGCAGTTTCTTGAGAGGCGTATGCCGACTTCGTTTACGGAATCGATGAACCGTTCGGGCAGCCAGAGTTGGAATCTGCACAATGAACTGACGCTAAAAAAAACTTGCTATTTTCGTGTGGAGGCGGATTTTAATCACATCAAGCGCGATGGTTCTTTCCGTTCGGCTTTTGAGCAGTGGGACGATTCGCTGACGGCTTCCATGCTTACCGTGGGGATGAGCGAAGGGCGTACCGTTAACGGAAAGCTGACAGTCAGTACATCATTCAATGTGGGAAAAAAGATAGAGAACTGTGACAATGGAAAATGTGACTGGTTCCAGCGTTATCTGTCTTTTCAGGTGGACCTGTTTCATGGGGATGACCGTTCGGAGCAGGCCAGCCGTTATGATACCCGACAGTTTGTCGTGCCATCGCAGGAACAACGTCACAATGCCAATGATTATAGGTATAAAGATACATGGGGATCATTTTCAATGCAATATATCACACGCCCCTATAAGAAGATACAATTATCTTTAAGAGAGATGGTGTATTTTATATCGGATCGTAAACGTGACTACCTTTATCATCCCGATACGTTGATGCTTGCTTCTCAACTGGATGCGCTGGCTGCTATTACTGACCCCGGTAACTCTTATGATAGTGAATGGAATATAGTAGAGAATGATATAAATGTTACTTTGTTTACGACTTCATCGTATAAGTTCAGTCCAACTTCGCCTATGAATATTGTTTATAGGCCCTTGGAGATTGGTGTAGGATTACCGGTTCGGAGTGAGAGACTTGACTATCAGCGCGGTTCATTGGATACGCTGGTCCATCGCAATAGTGTTTTTGCCAATCCTTGGATTTCTTATCGCTACATGTCAAAGGATGGTAAGCGGGATTTCCGGTTCCGTACTGAACATTCACGTAGAACAACTTATCTGTATGATCTTATTGATTATCGTGATGACAGTACACCGCTCGTAGTGAAGTTGGGTAATCCGGACTTGAAAGGAGTAGTCACTTCAACGATCACTGCTGATTATACCGGCCGAACAGACCGGAACCAACAGCAATATCACTTGGGTACGTCATTTAATTACCGTCATCGTGATGTGGCACAGTCTGTCACGTATGCTCCCGAAAGCGGTATCTACACCTACAGGCCCATGAACATTAGTGGTGCATACAATGTAAATGGAAAGTTCGATATTTCGCGTGCCTTGGACAAAAACCGTTATTGGACGTGGCAGACGAATGCTGATGTAGGATATAATCATTCCGTGGACCATGCCATGTTTGCCGGCGAGACAGAAAGCCATGAGAATATAGTGAATACCCTGACGCTGCACGGTAGGACTTACATACAATATAACAAGGATGCGTTGAATGTCCGTGCCACGGGTGACATCACTTGGCGGCACAGCGAGGGGGAGATGTACGATTTCTCCACGCTGGATGCCTTTGATTTCAATTACGGCCTCTCGGCGCGTTACACCATTCCGCGGTTCAATACCACTCTTTCTGCCGATGCCACGATGTACAGCCGGCGGGGGTACGGCAGTTCTGATTTGAACACGGACGATTTTGTGCTCAATGCCTCGCTCAGCCAGCCGTTCCTGAAAGGCAAGCTGATAGCCCGCGTGGAGGGCTTCGACCTGCTGCATCAGGTGTCTTCCACGCAGTATGCGGTCAATGCCCAGGGGCGCACCGAGACGTGGTATCGCTCGTTGCCTCATTACGTGATGCTGCATCTGGTGTATCATTGGAACAGAAATCCCAAGAAACCATGAATATATTTAAACGTTTCCCGCATTTCAGGCAGAATAATGTTATAGACTGCGGTCTCATCTGTCTGCGCATGATTGCCAAGTTATTGGTATATGTATCACTGTATCTTTGCTGCATGCCGTTGAATGCACAGACGATAGACCTTGAAGTGAGCATAGAGGATGACTTTCTGAAAGTGCCGCTTACGGGTGTGAAGGTATCTGTGCTTACAACGGATAGTGTGGTGGTTGTGGATTCTGCGAGGAGTGTTTCCATAGCGGACCGTAACGGCAAGCTGCTTCAGGCTATATATATCGCCCCGGTTAAGGATGAGAAAGCGGATTATTTGGTACGGGCTACTCTTCCGGGATATGGTGAGGTGTGGCAACCAGTCTCTGTACTTTTTCCGGGAATAGTGACTTCTGTGAAGGTACCTGATATTAAGATGCGCAAGGTGCGTGAGATGGCTTTGGATGAGGTGGTGGTGAAAGCCACCAAGGTCAAGATGTACTACAAGGGTGACACGCTGGTATATGATGCGGATGCGTTCAAGTTGCCGGACGGCTCGATGCTTGACGCATTGATTAAACAGCTTCCGGGGGTGACAATAAACAGCAGTGGCGAGATCTTTGTCAATGGGCGAAAGGTGGATGAGTTATTATTGGGTTCCCGTTCGTTTATGCGCGGTAATAAGAAAGTGTTGATGGAGAACCTGCCTTATTATACGGTGAAAGACCTTAAGGTATATGAAAAACAGACGGCCAGGAGTGAGGCGTTGGGCTATGATGTAGATCCTCGTAAATATGTGATGGATGTGAATTTGAAACAAGAATACAGTCAAGGATATATTGCAAACGTAGAGGTCGCGGGCGGAACGGAGGACCGATGGCTGGGGCGTGGCTTTTTATTGGGGTTTACTGACCGTTGGCGGTATGCGTTGATGGGGAATCTCAACAATGTGAACGAGAGCCGTCATATCGGAGAACAGGGACACTGGTCACCGGGTTCGATGCCCCAGTCTCTTGTCACCACACGCAGTGTGGCTACTGACTTGGATTATGAATCGAAAAACAGGAATCTGTCGAATAATTTTAATGCTGATTTCACCTCCAACACAAACGAATTGGAGATGCGTCAGCGTTATGACCAGTTTCTTGAGGGGAGCAAGCCTGTATCATTTACGGAAAACCGTGACGAATCTGACAATTGGCGTCTGAAGTTAGTCAATAGCTTGATGCTCAAAAAACCAGTTTTTTTCACTTCTACTTCTCATTTTGATTATGAGAAACGGGAGGCTTCGGGTGCATCGCAGTTCGACCAGTGGGGCGACAGTCTGACAGCTTCCATGCACACTGACGCTATGAGTGAAGGGCGGTTATGGGCTATTGCCCAGGATATGAGCGGGGCTTTCAATATCAACAAGGAGAAGCGGAGACATTTTACTTATGGTCTGTATTTCAGGCATAGCGATGACCGCTCGTGGCTTTCCAGCCGTTATGACACATGGCAGCCTGCTGCGCGGGCTTATAATGTCCGCCATAATGCCAATGATGTATCTAACCGATTGACAAATTTTCTGGTTAGTGGAACCTCTACTTTTAGCGACTTGTTTGGTAAAGTGAATCTTATATTCAGTGAAGAGTGGCAATATTTAGACCACCGGATTCATGATTATCTTTATCATCCGGATACATTGCTCCTGGCTTCGCAACTAGATATGCTGACGGCTATTACCGATCCGTCAAACTCTTATGACAGCCGTCTTTACGGTTGGAGAAATAATGCCGGCATTAGTTTCAGTAAAAGAGCCTTTTATATGGTAGGGGATAATCCTATTCATATTATGTATGATAGATGGAATATAGGTGTCAATGTTCCTGTCATCCGCCAGTCGCTCGATTATCAGCGTGGCGTTATCGACACTTTGGCACAAGGGACATGGGTGTTTGTTTCGCCTCATGCTTCTTTCCGCCACATGTCTCGCGATGGAAAGCAAGACTTGCGTGTCAGTGTGGGGCATGACCGCAGTCCGGTTGACTTGCAGAACCGGATAGGTTACCGTGATGACAGCCAGCCGCTTGTGGTTAAGGAAGGCAACCCGGACCTGAAAGGTACGGCCACAACGAATGCCAGTGCTGATTATACCGAAAGATGGGGAACAAAAATCAGTCAATGGCATGTCGGGGCTACATTCAATTACCGCCACAGGGATGTGGCGCAGTCGGTGGCCTATAATCCGGTTACGGGGGTGTACACTTACAAGCCGATGAACGTGAACGGGGCTTATGTTGCTACGGCCAAGTTTGATATTTCTGCCAACATCGGTGAGAAACGGTACTGGACATGGCAGATGAATGCTGATGCCAATTACACCCATTCCGTGGATTATTCCATGCTGGAGGGCGAGACAGAAAGCCATGAGAATGCGGTGAACACCACAGTCCTGCATGATGGGGCCTACATACAATACAACAGAGAGAGCCTTAACTTCCGTGCTTTCGGGGATATACGTTGGCGACATTCAGTGGGACAGATGCGCGACTTTGAAACGCTGGATGCCTTTGATTTCAATTACGGCCTCTCGGCGCGTTACACCATTCCGCGGTTCAATACCACTCTTTCTGCCGATGCCACGATGTACAGCCGGCGGGGGTACGGCAGTTCTGATTTGAACACGGACGATTTTGTGCTCAATGCCTCGCTCAGCCAGCCGTTCCTGAAAGGCAAGCTGATAGCCCGCGTGGAGGGCTTCGACCTGCTGCATCAGGTGTCTTCCACGCAGTATGCGGTCAATGCCCAGGGGCGCACCGAGACGTGGTATCGCTCGTTGCCTCATTACGTGATGCTGCATCTGGTGTATCATTGGAACAGAAATCCCAAGAAACCATGAATATATTTAAACGTTTCCCGCATTTCAGGCAGAATAATGTTATAGACTGCGGTCCTACCTGCCTGCGCATGATTGCCAGGTTCTATGGTATGGACTATTCGGCAGAGATGTTGCGTCTCATTGTTATGTATGCGGAATGGTATGCCGGAGGAAGGGGCAGATATGCCTCTATAGGTTATAATGAGCAATCTTTTAATAATAGGTTCAAAAAGAATGTCCGAATCTATTTGCCAGGATAGGACTTTACATCGTAACGATGTAATGAAAGATGGCAATTAATATTAATTCTAATTTTAATTAAAATGAGAAAGTTAAAGAAGTTTGTTCTAAGAACCGGTCAAATCCTTTCTAATGAGGAGATGTCGAGAGTGTGTGGAATGGAATTTATTCCATTTTATTGTAGTTATGAGGGGCAGGCCTGTGCGGTTTATGCAACTGATGGGGTGAATACAGGCACCTGTAAATGGGTGTATGGAAGTTCGACGGCGCAGTATTTGACTTGTGTAGTAAATTGATTTCTTGGGAGGCATTTGTTGAAAAATAAATA
>CAZGSE010000036.1:0-27300 GCA_964528135.1 uncultured Paraprevotella sp. | reverse complement strand
GTCTGCCCTTACCCCTTATTGGCTTGTGACTTTTTTGTTGCTGCTTTGGGTGTTCTCGTTGAGGCTCTATATTAATTCTGTGATTTTCTGTTCCCCTTAAAAGTTCCTTTTCCAACGTTCTCAATGCACGGATGCATTCTTTATTAAACACATAAGTCGTGGATATATTGAACATCATTGCACCCGGCTTTTGGCTTTCATCTAACATCTTGCGTCTGGCTGCCATATGCCCATCAATCTCACTTCCTATATAATTTTTAAATCCTTCCGGTCTATCCTCAAATTCATCCCTTGCTTTGGCCAATATACGGTTTTCAATATCATCTTTTATTTCCTTTTGTGTGACTTCTGGTAAATCTTCTATGTTTTTTATCATCTCTTCCATAATACTACAAATTAAGTTCTGGTAAACTGTTTATTGCTTCCTGCTTCAAACTATCTATTGCACGGGTGTATTTCTCTGTATGTTTCAGCCCACTATGCCCCAATAGGCTTGCCACGGTTTTAATGTTTGCCCCGTTATTAAGGATATTCACGGCAAAGGAATGTCTGGCACAATGCCAACTTATATGCTTGTTTATTCCTGCCCGTTTTACCCATCTTTTAAGGGCTTTCAGACACATTTCATAGCTTGGTAAGGGGAATATTACCTCATCACGCTTATCTGGGTCGCTTGGCTTCCCTATCAGCTTCAATATACCATCATTCAAGGGTATCACAACGCCGCTGCTTGCACTGTGCCCTTTTGTCTTGTTCTGCTCAAACTTCAACAACTTGTTGGAATAATCCACGTTGGCAAATGTAAGGTCTTTCACATCACAGTATCTCAACCCACAATAGAGGCAAAAGATGAAAGCCCGCCTTATATTGGGGTTCTCATGCTCATAGTGGGTTGCTATCAGTTGTTGTATCTCCTCTGGTGAAAGCACCTCTTTTCTTAATTGTTGGTCGTCCACTTTTATAGTTATGCCCGTGCAAGGGTTCTTTAACATGGCATCGTGTTCTATGGCATACTTTATCACTTTCTTAAACCGTGCATAGATGCTCTTAGCACCCTCGCCAACGCTTCTGCCCTGTAGATACTCGGTGAAAGCCTCAACCATATCTTTAGTTATCTGTTCTGGCTTTATCTTCTTTACATACTTCTTATACTCTGGTGTGTCGTTCAGAAAATCTATAAAGCGTTTAAGGGCTATTTCAACCATTCTAATATCTTTCTTGGTGTACTTGTCAATATAGGCATGGAAGTAGTCCAGAAAGTTTATATCACGTTCCTTTTTAAGCCTGTAGCCCTCCATGCTCTCTAACAGTTCCTGCCCACGCTCAAACCTAATCTTCTTTGCAAGTTCCAGCGTTTCTTTGTTCTGTTGGCGTTCAAGCGGTGTTCTGGGTGCTTGCCAAAGGTAGAGTTTCAGAAACTCCCGTTTCCTGTCTTTCTTGGCTACCTGCTTATCCAGCTTTTCACTATATACCATCTGATAGCCAAAGTAGTAATCCAAAAACAAACTTTCCCTGCCATCTGAAAGTATTTTTGCCCCCAACTTTGGGTTGTCGGTGGTGTCTTGGCTTATTAGGTAGGTGTTATCGCTCCTTATGTCTTTTTTCTGTGCCATACTCTTTTGCTCTTTATTTCCTTTATTTGCAAAGGTAGGCATTTGTTTTAATCTGGGTAGCCAAAGGGTAGCCAAAAACGGCAAAATATAGTCTTTTTTATGAAACTAAGGGTTAATATACCTCTTTGGCTACCTGTGATTTTCTTGCACTTAGTTTCATCTGGGTACACTTTGTTTGCTGGGTACTTTATCCGGCGGGGGTACGGGTGGCGGAGGCTGTGCATTTTTCCGCACTCCCGTACAAAAGGCACAAAGCCAAGTGCCCGTTCGTTTCTTTTACCGCAGGCAAAACCCTTTGCCCTTCCCCTTGACAGCACTTCCTTTTTCCCATCCGCCCAAGCCGTGAGCCGGCCGTCCCCCGGCAGGGAAAGTACGGCCAAAAACCGACCGTCCGACACAGGAAGAAATTCTTGCGCAGAAAACCTGTTTTTCTTGCGCAAGGACAACCGCCGCCTTGCGCAAAAACCGCGGGTACCTTGCCCTGCCCGCGGGAGAACGCGGCGGATGCCTGAGAAAGATGCCGCCGGACAATAAAAAGAAAGGCGCACTTCACGAGAAGCACGCCTTATCTTTTATTTCAACATTCACCCTGCTGGGCGATACACTGTCATTCCGTTGCCTGTGCCAGATCGCCGTCGGCCTTGATGCGCTTGCCCATCGTGAGGAAAGCCACCGGTGCCGCCATGAAGATGGACGAACAGGTTCCCACGATGACACCCAGACTCATGGCAAAGGCGAAACTGCGGATGCTGTCGCCGCCAAGGAAGAAGATGCAGAGCAACACGACCAACGTGGTGGACGACGTGTTGATGGTACGGGTCAGCGTCGTGTTCAACGAGTCATTGAACAGCCGCTGGCGGTCGCGCTTGGGATACAGCCGCAGGAACTCGCGGATGCGGTCGAACACCACCACCTTGTCGTTGATGGAATATCCTATGGCCGTCAGGATGGCGCCAATGAACGCCTGGTCTATCTCCAGCGAGAACGGAACCCATCCCCAGCAAATCGAATAAGTGCCGAGAATCAGCAGCGTGTCCACCGTCAGGCTCACCACAGCCCCCACAGAGAAAGCCACATTGCGGAAACGCAACAGGATGTAGAGGAAGATGGCCACCAAGGCCAGGATGACCGAAACGATGGCGCCATAGGTGATGTCCTCGGCCACGGACGGGCCCACTTTTTCCGAACTGATGATGGATCCGCCGTCGCGCACATCGCGGTTGATGAAGGTCTTCAAATCGAGGTCGGAAGCCAACAGGTTGCCTTGCATCAGGACGTTGAACAAGGTTTCCTCTATCTCGGTATCCACCTCCGTGCCTTCCTCGTCAATGCGGTAGTTCGTGGAAATGCGGACGGTCTTGTGGTCCGTGCCCAAGGCTATTACCTGTATGTTGGCATCGCCGAACTTGTCCTGCAGCAAGGCACGCACGGTTTCGGGCTCCACTTGCTCTTCAAAGACCACCACAAAGTTGCGGCCGCCGGTGAAGTCGATACCCTTGCTCAAGCCACGTACAAACAAAGACCCGATACCCACCACCAAAAGGATGCCGAACACGGTGAAAGACTTCTTATAGGCACTCATGAACTTGTAGTGCGTATCGTGCAGGAAGTTGCGGGACAGCCGCGTCGTGAAGGTCAGGTTCAGCCACTTGTCCTTGTTCATAAAGTGTTCATACACGATGCGCGTCAGGTAAACGGCCGTGAAGAACGAAACCAATATACCGATAATCAAGGTCGTGGCAAACCCGCGAATCGGCCCGGTGCCGAAATTATAAAGGATGATGCCGGTGATGATGGACGTCAGGTTGGAGTCGAAGATGGCCGAGAAGGCATTGGAATAGCCGTCCGACAGTGCCGCACGGACATTCTTGCCCGCACGCAATTCCTCCTTGGTGCGTTCATAAATCAGCACGTTGGCATCCACGGCCATACCCAGCGAGAGCACCAGACCCGCGATGCCGGACATGGTCAGCGCGGCCTGGAACGAGGTGAGCACACCCAGCGTGAAGAAAAAGTTCAAAACCAAGGCAGCATTGACCACCATACCCGGAATCAGCCCGTACATGCCGCACATGTAAACCATCAGGAAGATGAAGGCGATAACGAACGAAGTGATACCCTGGTTGATGGATTCCTGTCCCAGCGTAGGCCCGACGAACTGTTCGGACACGATATGCGCCGGAGCCGGCATCTTGCCCGTGTTCAGCACATTGGCCAGGTCGCGCGTATCTTCGAGCGTAAAGTTGCCCGTGATGGACGAAACGCCGCCCGTAATCTCGTTCTGCACCGTGGGTGCGCTATATACATAGTCGTCCAGCACGATGGCGATGGCGCGCTTCTGGTTTTTCTTGGTCAGGGTGGCCCAGCGGCGTGCACCGTCGGAATTCATGGTCATGCTCACGCACGGACGGCCGTTCTGTTCGTAGTCATCCCGCGCTTCGGTCACCACATCGCCTTCCAGAGGTGCCCGCCCGTTGCGCTCCGTCACCTTTATGGCATACAACTCATAGATGTCCCCGGTAGTCCCGCGGGCCACAGGTTTCACGCCCCAGAGCAGTTTCAGGTCGTCCGGCAGCACCTCCTTGGCCGCAGCCGAACGGATATAGTTGTTCACCGTGGCCGTGTCGCGCCAATTGGCGTAACCTACCACACAGCCCATGGAACCTTGGGCGAATTGCAGGATGGAGGCCAACGGGTGTTTCCTCTTCAACTCCTCATCCGCAGCCGTTGTTGCCGTCGCGCCGGCATCCGTGCCCGAAGCACCCCTCAAGGCCGTTGCCAGGTCTCTGGCCGGGGCGGCCTTTGCCGAATCTGCGGTCTGGGCTTCCGCCACGGCCGCCGTTTCGGCCTGTGCCGCAACTGCCGCGGTGTCCGCGGGCAGGTCTGCCGCCAGGCGGGTATCCAGCGAAATCAGGAAAGGCACGGCCTCATCGGTATTATAGGTTTCCCAAAATTCCAGGTTTGCGCTTCCCTGCAACAGTTTGCGCACACGCTCCGGCTCCTTCACGCCCGGCAGCTCCACCATGATACGGCCCAACTGGCCTTCCAGCCGCTGGATGTTGGGCTGCACCACGCCGAAACGGTCGATACGGGTACGCAACACATTGTATGAGTTGTCGATCGCAGAAGCCACTTCCGAGCGCAGCACCCTCTCCACTTCCGCATCCGTGCTCTGGGTCGTCACCTTCCCTTTCAACTGCTGCGTGGCGAACAGTTCGGCCAGGCTGCTGTTGGGAGCCAGCGCTTTATAGGTCTGGACAAACAAGGTAATAAAATCACTCTGGCTGTTTTTAGCCTTTTCCGCAGCCTGCGCCACCGCTTGGTTGAAAGCCGGGTCGGTCTTGTGGTCGGCCAAAGCCTTGACCACTTCCGGAACGGACACTTCCAGGATTACGTTCATGCCTCCTTTCAGGTCCAGCCCCAGGCTGATCTCCATCTCGCGGCACTCTTTCAAAGAATAAGCACCCAGCCAGACCGGATTGTTCATCACCGAATCCAGATAACGGGCACCGGCTTCTTCGCCCTGGGTTTTCGTGATTTCATCCACTTTCTTCATCTGATAACGGGTTACGAATGAGAAGGAAAGATAAAACACGCATACAAGGGTGAGCAGCAAAGCGAATACTTTAACAAATCCTTTGTTTTGCATCTTGTTTTATTATTATGATATTATTATTTAATCGCCAAACGGACTACAAGGGCGCAAATATAACGTTTTTTTCACATTAACGCTGCAAGTTAACAGATTAATTTCTTCGACCATGCCATTTTTTGTTCCTTTTCAAGTAGGTAATCATGGGATAATGGTCGGAGCACACCACCGTTTTATCCACGTGTGTCCCATAAGTTTGCCAATAGTCGGAAACAAAGATGTGGTCGATGCGGAAATAGAAGCCTTTCTGATTATAGGACAACCCCAGCCCATTGCCCGACTGGCGGAACGCGCTGGAGAGCACAGACGAGAAACGGCGGCAGGAATACGAAATCGGGACATCGTTGAAATCACCGCAAACGATGACCGCCTGCCGCCCCGATTGCCGGATGTAGTTCAACACGGAATCCACCTGCGGGCCGCGCAAACGGCTTGCCCCGGACATTTTCCTGACCAGGTCGCGGGAGTTGCTCTCCGCGTGCGCGTTTTCCGGTTCATGGATGATTTCCTTATACTTCTTCTTGTCCTCCAAGGTCAGTTTGTACGACTCCAGATGGTTGTTCACCACCAGGATGGTGTCTCCCTCGTAGAGCAAATCGACAGCCACGCTCCCGTTCGTGACGCTTTCATACACCACCCGGTGCACGCCCAGGATCGGCAGGCGGCTGTAAACGTACTGCTGCTCGGCCTTCCCGTCGTCCAGGCGAAGGATATGATAACCGGCAGCCGCCATCAGGCTGTCCGCATAAGCCAGCGTCAGTGTCTTTCCCTGCGGCACCCCCTCCTGTATGCAAATGATGTCGGCACCGGAAGAAGCCATATATTGCAATATCGGATACTGCCCCGTCTCGTCCTTCTCACCTTTTCCGAGGAACTCCGTGTTATAGGTCATCAGCATCAGCGCGTCCTCCGGCACATCTTCAGGCCAGTTCAACGGGCAATAGTCATATATATAGGAAGCCGACAGGAGCATACCGGCAAAGGGAAGCCACACATAGCGCACGCAGAACACCAGCCAGAAGAACACGAACGCCAAGTTCAGCAACAGCAGCAGGGGAAAGCCCAACCCGAAAAGGGCCGCACGCGGATAGTCCGCCGGATTCAGGCCGGCACTCAGGCCGCAAACCAGCAGCATCAAGGCCGCCATCACGTTCGCCCCGACCGCCAGTTGCACCAATATCCGCTTAAACCACTTCATCGCTGGCTCGCATCGAACAACCTGCGCTTTTCCTCTTCCGTCAGGCTGGTGTAACCGGATTTCCTCACTTTCTCCAGAATCCGGTCTATCTCCGCCTCCTCCGACCTTTTCCGCGCATTGTATTCGTAATCGTCCTTGCGGTCGCCCATGCTGACCTTCATCTTGGGTTTCCGGTAAGACGAAAAACGGTCGCGCTGGTTGAAGAACCAGCCTTTCATCCTGCTCCCGAAAGACCCTCCGCCGCCATTGCCATAGTAACCGCCCCCGCCGTTCTTCCGCCAATAAAGAATCAGCAAGAACCCGAAGACCATGCCGCCAAGGTGGGCGAAATGCGCCACCCCGTCGCCAGAGTTGCCCAAAGCCGAGAGCAATTCTATCACGGCATAGCCGACGACAAAGAACTTGGCCTTGATGGGCACGGGAAGCGGGAAAATGAACAACCGCTCATTGGGGAACGACATGCCGAAAGCCAGCAAGATGCCATACACCGCACCGGAGGCCCCGATGGTGGTCCAACGGTTCAGGTATTCGCCCATGGAAATCATGGCATACCCGATATTCACCCGTTCATACCCGTCCAGCCCCTGCACAAGGTAGGAAACATACTGCACGCCCTCCTGCACCAGCCCGGCTCCCAATCCGCAAACTAAATAATAAATAAGGAAACGGCGGCCGCCCCAATAGGACTCCATGACGCGCCCGAACATCCACACGGCAAACATGTTGAACAGAATATGCGTGAAGCCGCCGTGCATGAACATGTACGTCACGAACTGGTAGAGCCGGAAGTCGGGAGCAAGGAAGAAATGCAGCCCCAGGATATTATCAAGATCCACACCGTAACGCACGGCCACTATTTTGGCTAAGAAGAGCAGGACATTTATAATGATCAGGTTCTTCGTTACAGGAGGCATATTCATCATATCACAATCATTTTCATTGTTCGGTTTACGGCCGCAAAATTACTAATTTTATTCCATTTCCTTCAGGTTTGGAAAGACGCACTTGTTCTTTTTTATAAAAAGAAATATTTTTTCAATGAAAAAATTTGTTTTAACAGCTAATTTACATACATTTGCAGCATTGGATGCGATTGAAGAACAAATTATCCACATTAAATCAGTTGTCAAATGAACAAAACAGAACTTATCAATGCTATCGCGGAAAACGCAGGATTAAGCAAAGCAGATTCGAAGAAAGCTCTGGACGCTACTATCAACGCCGTTTCGGAAGCCTTGAAACAAGGTGACAAGATTGCCTTGGTAGGCTTCGGGACATTCTCTGTCAGCGAACGCCCCAGCCGCACGGGCATCAACCCCAGGACCAAAGAACAAATCACCATCGCGGCGAAGAAAATCATCAAATTCAAGGCGGGTGCCGAACTGACAGACGCAATCCAGTAAGCAGAATTAACCGACCCAGAGAAAAAGAGAGAGGCATTTCTTCGCTTCTCTTTTTTTATTTGCGTATCTTTGCAGCCTGAACAAGCTGGTAAACACAATGGAAATAGAAAACAGAATCATAGCCGCCGCAGTCCTCGCCATCAAGGAACTGTACGGCCAAGAGGTTGCCCCCGGAACGGTGCAACTCCAAAAGACGAAAAAAGAATTTGCCGGACACCTCACCCTCGTGGTATTCCCGTTCCTGAGGTTCTCCCGCAAAAAACCGGAAGACACGGCGCAAGACATCGGCACGTTCCTGGCACGGGAGATCCCCGACGTGGTCGCCGGGTTCAACGCCGTCAAGGGATTCCTCAACCTTGTCATCTCTTCAGGGAGCTGGGTCAAGCTGCTGGAAGACATCTACCGCGATGAAAAGTTCGGGCTGACGGAAGCCACGGAACAGTCGCCGCTGGTCATGATCGAATACTCCTCCCCCAACACCAACAAGCCCCTGCACCTGGGGCACGTGCGCAACAACCTGCTCGGATGCGCGCTGGCCAACATCATGGCGGCCAACGGCAACCGCGTGGTAAAGACCAACATCGTGAACGACCGGGGAATACACATCTGTAAAAGCATGCTGGCCTGGCTGAAATACGGCAACGGCGCAACCCCGGAAAGCACCGGCATCAAGGGCGACCACCTCATCGGCGACTACTACGTGGCCTTCGACAAGCACTACAAGGAGCAGGTCAAGGAGCTGATGGACGGCGGCATGAGCGAAGAGGAGGCCAAGAACGAGGCTCCGCTCATCAAGGAAGCGCGCGCGATGCTGGTGAAATGGGAAAACAACGACCCGGAGGTGCGCGCCCTCTGGCACAAGATGAACGAGTGGGTCTATGCCGGATTCGATGTGACCTACAAAGCCTTGGGCGTCAGCTTCGACAAGATATACTACGAATCGGACACCTATCTGGTGGGCAAGGAGAAGGTGCTGGAGGGGCTGGAGAAAGGCTTGTTCTACCGCAAGGCGGACGGCTCCGTGTGGGCCGACCTCACCGCGGAAGGACTGGACGAGAAACTGCTGCTGCGTTCCGACGGCACGTCCGTCTATATGACGCAGGACATCGGGACGGCCCAGCTGCGCTTCCGCGACTATCCCATCGACAAGATGATTTACGTGGTGGGCAACGAACAGAACTACCACTTCCAGGTGTTGTCCATCCTGCTGGACAAACTGGGCTTTGAATGGGGCAAGAGCCTGGTGCACTTCTCCTACGGCATGGTGGAACTGCCCAACGGGAAGATGAAAAGCCGCGAGGGGACGGTGGTGGATGCCGACGACCTGATAGCCGAAATGACGGGCAGTGCCAGGAGGATGTCCGAGGACAAGATAAACAAACTGACAGACCTGAGCGAAGAAGAGGCCGATGAAATCGCACGTATCGTGGGGCTGGGCGCACTGAAATATTTCATCCTGAAAGTGGATGCGCGCAAGAACATGCTCTTCAACCCTGCCGAAAGCATCGATTTCAACGGCAACACAGGCCCGTTCATCCAATACACCTACGCCCGCATCCGCTCCATCCTGCGCAAGGCGGCCGAAGCCGGGCTGCCCGTGCCGGAAAGCCTGTGCGTGCATACGGAACCAAGCGAAAAGGAAATCGCCCTGGTGCAGACCTTGGCCGAGCTCGGCAATGTGGTGCGCCAGGCCGGCAGCGACTACAACCCCGGCTGCATCGCCAACTATTGCTACGACCTGGTGAAAGAATACAACCAGTTCTACCACGACTTCAGCATCCTGCACGAAGCCGACGCGGACAAACGGGCTTTCCGCCTCGTGCTCTCGGCCGCCGTGGGCAAGGTTGTCCGCACCGGCATGGGGCTGCTGGGCATAGAAGTGCCGGAACGGATGTAACCACCGGGCGCACACATGGGCAAACAGAGGTATTACGTGGTATGGCATGGCGTCTGTCCGGGAATCTACACTTCCTGGGCCGACTGCAAACAGCAAATCAACGGGTTTGCCGGTGCCATCTACAAGTCTTTCGCCTCGAAGGAAGAGGCCGAGAAGGCCTACAACTCCTCCCCCTACCCCTACTTCCGGAAAGAAAAAGGCAGCCCCGCGCCCCCAAGCGGCCGCGGCTGCCCGCCCGATGTGCCGGCAGACCGCACAGACACCGTGCTGCCCCTCCCGCCGGAGGTGCCGGCCGAAGCGTTGGCCGTAGATGCCGCATGCAGCGGGAACCCCGGCCCGATGGAATACCGCGGCGTATATCTGCGCACGGGCGAAACCGTTTTCCACTTCGGCCCCGTGCACGGCACGAACAACATCGGCGAGTTCCTGGCCATCGTGCATGCCATGGCCCTGCTGACCCAGAAAGGCCTCTGCATGCCCATATACTCCGACAGCCGGAACGCCATCAGCTGGGTGGCCCGCAAGCACTGCCGGACCAAACTGGAACGCACCGCGGCCACGGAGGAGCTATTCCGCCTGATAGAACGGGCGGAGCACTGGCTGCGCCACCACCACTGCACGGTTCCCGTACGCAAATGGGAAACAGGACGCTGGGGGGAAGTGCCCGCCGACTTCGGCCGGAAATAGAACGACATAAAACCACACCATAACAATGAAACCGCGCTTATCTTACCTTTTCAAGCTCTTCGTGCTCTTTCTGCTGTTCTTCATCCTGCAGAAGATTGTATTCACCTACGTCAACACCCCCCTGGACATCTCCGACCTGCTGCAGGTCATCGCCCACGGGCTGGCCCTCGACGCCTCCACCACCGGCTACCTGATGGTCATACCGTTCGTCACGGTATGGGTCGGGATGTGGCTCCGCCCGCTGAACCACAAACTGGTGCTGCTGCCCTACTTCATCCTTGTTTCCATACTGCTGTCGCTGATTTGCGTGGCCGACACGTCGCTGTATGCTTTCTGGAAGTTCAAGCTGGACGCCACCGTGTTCAACTACCTCGACGCCCCGCAGCAGGTGTTCGCCAGCGTGGCAGACGGCTACATCGCCATCCGCGCGATGCTGGTGGCCGTGTTTGCCTTCATGCTGTCGTGGGGATGCGCCAAGCTGACGCCCAAGCATTTCCCCGACCTTCCGCGCGACCGGAGGATGGTGCCCCGCAACCTGCTCTGCATCCTGGCGGGCGGGTTGATATTCCTGGCCATACGCGGCGGCGTGGGACGCTCCACCATGAACATCGGCAACGCCTATTTCAGCGAAAACACCTACCTGAACCATGCCGCCGTCAACCCGGCCTTCAGCCTGTTCTACTCCTGGAACAAGGCCGAGGACTTCTCTGAAAAATACAACTACCTGGAGGAAGGAGAGCTGGCAGAAACCCTACGGGGGCTGTATCCCGCCTTCACGGAAGACTGCAACCGGCTGCTGCTGAACAGCCTGCGCCCCAACATACTGATTATCATCCTGGAGGGGTTCGGTGCCGACTACGTGGCCGAACTGGGCGGCGACAGCACAGTGGCCCCCAACATCAGCCGGCTCATCAGGGAAGGCATCTTCTTCGACAACGTATATGCCAACAGCTTCCGCACCGACCGCGGGCTGGTCAGCGCGCTGAGCGGCCACATCAGCTATCCCACCACTTCCATCATGAAACTCCCGGCCAAGTCGCGTTTCCTGCCCGGCATCGCCCGCACCCTGCGCGCCGCCGGATATGAAACGGACTTCCTGTACGGGGGAGACATCGACTTCACCAACATGCGGAGCTACTTTGCCACCACCGGCTACCAGCACCTGGCCGGCGACACGGACTTCAGCCTGCAGGAGCGCACGTCAAGCTCCTGGGGGGCGCACGATGAATACGCCTTCAACCGCCTGTACGAAACGATACGTTCGCGCCCGGCCGACCGGCTGTGGCACACGGGCCTGCTCACCCTCAGCAGCCACGAGCCTTTCGAAGTGCCCTACGACCGCCTCGCCGACCGGCGCAAAAACGCCTTTGCCTATACCGACCACTGCCTGGGCGAGTTCATCGACCGCCTCAAGCAACTGCCGGTGTGGGACAACCTGCTGGTGGTGTGCCTGCCCGACCACGGCAGCTCGGCCACGTTCAACGTCGCCTCCCCTTCTTTCTACCACATCCCCATGCTCTGGCTGGGAGGGGCCATCGAGGAGCCGCAGGTGGTGCACACGCTGATGAACCAGAGCGACATGCCCGCCACGCTGCTCGGCCAGCTCGGCCTGCCGCACTTCGACTTCGCCTACAGCCGCAACATCTTTTCTGGGAACTACACCTATCCTTTCACCTACTCCACGTTCAGCGACGGCTTCCTGTTCCGGGACAGCACGGGCGTGACCGTATTCGACAACGCCGCCCGCAAGGCCATCGCCTGCGAACCGCAGCCGGACAGCGGCAGGGAACAGAAAGGGAAAGCCATCCTGCAGGACTCCTACGACCGGCTGGACGCCCTGCGATAAAAGGGGCGGCGCGGCATGGCCGCGCAACCGCCCCGCCGGACAAAAAAGCCAAGGGGCTGCACCGCAAACCTCACGCGATGCAGCCCCTTGCCGTATCTACCCGGCCGGCAACGGAGCAACCCCTCACATCCACACGGAAAGGAGCAGATAGACCCCTGCCGCCAGCAAGGCACTCACCGGGATGGTCAGCACCCAGGCCGTCATGAGGCTTTTCGTCACCCCCCAGCGCACGGCCGACAGGCGTTTGGTGGCCCCCACGCCGATGATGGCACCGGTAATCGTGTGCGTGGTGCTCACCGGAATCTTCAGGTACTCGGTCAGGTAAAGGGTGAAAGCACCCGACGTTTCCGCAATGACCCCTTCGAAAGGCGTCACCTTCGTGATGCGCGTCCCCATGGTACGCACAATCTTCCATCCCCCCGACATCGTGCCCAGCGAGATGGCCGTAAAGCAGGCAAAGGCCACCCAGTCCGGCAGGTCGTCTATGCGCTCCACTCCCATGCCCAGGCCTTGCGAGTGGCCCGCAATCATGGCCGCCGCTATGATGCCCATCACCTTCTGCGAATCGTTCAGCCCGTGGCCCACGCTGAACAGTGCCGACGACACCAGCTGCAACCGCTTGAACCACGTTTCGGCCACGTGCGGGTGCGCCTTGCGGCACATACGCAGCACCAGCTGCGTAAAGCCCAGCGCCACCACCATGCCGATGAGCGGCGCCAGGAAGATGAAGGCCGCAATCTTGAGGATGACCTCGGCCTGCACGGCCCCGAAGCCGCTGGCCATGATGGCCGCCCCGGCAAAACCGCCGATCAGCGTGTGCGAGGACGACGAGGGTATGCCCTTCCACCACGTGAACAGGTTCCAGAGGATGGCCGCCACCACGCCGGCCAGGATGACCGGCAGGGTGATGTAGTCCTCGATGACCGTCTTGGACACCGTGTTGGCAATGCCGAAACCGCCGATGATATACTTGGCGATGAAAAAGGCCACAAAGTTGAAGGCGGCCGCCCACAGCACGGCCTGGAAAGGCGTCAGCACACGGGTGGACACGATGGTGGCAATGGAGTTCGCCGCATCATGGAAACCGTTGATGTAGTCGAACAGCAGGGCCAGCACTATGATAATCACTAACAATTCCATATCCCCGGCCTGCCTTTACGCATATTTCACAATCAGGTTCTTCAGAATCTTCCCCACATGCTCGGCCGCGTCGGTGGTGCGCTCCAGCTCTTGCATGATTTCCTTCACCTTGATCAGCTCGATGCAGTCCTTTTCCTCCTCAAACAGCTGCTTGATGAAAAACTCATACACGTCGTCCGCCTGGTTCTCCAGGTCGTGCAACTCATTGCAACAGTCGTGCAGTGCAACCGGCTTCTTGCGGAACACGTCCAGTTCGTCCACCGCCCTGGCGATGCAGGCCGTCTCCCGGTCGATGATGCGGCACAGTTCCCTGGCACTCTCGCCCAGCGGATGGGGGTTGTAGATGTTGATGCGCTTGGCACTACTGTTGATGGAGTCTATCACATCGTCCATGGCAGAAGCCAGCTGGTTGATGTCCTCGCGGTCCAGCGGGGTGATAAACGTGGTCTCCAACTCGTCCAGGATCCGGCGTGTCACGGTGTCGCCCCTGCGTTCCGCTTCCTTGATACGCTTGTAATAGGTGCCGCGTTCGGCCGCCACGCTGTGCTCCATGCTCTCCGACAGCACCGAGGAGGCCTCACACAGGATGTCGGACAACTGCTTCAGCAGGATGAAAAAGTTCGGCTGTTTCGGAACGAACCGGTTGAAAAAAGAATTTATCATACAATCATTTATTTGGTTTTCGGTTTCATTGTCTTTTCAGCTTCGCCCGCAACACCTCCGTCACCGCCGGCAAAATGGAAATCACGATGATGGCCACGACGAGCAGCTTCAGGTTGGCCTGCACGAAGGGCAGGTCGCCGAAGAAATAGCCCGCATAGCAGAAGGCACCCACCCAGAGCGCGGCACCCGTCAGGTTATACAGCATGAAATAATAATAGTGCATCCGCCCCATGCCGGCCACAAAGGGGGCAAACGTCCGCACGATAGGCACGAAACGGGCAATGATGATTGTCTTGCCCCCGTATTTCTTGTAGAACTCGTGCGTCTTGTCCAGATAGCTCTGCTTGAAGATTTTGGAGTCGGGGTTGCTGAAGAGCTTCTGCCCCAAGAAATGCCCGATCATGTAGTTGCAGGAGTCGCCCAGCACGGCCGCCCCGAAGAGCACCAGGGCCAGCAGGTGCACGTTCAGCGGCACATCGGGCTGCGCCGCTATGGCCCCGCCCACGAAAAGCAGCGAGTCGCCCGGCAGGAAAGGCGTGACCACCAGCCCCGTCTCGCAGAAGATGACGATGAACAATATGGCATACGTCCACAAATGGTATTGCTGTACCAGTTCGACCATGTAACGGTCGATGTGCAAGATGAAATCTACGATGAAATCCATTTTTCAGTTTGGTTTGGTTTGATTAATAATTGAAAACACGCCGGACGCACAGGAACGGCCGGACACAAAAAAAAGCCTTCCACGCAAGACAAGTTGCGGAAAAGCCTCATACCAAAATACGCCGCAAGGCAAAAACATAATACCGCCCCGTTCTGACAAAAGGAGCCGCCACCGCCAGCGCAGTGTGCCGCCCGCACAGCAGTGCGCCCGCCGTCAGGCCCTCGCGGCTTCCGCGCACCGCCGCGTCCGGTTGGCCGCCGGCCGGCTTTATCCCTTTCCCGTTCCCCCGCGGGAAAGGATGCAGCGCACAGCCCATGCCGTCGAGCCCGCACTCCCCCACCTGCGGCAACGCCTCCCCGGCAGCACACCGCACCATGGCGGAAGGGGCAGGCATCGCCCGCCCTGCAAGACGCACCGCATCCCCAGAGCCTCGTCCGGCACCGCCATTCCATGCGCCATCGGGCAACATGCCCCACAGGAACATGCAGGCACCGGCCACGATATAAGTCAGCCATTTCGCCATAACGGTCACAAAGGTAAGGATTATTTTTTATCCGGCAAACAATCCCCCGCAGGGGATTTTCAATCTTTTTCCTCGCCCGCAGGCTCCGGCACACCCCACACCCCCGCCCCGTCTTGCGCAAAGCCGGACACTTTCTTGCGCAAGTACGGCGGCCGCCTTGCGCAAGAAAGTTTCGGGTGTGCCAACTATAAAAAAAAGGAGAAAAAGAGGATAGTCCTTAAAAAAAACGCTAACTTTGCAAAATATCCTATAAACCGCCCATGCAAGCATGGAAAAATGTGGGCAGAAACCATAAAAATACAGTACATGTCCTGCGGTTATTAAATATAGAAAAAAGAGAATGAAGAGAATCCTTGTCATCTTGCCATATATTCCCTATCCGCTGGATAGCGGAGGAAATAATGTCATCTTTTCTGTTATCGACAAGTTGCACAAGGAGTTCGAATTCTCCGTGGCGTTGGACATACGCAGCCACGGGATAGCGTCCAGACCGCCCAAGCCCAGCCATTCCAAAATGGCACTCGTGAAACAGCTGGAAGCGTTATGGCCGGACGTAAACTTCTTTTTATACTATGGGCAGGAACAATATTCCGAAACCCCGTATGCCCAACCGTGGTACTGCAAACTACTTTCCGTCTTGTCCAATTCGCTGGCCCGCAAACACAAGCGGGCCTATACCAAATGGTCGCGCACGCACCCCTTGGGAGATACAGTCCGCGCCAACTCCGCGATAGGCAACGCCTTTCCCAGCTACAACGCCGGTTTCCTGAGGTTCATATACGACATTTCACGCAAAGGGTTCGACATCATACAGGTTGAAATGCACGAATACCTTTTCTTGGGATATTTGTTGCCCAAAGACGTGCGGCGCATATTTGTCCATCATGAACTGCGTTTCATAAGGTATGCCAACGAAATCAAACTGTTCAAGGAGCATTGCGGCAACGACACTCTGGCATACGAATATGCCAAGGCAACGGAGATTGCAGCTTTGAAAAGCTACGACCATATCATCACACTCACGGAAACAGACAAGAAAATCCTGTCAAAATACATCCCCAAAGAACATATCACGGTGTCACCCATGTCGCCCATGCCCACAGACATTCTTCCTTTCCGGCCGTGCCGGGACTTTGTCTTCATCGGTAGCGGGAACCATTTCCCCAACAAAGACGGCATGCAGTGGTTCGTTTCCGAGATACTGCCTCTGTTAAGACAGAAAAAAATACCTGCAAAAATCTATGTGGTGGGGCATTGGGACAAGAAGGATGCCAACGCCCTTGCACACAAGAACCCGGAAATCACATTCACCGGTTTTGTGGACAACCTGCCCAAATTCCTCAACGGGAAAATTTCCATCATCCCGCTGCGCATCGGCAGTGGAATGAGAATCAAGATACAAGAAGCAGTCCTGACCCATTCACCTTTCATCACCACCCCAAAGGGAGTGGAAGGCCAGCCGTTCAGGCACCAAGAAGAATGCCTGATAGCAGAAGACAGTGCCTCGTTCGCCCAAGCCATGGAGGATTTGTTACACTCCGTCAGCAGACAAGAGAAGCTCGCCCAAGCGGCCATCAACCTTTTCAACGAGCGATACGCCCCGCAAATCCTGCTGGACATCAGGAAGAGGGTCTATCTGTAAATCCAAACCCAACCGAAGAAATACGTATGAAGATTCTATTTATCCTGCAGTATGTGCCATATCCCTTGAACTCCGGGGGCAACCAAGCCATGTTCAACATGCTGGACTGCATACGGAAAGAACATGAGATATCGCTGCTGTTCTATTTAAAGTCCTCGGAAGAAGAGAAAGCCATGGAGCACCTGCAGGCACTTTGGACGGACGTGACATTCCACACGTTCAAGGCTAAACACTTGTACCCCGACAACAGGCAAAAGGCAACCGGGCAGGAGAACCTGCCCGACACGGTTTCTTATCGCCTTTTCGATGCCATCCGGCGTTCCATGGAACGCAAGATAAACAGGCGGATCAGAAAAATCCATGCCCTGCAGGACAATCAGGACAACAAAAGGACAAGACAATGCGAAGATTTTATCCGGACAACCTCTTGCCTGTTTAACGAAATACCGGGACTGCAATTCCCGGAAACTTTCCACCAATTCGTCTATGACACTACACGCAAAGGCTTTGACTTGATTCAAATCGAGTTCTACGAATGCCTGACGTTGGTTTACCTCCTGCCGCAGGAGGTGAAAAAGGTTTTTGTGCAACATGAAATCCGTTATGTCCGCAACCAGAATGCAATGAACCTGTTCCGGGAAATCACAGCCAACGACATTTTGCAGTTCAACCTGCAGAAAGGCTTGGAACAGCAGGCGTTGGCCTGTTATGACAAAATCATTGCCCTCACGGAAACAGACAGACAAATCATGCTCCGGAACAATCCGGCATTGGATATTTATGTTTCGCCGGCAGCCGTGAAGATGCCGCAAAAGGCTATCCAATACCGGCAAGCCGGAATGGAACTTGTTTTTATCGGAAACGGTACACACTTCCCCAATGCCGACGGCCTGATGTGGTTCTGCAAAGAGGTGCTGCCCCTCCTGTCCAAAGAAGGCTTCCGCCCCAAACTGAACGTAACCGGAGAATGGAACAAGGAAACCCAGCAGATGTTGCAGGCCATCGCCCCCGACATCAGTTTCACGGGTTTTGTAGAGGACTTGCCCGCCTTTGTCAACGGCAAAATCTCCATCGTGCCGATACGCATCGGAAGCGGCATGCGCATGAAAATACTGGATTCCATCTTTGCCGCTTCACCGGTTGTCACCACCTCGAAAGGTTGCGAAGGGCTTCCGCTCGAACATGAAAAAGATTGCTATATTGCAGACTCGCCGCAACAATTCGCACAAGCCGTGGCAAGCCTGCTAAGCCAGCCGGACATTCAAGAGAAATTCGCCAACCACAGCCTGCAGAAATTCACCGGCCGGTTTAATACGGCCGAAATGCAGAAACGCAGACTGGCTCTATATGAGTTGATGGCAAAAACAACATAAAAACAACGATTTGCACCGAACTGCACCATTTTCCGACATTCATTATGAGAAAAGAACCGTTAGTCACCATTGCAATCCCGGCTTACAAAAAGAAATATCTGGCACAAGCCATAGAATCTGCCCTCAACCAGACTTACCGCAACATAGAGTTGGTCATTGTGAACGACCAATCCCAAGAGGACATTGACAGTGTCGTGACCGGTTTCAAAGACGGAAGAATCCGATATTACACCAATCCCCAAAACTTGGGACGAATCAATCCCGCACACAACTGGAACCAATGCCTTTCTTATGCCCGCGGCGAATATTTTGCCTTATTGTGTGATGACGACCTGTATGAACCGGAGTTTGTGGAAAGCTTATTGGATTTAGCCGGGATATACCCCCAAACCCATGTATTCCGCGTAAGGGCGGACATCATAGATCATAACGGCACCGCCATAGACTGGTATCCCAGCGAGCCGGAATGGGAATCCACGGATGATTATATGTGGCATGTGTTTAAAAGATGCCGCAAACAGACCATCTCCGAGTTCATGTACCGGACGCAACGGCTTAAAGACTGCCAGGGCTATGCCTCACTACCATTAGCCTGGCACGCAGATTACTTGTCCGTATTCCGGTTCAGCACGGAAGGCGGCATAGCCACAGCCAACAAAATCCTCATGCACTTCCGGCAAAGCGGACTAAACATCTCTTCGCAAGACGACAAAAACATATTGGAGAAATTGCAGGCTACCAGACTGTACATTGAAAAGGTGAAGCCGTTTTTTAACCATCTTCCCGAAAGACAACAACATATCATCACATACCTGATGTATGCCTACCTCAAAGTTGATATTCGGTATATGCTTAACCACACCCCTAAAAAAACAATCCTAAAAATAGCCTCTGCGCCCAAAACATACGGGGTTGCCGGCATAACCACAAAGTCTTTGCTTTGGCGCGCATTCTGGCATAAAAGAAAAGCAAACCGTTAGACACACCACAAAACGTTTGCTTATGGTGTCCCCCGCCCATCGCTGCCGGGGGATTACAAACTCTGCATATCGTTCAGTTTCTTGTAGTATCCGTTCTGGTGTAGAAGCTCCTCATGCGTGCCCCGCTCCACAATCTCGCCTTCATAGAGCACACAAATCTCATCGGCGTTCTTAATCGTGCTGAGGCGGTGGGCAATGGCTATCGTGGTGCGCGACTTCATCAGGCGCTCCAAGGCCTCCTGCACCAGACGCTCCGACTCGGTGTCAAGTGCCGAGGTGGCCTCGTCCAGAATCAGGATGGGCGGATTCTTCAGTATGGCACGGGCTATGCTCACGCGCTGCCGCTGCCCGCCGGACAGGCGTCCCCCGCGGTCGCCGATCATCGTGTCATACCCTTTCTCGGTCTCCATGATGAAATCGTGCGCGTTGGCAATCCTGGCCGCCTCTATCACCTGCTCCATCGTGGCGTTCTCCACGCCGAAAGTGATGTTGTTGTAAAAGGTGTCGTTAAACAGGATGGCCTCCTGGTTCACATTGCCTATCAGCGAGCGCAACGATGCAATGGAAACGTCTTTCACGTTCTTGCCGTCGATCAACAGCTCGCCCTCGCCCACGTCATGGTAACGCGGCACAAGGTCCACCATGGTGGACTTTCCGGAACCGGACTGGCCCACCAAGGCAATGGTCTTGCCTTTGGGCACTTTCAGGTTGATGTGTTTCAGCACGGGGCGGCCCGGAATGTAACTGAAAGACACATCGCGGAACTCCAGCTCCTTTTCAAACCCGGACAAGGGCAGCGGGTGTTCCGGTTCCTTGATGTGGTTCTCGGCCTTCAATATCATGTCTATACGGTCCATGCTGGCCAATCCCAGCGGGACGTTATAAAAGGCTTTGGAAAACTCTTTCAGCGGATTGATGATGCTGTAAAGGATGACCAGATAGAAGATGAAAATGGACGCATCGATCACGGAATAGCTGTTCAGGATAAGCGCACCGCCGAACCACAGCACGATGACGATGACGCACGTGCCGAGGAACTCGCTCATGGGATGGGCGGAACTCTGGCGGATGACCATGGCGTTCATGGCATCACGGAAGTCGTTGTTCGTCTTGGTGAAGCGTTCCGACATTTTCCGTTCGGCAATGAACGCCTTGATGATGCGCAGGCCACCAAGGGTTTCGTCCAGCTGCGACATGATGTCGCCCCACTGTGCCTGGGCCACCACTGACTGGCTCTTCAACTTGCGGCTGACCACGCCCATCAGCCAACCCGCAAGCGGGAGGATGACAATGACAAAGAGCGTAAGCTCCCAGCTCACGGTGAACAGCGTGATAAAGCAGACCACCAGGGTGATGGGGTTGCGAATCAGCATGTCGATGGAACTGGTGATGGAGTTTTCCACCACCGTCACATCGGCGCTCATGCGGGCAATGATGTCGCCCTTGCGCTCTTCGGAGAAAAAACTAAGGGGGAGCTTCAGCACCTTGTTGTACACTTGTATGCGGATGTCGCGCACGATGCCGGTGCGCAAGGGCACCATCACGGCCGCGGAAGCGAAATAGCCAGCCGTCTTCAGCAGGGTCATGAGCACCAGGATAAGGCCCATCATGATCAGGGTGAAGAACGCCCCGTTCTGGTCAACAATGTAATTGATGTAGTAATATCCGTTGTTGAGGAGCACGTCCTTGTCAAAATGGCGGATGTCCATTGGCATATACTCATATTTCGTTGTGTCTATTTTGAACAGGATATTCAGGATAGGAACGAGGGCCGCAAACGAGAATACGTTCAACCATTGTGACACAAAATTCAATATGACCGCCCAAGTCAGATACCTGCGGTAAGGCTTCATATACCGCTTGAGCAAAGATAAGAATTGTTTAATCATAACAGTTCAATGGACATGACCGCGCAAAGGTATTGAAAAAACTTCACGCAGCCAAAATTATTATCACATTTTCGTCCGGCATCATCCGGCATACTGTTACATTTTTCCAGTCTTATCCTCCCTGCCGGGACACTGCAGTTGCATCACGACAACATCAGCAACAGGACAAGCAACGAAACAAGGATGACCGTTTCCACGCTCAAGGCCACAACCAGTTTGCGGATGGCTTTCAGGTGTTCCTTGTTCTTCCGGTACAGATTAGGATTTAAATTATTTTTTTCGGGCTCCTGCCGGATGCACACGTTATAAAGGGTGTTATAAACGTTTTCATGCATGTCGTCACGGTGGTATATGGATCCCAACAACCAACCGTCGCCATAATTGTAACAGCCGACATAAGAATCGTACAGACTGTTCCAATTTTCGAACGTCAGGATGGGGGCATGCCCCGGAAACAGGCGCATGAAGTCATCCGTAAATTCCTCGATGCCTTTAAGGATTTCCTTATACTTGTCCACCCTATAGTCTTCAAGCGGGTTGTGGGCGGCGAACACAACCCGGCCTTCCCCGTCAATGCGCTGTGCCGGCCGTTCGGGAGCCGTGATAAGTTCTTCCTGCATCGCAACAAGCGGCACGTCAACCGCACGCCACACCCTCTGCGCATAAGAGAATGCCGTATGCCGGCAAGGTTTACCATAGGAAATGGAAAACATACCGCAGTCCAGCCTGTCGCCAAACACACGGTGCAGCATGTAAAGCGATGTGTAGCTCCTTGTGGTCATATCCACCGACATGATTTTCTTGCCGGTAATGTGCAGCGAGCGGATGTACTTCCGGTAACATTCGGCGTTGGCCGCGGCCCATTGCTCCATCTTTTCCTTATGTTCCCCGATATTCTCATCGGTTATGGGCATTCCATCCAGGCATTCCTCGGAATATATGTCACATACCGTCCTGAAGAAATCGCTTTTGCTATCATAATCTATGGAATTGCGCACAATGAGTTTCCGGGAGGCATAAATATAATAAGACGGTATATCGTCCGGGAACAACTTCCGATAGACCTGATGCAGGGCATACCCATCCCTCGAAACGAACAGGATGGCATCGTTCCCCCGTTCTTTAGCCACTTTACGGATATGCTGGCAATAGCCCACGGCCAACGGCCCTCCCAGATAATATCCCAGTTCCGTAAAGGGGTTTTTCCCGGCCCCCTTTGCGCTGTGGCGGGCATACATGCCCACCAAAACGGAAGAGACAAGACCGGGGCTATTCTTTACATAAAGTTCGAGTTTCTGTTTCATGGCCGGATTGGCAAACAGGGCTTGCACATCCGACGGACGGTGGCAAGCCCTGATGCCCAAGCGTTCCGGTGCTTTCTTGTCTGCCTCACGATTATTTCCAATGTGCACCATCTCGCCCGGCTCGATGCCCAAGGTTTGCAGGACCTTCCGGAACAAAAGCCCGTCGCCCCTCTTACAACAGCCCTCCTCATTGGAAACAAACACACGGGAAACTTCCGTATAGCCTTTCTCTTTCAAGACCTCTTCGAGGAACGCCTGCGGAAGATACATGCCTGAAACGGCAATGATGGTTTTGCCCTGCCTTACCGCTTCATCATAGATTCTCCTTGCATCCGCTTTAGGCTGCAAAACCTCCCTTTCAAAACGGAGTTCCTCCGGTTTCAGGTTGCGGTATCGCGCATCCAATTCCTCATAAATCTGGTCGAGCGTCACATCGGCCTGTCCCTTATGACGCCTGCGCGCCCTCCTTTCCGCCTTCACACGGCATCTTTTGAACCCGCTCATGCCAGTGGCTTCCTCCACATGCCGGAACAAGTCGGCCGGCTGCATGTAGGGGCGCGAGAGGAGCGTGTCGAATATGTCAAAAGACACCACCTTTGCGTCGCCGATGACTTCTTCGGGCGTAAGCCATCTGTCTTTTCGCCTGACACCTTTGTCTAGAAGGTCTTTCTCTATGATGGCATGCAGTTCCGGATTGGCCCTTTTCAGTTTCTGCATCAGCAAACAAGGCGATTCATGCAGGTCGGGATCTAAAAAGCCGTTCAAGGCCTTCACCTTGACAAGCGGCATACCTCGGTCGAAAAGGAATACCGGCCATAAGGTAAGGTTCCCGTTTCCGGAATGAAAAGCCAATGCCCCGCGCGTTTCTTCGTCCACGTCAATATAAACTGCCGGCCTGAACCGGTTGTCCTCCAAATGCTTCGTGAACTCCATTTCATAGAGAAAGACATATCCCCAGAAAGACTTCTGTCTGGAAAATCCTGAAACAAAATTATGAAATGCCATGGACGTAAAGACATTCCGCCTGAAAACAAGGAAAAAAGTTTTTAAATGGTACTTCCCTTCAAAAGAATCCGTCAATCCCCAGAAATCACAAGGTTTTTCGTCCATGGCGGCGAATACCGTGTCAAAGGGAAACACGGGACCGTAACACGAATCATTGGCAAAAACCAGCTCTTGGGCATCCTCCAGCAGCCCATGTCCAAGCGCCCAGAAATACCCGATGCGGTACGAACCGAAATCATACGCCCCATGCCTGTGACAGATTGCCTTGTACACGACACCGGACAGTTTGTCCGTTTCGCCTTCTTCCATCTCATTGTCCGAGACGAAAACGATGCAATCAACCACCTTCCGCAACGCTTTCAAATAATATACCACGTAATCGGCAATCCGGTTGTCCCTGCTAAAGGAAGCAAATACGGCTACCCTTTTATTCCTTTCTTTCATCATTCTTTTTCAAGTCCATGTATTTATCTGTTTTAAGCCCCAAGGTATAAGGCAAAAAATGGACAAAGCGCCGCAAACGGGTCGGCCATCTTTCCGTCCCCGGTTCCATTCCGGGCACACGGCATGCATATTCAAGCCACCGGTCTTTCAACGGGTGCATGCAATGATACTGCCAGGGTTTGCGCCCGGAATAATGCAGGATGGACGGGTGCCTCAACGTTTCCATGTAAAGGGGCAACCTATCTGCAAGCCCATTCCGGGACAGCCGGTAGGCACTTTCCTGCACATTCCATTTCATGTCCAGCAGCACCGTCCGCCCATGGAACATGCCGTTCAGCAAATCCTGGTCATTGTAAAGCATCCTGTCGGCATGAGCCAGATAGTAGTCCCTGCACTGCTGTTCCAACCCGTGCCTGCGCCAATAATCCAGGTTCAGCAACAACACGCCGCCATTGAAATAATTGTCCACCGCGTCATAGCCCAGCCTCCGGCAGTGCTCGGCATTCACGGTATAAGCATCGGGGACGGCCGCCAAAGCCTTGCCGTCCAAATCCGTGGCCCACAACCCGTCCAAGGGTGCAAGCACCAGCAAATCGCAATCCAGGTAGAGCACCTTCGACACCGTCTCCGGCAGGAGGGAAGCAAACAGGCAGCGGTAAAAAACGATTTTGGGCAACCGTTTCCTCTTCCACTTCACTTCATACCCCCTGACGCATTCTTCCGGCACGGAATAAAAATACACCCTGCCGCCCCGGCTTTCCGCCAACTGCCGCAGCCGGCGCTTGTCGCCTTCCTCCAGCCCATCGCCCACCACGTGGAACGCCAACACGGCCGGATCGTTGTTTTCCAAGACCGAAAGCATCGTGACGGCACAACAGGGCAGGAACTTGCGGTCCACCGTAAACGCCACATCTATCCTCATCCGCGCCCCGACTTTATCCGTTCAAAAAACTTGCGGAGAGTATTGTCCTTGAACACAAACCCATCGCGCACCAGGAGGGGATACGCCTCCCCTCCCAGCACCCTCCGGTACTCCTCGTCGAGCCGCCCCTCTTTGTACAGCCGGTAGCAGTACCGCCAATGCCGCCCGCCATGGCGGCCTTTGTGCAACTCCATCTGCCGTCCGCCGTTGACCATCTTTTCCACGAAGTGGCGATGCCCGCGGACGGTATAATGATAGACCAGGACACCGGACTTTTCCGCAATATAAGGCAGCATCCTCACCTTATGGTTGCCTGCCGTGATTTGCAGATAACCATCCGTGCGGTGGATGACCTTGCCGTTCTGGCGCCCGAACAGGGAATAAGGCGGCAAGCCGTAGTCTGCGGGAGCAGGGACAGTCCTGACGGCAGTGTTCCATTCATGGAACGGGCGGCTCTCGTCAGGATACATCACCCTCATATCACAAAGGAGCACATTCGCATGCGTGGCAGACAGTTCGTCCTTGATATTCCCGGACGGGGGATACCAAAACTCATCACCGTCGGCATTGATAACCCAGTCTGCATGGTATAGCGTCTTGGCTTTCCATATCATCCTGTCCACCAGTTCTTTCTGGTAATGCCCCTCAAGCGGGTCCGTTATGGCTTCCACCACCCAGCCCTTCCGTTTATACTTTTCGATGATGCGGGGTGTGCCGTCGGTGGAGCCGTTGTCCGTCACGATGAAAGCGTCCACCCCCACAGCCTTGTGGAACAAAAAGTTCCATTCCAGCATCTCCTCTTCGTTCTTCACCAACAGCGTCATGACCACCCTGGGTGGACGGGGGTGCCGGAACGACTTCGGGAGGTCGCACAAAGCCCGGAACGTTTTCTTCAAGATATGACTTTCCATACGCTCTTTCTTTATCTTCTTTCACTCTACCGTTATCCATTCCTCCGGCACAATGCCGCGGCTGTCCCTGCCTGCCGACCATTGCGACGGGGCCACCACAACCTTGTCCGCCGCCGGGTTCAGCCACGCCCCCCACCAGCTGAACGTGCTGTTGCAGATGATGTGGTGGCGGCAACAGCTCATCAGCATCATGTCCTGCCAGCTGTCCTCACCCTTGTTCCAATCCACATACACGGCATCCTCCAGCGGCAGGTTCTCCCTCACCCAATGCAAGTCCTCGGAAAACACATAATAGCGGGGATACGCCACACGGCGCGCCATCTCTTCCAGGGCATGGAGGTAGTAGGGCCGCCCGCAGACACAGCCCAGGGATGCCCAATGCTTCTCCTGCAAATAGTCTCCACGGCGGACATGCAGCGACACGGCCCGCACGTCTTCCCGGATCTGCCGGCTCATCCGGCGGCTGCGGCTGTTCGCTTTCTCCAAATCGAAAGCAAAAGCCCGGCGCACGTCTGCCTCCACCCCGGCAAAATACCGCCCCGACTGATAAAAGCCCTTGAAATAAACCCATGGCCACGCGTATGCCTTCCGATAAGGTTCCAACGACCCGCCCTGCTTGCGCTCCAACACTGTTTTGAAGAACAGGAACTCCATCACCTTCTTGGCCGTCCGGTTGATGCAGAACTCCGTATGCGGCAGGCCGAACACCTTGTCCAGCTCATAGCCGTAATGCGCCTTGTAATGCACCATGTCCGAAAGGTCTATCCTCGTGTCCGGGAACAGCGTCTTCATCTTCATATACATGGCATAAATAAACATCTGGTTGCCCAGGCCGCCGGTCATCTTTATCAGTCTCATCCCTCACCTCCGCCCGACAGGCTTTTCATGTTGTTGCACAATGCGGCCCCCTCCCGGCCTTCCGGCGAAGGCCCGGTAAAAGGGGATTATTATTTTCACAAGAGTATCCATAAACCATTCAATCACAAGGAACTGTCTTTTTTTAAAGCTGCGGCACAACGCGGATAGCCCAGTTTCCAAACCTTGTTTTCTGTTGCTCTCTTGGGAAGAGATATACAGGGCAACGTTTAAGCATATATAACCAGGCGTTTACGGCAATTCCTGTTTCCAGTTTGCTCGCTTTTTTTACAATCATGTTGTAAAAAAAACAAGATAAAACCGTTTTCTTTCTTCTCCTTTCTTGGTTGTAATCAATAAAATATGTAATTTTGCCACCATTCTGTATATCTCTTCCCAAGAGAGCAGAAACAAAAACATCATGGGAGACAGCATCACATACAAGCTCAACAGCGGGAAACCCAACAAGTTCCTGAATTTTCTTTCCGGGTTTGCCGGAATGGCAGTGCCCGACGCATTATACCGCCACCGGTTGCCGCAACTGTTAGCCCAGGCACGGGAACGCTCGGACTACGACTACATCCGGCAGCGCACAGACTATTACATCAAAATCGACCGCCCTTTCCGGATTTCCGCAGAAAACAGGCTGGAAAGGGAACGCAGCTGGATGTATTATACGGGGCAAACCG